>NZ_JBWKNZ010000014.1:0-202016 GCF_059415825.1 Acidovorax sp. GW821-FHT10A04
TTGCCATCGCATTGCTCCTGTTGAATCAATGCTGCAGGATTGTATTTTGTTTTTTCTACACCCTCTTGGCGACGCAAAAGAAAGAAGGTGCGCCGCCGGGCGCACATCCCGGCCCCCGCCCTATGAAAGGGCACGGAGCAACCATCACCACCCCATCAAACCTTCAACGGCGGAATCCGATAGTGGTACTGATACACCTCCACAAACCCCAACCCCGCATACAACCGCTGAGCCACCTCATTGACCGCCCGCACCTGCAGATAGGCGGACACAGCACCCGCTTCACGCCCCCACTGCAGCAGCGCACACACCAACGCGCGTCCATGCCCCAGCCCGCGCAACTCCGGGTCGACCACGATGTCATAAAGCCCGATGGCCCCGCGCTCCAGCACCGCCAGGCCGAAGCCGATGGTCCGGCCCGAGCCGTCGCGCAGGCTCGCAAATGCACAGGGCAGGGCGATGGCATGCACCATGCCGTGGTGGATGGCATGGTATTGCGCACGCACCCCATTGGCCGCGGCAAAGCCATCGAGCCAGGTGGCCGAAGGCGTGGCGTCGATCTGCACGCCGGCATGGGCCTGAGCCGCGTCCAGCCCGGCGGATGCCATCACCAGCGAAGGGTCGAAATGCGTGTAGCCGGCGTCGGCGAGTTCCCGGTCGGCGTCGGGGTGCGCCAGGGGGGACATGCGGAACACGGGCGGCAGGCCGTGGCGTGTATACAGCGCCTCGGCCGCAGCGCGCACACCGGTGAACGACGCGCCGGCCTCGACGGCATTCACCGAATTGGCGCGCTTGGTGAAGCCGCCCGACAGACGGAACACCCAGCCGCTGTGCAGCACGCTCTGGCGGGCGGGCCAGGCGTTGAAGGCGCGCTCTTCGAGGCCGCGGACGAGGATAGGGTTCTCGGGGCTGGCGAGATCGCCGGGAGCAGGGGTGGCCAGGGGCATTGCGAAGGACATGGCCATTTATACCAACCGCAACCGACGGCCTTGTGTCACGCGCCCAGCCGGATGCCCGCGATGCCTGCGAACACCAGCACCGCTGCCGCGATGCGGCCCGGCCCCACGCGCTCCTTGAGCAGCCAGGCCGAGACCAGCGCGACCAGCAGCACGCTGGTCTCGCGCAGGGCCGATACCTGGCCCATGGGCGCGCGGGCCAGGGCCCACACGGCGGTCCAGTAGGCGCCCATCTGCATGGTGCCCGCGGCAGCGCACAGCCACAGGGCACGGCGGTCCACCACGAAGGCGCGCCGCCCCTTCCACCCCAGCACGATGAGCGCTGTGGCAATGCCGTCGCCCAGCGTGATCAGCACCGCGAAACCGATGGCCGTGCCGGACTGCCGGGCGCCGAGCGCATCCACCACCGTGTAGGCCGCGATCAGCGCGCCGGTGAGCAAGGCGTAACCCACCGCTTTTCGACTGCTGCTGGTGCCACCGCCCTTGGGTGTCTTGAGCAGCGCCAGCGACAGCACCCCGGCGCACAGGCACAGCACGCCCACCAGGGCGCCAGGCCCGGGCCATTCCCCCGCGAACAGGGCGCCGCCGAGCATCACCATCACCGGCGCAGAGCCGCGCGCGATGGGGTACACCTGCCCCAGGTCGCCGTGGTTGTAGGCCAGCGGCAGCGCGAAGTGGTAGGCAGTGTGGATGGCAATCGACAAGCCCAGCAGCGCCCAGGCCGCGGCGCCGGGCAAGTCCACCCAAGGCAGGACCAGCAGCGACAGCGCGCTGCCGAACAGCGTGGTGATGGCCATGGCGGTGATGCGGTCGCCGCCGATCTTGATGGCGCTGTTCCAGCCGGCATTGAGGGCGGCGGACAGCAGCACGATGAAAAAAACGTCGTTGGTAAGCATCCGGAGATGGTGTTGCGCGCCCAGACATCTGTAAAGTTGAATTCAATGACTGCTCGATTCAGGATTTCTGATGCGTAACCTCAACCTCGACCAGGTGCAGACCCTGGTGGCCATTGCCGACCTGGGCACCCTGGCGGCCGCGGCGCAGGCGCTGCACCTGGCGCCGCCCACGGTGAGCCTGCACATCAGCGAACTGGAGTCGCGCCTGGGGGCGCAGTTGGTGGTGCGCGGGCGCCGGCAGGCCGGCCTGACGCCTGCGGGCGAGGCCCTGGTGGCTGGCGGCCGTCGCCTCCTGGCCGGGGCCGACGAAGTGCTGGAGCAGGTGCGCCGCCGCGCCCAGGGCCTCGAAGGCCTGGTGCGGCTGGGCACCACGGCGGGCGTCAGCCCGCACCTGTTGCCGCGCCTGGTGGACACGCTGGCCCTCCAGAGCCCGGGGGTGGACGTGCGGCTCGATGTGCTCGGCTCTGCCGAGGCCATGGCGCGCCTGGCGGCGGGCACGCTGGACCTGGCCATCGTCGCCCTGCCGCAGGCCGCCACCGGCCAGGTACAGGTGCTGCACTGGCGCAGCGACCCCATGGTGGCGCTGCTGCCGCCGGGCTGGAAGGCGCCCCGGCGCATCACGGGCGAATGGCTGGCCGAGCACCCCTGGATGTCGTTCGGCCCGGCCACGCAGATGCACCGCTTGATCGCGGCCTGGTTCGCCCAGGCCGGGCTGCACGGGCGCCCGCGCATGGAGCTCAATCACCCGCTGGCGTTGCGCAGCCTGGTGGCCGCAGGGCAGGGCGCGGCCCTGCTGCCGCTGGAGCAGCCCGACGTACGGAGTGGCGATCCCGACAACGCCGGCCTGCAGGTGCGCCCGCTGCACCCGCCGCTACTGCGCGAACTGGGCCTGGCCTACCGCACCGACCAGGCGCACGGCGCAGCCACGCGCGCAGTGCTGGATGCGCTGCAGGGCCTGGCGGCGCGTGGCGTCAAAGCTGCTTGAAGAAAAAGGTGGTGCCGCAGAAGGCACCGTCGGGCATCAGTGCGTAGCGCGGCACCGCGCCCACGCGCTGCCAGCCAGCGCGCTCGTACAGGCGCTCGGCATCGCCGCCGGTCACCGTGTCCAGCACCAGCACGCTCTTGCCCTCGCTGCGCGCGGCATCGTCGAGCGCGGCCATCAGGCGCTGGGCCACGCCCCGGCGGCGCGCCTTGCGGTGCACCAGCATCTTGGCCACGTCGGCCCGGTGGGGCTGGTTGTCGGGCATGGCGGTGATGAGCTGCACGGTGCCCACGATGCCCTCTGCCGCATCCTCGGCCACCAGCAGCACGCGCTCGCCCTGCGCCACACCCTCGGCCACGCCGCGCCAGAAGGCCAGGGCCTTGTTCTGCGGCAGGGGCGCCATGAAGCTCACCGACGCGCCACCGTGCACGCAGTCGATCAGCACCTCGGCCAGGGCCTGGACGCTGGCTGCGGCTTCGTTGGCGCCCAGGCGGCGCACGGTGATGATAGGGGTTGTGTTGGCGGCGGCATTCATGGGTTTCTCCGGGTGGGGATGGGGGTGGAGGGCAGGGTGGCCAGCGCCACCAGGTAGCGCGCGTCCTGCCCCGTGGGGTTGTGGAACACGATGGGCTGGTTCAGGCGCATGGCCAGGCAGTCGCCGGCCTTGAGGTGCCAGGTGGTCTCGCCCACGGTGAGGTCCATGGCGCCTTCGACGAGCCAGACCTGCTGGTAGATGTCGGCGTCGTGCACGGCCGAGTCCAGCGCCACGCGCTGGCCCGCGGGGAAGACCACCTCCACCAACTGCAGCGGCGATGGCGCCGGGGGCGACAGCCGGCGGCGCACATAGCCCGAGGCCGGGTCCTGCCATACCGGCTGGTCGCCGGCGCGGATCACGGGGGAAGGCGGTTCCGCGCCCGGGATGCCATCATCGAAGAACGAGGCCAGCGCCACGCCCAGGCCGATGGCCAGTTTGTCGAGCACGGCTGCCGTGGGGCTGCTCTGGCCGCGCTCGATCAACGAGATGTTGGAGCGGCTCACGCCGCTGCGCTCGGCCAGCGCTTCGAGGGAGTAGCCGCGCACGTCGCGCAGTTCGCGCAAACGCGTGGCAATGCGGGTGTGGATGTCCATGATTCCAGTTTAATGGATTTTTATTCCAGTATGCTGGATTGATGTGCAAACATGCCTTCGCGGCGATACTTGGGTACAAGACATACCTATAAGGAGACACCGTGATGACGCCGCCGCTGCCACTGCAACCGCTCGATGCCGACCTGCTGGCCCGCGCCTTGCCCCTGCTCGACGAGGAATGGCTGGCCCGCGACGCCGACCTGGCCCCCGTGCTGCCCACCGTGCTGGCGCGCAATGTGGGGCAGGACTGGCACAAGGCCGGCACCTTCCGCCACCACCTGGTGGGTGTGGCACGCTCGCTGGCCATGTGGCAGCAGCCGCGCGACGTGCGCCTCCTGGGCCTCTTGCACAGCGTGTACGGCAATGCCTTCGTGGACCTGGTGAAGTTCGACCCCGCCAAGGAACGCGCCCGCGTGCGCGAGATAGCTGGCGATTCGGCCGAGCACCTGGTCTACCTGTTCTGCACCCAGTCGCGCACGCAGTTCGTGCAACGCGTGCTGGCCGGCGCATTCGAAGCCGACGGCAGCCTGGTGCTGGAGAAGGACGGCAAGCCCCACACGCTCACGCCCTACGAGGTGGCGGCCTTCATCATCGTGAGCATGGCCGACACCATCGAGCAGTGGTTCAGCTGGCAGGACGACATCTACTCGCGCTTTCCCACGGTGCAGCAGCGGCCGCAGGCCGTGCACTGGGCGGCCTCGCTGTGGCCGGGCCCCATGCGCCCCAGTGGCCGCATGGTCAGCCAGATCAATGCGCTGGGCCTGGCGCTGCAGCACCCGGGCCTCAAGGGCTTGCTGCCCATGCCGCCCGTGTTCAACGGCTGCACGGCCGAGCTGTCGGCCACCGACGAAGCGGCGGCCACCTCGCTGTACTGGTCAGTGATCCAGCAGGACCAGCCCCTGGCCGACCTTGACGTGGCCACCGCCGTGCTGGAGAGCGCCGTGCGCCACAACCCCTGGGTGGGCGAGCCGCAGATGGTGCTGGCCCAGCTGTACCTGTCTGCCGGCCGCGATGCGGAGGCCGCCGCCGCGGCCTCCAGCGCGCTGCAGCAGTTCAGCGCCTGGGGCAACTCCTGGGACAAGCGCGTGCAGTGGGATGCCTGGGTGGCGTGGACACGCATCCTGCTGCAGTCGGCCACCGAGGGCACCTGGCCCGAGCGGCTGGACAAGCTCAACAACGTGGCCTTGCGTGGTTGACACTTGCTTGACTTCTTTATATCAATTGAACCTAAGGTAATTAAAAGTTATTCTTTTGAGTTTTAAAGGGCAAACCCTATAGTGGAAACATCTCATAACGAAAGGTGTTTTCCGTGAATAAGCGCTCCCTCCTGCAGTCCGCTCTTGCCCTGGCCCTCGCCACTGGTTTTGCCACGGGCGCCATGGCGCAGGACAAGCCCCTGAAGATCGGCGTGACGGGCGGCCCCCACGCGCAGATCTTCGAAGTGGTCAAGAAGGTCGCCGAGAAGGACGGCCTGAAGATCCAGGTCGTCGAGTTCAGCGACTATGTGCAGCCCAACGCCGCCCTGGCCTCGGGCGACCTCGATGCCAACAGCTACCAGCACAAGCCCTACCTGGACAACCAAGTCAAGGACCGTGGCTACAAGATCGTGCCCGTGGGCTACACCGTCAACTTCCCGATCGGCCTGTACTCCAAGAAGGTCAAGAAGCTCGAGGACCTCAAGGAAGGCGCCAAGTTCGGCATACCCAACGACCCGACCAACGGCGGCCGCGTGCTGCTGGTGCTGCAGGACAAGGGTCTGATCAAGCTGCGTGAAGGCTCCGACCTCAAGGCCACGCCGCTGGACGTGGTGAGCAACCCCAAGAAGATCAAGTTCGTGGAACTCGATGCCGCCCAACTGCCCCGTTCGCTCGACGACCTGGACGCCTCGGCCATCAACACCAACTTCGCGCTCTCCGCCGGCCTGAACCCAGGCAAGGATGCGATTGCGCAAGAGAACGCCAAGAGCCCCTACGTCAACCTGATCGCCGTGCGCGAAGCCGACAAGGACAAGCCTTGGGTGGCCAAGCTGGTGAAGGCCTACCACTCGGAGGAAGTGCGCAAGTTCATCCAGACCGAGTTCAAGGGATCGGTGCTGCCAGGCTTCTGATCCTGGTGAGTAAAGGGGCGGCCTGTGCCGCCTTTTTTCATTGGCGACTCCATCGCCGGGGTCGCCCGTTGCATCCGCCTGCCGATACGAACTACAGAGACACTCCATGAACTTCCAGCAACTGCGTTCCGTGCGCGAGACCGTGCGCAGCGGCTTCAACCTGACCGAAGTCGCCTCCATCCTCTACACCTCGCAGCCGGGCGTGAGCCGCCAGATCCGCGAGCTCGAGGAAGAATTGGGCATCGAGATCTTCGTGCGTGCGGGCAAGCGCCTCACGGGCCTCACCCCGCCGGGCGAGGCCGTGCTGCCCATCGTGGAGCGCCTGCTGCACGACGCCGACAACCTGCGCCGCGCGGGGCAGGACTACAGCGCCAGCCATGAAGGGCGCCTGTCGATCGCGGCCACCCACTCGCAGGCGCGCTATGCGCTGCCGCAGGTGGTGCGCGACTTCCGCGCCATGTTCCCGCAGGTCTCGCTGCACCTGCACCAGGGCTCGCCCAAGCAGGTGGCCGAGATGCTGCTCAGCGGCGAGGCCGACATCGGCGTGGCCACCGAGGCGCTGGCGCACTACGACGCGCTGGTCACCCTGCCGTGCTACCGCTGGACGCACAGCATCGTCGTGCCACCCGACCACCCGCTGCTGGAATTGACCGAGCCCGTGACGCTGCAGCAGCTCACCGAGTACCCCATCATCACCTACGAGCTTGGATACACCGGCCGGGCCCACATCGACGAGGCCTTTGCGCGCGAAGGCCTGCGCCCGGACGTGGTGCTCTCGGCCATGGATGCCGACGTGATCAAGACCTATGTGGAGTTGGGCATGGGCGTGGGCATCGTGGCCTCCATCGCGGTCGACCCCGAGCGCGACCGCCAGCTGCGCATGCTCGACGCGCGCCACCTGTTCGAGGTCAACGTCACCCGCCTGGCCGTGCGCAAGGGCACCTGGCTGCGCGGCTATGCCTACAGCTTCATCGAGACCTTTGCGCCCACGCTGCAGCGCGAGGCCGTGGAGAAGGCGGTGCGCGCCACGGGCACGCCGCTGGAGTAGGGCGGTGCTGCCGCCCACATGAAGTTGCGCATGCAGCGGGTGCGGGCCAAGGCCAGCTTTCTCATAAGTTCAGAATGATTCGTTCGTTGCCGCACGGGCCGCCGGGCGCCAGACTCGTCCCATGGCCACGGTTCGACGACAACAGCAAGCATCCATCGGCGTGCACGCCCCGCAGGGCGGGGGCACGGGCGATGCCGACACCCTGCAGCTGGACCGGGTGGTGGGCTGGCTGCTCGACGGCCTGGACTGGGGCGCCCAGCTGTTCCATGTGGGGCAGTACTGCGGGCGCTGGAAGGCGTCCACCGCAGGGCATGCGCAGGCCAGCTTCCACCTGATCCTGGAGGGGCGCTGCTGGCTGCACATGCCGGGGCGCGCATCGGTGGCGTTGATGCCGCGCGACGGCGTGTTCCTGATGCGTGACGTGCCGCATTTCCTGTCGCCGTATTCCGACCCCGGCATCGACTGCCGGCCGGTGGCCATGCAGGCGCTGGCTGCGGGCCCGACCCTCGGGGCCACGGCGCTGGCCTGTGGCTTCTTCTCCTTCGAGGGGCCGCTGCGCACGCTGGTGGCCGATGTGGTGCCCGAGTCGCTGGTGCTGCGCGGCTCGGACGCCTCCATGGCCGCCGCCGCTTCGCTGTTCGACCTGATGCTGCTGGAGGCGCGCCGCACCGGCGCCGAGCCCTCGGCCGTGATGGACCGGCTCACCGGCCTGCTGTTCTTCTACGCCTTTCGGCACGTGGCGCAGAGCGACCCCGGCGCGCGCGGCCTGTGGCTGCTGCTGCGCCGCCCGGGCTTTGCCGCGCTGGTGGCCGACATGCTGCAGGCCCCAGCGCACCCCTGGTCGGTGGACGACATGGCGCGCCGCGTGCACCTCTCGCGGGCCGCGTTCTTTCGCCAGTTCGGCGAGGCCTGCGGGCGCTCGCCGCTGCAATTCCTGCTGCTGCTCCGGATGCAGGTGGCCGCGCGCCAGCTCGAGCAGGGCGAGTCCATCGGCCGCGCCGCCGAGGCGGTGGGCTACGAGTCGTATGCCGCGTTCTCGCGCGCCTTCAAGCGGGTGATCGGCGAGCAGCCGGGAGCCTGGCAGCGCGCGCGTTCGCGCGACCCGCGGGGCGCAGCCGCCGCCACCACAGCCGACGCCGTGCACGAACAGGCATAAAGCCGCGACCTTCGGTCATTGAGTGCGCGGCGCCGCACGGCAAGAATCCAGCCTCGACTCCCATCGCGTTCCGCTCCCCTTCACGCAACCCCTGCAAACACCCCGCTGCCATGCCCACCCGCCTCACATTGCACACCGAAGCCTCCGCCCCCGAGGGCAGCCGCCCCTTCGTGGCGCGGGCCCTTGCCAACAATGGCTTCCTGCCCAACCTCATCGGCATCCTGGCCAACTCGCCCGAGGCGCTGGAGACCTACCTCAGCGTCGCCAGGATCAATGCGCGCGGCACGCTCACGCTGGCCGAGCGCGAGGTGGTGCAGATCACCGCGGCGCGCATCCACGGCTGCGACTTCTGCGTGGCCGGGCACACGGCCGTGGCGCTCAAGCAGGCGGGGCTTGCGGTGGAGCAGGTGCAGGCCCTGCAGGCCGGCCAGGCCACCGGCGACGCCCGCCTCGATGCCGTGCGTGTTTTCGCCGAAGCCGTGATCGCCAAGCGCGGCGCGGTGCCCGACGCCGCGCTCGCCGCCTTTCTGGGCGCAGGCGGCTTCACGCAGCAGCAGGCGCTGGAAGTGGTGCTGGGTGTCAGCCTGGCCACCCTGTGCAACTTTGCCAATAGCCTGGCGCAAAGCCCCGTCAACCCCCAGCTGCAGCCCTACCTGCCCGGCAACCTGCAGGCCCCCAGCACACAGGCGGCACCCCATGCTGCATGAGGCACACAGCGCCTGGTTTGCCGACAACGCGCAGGCCCTGGACCAGGACAGCACCCTGGCAGCCGAAGTCGTGCCGCGCCTGGCCAGGGCCGGGGCGTTTGGGTCCGATGGCCAGGGCGGGCCGCTGTGGGACGCCGTCGAGTCGATTGCCAAGGTGGCTGGCCACTCGCTGACGGCGGCCTTCGCCTTCTGGGGCCACCGCGCGTTCATCGAGTACCTGCTGCAATCGCCCAATGCAGCACTGCGCAAGCGCTGGCTGCCGGCGCTCATCGCGGGTGAGCACGCAGGTGCCACCGGCCTGTCCAACGCCATGAAATACCTGGGCGGCATCGAGTCGCTGGGCATCCAGGCGACGGCCACGGCCGGTGGCTGGCTGCTCGACGGCAGCGTGCCCTGGTGCACCAACCTGCGGCCCGAGGGCTTCGTGGCTGCGGCGGTGGTGGCCCGCAGCGATGGGCCGCCGCTGGTCACGGCGCTGCCCTCGGGCCGGGCTGGTCTGGTGCGCAGCGCCGACCTGGACCTGATCGCCCTGCGCGGCAGCAACACGGCGTCGCTGGCCATCACGGCGGTGAAGGTCTCGCCCGACGACCTGCTGCACGACAATGCCAACGTCTTCCTGCCGCGCGTGCGCCCGGCCTTCCTGGGGCTGCAATGCGGGCTGTCCATCGGCCTGGCGCGCGCGGCGCTGGCCACGGCAGCCCAGGCGGCCGGCGGTGGCCGTGCCGGGCGCAGCGTGCTCGACGAGCCGCTGCAAACCCTGCGCGCGCGACTCGATGCCAGCGTGGCCGCGCTGCGCGAGGGCCTGGCCAGCGGGCGCTTTCTGGATCACCCGGCGCTGCTGTTCCAGCTGCGGCTGGACCTGGCCGATACCGTGCAGCAGGCGGTGCAGCTCGAGCTGCAGGCCAGCGGCGGGCGGGCCTACCACCGCGACCTGGCGCTGAGCTTCGCGCGCCACTGGCGCGAGGCGGCCTTCATCCCCATCGTCACGCCCAGCGTCACGCAGCTGCGCGGCGAGCTGGCGCGGCGGGCGCAGCAGCAGCAACAGGCCGATGCCGCAGCCACTCCTGCAACGCTGCCCCAGGCCTTTGCGGCCACTGCGGCGTGACCGGGACCACTGCCACCGCCGTGGACACGCCCGTGGTGCAGGCCCAGGGCCTGGGCTTTCGCTACGCGCAGGCCCCGGGCGAAGCGGTCTTTTCCGACGTGTCGCTGTCCGTGGGGCAGCGCGAAATCGTCTGCCTGCTGGGCGGCAGCGGCTGCGGCAAGTCGACCCTGCTGCGCGTGCTGGCCCGGCTGGAGGCGCCTGCGGACGCGGCCCACACCACCGGCGAGCTGCACTTCATGGGCGCGCCGCATCTGCGCCCCCACCCACGTGCGGCGCTGGTCTTCCAGCAGCCGGCCCTGCTGCCCTGGCTCAACGCCGAGCGCAACGTGGGCTTTGGCCTCGACTTCGCGCACCAGAGCGCCATCACCCGCAGCGCCCTGCGCCAGCGGGTGGACGAGGCGCTGGCCGCCGTGGGGCTGCAGGGCCAGGGTCGGCTGTTCCCGGCGCAGCTGTCGGGCGGCATGGCGCAGCGCGTGGCGCTGGCCCGGGCCCTGGTGCGCGAGCCGGTGCTGCTGCTGGCCGACGAACCTTTTTCCGCGCTGGACGCGATCACCCGGGCCGAAATGCAGCAGCTGCTGGTGGACCTGGTGCACCGCTGGCAGACCGCCGCGCTGCTGGTCACGCACGACATCGACGAAGCACTGCTGGTGGGCGACCGCATCGTGCTCATGGGCGCGCGGCCCGGCCGCATCGTGCGCGAGTGGCGGGTGGACATCGCCCGCCCACGCAGGGCCGATTCGCCCGAGGCCGGCGCCCTGCGGCTGCAGATCCTGGGCGCGCTGCACGCTGCCCGGCAGGCCGACCCCACCCCCTCACCCTGAACGAACGAACCACCCTTGAAAGAGCCGATCACTATGACCGAGAGCACCACCGCGCGACCGCCCGCAGCCCCGCACATCTGTGCATCGAGCCACTGCGACTGCGGCCTGACGCGCCGCGACATGCTGCGCCTGGGCGCCCTGGCTACCAGCGGCATCGCCGCGCCGCTGCTGTTCGCCAACGATGCGCGCGCCCAGGCCTTCAAGGGCGACGACCAGCCTGTGAAGATCGGCTACCTGCCCATCACCGATGCCACGCCGCTGCTGGTGGCCCACGGCCGGGGCCTGTTCGAGAAGCAGGGCCTCAAGGCCGAGGCGCCCCGGCTCTTTCGCTCGTGGGCGCAGATCGTCGAGGCCTTCGTCTCGGGCCAGGTCAACGTCATCCACCTGCTCACGCCCGCCACGCTGTGGGTGCGCTACGGCTCCAAGTTCCCGGCCAAGATCGTGGCCTGGAACCACATCAACGGCTCCGCGCTCACGGTGCTGCCGGAGGTGAACAGCATCGCCGAGCTGGGCGGCAAGACGGTGGCGGTGCCGTTCTGGTACTCGGTGCACAACATCCTGCTGCAAGACGTGCTGCGCAAGGAAGGGCTCACGGCCGTGACGCGTGCGCGCGAAGCCGCCATAGGCCCCAAGGAGGTGAACCTGGTTGTGCTGGCCCCGGCGGAAATGGTCTCGGCCCTGGCCTCCAAGGCCATTGCCGGCTTCATCGTGGCCGAGCCTTTCAACGCCGCCGCCGAGCTGGCCGGCGTGGGCAAGATCCTGCGCTTCTCCGGTGATGTGTGGAAGGACCACGCCTGCTGCGTCACCTTCCTGGCCGAGCGCGACCTGGCCGAGCGGCCCGAGTGGTCGCAGCGCGTCACCAACGCCATTGTGCAAGGGCAGCTGTGGACGCGCGACAACCGGCTGGAGACCGCGTCGCTGCTGTCCAGCACAGGCGAGCGCCGCTACACGCCGCACCCGGCGCGCACGCTGGCCAAGGTGCTGGCCGCCACCGACTATGCCGACTACGAGGCCAAGGGCATCGTGCGCAACAAGGGCTGGCACCAGCGGCGCATCGACTTCCAGCCGTACCCCTACGCCTCGTACACCGAGCAGCTCGTGCGCTCCATCAAGGCCACCAAGGTCGAGGGCAACACCAGCTTCCTCGACAGGCTCGACCCGAAGTTCGTCGCGCAGGACCTGGTGGACACGCGCTTCGTGCGCAAGGCCATCGACAGCGTGGGTGGGCCCGGCGTGTTCGGCGTGCCGGCCGACTACACGCGGCGCGAAACCCTCATCGCCTGAGCGCCGTGGAGGCCCGCCTGCGCAGGTTCGTGCTGCCCCTGGTCGGCATCGCGCTGGTCGCGGTGCTGTGGTGGGTGGGCAGCCTGCTGCTGACCCGGCGCACCCCCATCGCCGCCGCCTTCGCGCCGCTGCCCTCGCTGGAGGCGCTGTGGCACCTGGTGACCGGCCCCGACATCTGGCACCACGCATGGCTGAGCCTGAAGCGCGTGGCCGTGGGCCTGCTGCTGGCCGTGGCGGTGGGCGTGCCCCTGGGCATCCTCACCGGGGTGTGGCGGCTGTTCGCGCAGGCCACCACGCCGGTGTTCCAGTTCCTGCGCATGATCTCGCCGCTGTCGTGGATGCCCATCGCCGTCATGGTACTGGGTGTGGGCGATGCGCCGGTGTACTTCCTGCTCGCCTTCGCCGCCGTGTGGCCGATCTTGCTGAACACCTCGGCAGGCGTGGCCCAGCTCGACCCGCACTGGCTGCTGCTGGCCCGCAGCGTCTGCGCCACCCGGCGCGAAACGGTGCTGCGCGTCATCCTGCCCGGCATCACCGCGCACATCCTGACCGGCGTGCGCACTGCCATCGGCATCCTGTGGATCGTGCTCGTGCCTGCCGAAATGCTCGGCGTCTCCGCCGGCCTGGGCTATTTCATCCTGGACACGCGCGACCGCCTGGCGTACTCGGAGCTCATGGCCGTCATCGTGCTGATCGGCGCCCTTGGCTACCTGCTGGACCACTGCGCGCGCTGGCTGCATGCGCGGTGGCTGCACGCCTGATTCAGGAGTTGATGCCGCGCTGCACCACCGACAGCGCGCGCCGGTAGGCATCGCGCAGGCGGTAGAGCTGCGCCGGTCGGTGCGCTCCACCGGTCTCCTGCGCGCCCGCGATGGGTTCGAGCATGTCCAGCTCGTCGATCTTGCGCCGAAAGCTCACCTTGTTGATGGGTTCGCCCAGCACCGCCTCGTACACCGCCTGCAGGCGCGGCAAGGTGATGCGCTCGCCGCACAGGTAGACCGGCAGCGACGAGTACTGGCTCTTGGCGCGCACGCGCTCCACCGCCAGCGTGACGATCTCCCGGTGGTCGAAGGGCAGGGCTGGCAGTGCGGCCACCGGCGCCAGGGTGAGCCCCTCGCGGTCGGCGGGCAGCAGCTCTGCCGGCACCAGCGCGTAGTAGACGACGGAGACCGACCAGCCGCGCGGATCCCGGTCGGCGCCGGAGTAGGTGGCCAGTTGTTCGAGGTAGGGGCTCACGATGCCGGTCTTGTCGCGCAGCACGCGCGCCGCCGCATGCCAGGCTGTGTTGTCCTCCTGCGCGTGGATATAGCCGCCCGGCAGGGCCAGTGCGCCGGCAAAAGGCGGGTTCTTGCGTTCGAGCAGCACGACGTGCAGGGCATCGTCCTGGAGCGCCATGAGCACCACGTCCACGGTGCAGATGACGGGCGGGAACAAGGTTTCTGCAGGGGTCTTGGGCATGGCGTTCTCCGTGGCGGTGGCTTGACTTAGTATTTTAATGAAACTATCATAAGTTTATCAATTAAACTAAGTCGGAGGACCCATGGCAGCCCATTTCAACAAGGACCTGGAAGGCCGCTACCGCGGCTGTTTCGTCGGCCTGGCCTGCGGCGATGCCGTGGGCACCACACTGGAGTTCCGCCCGCGTGGAAGCTTCGAACCCATCGCCGACATGGTGGGCGGGGGGCCGTTTGGCCTGGCGCCGGGCCAGTGGACGGACGATACCTCCATGGCCATCTGCCTGGGGCAGAGCCTGCTGCACCGCGGCGGCTTCGATGCCGAAGACCAGATGAACCGCTATGTGCACTGGTGGCGCCGGGGCGATCCCAGCCCGACCGGCACCTGCTTCGACATCGGCATCACCGTGCGCGATGCGCTGTCGCGCTTCATGGCCAACGGCGAGCCGATGGCCGGCTCCACCGATCCCCAGACCGCCGGCAACGGCTCGCTGATGCGGCTGGCGCCCGTCGTGCTGCGCTACTTTCCCGACATGCAGGCGGTTGTGCGCCAGGCGCGGCTCAGCTCGCAGACCACGCACGGCGCGGCCGAGGCCGTGGAGTGCTGCAGCGTGCTGGCGCAGGTGATTGCCCATGCGCTCCAGGGAGATCCGTCGCGGGGCCCGGCCGGCCGCCGGGAGGTGCTGTCCGTGGCGCAGGCGGGCCTGGCCTGCCCGACTGTGCAGACCATTGCGGCAGGCGCCTACCTTGGCAAGCCGCGCGAGGCGATCCGGGGCAGCGGCTACTGCGTGGCCTCGCTGGAGGCGGCCCTGTGGTGCTTTGCCACCACCGGCTCGTTTGCCGATGCCGTGCTGGCCGCCGCCAACCTGGGCGACGACGCCGACACCACGGCCGCCATCACCGGGCAGGTGGCGGGGGCTTTCTACGGCATCGAGGGCATTCCCGCGCACTGGCGCGCCATGCTGTTCATGGGCCAGGAGATCGGCGAGATGGCGGCGGCCCTGCTGCACCGGGCCCGCACGCGCGCCGTGCCGGGATAAGCGGCCACGCCCGCCTGCTTTTCCGTCCATCGCCCGCGCGGCGCCCGGGTACGCTTGAGATGGGGGCCAACGCATGCCCCCGGCGGCCTGCAAGAGGCTGTTTTTGCGGCGTGTTTTTTTATTTTTTGTCCTTGTTTCCTGTCTATTTTTTTGGATGTGTCCCATGCGGTATCTCGCTGTTTCATTGCTGGCTGCGGTGACCCCGTTCGCCCAGGCTGCCAACTTCGTCTCGCTCCACCAGTCGGCGCTCAAGATAGCCCTGCCTCCGGCAGCCGGCTCCTACAACTACAAGTTCGATACCCGGATCGGCTTCAAGCAGCAGTACGCGCCGGCAGGTGTCACGGGCTGCGCCATTGGCTACGCCACGGGCGGTTGCGCCTTCCCGGGCGGCGGCTCCCTGGCTCTGCCTGAGTTCACCGGCTACCAGCTGCAGAACAAGGAATTCAAGATCTTCATCCCCGCGGGCACGCGCTCGTTCATGTTCTCGGGCTATGCGCCCCAGCGCACGCAATCGGCCTTTGCGCTGCGCTATGGCTCGGCACCGGTGCGCGAGGCGGCCCTGAGTGGCGCGGAGTACCAGGCCGCGCAGACCGGTGAGCGCATCGACAGCGCGTTCTCGCGCCTGGTCAACGAGCGCAGTGAACAACTCGTGGTGCACGACGGGGGCGGCACCCTGCGCTTCGTGGGCGGCCAGCTCGACGCCAAGCGGGGCAGCACCAAGGAAGGCAACTGGCTCTACGTGCGCCAGCTCAGCGGCAGCCCGCTGTACGACGTGCAGGGCGCCATCGACCTGGACATGGCCCAGTATGCGGCCGGGTATGCCAAGATCGTCTGGACCACCAGCGCCTACCCCGACCCGGTGGACGCACCGAGCGCGGGCGGCGGTACCGGCACGGTCACCCCGCCAGACAATGCGACGACCCTGCCGGTCCCGGCCACGGTGTCCACCTCGGTGGTGTCCGCTGCCGGCCAGCCGCTGCGGCTCGATATCACCCTGGCGCAGGCGACATCCGACGTGGCTGCCAGCCCGAAGATCAGCACCTGGGTTGCGGCACTCATTCCGGCCAACGGCCAGTCGTTCCAGGCGGATACCTGGTTCTTCCGCCTGGCCAACGGCAGCTGGGCCAGCCAGGTGCCGGCGGACCTGGAGGGCATCGCCTTCGCCAGCCAGGTGGCCAACGCCGCCAGCCTCAAGTTCACGCCCTCGCTGGACTTCACCGAGGCCGAGCTGCGCGCGTTCAACGTGCAGGTCCACTTCGGCTACAAGACCGGCACCGGCAGCTTCGTGAGCAAGGGCAAGGTCTGGCCGCAGTGAGGGGTGTTCGCCGCTGAAGGGCGGGGCGGGTTTGTTTCGGCATGAGCTCATGCGAAATGCGGCGTTGGAAGAGAGCGGCCTGGCCGTTAAGCTGGCGCTTTGCCTCTTCGCCTGAGCCTGCATGCCCTATCATTTCGACACCATCGTCATCGGCCTCGGGGCCGTAGGCTCCGCCACGCTGTACCAGCTGGCACGGCGTGGGGCCAGCGTGCTCGGGCTGGACCAGTTCCAGCCGCCGCACAGCCTGGGTTCCTCGCATGGCCAGACCCGCATCACGCGGCTGGCCGTGGGGGAGGGCGACGAATACGTGCCCCTGGTGCGCCGCTCGCACGAGATCTGGCACGAGCTGGAGGCCGCCACCGGCCAGTCCATCTACACGCGCACCCACGGCCTGGTGCTCGGGCCGCGCGATGGCGCGCCGCTGCACCAGGGGCGCCGCCTCGACTTCGTGCACAACACCATCGAGATCGCGCGCCGCCATGGCATAGACCACGAGGTGCTGGACCATGCCGACCTGCGCCGGCGCTACCCGCAGTTCCAGCTCAACGACAACGAGTTCGCCTACTGGGAGCGCGACGCCGGCTTCGTGCGGCCCGAGGCCGCCATCAGCGCCCAGCTGCAGCAGGCCCAGGTGCATGGCGCCACGGTGCAGACAGGGGTGCGCGTGACCGGCCTCGCGCGTGAAGGCGGACATGTGCGCGTGGAAACCACCCAAGGCAACTACAGCGCCGGGCAGGTGGTGCTGGCGGCCGGCCCGTGGCTCCCGGGCCTGCTGGGCCAGGAGCTGCGGCATGCCTGGGCGCCCCAACTGGCGGTGTACCGCCAGGTGATGTTCTGGTTCGACGTGGGGGCCGCCACGCCCGCCTTCGGGCCCGGCGCCTTCCCGGTCTTCATCTGGACCTTCCGCGATGGGCCGGACGATTCGATCTACGGCTTTCCCAGCGCGGATGCAGAGGCGCCGGCCTTCAAGGTGGCCACCGCACAGTACCTTGAGACCACCACGCCCGATACGGTGGACAGGGTCGTGGCCGACGCCGAGCGGGATTCCATGCTCCAGCGCCATGTGCTGCCGCGCTTTCAGGCCCCAGGCGCCCGCTGCACGGACGCGCGGGCCTGCCTGTACACAGTGACCCCGGACCACGGCTTCGTCATCGACCGCCTGCCCGGCTGGCCGGGCGTGCACGTGGCCTCGGCCTGTTCGGGCCATGGCTTCAAGCACTCGGCCGCCGTGGGGGAGGCCCTGGCGCAGCAGGTGCTCGATCTGCCGGAGCGCCTGGACCTGCGGCCCTTTGGGCACGCATTGCGCGGCCTGGCGGCTGCAGGACTTGCCTGATCAACTCCAAGGATGTTTTGGTTTTATAGAAACCAATTTTTATTCTTTTGGGTTTTATGGGAAGGGTTTTAGAGTGGACCCATGTTCACAGCAGCCCCGCCCATGAGGGCTGCGACCACCCTCGTTTCAAGGACCCCTGCCATGTCTTCATCCGCCATCCAGGATACCCAGGACGCTGTGCTCGCACAGGAATTGGAATCTGCCCGCTCGGTCGCACTGGCGTCCGGCCTGCCCTATGCGGGCGGCGTTTCGCCCACCGTGGCGTGGAAACTCGTCCTGGCTGGCGACGCTGTGCTGGTGGACGTGCGCTCGGCCGAAGAGCTGAAGTTCGTCGGCCAGGTGCCGGACAGCCTGCACGTGCCTTGGGCCACGGGCACCGCGCTGCAGCGCAACCCGCGCTTCGTGCGCGAGCTGGAGGCCCGCCTGGCCAGCCACGGCGGCAAGGAGGCCACGGCGCTGCTGCTGTGCCGCAGCGGCAAGCGCTCGGCCCTGGCGGCCGAGGCGGCGGCCAAGGCCGGCTTCACCCACGTCTTCAACGTGCTCGAAGGCTTCGAGGGCGAGATCGACCAGCGCCAGCAGCGCGGCGGCTCCGATGGCTGGCGCTTCCACGGCCTGCCCTGGGTCCAGGACTGAAGAACCGACTGCCCGCGGCCAACCCCCTCACGACTGAACCACTGCTCTCTCTTCTTCCCATGGCCGTCTTCAACATCGAACCCATCGTGCAGTCGCTGCACGCCGTGCGCCGCGACTGGCGCAGCCTGCAAAAGCGCTCCCAGGAGCCAGGCGGGCGCGAGTTCCCGTCGCGTGACGCGCTGGCCGACATTGTCGACAAGCTCAAGGGCGTGCTGTTTCCCATGCGCCTGGGCCCACCCGACCTGCGCCAGGAGAGCGAGGACTTCTACGTCGGCCACACGCTGGACGCCGCCTTGCATTCGCTGCTGGCACAGATCCGGCTGGAGCTGCGCTACGTGCTGCGCCACCAGCCGGTGGAAGAGCAGAACATCGAAAAGCGCGCCGTGCAGGCGGCCCGCAGCTTCGCCACCTCGCTGCCCGACATCCGCAGCCTGCTCGACAGCGACGTGCTGGCCGCCTACCACGGCGATCCGGCCGCGCGCAGCGTGGACGAGGTGCTGCTGTGCTACCCCGGCATCCTGGCCATGATCCACCACCGCCTGGCGCACCGCCTGTACCAGCTGGAGCTGCCGCTGCTGGCGCGCATCGTGGCCGAGCAGGCGCATGCGCAGACCGGCATCGACATCCACCCCGGCGCGCAGATCGGCGCGGGCTTCTTCATCGACCATGGCACGGGCGTCGTGATCGGCGAGACAGCGGTGATCGGCGAGCGCGTGCGTGTCTACCAGGCCGTCACGCTGGGCGCCAAGCGCTTTCCCACCGACGAGGAAGGGCACCTGCAAAAGGGCCTGCCACGCCACCCGGTGGTGGAAGACGATGTGGTGATCTACGCCGGTGCCACGGTGCTCGGCCGGGTCACGCTGGGCAAGGGCGCCACCATCGGCGGCAATGTCTGGATCACGCACGACGTGCCCGCAGGCGGCAATGTGACGCAGGCGCTGTCGCGCCACAACGGCCACCACGAAGGCGAAAAACCCGGGGTGGGCGTGGCATGAGCGAGGTGCTGGTACGCAGTTTCGGCACCGCCGTGCGGCGCCTGCGCGAGGCGCGCGGCTGGTCGCAGGAGCAACTGGCCGAGCATGCCGACCTCAACCGCTCCTATGTGGGCGAGATCGAGCGCGGCCGCGCCATTGCCTCGCTGGTCACCATCGACAAGCTCTCCCAGGCCTTCGGCGTGCGCAGCGCCACGCTGCTCGGGCACTGCGACGCATTGAGCGATGCGAATGCGCTCAAAGGCACGCGATTGGCGGCTATAGCATGTTGAAGCGCTGAGGCCACCGGCGGAAACTGGCTGGGAGTTTTTCTCTCATCCCACCTTTTCTGATACGGAGCCTCACATGACGGCAACAGTGGGCGGCACGACCGCCCTGGGCGACAACGCAGCACGGCAACTTGCCAACGCGACCAAGACCACCGCACAGCTCTCGACCATCTCGCCGCGCTGGCTCACGCACCTGCTGCAATGGGTGCCGGTCGAAGCGGGCATCTACCGCCTCAACCAGGTCAAGAACCCCGAGCTGATCAAGGTCACCTGCACCGCCCGCGAGGAAGAGAACCAGCTGCCGCGCACCTTCGTGGACTACGAAGAGAACCCGCGCGAGTTCTTCCTGAACGCCGTGAGCACCGTGCTCGACGTGCACACCCGCATCTCCGACCTGTACAGCAGCCCGCACGACCAGATCAAGGAACAGCTGCGCCTGACGATCGAGACGATCAAGGAAAACCAGGAGAGCGAACTCATCAACAACCCCGACTACGGCCTGCTGGCCCAGGTGACGGATGAGCAGCGCGTGTTCCCGCTGACGGGCGCTCCCACGCCGGACGACCTCGATGAGCTGCTCACCAAGGTCTGGAAGGAGCCCGCCTTCTTCCTGGCCCACCCGCTGGCGATCGCCGCCTTCGGCCGCGAAGCCACGCGCCGCGGCACGCCGCCACCCACGGTGAGCCTGTTCGGCTCGCAGTTCATCACCTGGCGCGGCATTCCGCTGATCCCTTCGGACAAGGTGCCCGTGGCCGACGGCAAGAGCAAGATCCTGCTGCTGCGCGTGGGCGACAAGCGCCAGGGCGTGGTCGGCCTGTTCCAGCCCGGCCTGCCCGGTGAGCAGAGCCCCGGCCTGTCGGTGCGCTTCATGGGCATCAACAACCATGCCATCGCGTCGTACCTGATATCGCTGTACTGCTCGCTGGCCGTGCTCACGCCCGATGCGCTGGCCGTGCTGGACGACGTGGAGATCAACAAGTACCACGACTACCCCGACACCTACAAGTAAAGCGGCCGCGTGGTGACCATTCCATCCTCCCTTCCTGCCAGCGTGCCCGCCACGCTGCAGCCGCCGATCGATCCGGCGCTGCTGGCCGGGCTGGCGACGGCGCTGTTCGCGGCCCGGCCCGGCGAAGAGCCGCGCTTTGCCGGGCCGGCTGCAGGCCTGCCGTCCACGCCACCGGGCTCGCTGCCCGGGGCGGGGCAGGGCACGCCCTGGCCGCCTGGCGTGCAGGCGCCCGTCAACATCGCACCCGCCGGCTCGCCGCTGGTGAGCCCGGCGGGCTTTGGCCCCGGCGTGCCCGGTACGCCCATTCCGCAAGGGCTGGTGCCGGGTGCCAACCTGGTGCCGGCATCGCCCACGCCGCTGGCCTCGCTGGCGCACCGTGCGCCGGCGCTGCTGCCGCATGCGGTGGCCGGCAATGGCGTGCCCGACTCGGTGGTCAGCACCTTGCCGGCCTACGAGCCGCGCTTTGGCAGCGGCGTGCTGGGTGTGCCAGAGGCAGCGCCCGCCCAGGCCGCTCCTGCGGTGGCGCAGGGCGCTTCGCCGTACTACTTTCTCGGTGAGCGCCACGGCCACCCCCTGGCGGCCGACCGCCTGCCCCAGGTGACCCCGCCCGACGGACATGGCGCCGCACCTGGCGGGCTCGATGCCCTGGCGCGGCTGCCTTTTGCCGCACCCGAGGTGCCGCGCGTGGGCTCGCCCACGGCCGGCACCGGCGTGCCCAGCACGGTGCCATCGACCGAACCGCGCTTTTACTTTGCCGACGCGGTGGTGCTGCCCGGCGGCTACACCACGCCCGGCCGTGCCCCGGCTGCCGGCAGCGTCCCCCAGGCCGACCGCAGCGCCCACCCGGCGTTCGACGTGCATGCGGTGCGCCGCGACTTCCCGGTGCTGCAGGAGCGTGTGAACGGCCGCCAGCTCGTCTGGTTCGACAACGCGGCCACCACGCACAAGCCGCAGTCGGTCATCGACCGCATCAGCTACTTCTACGCGCACGAGAACTCCAACATCCACCGCGCAGCACACGAGCTGGCAGCACGCGCCACGGACGCCTATGAGGGCGCACGCCAGCGCGTGCAGCGCTTCATCAACGCGCCCGATGTGAACGAGGTGATCTTCGTGCGCGGCACCACCGAGGCCATCAACCTGGTGGCCAAGAGCTGGGGCGCGCAGCATGTGGGCGAGGGCGACGAGATCATCGTCAGCAACCTCGAGCACCATGCCAACATCGTGCCCTGGCAACAACTGGCCGCCGCCAAGGGCGCGCGCCTGCGCGTGATCCCGGTGGACGACTCGGGCCAGGTGCTGCTCGATGAGTACCAGAAGCTCCTGAACGACCGCACCAAGATCGTCGCCGTCACCCAGGTCTCCAACGCCCTGGGCACGGTGGTGCCGGTCAAGGAGATCGTGGCCCTGGCCAAGCGGGCCGGCGCCACGACCCTGGTCGACGGTGCGCAGTCGGTCTCGCACATGCGGGTGGACGTGCAGGACCTCGGCGCCGACTTCTTCGTGTTCTCGGGCCACAAGGTCTTCGGGCCCACCGGCATCGGCGTGGTCTGGGGCAGGCGCGCGGTGCTCGAAGACATGCCGCCCTGGCAGGGCGGCGGCAACATGATTGCCGACGTGACCTTCGAGAAGACCGTGTTCCAGCCCATCCCGAACAAGTTCGAGGCCGGCACCGGCAACATCGCCGACGCCGTGGGCTTGGGCGCTGCCATCGACTACGTGAACCGTGTGGGCATCGAGAACATCGCACGCTACGAGCACGAGCTGCTGGTCTACGGCATGCGCCACCTGGGTGCCATCCGCGGCGTGCGGCTCATCGGCACGGCCGACGACAAGGCCAGCGTGATGTCCTTCGTGCTCGCCGGCTACACCACGGAAGAGGTGGGCAAGGCGCTGAACGAGGAGGGCATCGCCGTGCGCACGGGCCACCACTGCGCCCAGCCCATCCTGCGCCGCTTCGGCGTGGAGACCACGGTGCGGCCTTCGCTGGCGTTCTACAACACCTTCGACGAGATCGACCGCCTGGTGGCCGTTGTGCAGCGCTTGGCAGGGCAGCGCCGGGCGGGCTGACGGCGGCCGCCAGCCCTGGCGAACTTCCCGGCGCAATCCGCTATACAAAATATAGCAATTGCGCTGGGTGAGCAGGCCATGGCGTCACGGTCTGTGGCTATCATGGTGAGTGCTTCGCGCAGCAGGGTCTGGAGACCAGTCCTGCAGCGCCTTTCTCCGTGTCGTCCCCTTCACAAGGAGTTTCCATGAGCAATGTCCAGATCGCCGTCATCGTCGGCAGCCTTCGCAAGGATTCGTTCAACCGCAAGCTGGCCACCGCCATCGAGCGGCTGGCGCCGGCCGATTTCCAGTTCACGCAGCTGCGCATCGACGACCTGCCCCTGTACAACCAGGACGACGATGGCAACCAGGCCGCGTCGGTGCAGCGCCTCAAGAGCGAGGTCAAGGCCGCCCAGGGCCTGCTGTTCGTGACGCCCGAGTACAACCGCTCCATCCCCGGCGTGCTCAAGAACGCGCTGGACCATGGCTCGCGCCCCTACGGCCAGAGCGCCTGGGGCGGCAAGCCCGCGGGTGTGATTGGTGCCTCGGTGGGCGCCATCGGCACGGCGCTGGCGCAGCAGCACCTGCGCAACGTGCTGGCCTACCTCGACGTGCCCACCCTGGGCCAGCCCGAGGGCTTCATCCACGCCAAGGAAGGCCTGTTCGACGCCGACGGCAACGTGGGCGAAGGCAGCAAGAAGTTCCTGCAGGGCTGGGTCGATGCGTATGCCGCATGGGTCAAAAAGCACATCTGAGCTTCTGACCGCACCATGAAAAACGCCGCCCGATGGGCGGCGTTTGCTTGGCTGACCAGAAACCGGATCAGGCCACTTGTGCGATCTGTGGCTGGTTGGCCGGCACGCTGGCGTGGGCCTGGATGTCCTTGTCGGCGCTGGCGATGGCCAGGGCCTTGGCGTCAGGGCCCATGCCCACGCCTTCGGCACGCACGAAGCGCACGTCGGTGATGCCGAAGAAGCCGAACACCACCTTGAGGTAGCTTTCCTGGTGCTCCATGGCCTGGCCACCTTCGCTGGTGGAATACACACCGCCGCGGGTCGAGGCCACGATCACGGTCTTGCCACCGGCCAGGCCCACGGGACCCTTGTCGGTGTACTTGAAGGTGCGGCCAGCCTGGGCCACGCGGTCAATCCAGGCCTTGAGCTGGCTGGGGATGGTGAAGTTGTACAGCGGCGCGCCGATCACGATCACGTCGGAGGCCAGGAACTGGCTTACCAGGGCTTCGGACAGGGCGTTTTCCTGGCGCTGCACTTCGGTCGCGGCTTCCTGGCCGGTGCGAAAGCCTAGGGCATCGGCGCCCAGGTGGGCCGGGGCCTGTGCGGCCAGGTCCAGGTGCTGTACCGCGGTGTTGGGGTGGCCGGCCTTCCAGGCGGCGACGATGCGCTTCGTGAGTTCGCGGGAAACGGATTGTTCGCCGGTGATGGCCGAGTCGATGTGAAGCAGTTGCATGAGTGGATCTCCTGTGGGTGGTAGCCACAGCGTGTGGCCATGGAATGAATTGTGGAGACACACTCATTTGTTGATAAGGTATTGAACTTGCGATAGATTGTCCTATCAGTAGAACGATGTACTTTATGCAAGACCTCAACGACATGCTGTATTTCGCGGAGGTGGTCGAGCGCGGTGGCTTTGCCGCCGCCGGCCGCGCCCTGGGCATCCCCAAATCGCGCCTCTCGCGCCGCGTGTCGGACCTGGAGGCGCAGCTGGGCGTGCGCCTGCTGCAGCGCACCACGCGCAAGCTCTCGCTGACCGAGGTGGGCGAGGCCTACCTGCGCCATTGCCAGGCCATGCGCGAGTCGGCCCAGGCGGCCGCCGACACGGTGGCCCAGGTGCAGACCGTGCCGCGCGGCACCGTGCGCGTGAGCTGCCCGGTGACGCTGGCGCAGACGGTGCTGGCCGAGATGATGCCGCCCTTCCTGGCGCGCTACCCCGAGGTGCGGGTCGACATGATGGTCAGCAACCGGGCGGTGAACGTGGTGGAGGAGGGCATCGACGTGGCCCTGCGCGTGCGCCCCACGCTGGAGGACAGCGGCAGCATGGTGGTCAAGCGGCTGGACATGACCAGCCAGATCCTCGTGGCCAGCCCCGACCTGCTGATACGCCAGGGCACGCCCACCACGCTGGAAGACCTCTCGCGCATGGACAGCGTGGCCATGTCGGCCCCCGACGGCCGCGCCACCTGGAACCTGATGGGCCCCGGCGGCGCGCACCAGGTGGTGCACCACACGCCGCGCTACGTGGCCGACGACCTGCTGACCCTGAAGTTCGCGGTGCTGGCCGGCATCGGCATGGGCTGGATGCCCGACTACATGTGCCACGAGGAGATGCGCGAGCGCCGTCTGGTGCGCGTGCTGCCCGAGTGGGTGCCGCCCCCGGCCATCGTGCACGCGGTGTTCCCCTCGCGGCGCGGCCTGTCGCCCGCCGTGCGCGCCTTCCTGGATTACCTGGGCGATGCCATGCCCGGGCGCAACAGCCTGGCCACGCGCGATGGCGGGGCGGGGCTGGACGGCGCGAGCATCTAGTGTCAATACGCCGTGCGGTGAAGGCCGCTCTGGCCTGAGGTCACTTCGCCCCGCGCGTTTTCAGGCCACAATGCAACCAGTTGCAACTGACCGGATTGCCTGCGTGCCACCCCTGCGCAGGTACCCCGGGGCGCGCCGTGAAAAACCCCCACCCCATTGATACCGACCTCCAGAAGGCCCGCACCCACCCCTCCGTGCGGGCCATCGTGATCCCGCCGTGCCCGGAGTCGCTGCTGCGCCTGCAGCAGATCGTGGCCGCACCCGAGCTCGATTCGGGCGCGCTGGAGCAGCTGGCCTCATCCGACGTGGCCCTGGCGGCCGCCCTGATCCGCCAGGCCAACAGCCCGCTGTTCGGCCTGGCCCAGCCGGTGCAGACCATCGGCATGGCGCTCACCGTGCTCGGGCTGAATCCGGCGGTCGAATTGCTCTCGGCCTTCATCACGCGCAATGCGCTCATGGTGCGCTCGCCGCTGCTCGAGCATTTCTGGGAAAGCTCGCAGCGCCGCGCCATCGCCTGTGAGCACATCGGGCGCCAGCTCTACAGCTTCGACCCCGGCCTGGGCTACAGCTTCGGCCTGTTCTGCCACGTGGGCATGCCGGTGCTGGTCAAGGCCGTGCGCGGCTATGGCTCCACCGTGACCGAGGCCCTGGCCCGCAAGGACCGCACCTTCACCCAGACCGAAAACGCCAACCACCACACCGACCACGCGGTGATGGGCGCCCTGGTGGCACGCACCTGGCACCTGCCGGGCGACGTGGCCCAGGCCATCTGGCTGCACCACGACTTCACGGCCCTACAGGACGAGCGTTTCAACCCCACGGTGCGCCACCTGGTGGCCCTGGGCCTGCTGGCCGAGTACCTGGTGAACCACCACGACGGCCTGCAGCCCACGCGCGACTGGCTGCAGCACGGCCAGGCCTGCATGGACCACCTGGCAGTGTCGGAAGAGGAGCTGGACCACTGGGTGGACGAGTTGCACCCCGCCTTCGAGGCTGTGCGCTTCTGATCCCCTCCCTGGCCGTTGGCATGGCACCCCATGCTGCCCGCCAAACCCTATCTGCAAAGCGTCTGCATCCGCCCCGATGCCGAGGTGGACTACGACGCCTACCCCTACAACATCCCCGCCATCCGGGAGATGGGGCGGATGGAATTCCACCCGGACGTGACCTTTCTGGTGGGGGAAAACGGCTCGGGCAAGTCCACTCTGCTGGAGGGCATTGCCCTGGCCCTGGGGTACAGCCCGGAGGGCGGCACACGCAACTTCAGCCTGTCTTCTGCGGGTTCGGAATCCTCCCTGCATGAAGTGCTGCGGCTGGCGCGCAGCTTTCGCCAGCCCAAGGATGGGTATTTCCTGCGGGCCGAGAGCTTTTTCAATGTGGCTACCTACATGGACGAGGTGGGCTATCTGGACGGGTATGGCGGCAAGTCGCTGCATGCGCGCTCGCATGGCGAGGCTTTCATGGCGCTGCTCACGCACAAGTTCGAGGGCAAGGGCCTGTACCTGCTGGACGAGCCCGAGGCCGCCCTGTCGCCCAACCGCCAGCTGGCCGCGCTCTCGGCCATCCACCAGCTGGTGGAGGACAAATCGCAGTTCATCATCGCCACGCACTCGCCCATCCTGCTGTCCTACCCGCACGCGAAGATCATCCTGTTCGACGGCACGGGCCTGTCGGAGGTGGCCTTCGAGGACACCGAGCACTATGCGGTGACGCACGATTTCCTCAACAACTACCGGGCGCGGCTGGACCGCCTGCTGGACCAGGACTGAGCTTTTTGGCGCCTTGATAGACGTTTTTGCGATTAAGTCAGAACAATATATTCGTTTGGGTTTTAAAGCGCGGCTCGCAGAATGGCTCCATCAGACATTGACGGAGCACATCCATGGCCACCTTGCGACTCGGCGACACCGCCCCCGACTTCACCCAGGAATCCACCGCCGGCCCCATCCATTTCCATGAATGGGCAGGCGATTCGTGGGTGGTGCTGTTCTCGCACCCCGCCGATTTCACCCCCGTCTGCACCACCGAGCTGGGCAAGACGGCGGCCCTGGCCACCGAATTCGCCAAGCGCAAGGTCAAGCCCATCGCCGTGAGCGTGGACCCCGTGGATTCGCACAACCGCTGGGTGGGCGACATCAACGAAACGCAGAACACCACCGTCAACTTCCCCATCCTGGCCGATGCGGACAAGAAGGTGGCCGACCTGTACGACATGATCCACCCCAACGCCTCGACCACGGTCACGGTGCGCAGCGTGTTCATCATCGACCCCAAGAAGGTCATTCGCACCACTTTCACCTACCCTGCCAGCACGGGCCGCAATTTCGACGAGATCCTGCGCGTGATCGACTCGCTGCAGCTGACCGACAGCCACAAGGTGGCCACGCCCGCCAACTGGAAGGACGGCGACGACGTGATCATCGTGCCCAGCCTGCAGGACCCGGCCGAGATCGCCCAGCGTTTCCCCAAGGGCTTCAAGGCCGTGCGCCCCTATCTGCGCATCACACCGCAGCCCAACAAGTAAGCCAAGCAAGCCAGGCGGTGGCCTGCGGCGCGCGCCCCTGCTGCAACCAGCAGGGCAGGGCGCTGCCGGGGCCATGCCGGGCGGTACCAACGTGAACCCCACTTCCATCATCATCGTCCCCGGCTGGCGCGACTCCGGCCCCGGCCACTGGCAGAGCCTGTGGGCCGAGCGGCTGCCCAGCGCGCGCCGCGTGGTACAGGACGACTGGATCACCCCTACCCGCAACGCCTGGGTCGGCACGCTCGAAAAGACCGTGCTGACCGCGCCCCATCCGGTGGTGATCGTGGCGCACAGCCTGGGCTGTATCGCCGCCACCCACCTCGGGCCCGAGGCGGCGGCCCGCATCCAGGGCGCGCTGCTGGTGGCGCCGGCCGACCCGGAGCGCCGCGCCATCCTCAACGACTTTGCGCCGGTGCCCTACGCACAACTGCCTTACCGCAGCGTGGTGGTGGCCAGCAGCAACGACCCCTATTGCCCGATCCGCCTGGCCGGCGCATATGCCCGCGCCTGGGGCAGCGAGTTCGTGCGCATGCAGCAGGCCGGCCACATCAATGTGGAATCGGGCCATGGCGAATGGCCCCTGGGCTGGGCGCTGCTGCAGTCGCTGACGGGCGAGCAGGGCGGCGTCGCTGCGTCGCCCGCGCCAGCACCTGCCTGGCAGGCCTCGGCCTGAGCGTATCCGCGCCCGCACCGGGCCGCAGGCCGGTGCTGCCAATGCGACTACATCTTGTTTCTTTATTCCAAAATCCGATTAATTAACAAGAATGTATTCTTTTGAGTTTTAAGGCGCTGTGCGCACAATGTGGCATCTTCCGCTTTTCCTTACGGGCTACGCCACATGACTTCTTTGAAACTCAAGACTCTCCTGGCCACTCTGGCATTGACCGCGAGCGGCATGGCGCTGGCCCAGGACTCGCTGCTCAACGTGTCGTACGACGTGGCCCGTGAGTTCTACAAGGACTACAACGCCGCGTTCTCGGCCCACTACAAGAAGACCACCGGCAAGGACGTGAAGATCGACCAGTCGCATGCCGGCTCCAGCGCCCAGGCGCGCGCCGTGAACGACGGCCTGGCGGCCGACGTGGTCACCATGAACACGACCACCGACGTGCAGTTCCTCGCCGACAGCGGCGTGGTGGCCAAGGACTGGGCCAAGAAATTCCCGCACGACGCATCGCCCACCACCTCGACCATGCTGTTCCTGGTGCGCAACGGCAACCCCAAGGGCATCAAGGACTGGGACGACCTGATCAAGCCCGGCGTGCAGGTCATCGTGGTCAACCCCAAGACCGGCGGCAACGGCCGCTATGCCTACCTGGCTGCCTGGGGCGCCGTGCGCGAAAAGGGCGGCACCGAAGCGCAGGCCGCCGAGTTCGTGGGCAAGCTCTACAAGAACGTGCCCATCCTGGCCAAGGGTGGCCGTGACGCCACCGCCACCTTCCTGCAGCGCAACCAGGGCGATGTGCTGATCACCTTCGAATCCGAAGTGGTCTCCATCGACCGCGAGTTCGGCGCCGGCAAGGTCGATGCGATCTATCCGTCGGTCAGCGTGGTGGCCGAGAACCCCGTGGCCGTGGTCGAGCGCACCGTGGCCAAGAAGGGCACGGCCGCACTGGCCAAGGCCTACCTGGACTACCTGTACTCCGAAGAAGCCCAGGAGATCGCGGCCAAGCACGCCATCCGTCCGCGCTCCGAGACCGTGCTCAAGAAGTACGCCGATACCTTCAAGCCCTTGAAGCAGTTCACCGTGGCCAAGTACTTCGGTTCGCTCAGCGACGCCCAGAAGGTGCACTTCAACGACGGCGGCCAGTTCGACAAGCTCTACACGCCTGGCGCCAAGTAAACCATGACCGCTGCGACCTCTGTGGCCGCGCGGGGTGCCCTACAGGCCCCTGCGCCGGCCGGCCGGCGTGCGTCCAAACGGGTGCTGCCCGGCTTTGGCCTGACGCTGGGCTACACGCTGTTCTACCTGAGCATCATCGTGCTGATCCCGCTGTCGGCACTGATCTTCAAGACCTTCACCCTCACCTGGGACCAGTTCTGGGCGGCCATCAGCGCGCCGCGCGTGGTGGCCTCGTACCGGCTGACCTTCGGCGCCTCGTTCCTGGCGGCCATCGTCAACCTGTTCTTCGGCCTGCTCATTGCCTGGGTGCTGGTGCGCTACAAGTTTCCGGGCAAGAAGATCGTGGACGCGCTGGTGGACCTGCCCTTTGCGCTGCCCACGGCCGTGGCCGGCATCTCGCTAACGGCGCTTCTGGCCAGCAACGGCTGGGTCGGGCAGTACCTGGAGCCGCTGGGCATCCAGCTGGCCTTCAAGCCCGCGGGCATCGTGATCGCGCTGATCTTCATCGGCCTGCCCTTCGTGGTGCGCACGGTGCAGCCGGTGCTCGAAGACGCCGAAAAAGAGCTCGAGGAAGCCGCTACCTGCCTGGGCGCCACGCGCTGGCAGACCTTCACCAAGGTCATCCTGCCCTCCATCACCCCCGCGCTGCTCACCGGTTTTGCCATGGCGTTCGCCCGGGCCGTGGGGGAGTACGGCTCGGTGATCTTCATCGCCGGCAACATGCCCATGGTTTCTGAAATCACGCCGCTGATCATCATCGGCAAGCTCGAGCAGTACGACTATGCCGGCGCCACCGCCGTGGCCGTGGTCATGCTGGTGATCTCGTTCATCCTGCTGCTGGTCATCAACGCGCTGCAGGCCTGGCAGCGCCGTCACGCAGGAGCACCCGCATGAGTGGCAACAACTCCCGCACGGTGCGCCGTGCGCGCGCCGGCACGACCGAGGCGCCCTGGGTGCGCTACACGCTGATCACTGTGGCGCTGACCTTCATGCTGCTGTTCCTGGTGCTGCCGCTGGCCGCGGTGTTCGCCGAGGCGCTGCGCAAGGGCTTTGGCGCCTACCTCGATGGCCTGCGCGAGCCCGATGCCTGGTCGGCCATCAAGCTCACGCTGATCACTGCGCTCATCGCCGTGCCGCTGAACCTGGTGTTCGGCGTGGCGGCGGCGTGGTGCATCGCCAAGTACGAGTTCAAGGGCAAGGCCTTTTTGACCACGCTGGTGGACCTGCCGTTCTCGGTGTCGCCCGTGGTGGCCGGCCTGGTCTACGTGCTGATGTTCGGCGCACAGGGCTGGTTCGGCCCCTGGCTGCAAGCGCACGACATCAAGATCATCTTTGCCGTGCCCGGCATCGTGCTGGCCACCGTGTTCGTGACCTTCCCCTTCATCGCGCGCGAGCTGATCCCGCTGATGCAGGCCCAGGGCAACGACGAGGAGCAGGCCGCCATCGTGCTCGGCGCCACCGGCTGGCAGACCTTCTGGTACGTCACGCTGCCCAACATCAAGTGGGGCCTGCTGTACGGGGTGATCCTGTGCAATGCGCGCGCCATGGGCGAGTTCGGCGCAGTGTCGGTGGTCTCGGGCCACATCCGCGGCCAGACCAACACCATCCCGCTGCACGTGGAAATCCTCTACAACGAGTACCAGTCGGTCGCCGCCTTCGCCGCCGCCTCGCTGCTGGCGCTGCTGGCCCTGGTCACCCTGGTCATCAAGTCGATTGCCGAATGGCGCAACGAGCAGGACATGAAGGCCGCGGCCGAATTGCCGCCCGAGCGCCCCGCGCCCGCCGTGGCACCGTCCACGCGCTGAAGCAAGCAAGAAAGCACACACCATGAGTATCGAAATTCGCAACGTCAGCAAGCAGTTCGGCGACTTCCATGCGCTGCGCGACGTGAGCCTGGACATCGCCTCGGGCGAGCTGATCGCACTGCTCGGCCCCTCGGGCTGCGGCAAGACCACGCTCTTGCGCATCATCGCCGGCCTGGAGACGGCCGACGTGGGCACCATCCACTTCTCGGGCGAGGACACCACCGACGTGCACGTGCGCGAGCGCAATGTGGGCTTCGTCTTCCAGCACTACGCGCTGTTCCGCCACATGACCGTGTTCGAGAACGTGGCCTTCGGCCTGCGCGTCAAGCCGCGTGGCGAGCGCCCGAGCGAGGCCCAGATCAAGAAGAAGGTCACCGACCTGCTCAAGCTGGTGCAGCTCGACTGGCTGGCCGAGCGCTACCCCTCGCAGCTGTCGGGCGGCCAGCGCCAGCGCATTGCGCTGGCCCGCGCCCTGGCGGTGGAGCCCAAGGTGCTGCTGCTCGACGAGCCCTTTGGCGCCCTGGACGCCAAGGTGCGCAAGGAACTGCGCCGCTGGTTGCGCCGCCTGCACGACGAACTGCATGTGACCAGCATCTTCGTGACCCACGACCAGGAAGAAGCCCTCGAAGTGGCCGACCGCGTGGTGGTCATCAACCAGGGCCGCATCGAGCAGAGCGGCTCGCCCCAGCAGGTCTGGGACCACCCGGCCAGCCCCTTCGTCTACGGCTTCCTGGGCGACGTGAACCTGTTCCAGGGCCGCGCCCACGAGGGCCTGGTGCACCTCGACGGCATGCAGCTCGATGCCCCCGAGCACGCCGACGCGCAGGACACCAAGGCCTTTGCCTATGTGCGCCCGCACGACCTCGATGTGCAGCGCTACTCGCCGGGCGTGGGCGTCGATGCGGCGGGCCGCCCGACCGGCATCGTGGCGCAGCTGAGCCGTGCCATCGTGGTCGGCCCGATCGCGCGGCTGGAACTTATTCCGTCCGACGATCACAAACCAGCGGACAATTCGAATCCCGAGACGCTGATCGAGGCACAGATCCCCGCGCAGCAGTTCAAGGAGATGGGTTTCAAGGAGGGTGAGACGCTGGTGGTGACACCGCGCCGCGCCAAGGTTTTTCTGGACCACGCCGCCAACATCTGACGCTTGCCTTGTGGCCCCTCTGGGCACCTGGGGCAAACCGGGTGCGGGGCGGCCACAAGGACAAGAATGATGGTGTTGTTGAACTGGATCTATACGGCCCCGCGCCGCATCCTCGGGCTGATCAGCCTGGCCTGCGTGGCCATGCTGGCCTTCGGCATGTACCTGCAGCATGTGGTAGGGCTGGAGCCGTGCCCCATGTGCATCGTGCAGCGCTACGCGCTGATCGGCGTGGCCATCTTCACCGGCCTGGCCGCCGCACGCGACTCGCGCGGCTGGTGGATGTCGCTGGCCGGCATCGCCGTGCTCATCGCCGGCTTCGGCGCCTTCGTGGCCGCCCGCCAGAGCTGGCTGCAGTGGTACCCGCCCGAGGTCGCCACCTGCGGGCGCGACTTCTACGGCATGATCGAAAACTACCCCATCAGCCGCGCCATTCCCATGATCTTCCGCGGCTCGGGCGACTGCGCTGCCATCGACTGGACCTTCCTGGGCGGCTCCATCGCCAACTGGTCGTTCATCTGCTTCGTGGGCTTTGGCCTGGTGATGCTGGTGCTGCTGGCGCGCCACCTCAAGGGCGGGCGCCGCGGCGGGGCAGGGTACTCGATGGCTTGAGTCGGTCCGCACAATCTTCGGCCATCATGAAAAGGCGCTCTTCGGAGCGCCTTTTGTTTTTTTCGCTGGTGGTGGCTCATTCAGGTGCGGCCAATGTGCAGGTGACCCAGGCGTACGCAGCTACTTCATCCTCGCCTCACACACGCTCGCCATACTTTCAAGCACGGCCTCGCCCAGCTCCTTCGGGATCGGTCGGGGTTCGAAGCCAAGCCGCCCAGGCGGTTTTCGAGACACTTGTTGAGCGATAGAAACCCCCATGCTCTCATCCCTCACATTCACCCTGCTGCTTGCCATCTCATCACTTCCGGCGGTGGTGCCACGCCGGAAATACGCGGCGATCGGCCTTGTTCTGGCCTTCGCACTTTGGATCGCAGGCGGGGTGTATCTGCACAATGACCTGGCGAAGAACCCGAGCGGTGGAGACGGGCCGGCCTTCTTCGCCATTGCATTTCTGATTGGCCTGGGCCAAGGTGTCGTCCTTTTATCACTCGCCGGCCGCGTTCTGGCAGAGGTGCTGGTGTGGAGGATTGCTCCAAGCAATTGCCAGCGCGCGATCCCCTATTTGCTGGGCATCGGCACGGTACCTGTGGTGCTGGCGGTGCTTTCGGGGTTCAACCCCCTGCTGGTGGGCTTGGCGGCCATTGCGGGCTTTCCGCTTCTTTGGATGGGCATCGCCATGGCGTTGCTGCTCAAGCGCGCTTCCAGGCAGTTGCCGCTTCGTGCGTGACCGCGCCGCAGCCACCATGCAAAAGGCGCTCCTTGGAGCGCCTTTTCTTTTGGGGCGGGGAAGTCTTACTCCGCCTTGATCCCCGCGTCTTCAATCACCTTCTTCCAGCGCGCCGCCTCGCTTCGGGCATAGGCCATGGCCTCATCGGGTGTGCCGCCCGCGGGCTTGATGCTCAGCTCGGCCAGCTTGTCCATCGTCTGCTTTTCCTTGAGCACCGCGTTCAGCGAGGCATTGAGCTTGGCCACCACGTCCTTGGGCGTGCCCGCAGGCGCCAGCAGCGTGTACCAGACCACCAGCTCGAAGTCCTTGACGCCTTGTTCCGAGGCGGTCGGGAGGTCAGGGAACATGGGCGAGCGCTGCTGGGTGGTGATGGCCAGGTTGCGCAGCTTGCCGGTCTTGACCAGGGGCATGGCCTCGGGTGCCAGGATCAGCATGAACTGCACCTGCCCGGCCATGACATCCTGCACGGCCGGTGCGCCGCCCTTGTACGGCACGTGCAGGGCCTCGACCCCAGCGGCGCGCTTGAACAGCTCGGTGGCCAAGTGGTTGGGCGTGCCGTTGCCGGGCGAGGCATAGCTCTTGTCCGGGTTGGCCTTGAGGTAGCGCTGGAACTCCGGCAGGGTGTTGGCCGGCACGCCAGGGTTCACCACGATCATGGCCGGCACGTCGGCCACGCGGCCAATGGCCGTCAGCTCCTTGGTCGCATCGAACGACAGTTTGGGAAACAGCGTGGGGTTGATGGCCTGGGTGGTCATGGTCGACAGCAGCAGGGTGTAGCCGTCGGCCGGCGCCTTGGCCACCAGGCCTGCACCCACGGCCTCGGCGGCACCGGGCTTGTTGTCCACCACCACGGACTGGCCCAGGTTCTCGGACAGGCGCTGCCCGATGAAGCGGGCCAGCACGTCGGTGGTGCCGCCGGGCGCATAGGGCACGACGATCTTGACGGGCTTGGTCGGAAAGTCGGCGCCGTGCGCGGGCAGGGTGGCTGCGCACAGTGCCGTCAGGGCCAGTGCGATCTGGTGGAACACTTTCTTCATGGCTTTTGTCTCCTTGTGGTAATTGCTTTACTTGGCTTGCTTGCTTCAGGCGGCTTGCCCTTGCCGCACGATCTGGTCGATGAGCCGGTGCGTGGCCAGGGCCTCGGCACCCGTCACCGTGGGGGCCCGGCCCTCGGCCACGGCGCCAAAGAAGTCCCGGTGCAGGGCAATGTGCGCATCGGGCGAAAAGTCCATGATCGAATCGCCGCTGCCCGATTTCGACTCGCCGTCGAGGGTTTCGACGCGGCCGTCGTGGTACTGCACGCGCAGGTTGCCACCCTCCAGCGTGGCCGTGGCATGGCGGCACACCAGCTCTAGCACCTCGGCCCGGCCCGGGTACATGGCCGTGGTGGCCACCAGCACACCCGGCGCGCCATTGCCTAGGGTGAGCAGGGCGCTGGCGAAGTCTTCGGTCTCCATCTCGTGGATCGCCGTGGTCGCAATCTGCGAGGCCACCACGGCGCGCACGCCCACCAGGCTGCGGAACAGGTCGATCGCATGGATGGCCTGGGTCAGCAGCACGCCACCGCCATCGCGCGCCAGCGTGCCGCGCCCGGCCTTGGCGTAGTAGCCCTCTTGTGAACGCCACCAGGGCACCTGCAGCACGGCGCTCTGCACGGCGCCCAGCGTGCCGGCATCCAGCTGCTGCTTGAGGCGCTGCGCCCCCGGCCGAAAGCGGTGCTGCAGCACCACGCCCAGCTGCACACCATGGCTTGCAGCCTGGCCCACCAGTTCCTCGGCCCGGGCCAGGGTCACGTCCAGCGGCTTCTCCACCAGGGTGTGCTTGCCGGCCACCAGCGCGGCCGAGGCGATTTCCAGGTGCGTATAGGCCGGCGTCGCCACGATGACCGCCTCGACCAGCGGGTCGCCCAGGATCTCCTGCAGATCGCCCGTTACCCGGGTGCTCGGCGGCACCGCCGCCCGGGCCTTGTCGGGGTTGCTGCGGGCCAGCGCCCAGCGCAGGTCCACGCTGTCCGCCAGCGTGGCCAGACTCTGCAGGTGCGGCTCGGAGCCCGGGCCCACGCCCAGGAGTGCAATGCCCAGCTTCTTCATGGAGTGGTGCTCCCTGATGTAGCCAGCGCATCCGCCTCCAGCGCCAGCCGGCTCACGGCAAACACATGGTCCTGCGGCACGGCGTTGTCCGTGCGGTTCTGCACATCGGCGACCAGATCTCGGAAGAAGGTGATGGGCTCCCGGCTGCAGTCGATATGCCGCGTGCCCTTGCGGTCGCACAGAAACAGGTGCTCGCCGCCGGCGCGGCCCTCGATGTCCACGTACTTGCGTATCTCGATCGAGCCTTCGGTGCCGCCAATGAACAGGCGCCCATCGCCCCAGGTGGGCAGGCCATCCGGCGTGAACCAGTCCACGCGGATATAGCCACGCGCCGTGTTGTCGCGTGAGGCCAGCGCGATCTCGCCAAAGTCCTGAAAACTCACGGGCGTGGCCTGCCCGATGTGCGAGTGCACGGCATGGGCCACCGTGGCATCGGTCGAGCCGGTGAGCACTAGGAACTGGTCGATCTGGTGTGAAGCAATGTCCACCAGGATGCCGCCGTAATAAGCCTTGTCGAAGAACCAGGCCGGCCGGGTGGCCGCGTTCAACCGGTGCGGTCCCATGCTCAGGGTGTGGAACACCTTGCCCAGCGCGCCGTCCTGCACCAGCTTTTGGGCCATGGCCACTGAGGGCACGATGTGCCGCTCGGAAAAGCAGATCGCAAAGATGCGCCCGGTCTCGCGCACGGCGGCCTGCACCGCTGCCAGTTGCGCAAAGCTGGTCACGCCCGGCTTGTCGGTCAGCACGTCCTTGCCGCGCCGCATCGCATCGACGGCCAGCTCTGCGCGTCGTACTGGCACATCGGCCGTGACGATCAGCTGGATGGAGTCGTCATCGAGCAGCGCCTCTGCCGACTCCACGGCCTTCAGGCCGGGAAAGCGCGACTGGACGCCCTGCAGCACCAGCGGGTCGGCGTGCGAGGTGGCATAGCCGGCGCAGGTTGCGCCCGCGTCCAGCAGGCCCTGGATGAGGTGGTAGATATGGCGGTGCTCGATGCCCACCACGCCGAAACGGACCGTCATTGGGGCACCTCGGGCAGGGTTTCAAAAGGACCACGGACCACGAAGGACCCGCCTTGGTAGCGTGCCTCCGGCGAGCCGGGCAGGGCGGCCGGCAGCGCGCTGGCGCCTTCGAATGCCGCGGACGTATCCTGAGGCGCAAAGCCCAGGCGCGCCGCCTTGGCATTGCTCCACCACACCGAGGGGTTGGCCGACATGCCGTAGGCGATCAGGTGGCCGATCTCGGGCGCCAGCAGCGACCGGCCGACCAGCGCCTCCAGGTCGCCAAAGCTCAGCCAGGTCGATAGCATGCGCTGGTCCTTGGGCGCGGCATAGGCGCTGCCGATGCGCAGGCACACGGTCTCGATGCCATAGCGGTCGAAGTAAAAGCGCGACAGGTCTTCGCCAAACGCCTTGGAGATGCCGTAGTAGCCATCGGGCCGCCGCTCGCAGTCGGTCTGCAGGTGCTCGTCCTGCGGGTGAAAACCCACCACATGGTTCGAGCTGGCAAACACCACCCGCTTCACGCCATGCCTGCGCGCGCCTTCGTAGAGGTGGAAGGTGCCCCGGATGTTCGACTCGATGATTTCCTCGAACGGCCGCTCCACCGAAATGCCGCCCAGGTGCACGATGGCATCGCAGCCCGCCACCAGCGCATCGGTGCCCGCCTTGTCGGCCAGGTCGCAGACGACGACCTCGTCACTGCCTGACGCCTCCATCGGCTGGATATCTGAAACGCGCAGGACCGAGGCATGGCCCCGCATGGCCGGCCGCAGCACGCGGCCGAGCGCGCCGGCTGCGCCCGTCAAAAGCAGGCGCTTGAATGGACGTGAACTCAATGTTGTCTCCGTGTTCTTGTGTGACCTGCATCGCAGTGTTCACCCGTCCACGAGAAACGTCCATTCCCAATTTCGTTCAACTCCATACCTTTTCGGTAAGGAGTTTCCGAGAGTCAATCTGCGCCAGAGGCGCTGTAGTTCCGTACCGTCTCAAGCATCCGCTGCAGAAGTGGCGATGCCTCGTCCTTGCGGTAAAAGCAGTACAGGTCCATGGTCGCCTCGCCGCGCGCCGCCACCAGCGGCACATAGCGCACGCCGGGGAACTGCACGCTCAGCATGGAGTAGGGCACCACCGTCAGGCAGTTGCTGAAGGCGGTCAGCATCGTGGCCATGACCACATCGCTGGTCTGCGTGGCGATCTGCGGCTCAAAGCCTTCCTCGGCGCACAGCCGCAGCAGCGTGGCCGTGGCCGAAGGGGATGAGCCCACCGCCAGCGCATGGTTGCGCAGCAGAGAAACGGGGACCTTCTTGCGCCGCGCCAGCGGGTGGGTGTCCGACATCGCCACCCACAGCGGCTCGCTGGCCACGCGCTCCACCTGCAGGTCGCTGTCGGCCGGTAATAACCGCTCGAACACGATCAGCACCCGGCCCTGCCGCAGCGCAGTTACTTGCTGCGGCGTCTGCGCGTGGTACAGGGATATCTCCACATCGGGGTTCTCGCGCGAAAACCGCGCCAGGATGTTCGGCACGATGCCGAAGATGGCCGAGCCATACACCCCCACATCCAGCCGCCCCAGCTTGCCACGCGCCGCCCGGTGCGCCCGGTCCGCCGCCTGGTCCACCATGCCGAAGATGGCTTTGGCGTCGCGCAGCAGGGTCTCGCCCGCATGGGTCAGCACCATGCCGCGGGGAGTGCGCTCGAAGAGCTGCGCGCCGACTTCGGCCTCCAGGGCCTTGATCTGGCGGGTGAGCGGGGGTTGGGACAGGTGCAGGCGCTCGGCGGCACGGCCCAGGTGGCGTTCTTCCGCTACGGCTACGAAATAGGTTAGGCGGCGGAGGTCCATGGGGGAGTTGTGCGGCACGCTATTGCTGCATTCTGACTGACTCGGTGTTCTGACCAACTGACGATGGCCGATGCTACGATAGCTGCCAGAAGCGGCCAGCCGATTGCCAATTCCTACACGAATTACCACTTCTTTAGGCTGGGACGAGTCACCGCACGAAATCTTCTTGACAGGTACCCCGCTCCGACCCCGCCTCTTTTGTTTCAAAATGGGTCATTGCGACAAGGTCGACAAGGGAGGCCGCCCCTCCTTCGGTGATAGATAAGTAGTGACCCAGTTGCACTGGGACGAGTTGTTGCGCCAGTCGGTAAAACGCATGCATTAGCGAGACCAAGCGCTACCGCATGTCGTCGCGATGCGTCGCCTACCAACATAAGAGAACGAGCTAAAAGGCGTGAGAAGCACTGGATTTGAGTCGGAAGCGGCCCTCGTAAAGGCCATCATCGCCTGCGTAGCACGCGCAAGGCGTCAAGAATATCGCGTGGAGCTAGAGGTCGATGCCGGCGTGGGCGTCGCTGATCTTGTTCTAGCAAAACGTGCACCACGTAGCACTAAGGCATTGCGGATTGCCGCGATGGTTTCACCTCGTCTCGCCGTTCTCCTCAGACGGGGCGTAGGCGACACAATTAAGAGCCGGGCCGAGCTCGCAGCCGTTCTGGGCACTTCCGAAAGCGCAGCGCAGAGAGTCGTAGCGCAGTTGGCCGCAGCGGGCGTCGCCACGCAGTCAAAGAATTCGTTGTCCATCTCAGGCCTTCGCACGCCTCCATTCGAGCGGCTTATTGCGGTAGAGGCCAAGATAAGTGACTGGCAGCATGTGCTAGTCCAAGCATACAGAAATCTCCAGTTTGCAGATGAGTCCTGGGTCGTACTGGACCACGCCTTTGCACGGCCAGCCATTGTTCAGCTGGACCGTTTTCGAGTCGCTGGCGTGGGCCTAGCTTCCATTGAGCGCGGGCAAGGCCTGTTCATTCACAACACTGCCCTAACGCAAGGCCCTATGAGTCCCGCCAAGCGATGGCAGGCTCAGGCGGTGCTGTCGTCTCGCGCCCTTACCCGCAAGAGCGTCTCAGACGCCAGCTAGCACCTGTCGCCATTTTTGCAGGTGGCCAGCTTGTCCGTGCTTCTCAAGCGGCACACCCGCGCGGTCGATTTCTCGGTACGCCGCCAATGCCGCATCGATCTTGCGAATAAGCAATGTTCTACGCTCAGCGAGCGATAGAGGGCGAAGCTCGTCGATGTGGTCTTGCATGTTGCGAAAGTAGTGCTTGTATAGCGGCGACTGATTGAACGTCGGCTCGATCAAGCGAGCCAACGCCTCATCCGCCCAGGGCGTCGCCCTATAGGCCTGTTGCCAAACGCGCGGTGCCCTATCACGGATTCGCTTGGCATCTTCAAACTGCACCCAGTTGAGCAATCCAGCAAGGTAAATCCGGGCCTTTGGGCCACGCCGCTCCCCCTCCGATTCTAGGAATTTGTCCACCGAGAAGATGCGTGTGTTCTCGAACGCGCCCATGGTGATGGTGAGGTCACCGGCCGCGGAGTAGAGAAGTCCCTCAGTGTTTGTGTAGCCCAAGACCAGGCCAAGGCCGGTGTTCAACACATCGGAACAGAACGCCATGCAATCGCTTAGGAACTGCGCGTCTTGAACCTGCTTGGTGTTGCGCTCGTGCTCATACATCAAATAAACCTCGTCCACATTTGGGAAGGAGGTAATCCAGTTCAGGACGCGCCGGCGCCAGTCCGCGTCCTGGATCATGGGTGCCGTGAGTGCCACAGACAGGCACAGAGGACGATCCCCTGCATGCTCCATGAACGCGTCAATGGTGAACATCCGCTGTTGATCAAAGTACGACGGGTACATCTGGTTGATGTACCTAGTGGGCACGACGACCTTTCGGAATCCCTGGTCGATCTGAAAGTCGATGCAGGCTTTGGCAACCTCAGAGGCGTGCGCGACGAAAGTAGCAGTCTGAAACCCGCCATCGACCTGCTCCGGGAAGAAAGGATATGTCATCAGCTTCGGCTTGCGCGAGCTGGGCAGATAGAACTGAGGGTCAAAGATCGATGCAGAGCGAGTTGCAACCGGCAGCTTTTCCACCGTGGCCTTTGCCTGGTGAAGCGGGCTCAAGATCAGGCCGTCGCCACACCCGTCTGTCTGAAACGATTCGACATTCCAGTTGCTGTTGTGCCCGACCTGATGAAGTAATCCCAGCGCCATGTGTGCTCCCTTTTTAGATCGCCAGTATTTCTTGCAATTCTTCGATAAATAGCGCTGGAGTGCGCTGCCGCTGCCATGGCTCCTTCATCATTGCTCTAGCCACGAAGTCGGAGAAAGCCCGTGACGCACCCGCGACTTTCTCCAACGTCGGGGGCTCATATCCGGCGGCAGCAATCATGATTTCGTGCATCTGCATGCCCGGCTTTGAGGCGAATGGTTCTACGCCGGCCATGAGTCGGTACATAACCACGCCGATAGAGAAAAAGTCAGTCTTGAAGGTCACCGCCTCCTTCTCGTTAGCCATCTGCTCGGGTGCACCATACCCTGGCGTGAAAGGGCCAGGACCAGGACCGTCATGCGTCACCCCGGGTGCGCCAGTCTCCCGAACGATCCCGAGGTCAATGACCATAACCTCACCCGAGCGCTGGATCAGCAAGTTAGCAGGCTTAATGTCGCGATGTACGAACTTTCGATGATGAACCCAGAGCGGCAGCAGCGCGTTGGAGATTCCCAGCGCGAGCGTCGCGATACCTCTCTCATCACCTTTGTACTTATCGGCCATGTCGCAAAGCGGTGTTGAGTCGACGAATTCTTCGACTGAGACATATAACCGCTCGGCGAGGCGCTCATCGGTGACTGGGTTTTCCGTGAACAGGTTGCAAAACAACAGCTTAGGGAAGCTGGCTGGTCTGACATCCTCAAGGATGGCAGTTTCAGCTTGAAGTCTGGCCAAGGCGGTGTTGTCCGCACCGGACACCACCTTCACCACAATTTTGCCCCAAGCTTCCCAGCCGTGGAGGAACGGCCTCAAGTCCGGGTCGTCACCGTCTGGAGGTAGCACGTCTGCCGGAATGCTGGCGTCGACGAAGTGTGCCAAGTACACCACGCGCTGCCCCGACTCTGCGAGCGGCCTGTCGATCACAAGGCTCGGCAGGCATGCGAGTAGGTCATCGCGAAGCTGTAGAGAATCTCTCGGCACGGCGAGCCTCCTTGGCACTATCAAATTCCGGCCTCGGAGGACCGAGGGTAGCAGCGTAGACTTTTGGAACCGAAAATAACAGAATCGGATGCCGAGCGAGCTTGGAAACGTTTTAATTGCGATGTGTGCTGTATCGGACAATTCTGTCTGCGCAGTGGCACTCGTGGGTAGCAGCAATACACCTTGCCAACCTGAACCTATGTCGAGTTTCTTCACTGAGCGGACGGCGGAATACGCCATACTGCCGCCACTCATCTCATACCTGAGGCAGAGATTCGGTGCAGCTGTGCCGATGTACTTCTGGGCGACGCGCGAGGGAAACCGCGCCGCGCAGGAGCTGCACGCCAGTCAGCGTTTTCGGGTGTTGGTGGTGTTCGCTCGACGGCCTAAGGTTCTCGATGATTATCAGATGCTTGGGAAAATTAACCAAGAGCTGTTTGAGTTCGCAGACCGCGCAATCGTGCACGGTTTACCTAGCATCGCAGCCTTCCCGGCAGTCCGTGACCTCTTTGAACTTGGCAGCAACTTTCAAACCTACTGGTTTCCCCTTGCGGCACTGCCGCACAAAGGCGCGCTTTTCAAAGTCAACCTTTCAAGGCCAGATATCGGGCCAGAGCCGCTTGAGGGATGCCAACTGTCGTCCTGGGAGCTAGAAGATGTAGGTGACGCAGTAGCGGCAGCATCGGTGCTGATTTGGCGTGACGCAATGCGGGCGATCCGAGATGTCCGGCATGCCCACAGAGTCATACCCGGAGTTGGATTTATCGGCGGAGGCGGCAGCTACACGCCCGTCTACGTGCTGGTCCCAGCTTGATCCGCGATCCGTTAATTTAAGTGGGCCACGATCTGCTCATGGTCTCAATAGCCAAAAACTCATGAGGCCGCACGCGCGTAGAAAGCCGTTGGCTCCAATCGCTGCAAAGCGGCCATTCACCCCTTTGCAGCGATGACCGCCATTCAGGTGTCGCGACTGCAAGGCCATTATCGTTCCCTTGGCGACCGAGAGTGCTAAAGCCTGCCGACCAATGTGCTTCGTCCAGTCGGCACGGCGAGACTAGTTGGATCAGCCCAGACCATCGCCAGGCCGAGCACCTACGTTTACTGAGTCACTATCGCCTTGGCAATCACAGCGGCAAGCAACGACTCGCTGTTTGAACTCGTAAGCGTCAAAGGCGTTACCGGAAGCTGGCGCACGAATTCGTCGATGCATTCACCGGCCACTCGGCGAAATTCCGAATTCTGGTCGCGATTCGGACCAAGCGCCTGAGTGCTATCCAACTCGGTCACCACCAGAACGTCATACTCCGTTGAATACGCCCGCGCGACTTCCTTCAACTTCGACAGCCTGTCGGCATCTACTTGCCGCCCTGACACTGAGAGCGCTGCATCAAGGTAGCCGACAGCATCAGGAACAGGTCGGTCCACAATGATCACATCCGAGTGGAGGGAAAGTTCTGCCTCTTGTTTCATGCACGAAGCGATGATCCACAAGGTACTGTCAATGGTGTGCTCGGTGAGGATCGGAAATCCTGCGGCACGTGCTTCGGTCGCCAGACTTTGAACTTGTCCAACTTTTTTGCCGCGCGATTCCAGACTATCCTTGAGTGCAAGTGCGAAAGTGGACTTGCCCGTGGAATGCGTGCCGGCAATTCCAATTTTGAACACGCGTTTGGTCATATCAAAGATCCTTGGCTATCATCAAAAAGGCTGGCCTGTTGCACGGCAACAGATCGGCGTGACTTCGGCTCTCCCCCCAGCAGCCTGACAAAGACAAGCGCTGTTAGGGTTGCGTCATACAGCGCAGAATGAAGCTTGCCCTTGCTGATAGCCTCGGCCTCAGCTGTGCAACCCAGTTCCTGGCCTATGCGTTCAAGCGTGTAGCTCTCAAGGCCAGGCCGGAGAAACTTGGCCAGACGCAAGGTGTCAATGGCGTTGCCAGTCGACCATTTGGGCAGCGCGCGTGTAAGCGCATCAACTTCCACTCGAACGTTGTGTCCGACAACCGGGACGCGATCAAGCAATTCGACAACGTCGCTCGCGATGTCCTCGATAGACGGCGCTCCTGCGACGACTTCGTTTGTCAGTCCGTGAATGCGAGTGGCTAGGGGCTGAATCGCCTGTCGAGGTTTTATCAGCCATCGATAGGAACGCCCGGTCAATTGAAGGTCATCCACTTCAACCATCGAAAGCTCAATGATCTCAGGCGGCGTTGCGCCGTTGCCTTCAACATCGACTACCCAGAAACGATCATTTGCTAAAGCCATCCTAAATCCGCCCGTCCATGTCTATGAAGTGTATGAGGCTGTGCTCGATCATGCACTTGAAAGTTCAGCGAGTGCTGAACGAAGTAGCGCTGCTGCTCTGTGCTATCAGAGACATCAATCCTTCCTTCTTCAATGCGGATTGACTCTGGATCGAGACCTGCGAGCATAGCCAACGCATCAACTTCCGCCGCGCTTGGCGCGCGATGCGCCTCTTTGCAACGCGCCACCTGGGCCGGCGGGCAGATGTCACAGATCTCCTTGACGCCAAAGTGGCCGTTGTAGTCAGACGTAGCATGCGCGAATCCAACTCCACAGGATGTCTTCCGAAATATCGGCTTGCCAGCGAAAGCGGAGAGAACCCGCTGTTCAATCTCACTTGGAAGGATCTTGCGCCGCGCGATTTGCTCGTACAGATCAGCCACGCCCAACGAACGGAAATGGGCTCTGATCTGATCACGGAAGAACAAGCCAGTAAATACGGTGGCATGCGCGTGCTGAGCTAGCTCGGCCGCGCGGCTGATGTGTTCAACCGAATCGTTAAACCCGGCGATGAGCGGCCGCCAATAAAGCACACAGCGCGTCTTCAAGGCGTGGGCATACAAGGTTCGAAGCGATGATTCAGCAATTGCACTTTCAACGGGCTCAATGCGGTGATCATCGATGCCTGACCAAGTCACAAGCACGGTGACTCGCAGATGTTTCAGTGCGTCCAGTCGAGCCACGTCATCTGCGCATACGTGCCAGCGCGTGATGATCAGGACCAAGTTGGTCAGCCCTTTGGCATCGAGCAACTCAAGCGTCGAGAACAAGTGATCTTTCACACCAGGCAGAAACGGATCCGTTGCTCGATTGAAGATTTGGAGTGGCGTCCGGTGTGGCACAAATGCATAGTGCGCCAGGAGGCATTCCACAGCGAGCTTGTCTTCCATGACAAGGTGCGGCTGCTTCATCTCGAAGTTCCCAAATAGATGACGTACACAGTAGCCGCAGTCTAGAGGGCATCCGACGACGTGATTGAGGCTCAGTCCGGACTTACGGTAGTCCACGACATTCCTTAACCCTACGTGGAGGGACTCGTCAGCGCGTCTCAGCTTTATCAATATCGCTCCTGCCTATTATTGATCTACTGTATAGGCGGGACGCCACATTCCGGACATCTCGGACGTCGGTATAGCCTCCCTTAACCAAGCTACAGTTCTCTTTCTGACTGCGTTTAAGGCCTGTCTTCAATCTAGCTTACACCTCTTTGACGATTGCCGCCTCTGTGGCCTGCCCTGAAAATTTTGCAACGCTCGATGATGGCGTTGCGCAACTGCGCTGGCTATAGACCAGTCAGCGCTTGGCCGAGAGCGGCGCCTTGCAGATGCCACCGTGGCGCGGCGGCGGTGCCTGGCACACCAGCACCATGCGGGCCGAAAAACTGCCATTGCCCACCCCGCTAGACGAGCCGCGTATCCACGGGGCTTGCTCGCGGACGCGGGCCAGCGCGGCCTTGGCGTCGGCGTCGCTGGCGCGGCCTTCCAGCAGCACCTCGCCGCCTTCGCGCAGCTGCAGCCGAGTCAGCTCCACCTGCGGGCCCAGCAGGGGCAGCAGCTCGCCGCGGATCTGCTCCTCTGTGTAGGCGCTGCTGCCACCGTTGCCCGGCAGGCAGACGCTGGGCTCGCCCGGCGCCTGGCAGGCTAGGTCGACCAGCACCCGAAAGGCCACTTGCGCACCCTGGGGGCGGGTGTAGGCCACCTGGGCATAGATCACATCGGGCGAGCGGCCCAGCGACTGCACCAGCGTGCGCACGGCCGCCACGTCGGGTGCTGTGCCTTCCATTGCGCCACCGGCCTTGTGCAATTGCACCGAGGCCAGTTCCACGCCAGGGGGCAGGTAGGGGCGGAAACCGTCGGCCACCAGCTGGCGCGGTGCGGTGGCTACCAGCGCTCCGGGCGCCAGCGCGGCGGGCCCAGGGGAGGGCAGCACCGGCGGCGGGCCGGCGCGGCCCAGCACCTCGTCGCGCAGGGCCTGCGCCTCGCGGCGGATGTCCGGCGTCAGCGCCATGGCGTGCACCCGGCTGGCGGGTATGTCCAGCGCCTCCAGCGAGCCGTCGATCCAGATCGGGTACAGCTCGGCCAGATTGCCGGGGGCCCGGGCGGGCTGGTAGTAGCCCGCCTTGGTGTCGGGGCCGATGCGGATGGAGTAACGCGCCCCGGGGGTGAGGCTGCTCACGCCGATGTGCCGGGCGTTCATTTCGTGGAACAGCATGGCGGTGCTGCTTTGGGTGCTTGTGAGTTGCAGCCACTGCACCTGGCCGGTGCCACCGGCCAGTGCACCGGCGTTGGATTCCACGCTCAGCAAGCCCATCTTCACCTCTTCAAACCACACGTGCAGTTGCGAGCTGGGGTTCAAGAAGACGCGCATCGCCGGCTGCTCCACCCGGTCGAACAGGTAGGTGGCACGGTCGCCACTGAGGAGAAAATAGTCCGCCGTGGCCACCTGGAGCGTGAGGCAGGGCGTGCCGCGGGGCTGTTGCTGCTGCGCACCGCCGCGCACGCACAGCACCACGTCGCGCGGCATGGCCTTGTCGCCTGGTATGTAGTTGTCCTCGCCCACGTCCACCTTGTCGCGCGGGCCGATCAGCCGGTTGTCTGGCCCTGACACCAGGCGCACCGTGCAGCCCTCGGCCACGATGCGCAGCTGCCGCAGGTTGCCCAGTTGCCCCGAAGCGGGGTCCCACACCCGGTCGCGCGACTCGCGCACTAGGCGCGACTTTTCGATCAGGGTGTCCGGCATGTCGGGCAATGGCGCCGCAGCGGCGGACATGCCTATGCCCAGGGCCAGTGCCGTCAGGCCGGCGCGCAGATAGGAGGGCGAGAGCATGCCGGCATTGTGTGCCGTTATCGGACTTTCAGGCCGCGCTGACGGGCCGCTAGGCGCTTTCGGGGGGCGGAAACACCACACCCTTGGTGCCATCCAGCCAGGCGTCAAACTTGGGCATTACGCCCTCGAAAAGCGTGCTCGCCTGCCACTGCGCGAGCCAGGCCTGCAGCTTGGGCCAGGGCTGCGCCGCCCACCAATCGGCATCAATGCCCGCAAACTGCCGCACAAAGGGCGCAATCGCCATATCGGCCAGCGCTGCATGGTCCCCAAACAAAAACGGCTGGCCCACCAGCCGCGCCTCCAGCCCCTGAAGCCATTCCACGGCCTGCACCCGCGCCTGGGTACCATCGGCCTCCGGATACCGGCTCGGATACTTGCACCGGTCCAGCGCCTGCTTGAACGTACCATCGCACTCGGCAATCAGCGCCAGCATGGCAGCCTCATCGCCCTGGCTCGGCGTAAGCCAGCCTTCGGGATCGCTGCGCTCCAACGCCCAGCGCATGATGTCCAGGCTTTGCTCCAGCACCGTGCCATCGGGCAGCACCAGCACGGGCACCGTCGCTTTGGGCGATGCCTGCAGCAGGCCCTGGGGTTTATTGCGCAGCACCACCTCGCGCAGCTCGCACACCTGGCCGCTCACGGCCAGGGCCAGGCGGGCGCGCATGGCATAGGGGCAGCGGCGAAAGGAGTAGAGGACAGGCAGGGCAGTGGTGCTCATGCGGGTTCGTCCCCGCCACTGGCCGTGGTGGCGCGTGCAGGTGTGCCCGGCTGGCGGGCGCCGATGTGTTCTTCGCCGCGCGCCTTGGCCAGCTGCATCTGCCGCTCGCGCTCGGCCAGGGCCTGCTCCTGCTCGGGCGTGCGCGTGCCGTGGCAATACGGACAGCTCACGCCGGCCACATAGTGGGGCGAGGCCAGTTCGGCCGCGCCCAGGGGCATGCGGCAGGATCGGCACAGCTGGTGGTGGCCCGGCGCCAGGCCGTGGCCCACCGAGACCCTCTCGTCGAAGACAAAACAGTCGCCATGCCAGAGGCTGTCTTCCTCGGGCACCGTCTCCAGGTACTTGAGGATGCCGCCTTGCAGGTGGTACACCTCGTCGAAGCCCTGGGACTTGAGCAGCGCGGTCGATTTCTCGCAGCGGATACCGCCGGTGCAGAACATGGCCACGCGCGGCTTGCCGGCCAGGGCGCCGCCGGGCTGCGATTGCGCCTCCACCCAGGCCGGAAACTCGGCAAAGCTCCTGGTGTGCGGGTTGATGGCGCGCTCGAAGCTGCCGATGCCCACCTCGTAGTCGTTGCGCGTGTCCACCACCACCACGGCGGGGTCGGCGATCAGGGCGTTCCAGTCCTCGGGCTTGACGTAGGTGCCGGCGTTGCGCGCCGGGTTCAGGCCGGGTACGCCCAGGGTGACGATTTCGCGTTTCAGGCGCACGCGCATGCGGTAGAAGGGCTGGCGCTCGCCCAGGGCCTCCTTGTGCTGCAGGGCGGCAAAGCGCGCATCGCTGCGCAGCCAGGCCAGCACGGCCTGCACGCCTTCGGGTGGGCCGGCAATGGTGCCGTTGATGCCTTCGGGCGCCAGCAGCAGCATGCCGCGCACGCTGTGCGCCTCGCACAGCGCCTGCAAAGGGGCGCGCAAATCCTCGAAGTCGGGCAGGTCGACAAACTGGTACAGGGCGGCGGTGAGGATGGGGGGCGTGACGGACTGCACGGAGGCGGGTGTAAAACTGGACAGAAAGGACTGATGATAGCGGTCACTTTTGGTTACGATGGGTGGTCGCCAACGTTGCAGCCAGGGTCGCTTCATGAGCAAGGAATCCACCGTCCACCTTTTTCGCCGGCTCGAGCAGCTCAACGGCATCGGTGCGGCGCTTTCGCGCGAGCGCGACATCGACCGGCTGCTGGAGAACATCCTGGAGGCTGCCAAGGCCATCACCGGGGCCGATGGCGGCACGCTCTACAGCGTGACGGAGGACGAATCCGCGCTGCGCTTCGAGATCGTGCGCACCGATTCGCTCGACATCCGCCTGGGTGGCACCACGGGCCGGCCCATCGATTTCCCCCAGCTGCCGCTGCGCAATGCCGATGGCACGCCCAACGATTCGCTGGTGGCGGCCTATGCGGCCATCCACGACCGCACGGTGAACGTGGCCGACGCCTACAGCGAAGAGGGCTTCGACTTCTCGGGCACGCGGCTGTTCGACCAGCGCACGGGCTACCGTTCGCAGTCCTTCCTCACGGTGCCCATGCGCAACCATGACCGTGAGCTCATCGGCGTGTTGCAGCTCATCAATGCGCGCGACCCCGTGAGCGGGGAGGTCACCGAGTTCTCGCTGGCCGACCAGAGCCTGGCCGAATCCCTGGCCTCGCAGGCGGCCATTGCGCTGACTAACCGGCTGCTGATCACCCAGCTCGAGCGGCTGTTCGAGTCGTTCGTGAACCTGATCAACCTGGCCATCGACGAAAAGTCGCCCTACACCGGCGGCCACTGCCAGCGCGTACCGGCCCTGACCATGATGCTGGCCGAGGCCGTGAACACCACGCGCGAGGGGCCGCTGGCGGACTTCACCATGACCGAGCGCGACCGCTACGAGCTCAAGATGGCCGGCCTGCTGCACGACTGCGGCAAGATCACCACGCCCGTGCACGTGGTGGACAAGGCCACCAAGCTACAGACCCTGTACGACCGCATCGGCCTGGTGGACACGCGCTTCGAGGTGCTCAAGCGCGATGCCGAGCTGGCCGCCCTGCGCCGCCAGCTGGCGCTGCGCCCCGTGGTGGACGCCGCGGCCGAGGCGCAGGAGCTGCAGGGGCTGCAGAGCAGCATCCACACGCTGGAGGAGGAGCGCGAGTTCATGCGCCGCTGCAACCAGGGCGCCGAGGCCATGCGCGCCGAGGACCAGCAGCGCGTGCGCGACATCTCGGCCGCGCGCCAGTGGCGCAACCCGCAGGGCGTGCAGACCAGCTTTCTCACGGCCGAGGAGGTGGAGAACCTGACCATCCGCTCAGGCACCCTCACACAGGCCGAGCGCGACACCGTGAACTACCACATCGTCGCCACCATCAAGATGCTGGAGACGCTGCCCTGGCCGCGCCATTTGAAGAACGTGCCCGAGTACGCGGGCGGCCACCACGAGCGCATGGACGGCAAGGGCTACCCGCGCGGCCTCACGCGCGACCAGATGTCGGTGCAAGCCCGCATGATGGGCATTGCCGACATCTTCGAGGCGCTCACCGCCGCCGACCGGCCCTACAAGAGCGGCATGACGCTGTCGCAGGCGCTGGCCATCATGTGCAAGATGCGCGACAACGGCCACATCGACCCCGACCTGTTCCAGGTGTTCGTGCGCGAGGGCGTGTATGCGCGCTACGGGCAGGAGTTCCTGGAGCCAGCCCAGGTGGACGAGATCCCGGCCGAGGTGATTGCCAAGGCCCTGGGCTGAAGCTTTGTTTACGCCGCCTGCGCGGCGGCTCCCACCTGCGCCATCAGCCAATCGTGGAAGGCCTCCATGGCCGGGCTGGCCGTGCGTGACTTCAGGCGCGTGAGCCAGTAGGCGCCGTGCTGCAGCTCCAGCGCAAACGGGCGCACCAGGCGGCCTTGCTGCAGTTCGCGCGTGAACATGCTCACCGGCAGCAGTGCCACGCCAGCGCCCTGCACGGCGGCCTCGGCCAGGGTCAGGGACGAGTCGAACACGGCGCCGCGCACCACGGGGCAGGGCGCGCCCGCGGCCTCGAACCAGGCCGCCCATTCGTCCACGCGGTAGGTGCGCAGCAGCGGTTGGCGCGCCAGGTCGGCCGGGTGGCGCAGGTGGTGGGCCAGGGCCGGCGCGCACATGGCCGTCATGGGGGCGTGCAAGATGCACTGGGCCTCGGTGCCGTGCCAGGCACCGTCGCCAAAGCGGATCGCATAGTCCAGCCCTTCGCCGGCCATGTCCACCCGGTTGTTGTGGGTGAGCAGGCGCAGGTCCACGAAGGGGCAGGCCTGCTGAAAGTCGCGCAGCCGCGGCAGCAGCCAGCCCACGGCAAAGGTGCCGACCACGCCCACCGTGAGCACCTCGCGCGGGCGCGCGTCGCTCACATGGTCCAGGGCGGCTGCAATGCGCTCGAAGGCCTCGCTGAGCACCGGCAGCAGCGCCTGGCCCTCGTCGGTGAGCGCCAGGCCCCGGGGCAGGCGGCGAAACAGCGGCTTGCCCAGCCGGTCCTCCAGGTTGCGGATGTGCTGGCTCACGGCCGTCTGGCTCACGTTGAGCTCGTCGGCGGCGCGCGTCAGGTTCAGGTGGCGGGCCGACACCTCGAAAGCGCGCAGGGCGTTGAGCGGCAGGTGCATGGCAGTAGTGGGTATTGGAGCGGGCAACAAAACTCAGCGAAGCGGTTCTGGCTAGGCGCTGCGTCGCAGGCAGTACGGTAGTACGACAAGACGCGGCAACGACGCCAGAAGAGTTTTGTTGACCGCTCCAAGTTTTTCTTGGGTCTCGGGGCGATTATTGTCGATAGTGCATTGGGCCTGCCACCGGTATCGTTGCGCCTGTTCCGACAACAACCCTACAGGTAAGAGAATGCAACGACGCAACTTTGTGGCCGCCATCGGCCTGATTCCCTTGGCCACCCTGGCCCAGACCAGCCCGCAGAAAAACAGTGGCTCTGCGGCCGACGCCGCCTGGCTGGCCGACCTCCAGCGCATCGAGGCCAGCGTGGGCGGCCGTGTGGGCGTGGCCGCGCTCGACACCCATACCGGCCGGCAGATCGCCCACCGCGGCAGCGAGCGCTTTCCCATGGCCAGCACCTTCAAGCTGCTGCTGGCCGCGCAGACCCTGCGCCGCGTGGACCAGGGCCACGACAAGCTGGACCGCCGCATCACCTACGCCCGGAAGGACCTGGTCACCCATTCGCCCGTGACCGAGCCGCACGCCGATGGTGCCGGCCTCACGGTGGAGGAGCTGTGCGCAGGCACCATGACCCTGAGCGACAACACCGCCGCCAACCTGCTCTTGGCCAGCAATGGCGGCCCACCGGCACTCACGGCCTACGTGCGCTCGCTGGGCGACAGCATCACCCGGCTGGACCGCAACGAGCCTTCGCTCAACGAGGCCAGGCCCGGCGACCCGCGCGACACCACCACGCCCGTGGCCATGGTGCACTGCATCCAGGCCCTGGCGCTGGGCCAGGCCCTGTCACCGGCCTCGCGCGAAAAGCTGCAGGGCTGGCTGCTGGCCAACAAGACGGGCGACAAGCGCCTGCGCGCCCGCCTGCCCGAGGGCTGGAAGGCGGGCGAGAAGACCGGCACCGCATCGCGCGGCACCAGCAACGACGCCGGCGTGTTCTGGCCGCCCGAGCGCAAACCCATCGTGGTGAGCTGCTACCTGACCGGCGGTGAGGCCCCGCCCGAGCAGCGCGATGCGGCCATGGCCGAGATCGGCGCGCTGGTGGCGCAATGGGCCCTGGCGGCGTAATGCGAAATCAGGCCTGGGCCTGGAGGAGTTGCTTGGCGTGCAGCGCCATCATCTTCTCCTCGTTGGCCTCGATGACCAGGGTCTCGAAGCGGCCCAGCATCTGCAGCCGCGCCAGCACCGCAGCGCGCACCGGCTCGGCGTTCTCGCCGATGCCGCCGGTGAACACCAGGGCGTCGAGCCCGCCCAGGGAGACCGCCAGCATGGCCGTGTACTGGGCCACCTTGAGCGCGAAGTAGTCCACCGCAAAGGCCGCCTGCGGCTCGGCACTGGCCAGCAGGGCCTGCATGTCGCTGCTGATGCCCGACAGGCCCTTGAGGCCCGACTCCTGGTACAGCAGGTGCTCGACCTGGTCTGCATCCATCCCCAGCTCGCGCTGCAGGTAGATCACGGCGCCGGCATCGATGGCGCCGCTGCGCGTGCCCATGGGCAGGCCGTCCAGCGCGGTCATGCCCATGGTGGTGTCCACGCTGCGGCCTGCGTGCATGGCGCACAGGCTGGCGCCATTGCCCAGGTGGGCGGCCACCACGCGTGCCCCGCGCAGATCGGGCCGGGTGCGGGCGATTTCGTGCGCCAGCCATTCATACGACAGGCCGTGGAAGCCATAGCGGCGCACCCCCTGGTCGCGCAGGGCCTGGGGCAGGGCAAAGGCCTGGAACAGCGGGTCCATGCGCGCATGGAAGGCCGTGTCGAAGCAGGCGATGTCCAGCGCATGGCTGGCCAGGCGCTGCGATGCCGCAATGCCGGCCAGGTTGTGCGGCTGGTGCAAGGGGGCCAGCGGGCTCAGCGCCTCCAGCTGGGCCAGGATCTCGGGGGTGACGACCACCGGTGCGTGGAAGGCCGCACCGCCATGCACCACACGGTGCACCACGGCTGCCAGGCGCCAGCCATCGTCGTGCTGGTCGATCAGCGCGATCACGGCCGCCATGGCGCTGTCGTGGTCGGCCGCGGGCAGGGCGGTGCGCACAGGGGCGTCGGAAGCGGCGAGTTTGGCCGACAGCTGCCCGCTGGTGCCGATGCCCGTCACCTTGCCCGCCATCAGCACCGACAGCGATGCGCGCTCGAACACCTGGAACTTGATGCTGGACGAGCCGACGTTGAGCACCAGCAGCACGGGGACCAGGGGCTGCGTCATTTGATCAACCCCTTGCTGCGCGCGTTGGCCAGCAACAGGGCCACGGCGCAGGACAGCAGGCGTGCGCGCTGGCTGTCGGCGCGGCTGGTCAGGATGACGGGCACGCGCGCACCCAGCACGATGCCGGCGGCCTCGGCCCCACTGAGGAAGATGAGCTGCTTGGCCAGCATGTTGCCTGCCTCGATGTTGGGCACCACCAGGATGTCGGCGTTGCCCGCGACCTCCGAGACAATGCCCTTGGTGCGGGCCGCCTCCACGCTGATCGCATTGTCGAAGGCCAGCGGTCCGTCGATCAGGCAACCAGTGATTTGGCCCCGGTCAGCCATCTTGCACAGCGCGGCGGCATCGAGCGTGGCGACCATCTTCGGGTTGACGGTCTCCACCGCCGCCAGCACCGCCACCTTGGGCAGAATGTCCGCGCCGAACAGCGCATGCCAGAGATCGACGGCGTTCTGCACGATGTCGACCTTGGTGGCCAGATCGGGTGCGATGTTCACCGCTGCGTCGGTGATGAGGAAGGCCTTGGAATAGCTCTCCTGGTCGATCAGGAAGGCGTGGGAGATGCGCCGCTCGGTGCGCAGGCCCGCGTCGCTCTTCACCACCGCGCCCATCAGCTCGTCGGAGTGCAGCGAGCCCTTCATTAGCGCATCGACCTCGCGCGCCGCCGCCAGCGCCACGGCCTTGGCCGCCGCATCGTGGCTGTGCTCGGCATCGATCAACTGCCAGCCCGAGATGTCCACCGAGGCCGCTTCGGCCGCCTCGCGGGTGCGTGCGGCGGGCCCCACCAGCACGGGGGTGATCAGCCCTTGCTGCTGCGCCTCCTGTGCGGCCTGCAGCACGTTGGCGGTGACCGCATGGACGATGGCGGTGCGCGCCGGCGCCAGCGTGCGGCAGTGGGCGAGCAGGGAGTCGGTGTCAAAACTGTTCATCGTCCATCACGGAAGTTGAGGTAGGCAACAAGCGTACAGGGCCAGGTCTCACCGGTGGCCCAATACCCATTCGGCAATGCCCGGCCAGGCCGCCTTGAGCGTACCGCTGCCCATGAACAGGCCGATGTGCCCGCCGGGCACCAGCTTGCGCGCGATGCCGTGCTTGGGCGTGCCGATCAGGTCGGCCGCGGCGAACACCTGCTCGGGCGTGGTGATGTCGTCGGCCTCGCCGGCCAGCAGGTAGGTGGGGATGGTGATGTCGCGCAGCGACAGCGTGCGCCCCAGCCCGACAAACTGCCCCTTGGCAAAGCGGTTCTCCTTGAACAGCTGCTCGATGGCCTGCAGGTAGTAGGCGCCGGGCAGGTCCACCGGGTTCTCGTACCAGCGCTCGAACTGCTCGGTGCGGGCGACCTGGCTCTTGTCCTCGATGTTGCGGTACAGCGTGGCGTACTTGTTGGCGTACTGCTCGGCCGGGTGCATGTTCTTCCAGCCGGCCAGCATCAGGCTGCCGCGCATGAGGCCCTGGCCTGCGGCAACCATGTCCCGGTAGGTCTGCAGCGGCAGGCTGTGCGCCAGGCGCTTGATCGGGCCGTCGCCGGCATCGGTGTCGATGGGCGAGCCGGCCAGCACCAGGCTTTTGACCTTGCCCGGAAAGCGCGCGGCGAACATGGCGCTCAGCCAGCCGCCCTGGCACAGGCCGACCAGGTGGACCTGGCCACCCAGGTCGTCCACCGCCACGTTGAGCTCGGCCAGGTAGGTGTCGATGTCGAAATAGCGCATGGTCGGCGTGGCGCTCTTCCAGTCGGTGACCAGCACGCGCGGCGCACCGGCGGCCATGAGCACCTGCACCAGGCTCTGGCCGGGCGCGTAGTCCGCAATGGTGGAGCAGTGCCCTGCAAAGGGCGCGTCGACCAGGATGGGGATGCCCTTGGCCGTGCTGTCGGTGAACTCGCGCAGCCGCAGGGTGGCCAGCTCCAGCCGCACCTGGTTGGGCGTGGCCCATGCGGGCTGGGGTGGGTGGTCGATGACGGCCGCCTCGGTGGCGAAGTCTGCGCTGCGCTGCATCAGCGCCAGCGCCTGCTCGCCCAGGTGCCAGGCGGCCGCCATGGGCCAGAAGAGGGGAACGCTGTGCTCGGCGGGCAGGGGTGCCGCAGCGCCCGTGCCGTGTGAAACCTTGCCGTGGTCGGACATGGAAAGCTCCCAGTAGGGTGCCCGGCTGGCGGCGCCCCCAAGGCCTGGGGACGCGGGCACGGGCATTCTGTTGCGGTGCAGCAATCAGCTTAACATGCGCATGTGGCGCTTTTTCGGGCGCCGCAAGCCCTACTGGAGGAGAACACCGCATGGACCACGAAGAGCGATTCACCGCGTCCCATTGGGAAGAGCTGCTGCAGGAGATCGACCTGGAGGTCGACCAGATGGCCATCGTCTGCCAGGTGCCGCTGGCCGCGCCCGGCGTGGCCGAGCGCGTGCTGGCGAACGACGGCTACGTGGCCGGCCACGACAACCCGGCCGCCTTCAAGAAGCTGCGCGGCCTGCTGGCCATGCACTACGCGGTCACGCGGCAGATGGTCGGTGAGCTGGGCGGCGATGCCACGGTGGCCATCGCCGAGCATGTGCGCCAGCACCTGGCGCCGCGCATCGGGCACCAGCTCGACGCGCCGGAGAAAAGAGAAAACTAGAGTTACTAGAGTTTCTTGACCAGCACCTGGCTGCGCCGGTCCCAGTTGTACTTGCGCTTGCGCGCATCGGGCAGCCAGTCAGGGTCCACCGGCTGGAAGCCGCGCTTGATGAACCAGTGCATGGTGCGCGTGGTCAGCACGAAGATGCTCTCCAGCCCCGCGGCGCGGGCGCGCTGCTCGATGCGCTTGAGCAGCTTTTCGCCATCGCCCGTGCCCTGGCTCTGCGGCGACACGGTGACGGCTGCCATCTCGGCCGTCTTGGCCTCGGGGTAGGGGTACAGCGCCGCGCATCCGAAGATCACGCCATCGTGCTCGATGATGGTGTAGGCGGCGATGTCGCGCTCGATCTCGGTGCGGTCGCGCTTGACCAGGGTGCCGTCCTTCTCGAACGGCTCGATCAGCTGCAGGATGCCGCCCACGTCGTCGATGGTGGCCTCGCGCAGCTCTTCGAGCTTCTCGTCGATCACCATGGTGCCGATGCCGTCGTGCACGTACACCTCCAGCAGCAGCGAGCCGTCCACCGCGAACGGCAGGATGTGGCTGCGCTCCACGCCGGCCTTGCAGGCCTTCACGCAGTGCTGCAGGTAAAAGCCGGTGTCGGTGGGGTTCTGCGCGGTGGGCAGCGTGGCCAGCAGCGCCTGGGCCGCTGCCAGCGGCAGCTCGGTGTCGATGGGGTTGTCCTCGCCCTCGGGCTCGCCGGGCTGCATGCGGATGCCGGGCACCTCGGTCAGGAAGATCAGCTTGTCGGCGCGCAGCTCGATGGCCACGCTGGTGGCCACTTCTTCCATGCCCAGGTTGAAGGCCTCGCCCGTGGGCGAGAAGCCGAACGGCGAGAGCAGCACCAGCGCGCCCATGTCCAGCGTGCGCTGGATGCCGGCCACGTCCACCTTGCGCACCAGGCCCGAGTGCTGGAAGTCCACCCCGTCCATGATGCCCACGGGCCGTGCCGTGAGGAAGTTGCCCGAGATCACGCGCACCGTGGCACCGGCCATGGGGGTGTTGGGCAGGCCCTGGCTGAAGGCCGCCTCGATCTCGTAGCGCAGCTGGCCTGCGGCCTCCTGCGCGCAGTCGAGTGCCACCGAGTCGGTGATGCGGATGCCATGCGAGTACTTCGCCTCATGCCCCTTGGCGGCCAGCTGCTCGTTGACCTGCGGGCGAAAGCCGTGGACCAGAACGATCTTCACGCCCATGGCCTGGATCAGCGCCAGGTCCTGCGCAATGCTGTGCAGCTTGCCCGCAGCGATGCCTTCACCCGTCAGCCCGATCACGAAGGTCTGGTTGCGGAACTTGTGGATGTAGGGCGCGACCGAGCGGAACCAGGGCACGAAGGTGAAGTTGAAGACGGCGGACATGGGCAGCGAGGGGTGGGGCGACCGGTGTAATAAGAGTATCGGCAGGCGCGCATCATAAGGGCGTACCCCGCCCCCTGCTGCAAGGCGCCTCACACGCCCCTGCGGAACGCCCCCAGTTTGGCCGCAAACGGCTCCAGCACCAGGCCTTCGTCGGGCAGGCCGCCTGCCGCCGGTGCTGCCAGTGCAATGCCGCAGTCCCGGAGCAGGGCCACCATCTCCACCGGGGCGATGGTGCCCTGGCGCAGCAGCGCGTCCACCGTGCGGCCCAGGGCTTCGCGGTGGGTCTGCAGCAGCGCCTGGGCGCGCCGGTACTGCTCCTGCATCAGCGCTTCGATGGCCTCGTTGCTCGGGCCGATGTCGGTGTTGACGTGGTTGTCCATCTCCACCGTGACGTCGGTGCGCGCCAGGCGCGCGCCGAAGCCGTGGTGGCGGATGTAGCGCGCGGCCTCGGCCGTCACCTGCTTATAGTCCTGCTCGGCGCCGGTGGTGCAGGCCATCTCGCCGAACACCAGCTCCTCGGCCACGCGGCCGGCCAGGCCCACGCACATCATGTCCAGCGCGTTCTGCCGGGTGGTGGCCTTGAGGCTGGAGAAGCTGTTGTACCCACCCTCGAAGGAGGCGATGTTGATCTTCACCTCCTGCGGGGCATGGCCGAACAGCACGCAGTACGCCAGGCCGTGGCCGGCCTCGTGCACCGCCAGCAGGGCGCGGAAGTCGGCGTTGGCGCGCTGCTTGAGCCGGTTGAGCTCCAGCACCACCGGAAAGCTGGCCTCTGCCGGCCCCTGCGGCCCCAGGCCCTGCACCCGCAGGTGGCGCTTGTCCGCAGCCAGGCCGATGGCGAACTCCTGCGCCAGCGGCAGTTGCTCCTGCATGACCCACAGCGCGGCGTTGACCAGGTTGGCGCTCAGGATGGCATGCACCGACGAGAACAGCGGCCGCGTGCCCTGCGCCGGGAAGACGGCGTTGGCATACAGTTCGTCGAGCACGTCCTGCCCGATGGCGAAGCGCACGCCGCACTGTGCGGCGATGTCGTCCACATAGCGCGTGCACAGGTTGCGGATGAGTTGCTCGTAGGTGGCCTTGCTGAACGAGGGGTAGATCACGTGCTCGTTGCCCAGGCGCGCGATCTGTTCGGGCTTGAAGCGCTCGCCCAGGGCCTTCTTCACGTCGATCAGCGAGAGCTTGCGCGTGAGGCGGTGGAAGATGTCGGCATCGGTATCGCAGTCCTCCACGCGCTGGGCGGTCTCGTGGTACATCTCGTCGAGGTTGCCGCAGACGAAGACCAGCAACTTGCTGTAGTCGGTCTCCCAGGAGTGGTGCGACTGCTGGAAGCGTGTGAACAGTGCCTGCACCTTGGCGGGCGGCCACTGCATGATCTCGGCCAGCGGTTCCTGCAGCTTGAGCATGCGCTTGAGCTCCTGCGCATCCCAGGCGTCGAGCTGGAAGCGGTAGGGCGCCTTGCCTGCGCGCGCGTCGTCGTCGCCGTCCTCGGCGCGCTCGGCCTCGTAGTGGGCGTCGGCCAGCTTGCGCTCGATGTTGGACAGCGCGCTCAGCGCGGGCGGCAGGCGCCCGTCCGAGAGCAGAGTCCACACGTCCTGGTAGCGCTCGACCTTCACGTCCTCGCCCTTGCGGTCCATGGTGCGAAAACGCTGGAACTCGTCGAGCACCAGGATGCCGGGCGCACCCTCGGTGATGCCCGAGTCGCCCAGCATGCCCGAGATGGTGGAGCTGCGGTAGCTGGCGCCGTGGCTGAAGCCGTCCATCTGCACTTCCACGAAGCGGTCGTAGTAGCCCAGAAGCTGCGCCAGGCGCCGCGTGAGCTGGGTCTTGCCCGTGCCCGTGAGGCCCCACAGGCAGACGATGACCGGGCGGCTGATGAGCTGGGGCAGCACGTACCAGGCGCGCACCGCATCGACCACGCGGTCGATCACGTCGTCGATGCCGAACAGCTCGGCCTTGAGCTGCACGGCAGCCTGGGCCAGCGCCTGCTGGCGCACGGCCAGTTGTGCCGCGCTCACGGCGGCGGGCGCCGTGTCGCCATGGGCGTGCACGGGTGCCGGTGTGGCGGGCGAAGTGGCTGCGGTGCTGGCAGGCACCCCGCCTGCGGCCAGGGCCGCGGTGGGATGCAGGGTGTGCCGCGGCTGCGGCGGCACGTCATTGGTGAAGGGATTCATATCGGTCAATCAATCGCTTTGTAGCTTGCCTTGGGTCGCCTTGCGCAGGGCGACGTTGTCCGCGCGGCGCTGGGCCCCGCGGCTGCGTATGTGCTTGCCTGCCGCGCTGGACAGGCTGCGCTGGGCCAGCGCGGTGGCCACAGGATTTCGGGGCGGGCCCGAGGCTTCGAGCTTCAGCACCAGGGGCTGCTTCATGCGGCGCAGCTTCTTGATTTCACCCTGGGCGTAGGCGCGGGACAATTTTTGGGCACTCATGTGCACTCCACAAACAAAAAACCCCGGCAAGGTAGCCAGGGCTTGTGGAGCGCTGCACTGAGTGCAAGGTGCGCTTGTTTGCCGTGGCTGGACTCGTGAATGCACAGTCCAGCCGGGGCGGTGGACTGTGGTCAGGCAGGAGCGAACAAGGGAACAAACATAGCGGTGACCTCCAGGGCTCTCAGCGGTGGCCGACATGGCCATGCGTTGCTGAAAGAAGGCGCCATTGTGGCGAGCCGCGCAGCGCGTGGCAAGCGGGTGCCGTGGCGAAAGCGGCTGACTGTCGCGTGAAAGGAACAGTGGCCGCGCGTGCCAGGTCAATCGCCCTGGCGGTAGACCCAGCCCGCCGCGTGCAGCCATTCCTGCTGGTCCTGCGTGCGCACGACCAGCTCGACCAGGTCTCGGCCTTCGTGCAGGGGCACCCGCACCGCCATGCCGGCGCGGTCTGCCGACAGGGGGAGCAGGAACTGGCGGTCGTCCCAGAACAGGTAGCCGCGCAGCTCGGGCAGCTCCCGCAGGGTGGCGGTGGCCATGGCGCCGGCGGCCAGCAGGATCGATTCCGGCGCTTCGTTGGCCTGGATCCAGGTGCTGTCCAGGCGATCGGCCCAGGCGGCGGGCAGCGGGGCGGCCGCGCGCGGCATCTGCTGTGCCATGGGCGTGGTGACCCAGTAATGCCCGGCACGGGCCGGCTCGCGCGACATCAGGTAGCGGCGGCCGTCGGCCTCTTCCCAGCGGTAGTGCGTGCCGGGCCTGGCATCGGACCACCACCAGCCATCGCTGCGCAGGCGCAGGCCCTCGCACAGCGGTTCCCAGTCCTTGAGCGCGGCGGACCACACAAAGAGGTCGATCTGCTGGCTGTCGGGCGAGGCCACCTTCAGCGGCTTGGACGCACGCCCGTAGATGCCGAGCACGGCATCGACATCGGTGGTGGATGAGGTGGCCAGCGAAGGGGCGACGGCATTCACCTTGGAGGGCAGGGCCTGCAGCTGGCCGGTTTCCTGCAAGGCCCGCAGCAGGATGCCTTCGGCGATGGGGCCGGGGCGAAAGCCCGGCGCGTTGCCCGTGAGCAGCAGCGCCATGCCGGCCTGGGGCAGCACATAGAAGTCGCTCGCGCAGAACACCGTGCTGCCGCTCTTTTGCCAGGCCCGCACGCCGGCGGCGTCCAGGCCCGGCTGCTGCGTGCTGTCCCAGCCCAGGCCCCAGTGCCAGTCGGGGGCGAGGTCGATGCGCATGCCCCGGTTCTGGTCGCGGCCCATCTCCAGCACGCTGGCTTTGGAGACCACGCGCTGGCCATCCTGTTCCCCACCCTGGATCAGCAGGGCGGCCAGCCGCATCATGTCGCCGGGCGTGGTGCACAGCCCGCTCGTGGCATAGCCCATCACGAACTCCTGGCCTTGCCGGGCCTGGCCGATGTAGCCCGGCGCGAAGCTGCCTTCGGGCAGGGGCTGCAGCGTGAAGCCCGAGCGGCCCATGCTGAGCGGGGTGAGGATGGCGGCCTGCACGAATGCGGGGTAACTCTGGCCCGTGACGGCCTGCACGATGCGCTCGATGAGGGTGAAGCCGTCGTTGCAGTAGACCGCCATGGCCCCGGGGGCGTGCTTGAGGTGCATGTCGGCCAGTGCGGCTTCGAGCCCGGCCGCATACCCTGGCAGCGGGGCAAAGGCGAACATGTTGCGCAGGTAGGTGCCGGGCAGCCCCGAGGCGTGGCTCAGCAAATGCCGCACCGTGATGTCGCGGTAGCCGGGCGAGAGCATGCTGAACTGCGGCAGGTAGCGCACCACCGGCGCATCGAGCTGCACCAGTTGGCGGTCGACGAGGATCATGACGGCCAGCGCCGCGAGCACCTTGCTGACCGAGCCGACGTTGAACCGCGTTTCGGGCGTGGCGGGGGCGGCCGGGGTGGCAGGGTTGGCAGAGGTATCGCGCAGCACACCGAAAGCCTCCTGCCAGACGATGCGGTCGCCGTACATCATCGCGATCGAGGCGGCCCGTGCCTCGCTGGCCTGCATGGCCTGGCGGATCTGGCGGCGCCCCCAGGCCATGGTGGCCTCCAGGTTGGGCGCGGGGGCGCTGCTGCCGCCGCAACCGGGCAACCAGGGGGCAAGTGCCGCGGTGCCGGTCCATGCCAGCCATTCGCGGCGCGATGGCGTGGGCAGGCGTTCGTCCAGGGAGGGCGGGGAGGCAGATGTCTGCGGAGGCATTCTGGATAGGGAAGGGGGCGCGCGGCGGGACGACATGGCCGGTGGGTGATGGGGTGATTACATCCTGAAAATCGCCCGGTCCGGCGGTCGTTTCACACAGAAATAGCGACCCGATGGGCCGGCCGCGCACCCCCTTGCCGCTCGCGCATGGCCGGTGTTGCACAAGGCCAACGCCCAGCCTCTGATAATGCGGGCTTCATGACCGACTCCACGCCTCCCCTTTCCCAGCCCGTCCAGCCCGCCAAGCCCGTCCCTCCCGCCAGGCTCCCTGCCAAGCTGCACATCGAGTTCCCCGAATCCCTGCCCGTCTCGGGCAAGCGCGACGAGATCATGGAGGCCATCCGCAAACACCAGGTCGTCATCGTCTGCGGCGAAACCGGCTCGGGCAAGACCACGCAGTTGCCCAAGATCGCACTGGCCCTGGGCCGGGGCAAGTGCAATGCGCCCGCAGGCCAGAAGGGCCAGTTGATCGGCCACACCCAGCCGCGCCGCATCGCGGCCAGCAGCGTGGCCAAGCGCATCGCCGAAGAGCTCAAGACGCCGCTGGGCGACGTGGTGGGCTTCAAGGTGCGTTTCCAGGACCGGCTGTCGCGCGACGCGTCCGTCAAGCTCATGACCGACGGCATCCTGCTGGCCGAGACGCAGACCGACCCGCTGCTCAAGGCCTACGACACGATCATCATCGACGAGGCGCACGAACGCAGCCTGAACATCGACTTCCTGCTGGGCTACATCCGCCAGATCCTGCCGCGCCGGCCGGACCTCAAGGTGGTGGTGACCTCGGCGACCATCGATGCGGACCGCTTTGCCAAGCACTTCGAGTCGGCAAAGGGGCCGGCACCCATCATTTACGTCTCTGGCCGCACCTTCCCGGTGGAGCAGCGCTGGCGGCCGTTCGAGGACACGCGCGACTACGGCCTCAACGAAGCCATTGCCGATGGCGTGGACGAACTCTGGCAGGGCAATGCGGCGGGCGACATCCTGATCTTTCTGCCCGGCGAGCGCGAGATCCGCGAGGCTGCGGACCACCTGCGCAAGCACCTGGCGCACCAGCCCGTGATGCGCAATGCCGAGGTGCTGCCCCTGTTTGCGCGCCTGTCGCAGGCCGAGCAGGACCGCATCTTCGACGGCCACACCGGCCGCCGCCTGGTGCTGGCCACCAACGTGGCCGAGACCTCGCTCACGGTGCCGGGCATCCGCTACGTGATCGATGCGGGCACGGCCCGCGTCAAGCGCTACAGCTTTCGCAGCAAGGTGGAGCAGCTGCTGGTGGAGCCCATCAGCCAGGCCGCCGCCAACCAGCGCGCGGGCCGCTGCGGCCGGGTGGCCAACGGCATCTGCATCCGCCTGTACGACGAGGCCGACTTCAACGGCCGCCCGCGCTTCACCGACCCGGAAATCCTGCGCAGCTCGCTGGCCGGCGTCATCCTGCGCATGAAATCGCTGCACCTCGGTGACGTGGTGCAGTTCCCCTTCATCGAGGCGCCCTCGGGCCGCGCGATTGCCGACGGCTACCAGCTGCTGGGCGAGCTGGGCGCGGTAGACGAGGCCAACGAGCTCACGCCCATGGGCGTGGAGCTGTCGCGCCTGCCGCTCGACCCGCGCGTGGGCCGCATGATCCTGGAGGCGCGCGACCGCAAGGCACTGGACGAGGTGCTCATCATCGCCAGTGCGCTCAGCGTGCAGGACGTGCGCGACCGCCCGCTGGAAGCCCAGCAACAGGCCGACCAGGCGCACGCCAAGTTCGACGACGAGAAAAGCGAGTTCAGCGGCTACCTCAAGCTGTGGAAGTGGATCAACGAGGCCCGAGGCGGTGCGCCCTCGCTGCCATCGGCCCGCGCGCAGAAGGCCATGGCCAACCAGCGTGCACCCTCGCAGGCCTTTTTGCCCGTGGCGCAGCGCTCGGTGGCGGCGGTGGCCCCGGCGCCCGCCGTGGTGAATACGGAGGCACATGCGCCCACGCACAAGCTGAGCAATCGCCAGTACGAGCAACTGCTGCGCCAGAACTTCATCAGCATCCGCCGGCTGCGCGAGTGGCGCGACATCCACACCCAGCTTCTCACCGTGGTGACCGAGCACAAGTGGGCCATCAACAGCCAGCCCGCGAGCTATGAGCAGCTGCACCTGTCCATGCTGGCAGGCCTGCTGGGCAACATCGGCGCCAAGGGCGAAGAGGAAGACTGGTACCTGGGCGCGCGCGGCATCAAGTTCTACAAGCACCCGGGCGCCCACCTGTCCAAGAAGCCGGGCCGCTGGATCGTGGCGGCCGAGCTGGTGGAGACCACGCGCCTGTTCGGCCGGGGCATCGCCGCCATCGAGCCGCAGTGGCTCGAGCAGGTGGGCGGCCACCTGCTGCGCAAGCAACTGCTTGACCCGCACTGGGAGAAGAAGTCGGCCGAGGTCACGGCGCTGGAGCGTGCCACGCTCTATGGCATCGTGATTTACAGCGGCCGGCGCATCAACTTCGGCAAGATCGACCCGCATGCCGCGCGCGAGATCTTCATCCGTGAAGCGCTGGTGGGCGGCAACTGGGAGAGCAAGCTGCCCTTCCTGGCCGCCAACCAGAAGCTGATCGCCAAGGTCGAAGAGCTGGAACACAAGTCGCGCCGCCAGGACGTGCTGGTGGACGACGAACTGATCTATGCCTTCTACGACCAGCAGCTGCCGCCCGACGTGTGCAGCGGCCATGGCTTCGAGGCCTGGTACCGCGAGGCATCGCGCCAGCAGCCCGAGCTGCTCAAGCTCACGCGCGAAGAGCTCATGCGCCACGAGGCGGCGGGCATCACCAGCAACGCCTTTCCCAAGACGGTGCGCCTGGGTGGGGTGGATTGCGCCGCTACCTACCTGCACGAGCCCGGCGATGCGCGTGACGGCATCACCGTGACCATTCCGCTGTTCGTGCTCAACCAGGTGAACGACGAGCGCTGCGAATGGCTGGTGCCCGGCATGCTCAAGGACAAGATCCAGGCCCTGCTCAAGAGCCTGCACCAGCGCCCGCGCAGCCGCTTCGTGCCGCTGCCCGAGAACGCCACCCGCCTGGCGGGCCTGCTGGGCACACCCGAGCGCTTCGGCCTGGGCAGCCTGACCGAGGTGCTGCTCAAGCAGGTGCGCGACGAGACCTCGCTCGACGTGAAGCGCGCCGACTTCAAGCTCGACATGCTCAGCCCGCACCTGTTCATGAACTTCCGCGTGGTGGACGAGCATGGCCGCCAGCTCGGCCATGGCCGCAACCTCGGGGCGCTGAAGGCCGAGTGGGGTGCCAAGGCGCGCGGCGCCTTCCAGGCGCTGGCCGGGCTCAAGCTGGCCGCAGGTGCGCCTTTGCCCCAGGCGCCAGCCCCGGCCACGTCTGCACCAGGCAAGGCATCGGCTGCCACGAAGGCGCCGGTGGCGGCGGCCCCTGCAAAGCCCGCCGCCCCGGCTGGCCAGCGCTATACCGCCTGGACCTTTGGCGAGCTGCCCGAGCTGATGGAGATCAAGAAGGCCGGGCAGACGCTGATCGGCTTTCCGGCGCTGATCGACGGTGGCGACGGCGTGACCATCGAGGTCTTCGACGAGCCCGAGGTGGCTGCCGCCAAGCACCGCGCCGGCCTGCGCCGCCTGTTCGCCCTGCAGATCAAGGACGCGCTCAAGTACCTTGAGAAGAACATCCCCGACCTGCAGAAGATGGCCGTGGCCTACATGCAGGTGGGCCGCAATGCCGACGGCACCGGCGGCGGCACGCAGGAGGAACTGCGCAACCAGGTCATCGACGTGGCGCTGGACCGTGCGTTTCTGCTCGACCCACTGCCCACCGACGAGTTCGCCTTCAAGCGCCGGCTGGAGGAGGGCAGGGGCCGCCTGACCCTGATCGCCAACGAGGTCGCGCGCCTGGCGGGCACCGTCCTCATCGAGTTCGCCGCCGCTGCGCGCAAGATCAAGGACACCAAGAACGCCCCCGAGGCCACGCAGGACGCGCAGCAGCAGTTGGCCCGGCTGATGCCCAAGAACTTCATCGCCATCGCGCCCTGGACGCAGCTGGCGCACTACGCACGCTACCTCAAGGCCATCACCCTGCGCCTGGACAAGTACCGCGCCGACCCCGCGCGCGACGCCGCCAAGCTGGCCGAGCTGCGCCCGCAGGAGCAGCGCTACTGGCGCCTGGTGGCCGAGCGCAAGGGCCAGGTGGACAGTCGCATGCAGGAGCTGCGCTGGCTGCTGGAGGAGCTGCGCGTGAGCTTCTTCGCGCAGGAACTGCGCACGCCGCAGCCGGTGAGCGTCAAGCGCCTGGAGAAGCTGTGGGCGCAGGTCAATAGCTGAAGCGGGAGGACATGCCGGCCCGGTCTGTCGGGCCGGGATGCTTCCAACGCATGGCGATGCGCTATACTAAACATTCCATCCAGATGGTTTGTTTTTCGCCATGACCGAAGCCCACCGCCGCCAGAAGCACCCCGAACTGGTTCGCAGCCAGTTGCTGGCGGTCGTGCGCGGGCTGCTCGTCAGCGACGGTCCCCATGCCGTCACGCTCGATGCCGTGTCGGCCCGGGCCGGTGTGACCAAGGGCGGGCTGCAGCACCACTTTCGCAGCAAGCAGGCGCTGCTCGATGCCTTGAGCGACCAGTTGTTCGAGGAGTTCCAGCAGGGCTATGCCCAGGCATTGGCGCAGGAAGAGGAGGGCAGGCCGGGCCGGCATGCCCGCGCCTACATCCGCACGGCATTCGACGAGGGCACCGATTGCAACCGCGTGGAGGCCCAGCGCGCCATCGGCCTGCTGGCGCTGACCATGCCCCATTGCCGTGCGCAGTGGAGCGCCACCATGCAGGCCGCCCTGGCGCATGATGGCGATGACCCTCGAACAGCCGACCGCCTGCTGGCCTGCCGCATGGCGGCCGACGGCTACTGGTTCAGCCAGATGCTCGATGTGTACCCAATGGACGAGGCGCGCAAGGCCCGCATCCTCAAGACCCTGCTGGACCTGTGCCACTGATTTCCGTGTTCAAAAGCGAGTACCCATGAATCTCACCACCGCCTACCTGTTGCTCGGCATTGCCATTGTTTCCGAAGTGATCGGCACCTCGGCGCTCAAGGCCTCCGAGGGGTTCACGCGCCTGGGGCCCAGCGCCATCACGGTCGTCACCTACAGCCTGTCGTTCTACCTGCTGTCGCTCACGCTCAAGACCTTGCCGGTCGGCATTGCCTATGCCATCTGGTCGGGCGTGGGCATCGTGCTGATCTCGGCCGTGGGCTGGGTGGTTTACGGGCAAAAGCTCGACCTGCCGGCCGTGATCGGCCTGGGCCTGATCATTGCGGGCGTGCTGGTCGTGAACCTGTTTTCCAAGAGCGTTGGCCACTGAGCCCGCTCCCTCTCTCCCTCGCTGATTTTCTGGTGCCGCCATGACCGCTTCCTACGCCTGCTCTTCGTCCGCTGCCGCCGCGCCTGCGGTGGTGCCCATCACCGGCCAAACCCTGTCGCGGGCCGATGTGCTGGCGCTGCTGGAGCGGGGCACTGGCCCGCTGCACTTCGAGCAATGCGATTTCGAGGGGGTGGACCTGTCGCGGCTGGAGCTGCGCGGGGCGCAGTTCACCGAGTGCACGCTGGCCGAGGCCTCGTTCGAGAAATCCAACCTTGCCGACAGCCGCTGGCTGGGTTGCCGGGCGGGGCTGGCCAACTTCCAGCTCGCGGACCTGACCGACGCGCGCTGGTACCGCTGCGACCTGAACAACACCAGCTGGGTGCGCAGCAAGCTGGGCTCCACGGTGTTCGCCGAGGTCAAGCTCACCGGCGCGAGCTTTCGCGAGGCCCACACGCTGGGCCTGAGTTTTCACGACTCGTTGCTGGTGGGCGCGGACCTGCGCGGCATGTCGTTCAGGAAGCAGACCATCGGCCAGTTGGACATGGGTGATGCCGACCTGGGCGGCTGCGATTTTCGCGATGCCGTCTTCGAGGGCGGCAGCCTGCGCGATGCCAACCTCAAGAACGCCCGTTTCGACGGCGCCGACCTGCGCGCGGTGGACCTGGCGGGGCTGCGCATTGCCAATGTGGCGCAGTTCTTCAAGGGTGCCGTGATCTCGCAGGACCAGGCGGCGGCGCTGGTGAGCGAGCTGGGGGTGCGGGTGATGTGAATCCCCCCAGGCGCCGGGGCTAGCGCGCGTCGTGGTGGATCTGGGCCGGCTCCGGCGAGAACAGATCCCAGGTCGCCATGAACAGCGCCGCGATCACCGGGCCGATGACGAAGCCCGTGAGTCCGAACAGGCCCAGCCCGCCCAGGGTGGAGATCAGCACCACGTAGTCCGGCATCTTGGTGTCCTTGCCGACCAGGATGGGGCGCAGGACGTTGTCCACGAGGCCGATGACGCCGATGCCGTAGGCGATCAGCACAACACCCTGCCACACGGCGCCGGTGGCCAGGAAATAGATGGCCACAGGCAGCCAGATGAGGCCGGCGCCCACGGCGGGCAGCAGCGACAAAAAAGCCATGAGCACGCCCCAGAGCACAGGGCCCTGGATGCCCAGGATCCAGAAGATCAGCCCGCCCAGGGCGCCCTGGGAAGCGGCAACCACGATGTTGCCCTTGACGGTGGCGCGGATCACGGTGGTGAACTTGGTGACCAGCTGGCGCTTGTGCTCGGTCTCGAGCGGAATGGCGCGGCCGATGCGTGCGCCCAGCGCGGCGCCATCGCGCAGCAAGAAGAACAGCAGGTACAGCATGATGCCGAAGCCCACGAGGAACTCGAGCGTGTTCTGGCCGATGTTGACCGCCTGGGTGGCGATGAACTGGCTGGCCTGTACGGCCACGGACGACAGCCGCTCCTGGAGCTGCGCCACCGAGGTCAGGTTGAAGCGGTCGAGCAGGTTCACGGCCCACTGGGGCAGGGCGGCGATGACCTGCTGGAAGTACAGGCCGAAATTGAGCTGCCCCGAGCGCGTGCGCTCGTAGATGGCCGTGGCCTCCTGGACCAGCGAGACGGTGAGGAAGGCCACCGGCAGGATCACGATCACCAGGCACAGCCCCAGCGTGACCAGGGCTGCCAGGTTGGTGCGCGGGCGCAGGCGCCGCAGCACCTTGCGGTGCAGCGGGGCGAACAGGATGGCCAGCACCATGCCCCAGAACACCGCACCGTGGAACTGCCAGAGGATGGCGCCAAAAGCCACGGTGACCAGCACCAGTAGCAGCAGGAAAGTCTTGTCTTGGAGTGTGTTGGGGCTCATTGGAACCTGTTGAGAACGTATACCCGCCCTATCGCGTGTACCCGCAATGTACGCGAGGTGCTGCGGCGCCCTGCATTTCCATGGGGCCCGGATACATATGGCTCGTGCTTTTGGGCCTTGATGCAGATCAGTGGCACAATGCAGCCCGTACCAAGGCCCTTCCCCAGCCACAGTCGCATCCGCCAACCGGTTCAGCCGTGTCGCGGAAGGTTTCTCAACCAGCTAATGCTTCCCTCAGGGAAGCGGAGGTCAGCGGAATATGAGCGATACGACGTCCGTCTATCAAGCCTACCAAGGCAACACCTACCTCTTCGGCGGCAATGCGCCCTATGTCGAAGAGATGTACGAGAACTACCTCGCCAACCCCGGCAGCGTGCCTGACACCTGGCGCGAGTACTTCGACGCACTGCAGCACGTACCTGCCGTCGATGGCTCCAATGCCAAGGACGTACCCCACCTTCCCGTCGTCAATGCCTTCGCCGAGCGCGCAAAGCAGGGCGGCACCAAGGTCGTCGTCGCCACCGGTGCCGATTCGGAACTGGGCCGCAAGCGCACCGCCGTACAGCAGTTGATCGCTGCCTACCGCAACGTGGGCCAGCGCTGGGCCGACCTCGATCCCCTGAAGCGCACCGAGCGCCCTGCGATCCCTGAACTCGAAGCCTCGTTCTACGGCTTCAGCGACGCGGACCAGGAAACCGTCTTCAACATCAGCAACACCTTCTTCGGCAAGGAATCCCTGCCGCTGCGCGAGCTGATCAATGCCCTGCGCGAAACCTACTGCGGCTCCATCGGTGCCGAGTACATGTACGCCACCGACCAGAACCAGAAGCGCTGGTGGCAGGAAAAGCTGGAAACTATCCGCAGCAAGCCCAGCTTCGGCGCCGACAAGAAAAAGCAGATCCTCGACCGCCTGACGGCCGCCGAAGGCCTGGAGCGCTTCCTGCACACCAAGTACGTCGGCCAGAAGCGTTTCTCCCTCGAAGGGGGCGAAAGCTTCATCGCCGCCATGGACGAGCTGATCCAGTCCGCCGGCGCCAAGGGCGTGCAGGAAATCGTGATCGGCATGGCCCACCGCGGCCGCCTGAACGTGCTCGTCAACTCCCTGGGCAAGATGCCTGCGGACCTGTTTGCCGAGTTCGACCACACCGCACCCGAAGACCTTCCCTCGGGTGACGTGAAGTACCACCAGGGCTTCAGCTCCGATGTGACCACCCCCGGCGGCCCGGTCCACCTGTCGCTGGCGTTCAACCCCTCGCACCTGGAAATCGTGAACCCCGTGGTCGAAGGCTCGGTGCGCGCCCGCATGGACCGCCGCGCGGATCCCCTGGGCAAGCAGGTGCTGCCCGTGCTGGTGCACGGCGACGCGGCCTTTGCCGGCCAGGGCGTGAACCAGGAAACCCTGGCGCTGGCCCAGACCCGTGGCTACTCCACGGGCGGCACGGTACACATCATCATCAACAACCAGATCGGTTTCACCACCTCCGATCCGCGCGACGCACGCTCGACGCTGTACTGCACCGACATCGTGAAGATGATCGAGTCGCCCGTGCTGCACGTGAATGGCGACGATCCCGAAGCCGTGGTGCTGGCCACCCAGCTGGCCCTCGAATTCCGCATGGAATTCCAGAAGGACGTGGTCGTGGACATCATCTGCTTCCGCAAGCTGGGCCACAACGAGCAGGACACGCCTGCACTGACCCAGCCGCTGATGTACAAGAAGATCGGCCAGCACCCCGGCACGCGCAAGCTGTACGCCGACAAGCTGGCCGCACAAGGCCTGGGCGAGACCCTGGGCGACGACATGGTCAAGGCCTACCGCGCTGCCATGGACGCCGGCAAGCACACGGTCGATCCGGTGCTGACCAACTTCAAGAGCAAGTACGCCGTGGACTGGAGCCCGTTCCTGGGCAAGAAGTGGACCGACGCGGGCGACACCGCCATCCCTCTGGCCGAGTGGAAGCGCCTGTCCGAAAAGATCACCACGATCCCCGAAGGCGTGACGCCGCACCAACTGGTCAAGAAGGTGTACGACGACCGCGCCGCCATGGGCCGTGGCGACATCCCCGTGGACTGGGGCATGGGCGAGCACATGGCTTTCGCCTCCCTGGTGGCCAGCGGCTTCCCGGTGCGCCTGTCGGGCGAGGACTGCGGCCGCGGCACGTTCACGCACCGCCACTCGGTCATCCATGACCAAAAGCGCGAGAAGTGGGACATCGGCACCTATGTGCCGCTGCAGAACGTGAGCGAGAACCAGGCCCCGTTCGTCGTGATCGACTCCATCCTGTCCGAAGAGGCAGTGCTGGGCTTCGAATACGGCTACGCATCCAACGATCCCAACACCCTGGTGATCTGGGAAGCCCAGTTCGGCGACTTCGCCAACGGCGCACAGGTCGTGATCGACCAGTTCATCGCCTCCGGTGAAGTCAAGTGGGGCCGTGTCAACGGCATCACGCTGATGCTGCCGCACGGCTACGAAGGCCAGGGCCCGGAGCACAGCTCGGCCCGCCTGGAGCGCTTCATGCAGCTGTCGGCCGATGCCAACATGCAGGTGGTGCAACCCACCACGGCCAGCCAGATCTTCCACATCCTGCGCCGCCAGATGGTGCGTGATCTGCGCAAGCCGCTGATCATCATGACGCCCAAGTCGCTGCTGCGCAACAAGGACGCCACCTCGCCGCTGTCCGAGTTCACCAAGGGCAGCTTCCAGACGGTGATCCCGGAGCAGGACGAAGCCATCGTGAAGAAGGCCGCCAAGGTCAAGCGCGTGATCGCCTGCTCGGGCAAGGTCTACTACGACCTGGTCAAGAAGCGCACCGAGCGCGAAGACGACGACGTGGCCATCATCCGCGTCGAGCAGCTCTACCCCTTCCCGCACAAGGCGTTCGCCAACGAACTCAAGCGCTTCCCCAACGCCACGGACGTGGTGTGGTGCCAGGACGAGCCACAGAACCAGGGTGCCTGGTTCTTCGTGCAGCACTACATCCACGAGAACATGCTCGATGGCCAGAAGCTGGGTTACTCCGGCCGTGCAGCCTCCGCATCGCCTGCCGTCGGCTACTCGCACCTGCACCAGGAACAGCAAAAGGCGCTGGTGGACGGCGCGTTTGGCAAGCTCAAGGGTTTTGTCCTGACCAAGTAAGGCCGGCAACCCCCGATTACACAGAACAAAACCCCATTCCGAAAGAATTGATATGGCTATCGTAGAAGTCAAAGTCCCCCAGCTGTCCGAGTCCGTGGCAGAAGCCACCATGCTCACCTGGAAGAAAAAGGCCGGTGAAGCGGTCGCAGTGGACGAGATCCTGATCGAGATCGAAACCGACAAGGTCGTGCTCGAAGTGCCCGCCCCCTCGGCTGGCGTGCTGGTTGAAATCGTGCAGGGCGACGGTGCCACCGTCGTGGCCGAGCAGCTCATCGCCAAGATCGACACCGAAGGCAAGGCTGGCGCAGCTGCTCCCGCCGCTGCCGCTGCAGCAGCACCCGCTGCCGCCACGGCCTCGGCCCCTGCTGCCGCACCCGCGGCTGCCGGTGGTTCCAAGGGCGACGTCGCCATGCCTGCGGCTGCCAAGCTGCTGGCCGAGAACAACCTGTCCGCATCGGCCGTGGCCGGCACGGGCAAGGATGGCCGCGTGACCAAGGGCGACGTGCTGTCTGCCGTGGCCGGTGGTGCCAAGGCGGCCGTGGCTGCCCCGAGCAGCATCCCCACGGGCGTGCCGACCAAGGCGCTGCCCCAGGTGTCGGCTCCGGCTGCCAAGGAAGACCTGAGCGGTCGCCCCGAGCAGCGCGTGCCCATGAGCCGCCTGCGCGCCCGCGTGGCCGAGCGCCTGCTGCAGTCGCAATCGACCAACGCCATCCTGACCACGTTCAACGAAGTGAACATGGCCCCGGTGATGGACATGCGCAAGAAGTTCCAGGACGCGTTCACCAAGGAACACGGCGTGAAGATCGGTTTCATGAGTTTCTTCGTGAAGGCGGCCGTGCATGCCTTGAAGAAGTACCCTGTGCTCAACGCTTCGGTCGATGGCAACGACATCGTCTACCACGGCTTCTTCGACATCGGTATCGCCGTGGGTTCGCCCCGTGGCCTGGTGGTGCCGATCCTGCGCAACGCAGACCAGATGAGCTTTGCCGACATCGAGAAGAAGATCGCCGAGTTTGGCCAGAAGGCCAAGGACGGCAAGCTGGGCATCGAAGAGATGACCGGCGGCACGTTCTCGATCAGCAACGGCGGCACCTTCGGCTCCATGCTGTCCACGCCCATCATCAACCCGCCCCAATCGGCCATCCTGGGCGTGCACGCCACCAAGGACCGCGCCGTGGTGGAGAACGGCCAGATCGTGATCCGCCCGATGAACTACCTGGCCATGTCCTATGACCACCGCATCATCGACGGCCGCGAAGCCGTGCTGGGCCTGGTGGCCATGAAGGAAGCGCTGGAAGACCCATCGCGCCTGCTGTTCGACATCTGATAGCACCCGAATCGACCCACCCGCGTGGCCGGCCCCTGGCCGCGCCCGCCGGTGGGTCTTTTTTCCAATGAACAAGTGATTGAGACCGACATGAGCAAACAATTCGACGTGATCGTCATCGGTGGCGGCCCCGGCGGCTATGTGGCTGCCATCCGCGCTGCGCAGCTGGGCTTCAACGTGGCCTGCATCGACGAGTGGAAGAACGAGAAGGGCGGCCCCGCACCCGGCGGCACCTGCACCAACGTGGGCTGCATCCCCTCCAAGGCGCTGCTGCAATCGTCCGAGCATTTCGAGCACGCCAACAAGCACTTTGCCGAGCACGGCATCTCGGCTTCCGACGTCAAGATCGACGTGGCCAAGATGCTTGCCCGCAAGGACACCGTCGTCAAGCAGAACAACGACGGCATCCTGTACCTGTTCAAGAAGAACAAGATCAGCTTCTTCCACGGCCGCGGCTCGTTCGTGAAGGCGGCCGAAGGCGGCTATGAGATCAAGGTGGCCGGCGCCGCCGAAGAATCGATCACCGGCAAGCAGATCATCATCGCCACCGGCTCCAACGCCCGTGCGCTGCCCGGCACGCCATTCGACGAAGAGTTCGTGCTGTCCAACGATGGCGCGCTGCGCGTGGGCGCGGTTCCCAAGAAGCTCGGCCTCATCGGTTCGGGCGTGATCGGCCTGGAAATGGGCTCGGTGTGGCGCCGCCTGGGCGCCGAAGTCACCATCCTCGAAGGCCTGCCGACCTTCCTGGGCGCGGTGGACGAGCAGATCGCCAAGGAAGCCAAGAAGGCCTTCGACAAGCAGGGCCTGAAGATCGAACTGGGCGTGAAGGTCGGCGAGATCAAGACCGGCAAGAAGGGCGTGAGCATCGCCTACACCAATGCCAAGGGCGAAGCCCAGGCGCTGGAAGTGGACAAGCTCATCGTCTCCATCGGCCGCGTGCCCAACACCATCGGCCTGAACACCGAAGCCGTGGGTCTGGCCCTGGACGAGCGCGGCGCCATCGTCGTCGATGCCGACTGCAAGACCAACCTGCCCGGCGTGTGGGCGGTGGGTGACGTGGTGCGCGGCCCGATGCTGGCGCACAAGGCCGAGGAAGAAGGCGTTGCCGTGGCCGAGCGCATTGCCGGCCAGCATGGCCACGTGAACTTCAACACCGTGCCCTGGGTCATCTACACCAGCCCCGAGATCGCCTGGGTCGGCCGCACCGAGCAGCAGCTCAAGGCCGACGGCGTCAAGTACAAGGCCGGCAGCTTCCCGTTCCTGGCCAACGGCCGCGCACGTGCGCTGGGTGACACCACCGGCATGGTGAAGATGCTGGCCGATGCCGACACCGACGAGATCCTGGGCGTGCACATCGTGGGCCCGCAGGCCAGCGAGCTGATCTCCGAAGCCGTGGTCGCCATGGAGTTCAAGGCCAGCAGCGAAGACATCGCGCGCATCTGCCACGCCCACCCCAGCCTGAGCGAAGCCACCAAGGAAGCGGCCCTGGCCGTGGACAAGCGAACGCTGAACTTCTGATCTCCGCCTGCCGGAGAATGATGGCGCCGTCGCCCTGCACAGGGCGTCGGCGCCTTGTGCCTTATTCATACCTAGTACTGGCGAGCGCACCGTGACTGTCAAACAGGCCTACCTGGCCGAACTCGAAGCCAAGGGCTTCAAGAGCGACCCCGCGCAGCTGCGGGCCGTGGATGCGCTGCAGCGCTGCGCCGATGAGTGGGCCACCTACAAGGAGCGGCGCTCCAACGCGTTCAAGAAGCTCATCAACCACCCGGACATCCCGCGCGGCGTCTACATGTACGGCGGTGTGGGGCGCGGCAAGAGCTTCCTCATGGAATGTTTCTTCAACGCCGTGCCCTTGAAGCGCAAGGTGCGCCTGCACTTCCACGAGTTCATGCGCGAGGTGCACCGCGAACTGGCGGCCCTGCAGGGCACGCAGAACCCGCTCGATGTGCTGGGCGAGCGTATCTCCAAGCGCTACAAGCTCATCTGCTTCGACGAGTTCCACGTCGCCGACATCACCGATGCGATGATCCTGCACCGCCTCCTGGTGTCGCTGTTCGAGAACGGCGTGGGCTTTGTCACCACGTCCAACTTCATGCCCGACGAGCTGTACCCGGGCGGCCTGCACCGCGACCGCATCCTGCCCGCGATCGCGCTGCTCAACCAGCGCCTGGAGGTGGTGAACGTGGACAACGGCACCGACTACCGGCGCCGCACCATGGAGAAGGTCAGGCTCTACCACACGCCCCTGGGCCCCGAGGCCGATGCCGAGATGAACGAGGCCTTCAACCAGCTGGCCGAGGTGCACGACGAAGACCCGGTGCTGCACATCGAGGCGCGCGAGATCCGCGCCAAGCGCAAGGCCGGCGGGGTGGTATGGTTCGATTTCCGTGAACTCTGCGGCGGACCGCGTTCGCAGAACGACTATCTGGAGATCGCCACGCAGTTCCACACGGTGCTGCTGTCCGACGTGCCCTACCTGCCGGTGGCCATGGCCTCGCCCGCGCGGCGCTTCACCTGGCTGGTGGACGTGCTCTACGACCGCCGCGTGAAGCTCATCATGTCGGCGGCCGTGCCGCCCGAGGCGTTGTACACGGAAGGTCCCCTGGCACACGAGTTCCCGCGCACGGTGTCGCGCCTGAACGAGATGCAGTCCAAGGAGTTTCTGGCGCTCGAGCGCCGTGTGGTGGATACAGGCTTGACATGAATACCAGGACAATGCGGCAGATCACCCTTCATGTGCTGTGCCTGCTTGCGCAGGCGGGCATGGCCTCGCAGGCCCTGGCCCAGAATGCCGCGGCAGATTCTGCTCCATCGGCGGATCGCAAGGCCGTCCATGGCCAGCGCAGCGCCGAGCGCACCCACATCGCCGACGAGCGCAAGGCCGTTGCCGCCCGGCGCCTGGCCGCCGAGACCGAGTGCTACAAGCTGTTTGCCGTGGAGGACTGCCTGCGCGTGGAACGCAACCGGGCGCGCGAAGCCGAAGCCGGCCTGCGCACGCGCGAGATGCAGATCAACGATGCCGAGCGCAAGGAAAAAGCCGCCGAGCGGCGGCGCAGCATTGCCGAAAAGCAGAATGCCCAACCGGGGCCGCCGGGGGGAACCCCGGAGGTCGGGATCGGTGTGCGCGGCCAGCCGCATGTGCAGGCCCCGCGCACGCCGCGCACACCCAGGACCCCCGTGGCGCCCACCCCGCGCACCCAGGACCTGCAGCAGCGCGAGGCCGAGCAGGCCCAGCGTGCTGGCGAAGCCGCCCAGCGCGCAGGCCGCGCCCGCGAGCGCCATGCAGAGGAACTGAAGGCTGCCGAAACGCGCCGTGCCCGTGTGGCGCGCGAGCAGGCCGCGGCCGCCGCATCGGGCCGCAAGCCGGCCGCGCCGCTGCCGGTTCCCGCGTCGGAGGCTGCCCGCTAGGGGCAAGTCAGTATTTTCGGCCCCCCCGCGCTGCAGTGCGGGCGGCGGGGCGGCCCGGCCCGCTGTGCGTGCGGGCACTGCGCGGGCGCCGTCAGGCCTTGCTGGTCGTCGTGCCTGCAGCGGCCGCCGCAGTGCCGGGGGCGGGGCGCGCACCCATGCCCATGCCCTGGATGGGCTTCTTCTCTTCGACCAGGGCTTCGATCTTCACGATGACCAGCGATAGGTTGTCGCCGCCTCCGCGCGCCCGGGTGCGGGCCTTTTCGATCAGGAACTCCGTCGCCTCGCGCGGCGAGAGCGATTCGACCACCGAGGCCAGCTCGGTGGGCGAAAAGTAGTGCCACACGCCGTCGCTGCAGGCCATGAGCGTGTCACCCGGGTGCAGCTGGGGGATCATGTGGGTGGTGATGGGCGGGTCGCTCTCGGTGCCCAGGCAGCCCACCAGGATGTTCGAGTGCGGGTGGTTGTTGGCCTCGGCCTCGGTCAGCTCGCCGCGGTCCACCAGGGCCTGCACGTAGGAATGGTCGCTGGTGCGGTGCGCCAGGCGCCCACCCTGGAAGTGGTAGATGCGCGAGTCACCGGCATGCACCCAGTGGCAGTCGCCGCGCGGGTTGATCAGGAAGGCGGCGATGGTGCTGTGCGGCTCCTGCTCGGCCGAGATGGCCGTGAGGCGGATGACGATGTGCGCCTCTTCGACCATGCTCTTGAGCATGGCGGCGGGGTCGTCGGTCTCGGGGGAGTAGCGCTCGAACAGCTGGCGCGCCGTCATCATGACCTGGTCGGACGCCTTGCGGCCGCCGCTGCGGCCCCCCATGCCGTCGGCCACGACGCCCAGCACACAACCGTTGTGCCGTTCGTGGGCGATCAAGGCCACCTGGTCTTGCTGGTACTCGCGGTCACCCTTGTGGATGCCGGTGGAAGCGATAAGGCGAAACGCTTTGGTGGTCATGCTGGTGATTGTGGTGTGCCGACGGGCCTGTCTGTCGTTTGGATGCTCCGAAGCGCGTATTATCCGCCCGCCTGTGGCATTTTTGCCATGACTGCCACGCGCCCTCTCTTGAAATCCACGCACCTTCCGCCCCTGCGGCAACCGATCATGCGGCGCATGGAGCGCTTGCTACAACGCCGAGGGCCTGCCTGATGCCGCTGGCCGCGATGGTGCAGGAGGTGTTTGCGCCCGGCGGCCTGCTGGCGCGCGCCGATGCCCAGTTTCGCCCCCGCGAGGGCCAGACCCGCATGGCCGCCGCCGTGGCCCGCACCATGGAAGAGGGCGGCAAGCTGGTGGTGGAAGCCGGCACCGGCGTGGGCAAGACCTTCTCCTACCTGGTCCCGGCACTGCTCAGCGGCGAGCGCGTGCTGCTCTCCACGGCCACCAAGGCGTTGCAGGACCAGCTGTTCGCACGCGATCTGCCGCTCCTGGCCGAGGTGCTGGGCGTGCCGGTGCGGGCTGCCTTGCTCAAGGGCCGGGCCAGCTACCTGTGCCTGCACCGCATGGTGCAGGCTCGCCAGGACAGCGCGGTAACAGATCGTAATGTCGTGCGCGTGCTGGCCAAGGTGGAAGACTGGTCGCGCAGCACCCCAAGCGGCGACCTGGCAGAACTCACGGGCCTGGACGAGCGCTCGCCGGTGATTCCCCTGGTCACCTCCACGCGCGAGAACTGCCTGGGCGCCAGCTGCCCGCGGGCGCGCGAATGCCATGTGAACATCGCGCGGCGCGAGGCGCTGGCGGCCGACATCGTGGTGATCAACCACCACCTCTTCTTTGCCGACATGGCCGTGCGCGAATCCGGTGTGGCCGAATTGCTGCCCACCGTGCGCGTGGTGGTGTTCGACGAAGCCCACCAGATCAGCGAGACCGGCGTGCAGTTCCTGGGCCTGCAGCTGTCGTCGGGCCAGTTGCTCGACTTTGCACGCGACCTGCTGGCCGCCGGCCTGCACCACGCGCGCGGCCTGGCCGATTGGGTGGCCCTGGCCAGCCGGGTGGAGCAGGCCGTGGCGGACCTGCGCACGGCCGGCGGCAGCGCCAGCGCCCAGGGCAAGCGCGGCTGGACCGGGGCGGCACCCGAGGGAGCCGAAGCCCAGGCCTGGGATGGCGCACTGCGCCGGCTGGCGACCGCCTGCGCCCAGGCCCAGGAGACGCTGGACCAGCTCAGCGAGACCGCCCCGGACCTCGAGCGGCTCTACGAGCGCGCCGCCGAACTGCTTGCCCGCCTGGCCCGCTTCGCCGGCACCTGCGGCCAGGATGCGGTGCGCTGGATCGACTTGGGGCATACCCAGGTGCGGCTGGTCGAATCCCCGCTGGACATTGCGCACGCCATGCGCACCCGGCTGCTGACCCAGCCCGCCCAGAGCGCGCAGGGCGATGAATGGCCCGACCCCGAAGGCGAGCGCGAGCGTGCCTGGATCTTCACCTCGGCCACGCTGGGCGCCGACGAGGGTCTGACCTGGTTCGTGGAACGCTGCGGCCTGGAGGGCGCCGAGATCCTGCGCGTGGACAGCCCCTTCGACTACGCCACGCAGGCCGCGCTGTACGTGCCGCGCCACCTGCCCAAGCCGGCGGACCCGGGCCACAGCACGGCCATTGCCCGCCTGGCCGGCGACGCCGCCGCGCGCATCGGCGGACGCACCCTGGTGCTGACCACCACGCTCAAGGCCCTGGCCACGATCGGCGATGCCCTGCACCGCCGGTTTGGCGACGGGCAGTCGCTGTCGGTGCTGGTGCAGGGCGAGTGGCCCAAGCGCCGCCTGATGGAGCGTTTTCGCGAAGGCAGCACGCATGGTGCGCCCGGGTGCATCCTGGTGGCCTCGGCCACGTTCTGGGAGGGGTTCGACGTGCCGGGCGATGCGTTGCAGCTGGTCATCATCGACAAGCTGCCGTTTCCGCCGCCGGGCGATCCACTGGTCGAGGCGCGCAGCCAGCGCATCGAGGAGGCGGGGGGCAGCTCGTTCCAGCAGTATTCGGTGCCCGAGGCCGCGGTGGCGCTCAAGCAGGGCGCAGGCCGGCTGATACGGCGCGAGTCTGACCGGGGGGTGCTGGTGGTCGGCGATACGCGCCTGGCCACCATGGGCTATGGCAAGCGGCTGCTGCGCGCTCTGCCGCCCATGCGGCGCCTGGAATCCCCGGAGGATTTCGACGCCGCGCTGGACGGCCTGCTGGCCGCCAGTTCAGACCCGGCCTGAGCGGGGCTGAATGGGTCGGGTGCTGCTTACCAGAACTTCCACCACGGATCCGACTTGCCCTTGAAGCCCGTGCGCACGTACTGGCTTTGCGGGTACGAGGCGTCCATCACGCGGCGGGTGTCGTCGCGCAGCTGGGTCATGCCCAGGGCATCGTAGGACTGCATCAGGATGTAGAGCGCTTCTTCGACGGCGGGCACGCCCTGGTAGTCGGCCACGGCCACCTGGGCGCGGCTGATGGCGGCCACGTAGGCGCCGCGCTGGTAGTAATAGCGTGCCACGTGCACTTCATACTGGGCCAGCGAGTTGACGATGTAGGTCATGCGCTGGCGCGCGTCCTGGGCATAGCGCGAGTCGGGGAAGCGCGTGGTCAGCTCGCTGAAGGACTCGAAGGAATCCTTGGCGGCCTTCTGGTCGCGCTCGGACAGGTCCTGGCGCGACAGCCACGAGAACAGGCCCAGGTTGTCGTTGAAGTTGACCAGGCCCTTGAGGTACAGCGCGTAGTCGAGGGCGGGGCTGGCAGGGTGCAGCTTCATGAAACGGTCGAGCGTGGCCACGGCCTGCGCCTTTTCACCCGCCTTGTAGTGGGCATAGGCCTTGTCCAGCTGGGCCTGCTGGGCCAGCGGGGTGCCGGCGGCACGGCCTTCGAGCTTTTCGAACAGCGGCACGGCCTTGTCGTAGCCGCCGGAGTTCATTTCGTCCTTGGCTTCGGAGTAGATGCGGTTCGGGCTCCAGTTGGCGGTCTTGTCTTCCGTGGTGGTCGAGCACCCGGCAAGGACGCCTGCAGCCAGCAGGGCGGAGATAAACGGCAGTGGGGCACGAAGCATCGCAGGCAGCTTTCAGGCAAAAAAAGGAAACGGGATGTTCCAGGGCCAGGCGGTAAGCACTGGCGCCCCCGGGGACGTGCATCACCACGGATGCCCGGCCCGACCCGACGGCGCATTGTACCGGCCGCATTTGCCCCTTGAATCGCACTGTCGCAAAGGTTTCGGTTACGAGGTGCAGTGGGCTTTCTACAATGGAGCCCATGTTTGTCCACCTGCGCCTGCACACCGAATATTCCGTCGTCGACGGCACCAACCGCATCGACGAGGTGGCCAAGGCCGCCGCGGTCGATGGCCAGCCCGCCCTGGCCATCACCGACCTCAACAACCTCTTCGGCGCCATCAAGTTCTACAAGGAAGCCCGGGGCAAGGGCGTCAAGCCCCTGCTGGGCGCCGAGATCTTCCTGGAGGGGGAGGGCACGGCCCCGCCCTCGCGCATGATCGTGCTGGTGCAGAACCGCCAGGGCTACCTGAGCCTGTCGGAACTGCTGGCCCGCGCCTGGACGCGCAACATCGTCAAGAACCTCGCCGTCTGCACCTGGGAATGGCTGCAGGAGCTGTCCGAAGGGCTGATCGTGCTCTCCGGTGCCCAGGCCGGCCCCGTAGGCCAGGCCCTGCTCAAGGGCGACGACGCCGGCGCCGCCGACCTGGCGCTGCGCCTGGCAGGCATCTTCCCGCACCGCTTCTACATCGAGCTGCAGCGCGCCGGCCGGCCCGACGACGAGGCCCACGTGGTGGCCGCCGCGCAGCTGGCTGCACGCCTGCACCTGCCGGTGGTGGCCACCCACCCGGTGCAGTTCGCCGATGCCGAGGGCTACGAGGCCCACGAGGCACGGGTGTGCATCGCCGAGGGCGAGATCCTGGCCAACCCGCGCCGCGTGCGCCGCTTCACGCGCGAGCAGTATTTCAAGTCCTCGGCGCAGATGCAGGCGCTGTTCGCCGACATTCCCTCGGCGATCGCCAACACCGTGGAGATCGCCCAGCGCTGCAACCTGACGCTGGTACTGGGCAAGCCGCAGCTGCCGGACTTCCCGACGCCCAATGGCATGCCGATCGACGAGTACTTCCGCTTTGCGTCTTTCGAGGGGCTGGAAGCGCGGCTGAAGATGCTCTTCAAGAAAGAGGCCGACCGCGACCTGCAACGCCCGCGCTACGTGGAGCGGCTGGAGTTCGAGATCGGCACCATCCTCAAGATGGGTTTCCCGGGCTACTTCCTCATCGTGGGGGACTTCATCCAGTGGGCCAAGGACAACGGCTGCCCGGTGGGGCCGGGACGGGGATCGGGCGCCGGCTCGCTGGTGGCCTATGCGCTGAAGATCACCGACCTCGACCCGCTCGAATACAACCTGCTGTTCGAGCGCTTCCTGAACCCCGAGCGGGTGTCCATGCCCGACTTCGACATCGACTTCTGCCAGTCCAACCGCGACCGGGTGATCGACTACGTGAAGGACAAGTACGGCAAGAACGCGGTGAGCCAGATCGCCACCTTCGGAACGCTGGCCGCCAAGGCCGCCATCCGCGACGTGGGCCGCGTGATGGACATGAGCTACATGTTCTGCGACGGCATCTCCAAGCTCGTGCCGGGCAAGCCCGGCATGTCCTACACGCTGCAGTACCCGCCCGCCGTCAAGAAGGAGGGCGACAAGAACAACTACGCGCTGGAGCTCGAACCCCTGCTGGCCGAGCGTGTGGCCAAGGAAGAAGACGTCCGGACCGTCATCGAGATGGCGCAGAAGCTCGAAGGCATGACGCGCAACATCGGCATGCACGCCGGGGGCGTGCTGATCGCGCCGGGCAAGCTCACCGACTTCTGCCCGCTGTACCAGCAGCCGGGCAGCGAATCGGCCGTGAGCCAGTACGACAAGGACGACGTGGAGGCCATCGGCCTGGTGAAGTTCGACTTTCTGGGCCTGGCCACGCTGACCATCCTGGAGATTGCGCGCGAGTTTATCATGAAGCGCCACAAGGGCCAGGAGAACTTCACCTTCGAGGCCATCCCGCTCGACGACGGGCCCACCTACACCCTGTTCTCGGACGGCAAGACCGAAGCCGTGTTCCAGTTTGAAAGCCGCGGCATGCAGGGCATGCTGCGCGAGGCGCGCCCGAGCCGCCTGGAAGACCTGATCGCGCTCAACGCGCTGTACCGCCCTGGTCCCATGGACCTGATCCCGAGCTTCGTGAACCGCAAGCACGGCAAGGAAGTGGTCGAGTACCCGCACCCGCTGGTCGAGAAGGTGCTGGCCGAAACCTACGGCATCATGGTCTACCAGGAGCAGGTGATGCAGACCGCCCAGGTGCTGGGCGGCTACAGCCTGGGTGGCGCCGACATGCTGCGCCGGGCCATGGGCAAGAAGAAGGCCGAGGAGATGGCCGAGCACCGCCTGATCTTCCGCGCCGGCGCCGCCAAGCAGGACATCAGCGAGGAAAAGGCCGACGAGGTGTTCGACCTGATGGAGAAGTTCGCGGGCTACGGCTTCAACAAGTCGCACGCTGCCGCCTACTCGCTGCTGGCCTACCACACGGGCTGGCTCAAGGTGCACTACACGGCCGAGTTCTTCTGCGCCAACATGACGGTGGAAATGGACGACACCGACAAGCTCAAGGTGCTGTTCGAGGACGCGCGCAAGAACTTCGGCATGAACTTCGAGCTGCCCGACGTGAACCGCGGCATGTACCGCTTCGAGCCGGTGACGGACAAGGTCATCCGCTACGGCCTGGGCGCCGTCAAGGGCGGGGGGCAGGCGGCCATCGAGGCCATCGTGGCTGCGCGCGAAGGTCGCGGCGAGGGGCCCAACGGCTCCACCAAGGGCCCCTTCAAGAGCCTGTTCGACTTCTGCCTGCGCGTGGACCGCGCGCGCATGAACAAGCGCACGGTGGAGGCATTGATCAAGGCCGGTGCCTTCGATTCGCTCAACCTCAACCGCGCCTCGCTGCTGGCGTCCATCGACCGGGCCTTCGATTTTGCCGCCGCCAGCCTGTCCAACATCAACCAGGGCGGCCTGTTCGACATGATGGGCGACGACGCCCATGGATCGAGCACGCAGGAGCCCGAACTGGTGGACGTGACGCCGTGGGGCATCAAGGAGCGCCTGACGCTGGAGAAGACGGCGGTGGGTTTCTACCTCTCGGGCCACCTGTTCGACGAAGTGGCCACCGAAGTGCGCCGCTTCGTGCGCACGCAGATCGACGAGCTGCTGGACAGCCGCGAGCCGCAGATCCTGGCCGGCATCATCAGCGATTTCCGGGTCATCAACGGACAGCGCGGCAAGCTGGCGCTGTTCAAGCTCGACGACAAGTCGGCGGTGATCGAGGCCTCGGCCGACGAGGCCCTGATCAACACCTACAAGAACCAGCTCAAGGAAGACGAGTTCGTGGTGATGATGGGCCGCCTGCAGCTGGACCGCTTCAGCGGCGGCCTGCGTGTGAAGGTGCAGCAGGTCTGGGACCTGGCCGGTGCGCGTGCGCGCTTTGGCAAGTACCTGCACGTGGTGGTCAGCGACAAGGCGCCCGAGGTGCAGAAACTGCTGCGCGAGTTCCCGCCCCGCCGGGAGGAGGCGCCCGAGGGCGACCTGCTGCACGGCCTGCGGGTGCGCATGGGGCTGCGCTGCACGGGAACCGCCCAGGGGGCGGCCCGCAGCGCCACGGCCGTCGCCGAGATCCAGTTGTCCGACAGCAGCCGCTTTTACCCCAGCGATGCCGCTCTGGCCGCCTGGAGCGCGCAGGTCGGTGCCGGGTCGGCCACCGTGGTCTACGAGTAGGCCGTGGCGGGAGGTGGGGCCGCAATGCGCGCGGAAACAACAGGCCGGCATCTGGCGACGCGTTTGTCGCTGCCTTTTTCCGGCCGTTTCATATGCCCCCACAGGGCGTTTGGCGCGGCCGGTTATGGCCTGGCAAGAATATTGCTCAGGCCAGCCTTGAAAAAAAACGGATGAACATCAGATTTCTCCTGCGGCAGCGGTAGGCGCGGGTCGCTAGAATGAAATTCATGGCAACAAAACCACCTTCTCCCAAAGCCGCGCCGCCTGTCACCAGGCCTGCGCGGGATGACGGCGGTTCGGTCGTGCTGGAAAGACGCACGCAAAAGACCCAGCCCCCCCAGATGTACCAGGTGGTCATGCTCAATGACGACTACACCCCCATGGAGTTCGTGATCGTGGTGCTGCAGGAGTTTTTCAGCAAGGACCGGGAGCAGGCGACCCAGATCATGCTCAAGATCCACCTCGACGGCAAAGGCGTCTGCGGCGTGTATTCGCGCGACGTGGCCGCCACCAAGGTCGAGCAGGTGCTGGATGCGGCCCTCAAGGCGGGGCACCCGCTGCAATGTGTCAGTGAACCTGTTGAATAACAGGTTTTTCGTCCCGATCTACAGTTATCCATTCCACGCAAGCACAAAGGAGTTCACATGATTGCCCAAGAACTGGAAGTCAGCTTGCACATGGCCTTTGTTGAGGCCCGCCAGCAGCGCCACGAATTCATCACCGTGGAGCATCTGCTGCTTGCACTGCTCGATAACCCCAGCGCAGCGGAAGTGCTGCGCGCCTGTTCGGCCAACATCGACGATCTGCGTTCGTCGCTGTCGAACTTCATCAAGGACAACACGCCCCAGGTGGCAGGCACCGACGAGGTGGACACGCAGCCCACGCTGGGTTTCCAGCGTGTGATCCAGCGCGCCATCATGCACGTGCAGTCCACCGGCAACGGCAAGAAGGAAGTCACCGGCGCCAACGTGCTTGTGGCCATCTTCGGCGAGAAGGATTCGCACGCCGTGTACTACCTGCACCAGCAGGGCGTGACGCGCCTGGACGTGGTCAACTTCATTGCCCACGGCATCAAGAAGGGCGAGCCACCGGAACCCGCCAAGGCCGAGAACCAGGCCGAGGGCGAGGAGGGTGGGTCTGCCGAACGCAACGAGAAGGCCTCGCCTCTCGAGCAGTTCACGCAGAACCTGAACCAGGCCGCCAAGGATGGCAAGATCGATCCGCTGATCGGGCGCCACTATGAGGTGGAGCGCACCATCCAGATCCTGTGCCGCCGCCGCAAGAACAACCCGCTGCTGGTGGGCGAGGCGGGCGTGGGCAAGACCGCGATCGCCGAAGGCCTGGCCTGGCGCATCACGCAGAACGACGTGCCCGAGATCCTGGCCGAGGCCGTGGTGTACTCGCTCGACATGGGCGCGCTGCTGGCCGGCACCAAGTACCGCGGTGACTTCGAGCAGCGCCTGAAGGGCGTGCTCAAGTCGCTCAAGGACAAGCCCAACGCCATCCTGTTCATCGACGAGATCCACACCCTGATCGGTGCGGGCGCGGCCTCGGGCGGCACGCTCGATGCCTCCAACCTGCTCAAGCCGGCGCTCTCCAGCGGCCAGCTCAAGTGCATCGGCGCGACGACCTTCACCGAGTACCGTGGCATCTTCGAAAAGGACGCCGCGCTCTCGCGCCGCTTCCAGAAGGTGGACGTGGTCGAGCCCACGGTGGCCGAAACCATCGACATCCTCAAGGGCCTGAAGTCGCGCTTCGAGGAGCACCACAGCGTGAAGTACGCTGCAGCTGCCCTGCAGGCCGCGGCCGAGCTCAGCGCCAAGTACATCAATGACCGCCATCTGCCCGACAAGGCGATCGACGTCATCGACGAAGCCGGTGCTGCCCAGCGCATCATGGTGCCGAGCAAGCGCAAGAAGACCATCGGCAAGGCCGAGATCGAGGAGATCGTGGCCAAGATCGCGCGCATTCCGCCGGCCAACGTCTCCAACGACGACCGCGGCAAGCTGCAGACCCTGGAGCGTGACTTGAAGAGCGTGGTGTTCGGCCAGGACAAGGCCCTGGAAGTGCTCGCCAGCTCGGTGAAGATGGCACGCTCGGGCCTGGGCAAGGGCGACAAGCCGATCGGCTCGTTCCTGTTCAGCGGCCCCACGGGCGTGGGCAAGACCGAGGCCGCCAAGCAGCTGGCCTACATCATGGGCATCGAGCTCCTGCGCTTCGACATGTCGGAGTACATGGAGCGCCATGCCGTGAGCCGCCTGATCGGTGCGCCTCCAGGCTATGTCGGGTTCGACCAGGGCGGCCTGCTGACCGAAGCCATCACCAAGAAGCCGCACGCGGTGCTGCTGCTCGACGAGATCGAGAAGGCGCATCCGGACATCTTCAACGTGCTGCTGCAGGTCATGGACCATGGCACGCTGACGGACAACAACGGCCGCAAGGCCGACTTCCGCAACGTCCTGATCATCATGACGACGAACGCCGGCGCCGAGACCATGAACAAGGCGACGATCGGCTTCACCAACCCGCGCCAGGCGGGCGACGAGATGGGTGACATCAAGCGCCTGTTCACGCCCGAGTTCCGCAACCGGCTGGATGCCATCGTCAACTTCAAAGCGCTCGACGAGCAGATCATCCTGCGCGTGGTGGACAAGTTCCTGCTGCAGCTCGAAACCCAACTGGCCGAGAAGAAGGTGGAAGTCACCTTCACCGACACGCTGCGCAAGCACCTGGCCAAGAAGGGCTTCGATCCGCTGATGGGCGCTCGCCCGATGCAGCGCCTGATCCAGGACACCATCCGCCGCGCGCTGGCCGACGAACTGCTGTTCGGCCGCCTGACCGAAGGTGGTCGCCTCACGGTGGACATCGAAATGAAGGCCGACGACAAGGGTGTGGAGCAGCCGGAAGTGCTGCTCGATATCCAGCCCCTTCCCAAGAAGGAGCGCTCGGCCAAATCGGAGCCCACCGAGCCCGAAGAAGCCACGGCGGATTGACCCACTACCGGCCCCCGCCTGACCGAAGCCCGCAGCACCCGCTGCGGGCTTTTTTCATGGCGCTGCGAGCGGGCAAGGCGGCGACCAGCGCACCCGGCGTGCAGTCAGTCCGCGCCCGGTTTGCGGGGCATCGGCGCGCCCGCAACAGCACAGGCTATCACACGCTTTGTTGCATCAAAAAGAAAGGCTGATCAGTGTTTTCCTTCAGGATTGCGCCATGTTTCTTGGGTAGAGTGGCATGGAGCGCATCACATTAATCAAGGAGAAATTACATGAGCCAGAAAGTCGCGTACGTCACCGGGGGCATGGGGGGCATCGGAACGGCTATCTGCCAGCGCCTGCACAAGGAAGGCTTCAAGGTCATCGCCGGCTGCGGCCCGACGCGCGACCATGCCAAGTGGCTGGCCGAGCAAAAGGCGCTGGGCTACACGTTCCATGCGTCCGTGGGCAATGTGGGCGACTGGGACTCCACGGTCGAAGCCTTCACGAAATCCAAGGCCGAGCACGGCAGCATCGACGTGCTGGTGAACAATGCCGGCATCACGCGCGACCGCATGTTCCTCAAGATGTCCCGCGAGGACTGGGACGCCGTGATCGAGACCAACCTCAACAGCATGTTCAACGTCACCAAGCAGGTGGTGGCCGACATGGTGGAAAAGGGCTGGGGCCGCATCGTCAACATCAGCAGCGTGAACGGTGAAAAGGGCCAGGCCGGCCAGACCAACTACTCGGCCGCCAAGGCCGGCATGCACGGCTTCTCTATGGCCCTGGCACAGGAGCTGGCTACCAAGGGCGTGACGGTGAACACCGTGAGCCCGGGCTACATCGGCACCGACATGGTCAAGGCCATCCGCCCCGACGTGCTCGAAAAGATCGTCGCCACCGTTCCCGTCAAGCGCCTGGGCGAACCCAGCGAGATCGCCTCGATCATCGCCTGGCTGGCCTCGGAAGAAGGCGGCTACGCCACCGGCGCCGACTTCTCGGTCAACGGCGGCCTGCACATGGGCTGATCCATCCGCCAGCGACCGCGTTGTCGCCCGGAACGCAAAAACCCGCCTCGGCGGGTTTTTGTTTTTGCTTTCAGCGCAGCGGTTCTGGCCAGGCGCAGCAACGGAGCCAGAACCGCTTTGTTCAGGCCTCAGCCCACAAAACGCCCATTCGATCCCATGATGCCCAGATCGATGAACTTCGAACCCACAAACGGCGTACCGCCCGCGAAGTCGACCAGGAAGCCACCCATGTCGTTGTTGCGCATGCCGGCCAGTGCCGAGCGCAGCTTGGCGCGCGAGAGGTCGCGCCCGGCACGGTCCAGGCCGTCGACCAGCACACGCGCGTTGACATAGCCCTCGAAGCTGCGCGAGGAGAATTCCAGCTGGTTCACGGCGCGCATGGCGCGCTGGTAGTCGCGCACCAGGGCCACGCTGGTGCGCGTGGCATCGGGCATCACCATCGAGACGGCCAGGCCGCCGGCCTTGGCGCCCAGCTGGCGGATGTTCTCGCCGCTGAAGGCCACGCTGGTAGCGGCCAGCGGCGTGCTGGCCGAGACCTTGCGGAATTCGTTGACCAGCGCGGCGCTCACGTCGCCGGCCGTGCCCAGCAGCACGGTCATCGGCTTGGCGCCGACGGCCTGCTGCACCACCTGGGCCACCTGCTCGCCCTTGGCGTCGAGCTTGAAGGCCTTGGGGGCGGGCTGGTTGACGGCCTTGAGGGCGCTGTTCACGTCGGCCAGGAATTCACGGCCGAACACCGTGTCCTGGTAGACCACGGCCAGGTCGGTGATGCCCATGGCCACGAGCTTCTTGGCCAGGCGCTGGGCTTCGTCCGAGTAGCCGGCACGCACGTGGAAGACCGAGCGGTACTCGGCCTTGCGCAGCGAGGAGGCGCCGCTCTGGGGGGCCACATAGGGGATCTGCGCTTCGTCGACCAGCGGCATGATGCGCTGGTTGTTGGGCGTGCCCATGCACGACAGGAGCGCGGCCACATTGCCGTCGGCAATCAGCTTGCGCACGTTGTCTTCCGAGCGCGCGGGCTCGTAGCCGTCGTCCAGCGCCAGCAGGCGCAGCTCCCGGCCATGCGTGCCACCGCTGCGTGCATTCGCCTGGGCGATGCCGGCGTCCAGGCCCTGCTTGAGCTCCTTGCCCAGGCTGGCCAGGGGGCCCGTCAGGCCCAGCGAGCAACCGATGGTGACCGCCTTGGAGTCGATCGCGTCCTGGGGGCCCGCCCATGCCGAGGGATGGGCGAGCGAGAGGCCGGTGACGGTGGCAAGAAGGGACTGGGTGAACTGGCGACGTTGCATGGAAGGAGCGATGGATCGAAGAAGTGGGAGGGCGCTGCCACGGGATACCGTGGTGGCCAGGGGTCCTCGGTCGCACGGATAGCGCAACCATAGGGAAAACCCTTATTCTACCGATCAATCGTGACAAACGTCAAAAAGCGTTTCCTGGCAAGGGACAAGCGGCAGGTGCAGGGCGATGGGCGCACATCGCCTGGTCGCGGGTCCGCCGGGCCTGCTCAGCGCGCGCAACGCGCCAGGTAGGCATCCTCGAAGCGCTTGAGGTCGCTGCGCTCGCCCTCCGTCAGGTCCGTGCGCGCCTTCTTGAGGTTCAGGATCCGGCGCGATTCGGCGCATTGCTGGCCACGGCGGGCCTCGTCGGCCTCCGAGGCCTGCTGGGCCACCTGCTGCTGGCGGTCCTCCTCGCGCCGTTGCCGGCGGGCATCGCGCTGCTCCCGGTGGTACCGGGAGGAAGCCTCGCTTTCCTCCTCACGGCAGTCGCGCTCGAATTCGCGGCGCATGCCCTCCTGCACGTCCGCCTTGATTCCCCGGGAGTAGGCCGACCGCAGGGTGTCGGTCAAGCTACGGCAGCGTTCGCTCATGTACTGCTGGTGGTCCGGGGCGGGCGAGGAAGGTACCGAGCGGCTGGACGTGCGCTCGCTGCTGCGGTATTCGCTCGCCGTGGGGCCGGTCGATACCGAGGTGGTCTTCATGCCCTGGGGGCAGGCGCGCCACGAGGTGTAGTTGTTGCCGTTGTCGTCGCGGCAGGTGTAGCGCGTCTGGGCGCCGACTTCGGACGGCGCCAGGCCGCCCACGGCCGCCAGCACCAGGCCGGCACATGCGAGGCGCAGGGAGTGCAGGGTCCGCGCCGTGTTGTTTCCCGGATGGTGGTGGTGCATCCGCATTGCTGGTCTTCCTTTCCATGGATTGAATCCCGGTTGCCGGCGAGCGATTCGCCGTCCCACCGGGGGTGGGCAATGCATGGATTGTTGTGTGCCCAGGTCGTGCAGGCGTTCTCCGCCTTGTCCACCGGGGCACCCAGGCGCTTGACAAGGTGTCCACTGTGGTGACGGGTGACGGCGGCTCCGTTGGGGGCGCGATCACGCTGCCGGTGGCATGGGCCGGCGCAAGCGGGGAAGGGAGAGGGGGAAGGGGAACCCGCCCAAGGGGGCGAATGGGGGTGGTGCGAGCGGGCTATGAAGCCGCTGCGCAGAGGCCATCGCACTCAAGGCGGCGGCGCTCTGCGCTGAACGCAAAAAAACCCCGCTGTGGCGGGGCTTTCCTGCTGGAGTGGGTTGAACAGTAAAAAGAAGGGGCGGCCGGGGGAAATCCCGGGGGCTGCCACACCCTCAGAAGCGGGCTGGGGCGCGCTTGCGGTCGCGTTCGTCTTCGGGCCAGGCGGACAAGATTGCGGTGGTGTTCATGTTGGAAAACTCCTGTGATGTACCAACAACGCACCCGCTTGCCACCCGGTTGACAGCGTTCCGCAAAAAAATGCAACCCAAAATCAAAAAATTTCCAGGACCAAAATGCTTCAAAAAATATAGCATCAAATTCAAGCCAGCCAATATGTAAGTCCTGGAAACAGGGGCAATGTATTACAGGGTTTTACAACTTAGGCGCCGGCGACCGTCGAAATTTCTTCGAGCGCCGATGAAATTTCCAGCCAACGTTCTTCGAGCTGCGCCGTCTCGTCGTGGCCGGCCTTGAGCCGGCGGCCGCATTCGGCGATCTCGGCGGGGGGCAGGGCTTCGGTGAGCTGCTGCTCCAGACCTGCCCGCTCGGACGCCAGGGCGGCCAACCGCTTGTCGATCTGTTCGAGCTCTTTTTTCAGAGGACGGGTCTTTTCGGCCAACTGCTGGCGGCTCTGGGCATCGAGCTTGCGCTGGTCGCGGGCACCGGCGGCCGGTGCCGCTGCCTTGGCGGGGCTCGGTGCTGCGGCCGCAGGTGCCGGCGCTGGTGCCGCGGCCACTGCTGCCGGGGTGACCGCGGTCGCTGCCGCTGCCGCCTTCATGGCGGCCGCCTCGGCCTGGCGCGAGAACTCGCGCAGGCGCTTGGCCTCCTCGAGCAGGTAGCGCTGGTAGTCGTCCAGGTCGCCGTCGAACGGGCCGACGACGCCGCGGCCCACGAGCCAGAACTCGTCGCAGACCGCGCGCAGCAGGGCCCGGTCGTGGCTGACCAGCATCACGGTGCCCTCGAACTCGTTGAGCGCCATGGACAGCGCCTCGCGCGTGGCCAGGTCCAGGTGGTTCGTGGGTTCGTCCAGCAGCAGCAGGTTGGGGCGCTGCCAGACCATCATGGCCAGCACCAGGCGGGCTTTTTCGCCACCGCTCATGGTGCCTACGGCCTGCTTGACCATGTCGCCGCTGAAGTTGAAGCTGCCCAGGAAGCTGCGCAGGTCCTGCTCGCGCGTGGACTCGCGGGCGTTGGCGCCCATTTCGCGCGCCAGGCGGATCATGTGCTCCAGCGGGTTCTCGCCGGGGCGCAGCACGTCCAGCTCCTGCTGGGCGAAGTAGCCGATGGACAGGCCCTTGCCCTCGGTCACGGTGCCCGCAATGGGCGCCATCTCGCGGGCGATGGTCTTGACCAGCGTGGACTTGCCCTGGCCGTTGGCGCCCAGGATACCGATGCGCTGGCCGGCCAGCACCGACTTGCTCACGCCGGTGAGGATGGTCTTGACCTCGTCGTCGGTGGTGTAGCCGAAGGCGGCGTCGCTGATCGCCAGCATCGGGTTGGGCAGGTTGACCGGCTCCTTGAACTCGAAGGTGAAATCGGCCTCGGCCAGCAGTGGCGCAACCTTTTCCATGCGCTCCAGGGCCTTGACGCGGCTTTGCGCCTGCTTGGCCTTGCTGGCCTTGGCCTTGAAGCGGTCGATGAACTTCTGCAGGTGGGCGATCTTGTCCTGCTGCTTGGAGAACGCAGCCTGCTGCAATTCCATCTGCTGCGCGCGCAGTTCCTCGAACTTGCTGTAGTTGCCGCCAAAGCGGTTGAGCTTGGCGCTGTCGATCTGCAGGGTGACGTTGGTGACGGCGTCCAGGAATTCGCGGTCATGGCTGATCACGATCATGGTGCCGGCGTACTTTTTGAGCCAGGCTTCGAGCCAGACCAGGGCGTCCAGGTCCAGGTGGTTGGTGGGTTCGTCGAGCAGCAGCAGGTCCGACGGGCACATCAGCGCGCGCGCCAGCTGCAGGCGCATGCGCCAGCCGCCCGAGAAGCTGTTGACCGGGCGCTCAAGTTCGTGCGACTGGAACCCCAGGCCCAGGATCAGCGCCTGTGCGCGTGGCACAGCGTCGTGGTCGCCGGCGTCGGCCAGGTCGGTGTAGACCTGGGCAATGGCCATGCCGTGGTCGGCATCGTCGTGCGCGGCGTCGCTCTGGTCGAGCTGCGCCAGCTGGGTGTGCAGCTCGGCCAGGCGCGTGTCGCCGGCCAGCACGAAGGCAGTGGCCGTCTCATCGGTCTCGGGCATGTTCTGCGCGACCTGTGCCATGCGCCACTGGCGCGGGATGGAAAAGTCGCCACCATCCTCGTGCAGGCTGCCGTTGAGCAGCGCGAACAGCGTGGACTTGCCGGCGCCGTTGCGGCCCACGAGTCCGACCTTCTCGCCCGGGTTCAGGGTCACGGAAACGCTGTCCAGCAGCACCTTGGCGCCGCGCCGCAGCACGATGTTCTTCAGGTTGATCATTCAGTACTCAATCACGGCGCCCCGGCTGCATCGTGCAGCGCGAGGCCCAGGTAAACCAGGTTGGGGATCGGGTGATCCTTGAAAGGGGCAATGGGGCCGAACCCCATCTGCCGGTACAGCGCCAGCGCGCCTTGGTTGTGGCTCCAGGTGCTGATGCCGGCGCGGTCGTAACCCGCACCAGCGCATTGCTGCACCAGGGCCCGTGTCAGCTCACGGGCAATGCCCTGGCCGCGTGCGCCTTCGCGCACGTACAGCCGCTTGATCTCGGCCAGGCCCGCCACCTCTGTCGGGGCGAACGCACCGCAGGCCGTGAGCACGCCCTGCCAATAGGCCAGGACCGCGCCACCGGCAGGGTGGGCATACCTGCCCGGCAAGGCCGCCATGTCCGCCCAGATGCTGCTCTGGCCGGCGTTGGCATGGTCGCGCTGCGCATATTCGAGCAGCAGTTCCTTGAAATGCCGCCAACCGTCTTCGGTCTCGACTGCGATGATCTGCAGCATGCTCGGTTTCCAGTGTCTGCGGTGGTGCCTTTCCGGGGCAGCGACACCCCTAGCAACCCGGTATTGTCGCCGATACCGGGGAAACCCTGTAGGTGTGCCTCTACGGAGCGGCCGCTGCCACCTCGTACCAGGCCCAGCCCTCGTGCTTGCCCAGCAGACGCAGGCGGGGGTTCTCGCCCAGCTCGAAGATGCCGGCGTTGCCCACCACCACCTGGGCGCCGGCCTGGGCGAAGTCGAAACGCCGCGGGTCCACCAGCACCCGCACGGTGTCGGGCGTGGGGTTCACCACCCGGTAGGCCGCCGGGGCCGGCATGGTTTCCTGCACGAAGGTCAGGTGCTGGTAGCGGTTCACCGTGTCCTGCTCCCCTGCGGGCAGGTGCATGCCACGCCAGACGCTGGGCTGGGGGTAGTAGAAGACGCCGTTCACCATGGGCACGCCGGCGGCCGCCAGGGCCATGGCATTGGAGGTGCTGGGCAGCAGGGCCAGCACGCGCCGGGGCGTGGCCTTGCCGTCGGCCCCGGCCGGGCCCGTGACATAGCGCTGCACGGTCTCGTTGAGCGCCACATGGGAGGGTGCCAGGGCCACGGGGTTGAAGTCGACCGTGGCGGCCACGTACACCACGGCGGTGAGGGCGATGGAATGCGCCACCTTGCCCTGCACTAGCCAGTAGGCCATGAGCCCGACGGCCACCGCCATGCTGGCCAGCAGGGTGGCGCTCAGGCCGGGGTGGAAGTCCTCGGGGATGCCCGCCATGGCCAGCGCGGCCACCGCGGCGCTGAGCAGGCCCAGCACCACGGGCGCGGTGCGCCGTGGTGCCGCTGCCGGCGCGGGCAGGCAGGCCAACACCAGCAGGCAGGCCAGGCCCAACGCCAGGTCGATGCGCGACGACGACACGTAGTGCCAGAACATCGCCTTGGACAGGGCCAGCGGTATGCCCCAGACGCCGAACACCACCGTGAACACCGTGAACAGCGCGCAGGCCGCCACCACCCAGCGGTGGGGGCCCCGGCTGCGCGCCTGCTGCAGGCACAGGAACCAGATGGCCAGCAGCAGCAGCAGGTACGAGCCGAACTCGCTCTCGTTGAAGACGCTGTTTTGCAGGTTGGACAGCGTATCGGCATTGCCGAAGCCGCGCAGCAGCACCAGGATGGACAGGTCGCCGCCGCGCAGCGCAGCACGCTGGCCCGGATAGACCGTGTTGCGCATGGCCGAGATGGCCTCGCGGGCATCGTGCCACCAGAAGTAGAGCAGGGCCGCCATGACCGCCACGGCCAGTGCAAAGGCCAGCGGCGTGAGGCGTCCCCAGGCGATCTGGCGGCGGTTGTCGGCCAGCCAGGCCGCGAGCACCAGCGCGTACAGCGTGGCCACGGTGATCTGCCAGGGCGGGTAGAGCACCAGCGCGAATCCGGCCAGGAACCAGCCCAGCGCCAGGGCCAGCCCCCACAGGCGGGGGCCCGCCCTGTGGCGCAGCATGAGCAGGGTGGCGGCCAGTGCCCCCGAGGGGAAGAACACCACGTACAGCGGCCAGTGGGACCAGCCGGCCGCGTAGGGCGCCACGCAGAACACGGCCGACAGCGCCAGGTTGCGGCCCGGGCGCCCGGGTGCCAGCACCTCGAGCAGCCACCACAGCGCCAGCAGGCAGGCGAAGAACGGGAAGTACCAGTACCAGGCCAGGGCCTTGTCCAGCGGCAGGGCGAAGAAGCCCCAGGTCGCCGGGCGTGCGAGGGCCGAGACATGCCATACGGGCACGCCCGTCATGCCGATGACCATCATGTTCTGGCCATCCAGGCCCAGATGGCGGTTGATGACGGGAAACGGCGGCTCGTGGTTGGCCTGGGCGAGGGCGCTGGCGGTGACCACCATCCAGTCGTCGGAACGCACGCCGCGCGGCTGGCCCGCCACATGGGTCATGGCACTGTCCGGCGACAGGAATGGGTGCGGGCCCTGGTCCGTGCGGCCCAGCAGCAACTCCAGCGACGAACCCGTGGCCCCGATGCCCACCAGCACCAGGAAGATGCCCGCGATGCCGCCAGCCACCGCCCGGCGGTGGCCACCGACCCAGGTGCCCAGGCGCGCCTGCAGGCCCCCGGAGCCGGGGAGCAGCAGCAGCGCAATGGCGCCGGCCACGGCGGCGGCGATCACCCAGTGCCGCCCGGGGGTATCGGGGCCCTGGACCTTGCCAGCGGCGGGAGAGGAGGCCTGGACGTCGAAGCGCCCACCATCCTCGAAGCGGGCGATCACCGAGACCGGCTGCTCGCCGCCCGCAAGGTAGCGCGGGTAGCGCAGCTCGAGCGTGAATTCGAGAGCGATGCGGTCGCCGTCCTGGAAATGGACCCCGACGGACGGGCGGGTCTTGCGCTCGGGCACGGCGATGCGCTTTTCGGCATCACCGACGCGCACCAGGAAGTCCTTGGGCAGGCGCTGGTTCTGCGAGTCATAGCACCAGCCGGTGATGCGCACCATGCTCTTGGTGGCGTCGTATTCCACCGTGTCGATGAAGCCGTAGGTGCCGGGCGGCAGGGGTTGCTGTGCCCATGCCCCCAGCGGCAGCAACAGTGCCAGGGTGACAGCCAGGAGCATGCCCCAGGCGCTCGCCAGCCATCCCCCGGCCCCTGCGGCGCCGGACTTGGGCCGCTGGCGAAGGGCCGCGCTCATCGGGATGCCGCCACCGTCACCACGATGCCCGACATGATCAGGGCCGTGCCGACGAAATACCCCGGCGCGAAACGTTCGCCAAAGAAGAAGCGGCTGGCCAGCGGCACGACGATGAAGGCCAGCGCCATGAAGGGATAGACCTTGCCCAGCTCGGCCTTGCGAAGGATCAGCACCCAGCCGATGGAGGTGATTCCGTACAGCACCATGGTGGCAAAGAACACGGCCAGGGTCTCGATGGCGAAGAAGCTGCCGGTCTTGTTCATGGAATTGGCGCTGACCTTGAACAGGATCTGGCCGATGGCAATGCCCATCACGCAAAGGATGGTCAGAAGATAGACGTACATGGATCGGGATCTCGGGTGGGGAGGATCGGGCAGGGGCCCGGCGATGTTAAAGGAGGCGCAGGGCGTAGCGCTCGGACAGGGTCGTGGCCATGGTGTAGATCGAGACCAGGGCGAAGGTGGCCGTGAGCACGTTGGCCACGGTCCGGTGGGTGGGCGAGGCCGCCTGGCCCATGGGGCCCAGCGCCGTAGCGGCCAGCACGGCGGGCACGATGAAGTAGCGGCCCTGGACGCCGCTGATGATGGCCACCGGGTGGTCGTTCCAGCTGATGGCCAGGGCCAGGAAGACCAGGACGCCACTGGCCAGCGCCACGAACAGGAGCAGCGCACGGGCAGCTGCATCGCGCCGCAGCCAGCGCGTCGACCCGACGGTAGCGGCCAGCGCAACCGCCAGGCCATACCAGACGGCTTCCATCGCATCCTTGGTGATGGAAGCATCGAGCCAGCCCATCATGCCGACGAAGGAATAGGCGTAGAAGTACCCGGTCTCGCCGTCCAGCAGCGTACCGAGGACGAGGCGGGCGAACCCGAGTGGATCCTGCAGGTAGATCGCCAGGATCTCGAGGGTCGCATGGTTGCGCACCAGGCGCGCGTCCGCCGTGGTGGCAATGCCGTAGAGCGTCCAGCCGCCACAGGCCACGCACAGCGCGATCCAGGCCAGCAGGTGCGCGGCCGAAAACCTGCGCACCAGCAGCCACAGGGGCAGCAGCAGCAAGGGGGCCAGATTGACGCGGGAAGTCACAAGCAGGAAGGTGCAGGCATAGAGCGCACACTCCTGCAGCAGGTTCGCGTCGCTGCGCGGGGCCATGCAGCGCACCGAGAACAGCGCGGCCAGCAGCAGCGCTGCGGCGATGCTCAGCCCGTCGATGGTGGGCGAGATGATCTGGAACATGGCCATGGGCATCAGCACCAGCACCCGCACCAGCAGGTTGGGCGTGAACAGCCGCCAGGCCCAGGCGGTCAGGCCCAGCGCGGTGGCTGCCACCAGCAGGCGCGTCAGCTCGTAGCTTGCGCGCATCGACAGGTCGAGGGCGCGCGCGGTGCGCAGGCCCAGCGCGTGGGGCAGGTAGATGAAGGGCGCGTAGTAGCCGGTGCCCACGGCGTTGACGAACTGGTCCTTGTGCGCCCAGTGCTCGCCGGAGGCCTGGGCCATGAGCGCGCTGGCCGAAGCGGTGGGGTCGCGCTCGGAGCCGGAGATCGTCCGCATGCGCAACGTGAACGCCATGAAGTTGCGGTCCACGTAGCCGCCCTGGTTGCCGGCTTCGTCCGGCTCATCCTTGCGCAGGGTCCACTGGCCGTGGGCGATCATGTCGGCACGCAGCAGGTGCACATTCTCATCGGGCGACTGGAAGGCCGGTACCAGCCGCATCAGGCACCATGCCACCACGAGCGCGAGCAGCAAGCCGCCCGCCAGCACAGGCAGGCCTGCCGTGTGCAGGTCGAGGCGGGGTTTCAGGTGGCGCGCCCCGGTGCGCGCGGCGGTGGCCGTAACGGAAGCACCCATCCCTCTCAGCCGTTCTTGCCGAGATCGATCTTCCTGTGCAGCACCTTGTGCAGCGGCCTTTGGGGCACCGAGGCGATGTCATGGCCGATGAAGGCCAGCAGCAGTTGCAGACCGGCGATGACAGGCAGGGCGGCGAGCATCACGGTGCCGGCCGACGAGTAGGCCTGGTGGGTGCTGGAGCTGATCCAGTGCAACAGGCCAAAGCAGGTGCCAAAGCCCAGCATCAGCAGCCCCAGCGGCAGCTCGATGGAGGCCAGCGACATGTCGCGCAGGTAGTAGTTGTAGAAGATGCGCTTGCTGAAGTTGCGCAGGTGCTTGACCGTGAACTCGGGCAGGATCTTGCTGATCTTGAGGTTGCTTTCCTCGTCGGCGTAGTGGGCGTTCATGGGCACGTCCACCACCACCGCGCGCAGGGTGTTCAGGCGAAACAGCATGTCCGTCTCGAAGAAGTACCTGCGGCTGATCTTGTCGAACGGCAAATGGCTGGCCACGCGCGCATGGATGGCGGTGTAGCCGTTGGTCGGGTCGAACACCTGCCAGTAGCCCGACGAGATCTTGGTCAAAAAAGACAGGGCCGCATTGCCGAAGATGCGCATGCGCGGCATCTGGTGGATCTCTTCGAGGTCGAAGAAGCGGTTGCCCTTGGTGTAGTCGGCTTCGCCGCTCAGGATGGGGGCGATGAAGCCGGGCAAAAGGCGCGGGTCCATCTGGCCGTCGCCGTCGACCTTGACGATGACGTCGTAGCCGGCCTCGATGGCACGGCGGTAGCCGTGCATCACGGCCCCGCCCACACCCAGGTTCTCGGGGTTGAAGACCACCTGCACACGCGGATCGGTGCAGTGCTGCTGGACGAAGGCGCCGGAGTTGACAGGGCACTTGTCGTCCACCGCGAAGATGCCCTGCACCTCGGGGCCGATACGCTCGATGACGCCCAGCACATGGGCGGTGACCTTGTAGCAGGGAATGACCACGGCGACACGCGCGGGTGCCGGGGAAACCGAGAGTGCCAGCGGGACCGTGGTCGCCAGGGGGGAGGAGATGCCGTTCATGCCTTGACCAGTGCCTCCCGCGTGATGAGCAGCACCTGGTCTTCACCGGCGCTGGTATCGATCCAGTACACCGGCAGGCGCGGGAAGGCGGCTTCGAAGTGCGCGCGCTCGTTGCCGATCTCCAGCAGCAGCACGGCGTTCTCGCTCATGCGCGCGGGCGCGTCCTGGAGCAACTGGCGGATGAAGTCCATGCCATCGCTGCCACCGGCCAGGGCCAGTTCGGGCTCGGCCCGGTACTCGGCTGGCAACTGCGCCATGCTGCTGGCGTTGACATAGGGGGGATTGCACAGGATCAGATCCCAGGGGCCGGGCAGGGCCGCGAGGCCGTCCGACAGCTGCAGCGTGATGCGCTCCGAAAGGCCATGGCGATCCACGTTGATGCGGGCCACCTCCAGGGCATCGGGCGAGATGTCGGCGCCGGTCACGGTGATCTCGGGCCAGGCCATGGCTGCCAGCACGGCCAGGCTGCCGTTGCCGGTGCACAGGTCCAGCACCCGCTGCGTGTGTTCGCCCAGGAATTCGTCCACGCTGCCGTCGGCCAGCAGCTCGGCGATGAAGCTGCGCGGCACGATGGCGCGCTCGTCCACATAGAAGGACACACCCTGCAGCCAGGCCTCGCGCGTGAGGTAGGCCGCGGGCTTGCGGGTGTCGACGCGCTCCTGCAGCAGGGCCTGCACCTGTGCCAACTGCTCGGCCGTGACATCCTGGGCACCCACTGCGTCGGCGTCGTCCGAGAGGTCGCTGTCCAGCGGCAGGCCCAGGCGCCACAGCACCAGCCAGGCGGCTTCGTCGTGCGCGTTGGCGGTACCGTGGCCGAATGAAAGGCCCGCCGAGGCGAGCAGGGCGGCTGCGGACTGCACCACGGCACCCACGGTGCCTCCGGTCAGCGCCGCGCTCATGCGCTCACCGCCGCAGCCGCCAGGGCCTGGGCATGCAGGTTGTCGAGGGTGCGGCGGTAGATGTGGGTGAGCGGCTCGATGTCGGCCACCACGATGTGTTCGTCGATCTTGTGGATGCTGGCGTTCGGTGGCCCCAGTTCGATCACCTGGGGGCAGACCTGGGCGATGAAGCGCCCGTCGCTGGTGCCGCCCGTGGTGGACAGCTCGGTGGTGATGCCGGTTTCGGCCAGGATGGCCTGCTGCACGGCCGTGACCAGTTCGCCCGGCGTGGTCAGGAAGGGCTGGCCGCCCAGGGTCCAGCGCAGTTCATAGTCCAGGCCATGGGCGTCGAGCACCGCATGCACGCGCTGCTTGAGGCCCTCGGCCGTGGATTCGGTGGAGAAGCGGAAGTTGAAGTCCCATACCACCTCGCCGGGGATGATGTTGGTGGCGCCCGTGCCGCCGTGCACGTTGCTGACCTGCCAGCTGGTGGGCGGGAAGAAATCGTTGCCCCGGTCCCATTCGGTCGCGGCCAGTTCGGCCAGCGCCGGCAGGGCCTGGTGGATGGGGTTGCGCGCCAGTTGCGGGTAGGCGATGTGGCCCTGGATGCCGCGCACCGAGAGCTTGCCCGAGAGCGTGCCGCGCCGGCCGTTCTTGATCATGTCGCCGGTGCGCTCGACCGAGGTGGGCTCGCCCACGATGCAGTAGTCCAGGCGCTCGCCGCGCGCGCTGAGCTGCTCGACCACGACCTTGGTGCCATCCACCGACGGACCTTCCTCGTCGCTGGTCAGCAGCAGGGCCAGGGTGACCGCGGGATCGGGGGTCGCGGCCAGGAAGTCCTCCACAGCCACCACGAAGGCAGCGATCGAGGTCTTCATGTCGCTGGCGCCACGGCCAAAGAGCTTGCCATCGCGGTGCGTGGGCACGAAGGGGTCGCTGCTCCACTGGTCCAGCGGACCGGTGGGCACCACGTCGGTGTGGCCGGCAAACACCAGGGTCTTGGCCGCTGCACCACCCGCTCCCGGGCGCCGCGCCCAGAGGTTGCTCACGCGGAAGTTGTCGGGGCCGCTGTCGATGCGCTCGCACACGAAACCCAGGGGGTCGAGCCGTGCTGCCAGCACCTCCAGGCAACCCGCGTCGTCGGGGGTGATGGAGGGCAGGGAGATCAGCTGTTCGGCCAGGTGCAGGGTACGGGACATCGCAGGAAGAAAAAACAAGGACAAAAAAAACAGGGGAAAAGGGGGAGCGCCGCGCGCTCGTGCCTCAGGCGGCCGGCTTCACGTCGAGCACGATCTCGGTGAACGAAGGCATGTCGTCGGGCGTGTCGCGCGACTCCTTCTGCGCCTTGGCGGTGTTGGCGGCCAGGGAGAAGTCGTTCTGCAGGCGCCACATCAGGTTGGTGGGCGAATCGGCGAAGGCCATGCCTTCCTTCTTGTCGATGCGCTTGTCGATGATCAGGCGCGCCAGATCCTCCTCGAAGGTCTGCGAGCCCTCGGCCATGGATTTTTCCATGGCTTCCTTCACGCCACCGAAGTCGCCCTTTTCGATCAGGTCGGACACCAGCTTGGTGTTGAGCATGACCTCCACGGCCGGCACGCGGCCCCCGTCCAGGGTGCGCACCAGGCGCTGCGAGATCACGGCCTTGAGCGCCGAGGCCAGGTCGCCGAGCATGGTCGGGCGCACTTCCACGGGGTAGAAGGACAGGATGCGGTTGAGCGCGTGGTAGCTGTTGTTGCCGTGCAGCGTGGCCAGGCACAAGTGGCCCGACTGCGCATAGGCAATGGCCGCGGACATGGTCTCGCGGTCGCGGATTTCGCCGATCAGGATCACGTCGGGTGCCTGGCGCAGCGCGTTCTTCAGCGCCGTCTGCAGCGACTGGGTGTCGCTGCCGATCTCACGCTGGTTGACGATGGATTTCTTGTTGCGGAACTGGTACTCGACCGGGTCCTCGATGGTGAGGATGTGGCCGGTGAGCACTTCGTTGCGGCTGTCGATCATGGACGCCAGCGAGGTGCTCTTGCCCGAGCCCGTGGCACCCACCATGAGGATCAGACCGCGCTTTTCCATGATCAGCTCGGGCAGCACGGAGGGCAGGCCCAGCGAGTTGATCTCGGGGATCTGCTGCGAGATGAAGCGGATCACCACCGCATAGCTGCCGCGCTGGCGCATGGCGCTGATACGAAAGCGCCCCACGCCCGAGAGCGGCACACCCATGTTGAGTTCGCCGGTTTCCTCCAGCTCCTCGATGCGGTCGGGCGGAACGATCTCGGACAGCAGGTTGCGCGGCGCATCCGGTGGCAGGATCTGGTTGTTGATCGGCACGCACTCGCCGTTGATCTTGATCAGCGCCGGGGCATTGGCCGACAGGTAGACGTCCGATGCCTTCTTTTCGCTCATCAGGCGAAGAATCCGCTCCATCGTGCTCATGGTGTTTCCCCTCTTGTTCGTTGGTGGGCCGGCGCTGGCCGCGTGTGCGTGCTTATCGGTGGCCGCAGGACTCGATCAGTCGCGCAGCAGGTCGTTGATGCTGGTCTTGGAGCGGGTCTGCGCGTCCACCTGCTTGACGATGATGGCAGCATACATGCTGTAGGGCGCGCCATTGGCCGCCGTCTTGGGCAGGTTGCCGCTGACCACCACCGAGCCAGAGGGCACGCGGCCATAGCTGATCTCGCCCGTGGCACGGTTGAAGATGGGGGTGCTCTGGCCCAGGTACACACCCATGCCCAGCACCGAGTGCTCTTCGACGACCACGCCTTCGACCACTTCGGAGCGCGCGCCGATGAAGCAGTTGTCCTCGATGATGGTGGGACCGGCCTGCAGCGGCTCCAGCACGCCGCCGATGCCCACGCCACCCGACAGGTGCACGTTGGCGCCGATCTGGGCGCACGAGCCCACGGTGGCCCAGGTGTCGACCATGGTGCCTTCGCCCACGTAGGCGCCGATGTTCACGTACGAGGGCATCAGGATCGCGCCCTTGGCGATGAAGCTGCCGCGGCGGGCCACGGCCGGAGGCACCACGCGCACGCCGGTGGCCTTCATCTCTTCTTCGTTCAGGTGGGCGAACTTGGTCTGCACCTTGTCATAGAAGCCCAGGTCGCCGGCTTTGACGACTTCGTTGTCCTTGAGGCGGAACGACAGCAGCACGGCCTTCTTGATCCACTGGTGCACCGTCCACTGGCCCACGCCCTGGCGGGTGGCCACGCGCAGCGTGCCATTGTTGAGTTCGGCGATCACGTGCTCGACGGCATCGGCCACTTCCTTGGGGGCGGCTGCGGGCGAGATGGTGGCGCGGTTTTCCCACGCGGCGTCGATGATGTTCTGGAGTTGTTGGGTCATGGATGTCAGACAGTACGGGATTGGATGAATTGGACGATGCGCATTGCGGCCTCCACGCATTCTTCGGCCTCGGCCACCAGGGCCATGCGCACGCGCTGGGCGCCGGGATTGAAGCCACCGGACTCGCGGGCCAGGTAGCTGCCCGGCAGCACGGTGACATTGTATTGAGCCAGAAGCTCGCGGGCGAACTCGGCGTCGGTCATTCGCAAGGCGTCGGGCACCTTGGCCCACAGGTAGAAGCCCGCGTCGGGCAGCGCCACGTCCATCACGCCCGCCAGCAGCGGCGTGACCTGGGCGAACTTCTTGCGGTAGAGGGCGCGGTTTTCGGTCACATGCTGCTCGTCGCCCCAGGCGGCGATGCTGGCGGCCTGCACCACCGGGCTCATGGCGCTGCCATGGTAGGTGCGGTACAGCAGAAAGGCCTTGATCAGCGCTGCATCGCCGGCCACGAAGCCGCTGCGCAGCCCGGGCACGTTGCTGCGCTTGGACAGGCTGGTGAAGGAGATCAGGTTCTGGAAGTCCTTGCGCCCGGCCTGGATGGCGGCCTGCAGGCCGCTCAGCGGCGGCTCGTCGCGGAAATAGATCTCGCTGTAGCACTCGTCCGAGGCAATGGTGAAGCCATGGCGGTCGCTCAAGGCGAAGAGCTTTTGCCATTCGTTGAGCGGCATCACGGCGCCCGTGGGGTTGCCCGGCGAGCACACGAAGAGCAGCTGCGTGCGTTTCCAGACCTCGGTCGGCACGCTGTCCCAGTCCACGGCGAAGTTGCGCGCCGGGTCGCTTGGCGCGTAGTAGGGTGTGGCGCCCGAGAGCAGGGCCGCGCCTTCATAGATCTGGTAGAAGGGATTGGGGCAGACCACCACCGGGTCGGGCTGGGTCGGGTCGACGACGGTCTGGGCAAAGGCGAACAGCGCCTCGCGCGAGCCGTTGATGGGCAGCACCTGGCTGCCCGCGTCCAGCGTCAGCGCGTAGCGCTTGTGCAGCCAGGCGGTGAAGGCCTCGCGCAGGCGCGGCTCGCCGGCCGTGGCCGGGTAGCTCGCCAGGCCATTGAGGTTGTTACTGAGTGCGTCCTTGATGAACTGCGGCGTTGGATGGCGCGGCTCCCCCATGCCCAGGCTGATGGGGGAATACTGGGCCGGAGGCACCACTGCGGCAAAGAGCTTTCGCAGCCGCTCGAACGGGTAGGGCTGCAGGTGGGAGAGCAGGGGGTTCATGGGCCATCATTATGGGTGATGCCGTACCCGCCGCCTCACGGGCTGCCGACCGCTCGCACCGCTGATGTGCCCCGGGGCACATCCCCTATCGCAAACCCTTGGGTGGCGCCGCTTGTCAATCCGGCGTAAGGCCCATGCCTAGTATGGTTGCGAAGCCCCGGAGCGCGATCACGGTCCGGGATCACAACGATATCGGAGACAACATGGCAGGATTCCTTCCATTGCGGCCTGGCCTGTGGTGGATGCGCCGGCTGCACCTTCCGGGCAAGCTGGCCACGCTGGCGGTGCTCATCGCCTGCACGCTCGCCGCCGCCTTGCTGGGCGCCCCCTGGTGGGTGGACTTGGCGGGCGGCGTGGTGGTGCTGTACGCGCTGCTGGCGCTGTACCTGAGCCTGGTGGACGACATGGCAGCCTTGTCCGCGGCCATGGCGCGCATCACCGATGGCGACCTGTGCGTGCATGCCGCCACGGGCGGCACCGACGAGATGGCGCAGATGGCCCGGGCACTCGACGCCATGGTGCTGCGGCTGTCCGCCATGGTGGCCGACATCCGCAGCAACGCCGCGCTGGTGGCCCATGCCGGCCAGAGCCTGGCCCATGGCAACCGCGAACTGGCCGACCGCACCGAGCAGCAGGCCGCCAACCTCGAGCAGACGGCGGCCAGCGTGGAGCAGCTCTCGTCCACGGTACAGAACAACGCCCAGACGGCGCAGGGCGCGGACCAGCGTGCCGGCCAGATGCGCCAGGCCGCCGACACCGGGGCCGAGGCCATGGGCCGCGCCGTGCAGTCGGTGCAGGCCATCCAGCAGGGCGCGCGCCGCATGACGGAGATCATCGGCACCATCGACGCCATCGCCTTCCAGACCAACATCCTGGCGCTCAACGCGGCGGTGGAGGCGGCCCGCGCGGGTGAGCAGGGCCGTGGTTTTGCCGTGGTGGCCTCCGAAGTGCGCACGCTGGCCCAGCGCTCGGCCACGGCCGCACGCGAGATCCGCGAGCTGATCAACGACTCGGTCACGCAGGTGGAATCGAGCGCCGGCCTGATCCGCACCGCGGGCCAGGGCATCACCGAGATGGCCGGTGGCATGCGCAGCGTGGCGGCCAGCATGTCCGAGATCTCGAGCTCCAGCGCCGAGCAGAGCACGGGCCTGCGCGAGATCAGCAGCGCCGTGCAGCAGCTCGACCAGATCACCCAGCGCAATGCGCAGATGGTCAGCCAGGCCGTGGGCCAGGCCGAGGCGCTGGAGAGCCGCGCCTCCACGCTGTCGCGTGCGGTATCGGCGTTTCGCCTGCAGCAGGGCACGGCCGAGGAGGCCGTGGCCCTGGTCAAGCGTGCGGCCGCCTTGCACAAGGGCAGTTCGCGGGACCAGTTCCTGCCGCGCATCACCGACAAGAGCCAGCCCTTCAACGACCGGGACATGTACGTCTTCGTGCTCGATGCCGGAGGCACCTACCGGGCCTTTGGCGGCAACCCGGCCAAGGTGGGCACCCGGGTGCAGGACATTCCCGGCATTGACGGAAACCGGTTGATGGCGGAAATCTCGGCCCAGGCGGACATCGGGCCCGGCTGGGTGGAGTACGACATCACCAACCCGGCCACCGGCGCGGTGCAGACCAAGATGTCCTTCGTCGAGCGGGTGGGCGACCTGTACCTGGGCTGCGGGGTCTACAAGGCCCTGGCCGCGAAGTGAAGCCGGCCTGAGGGTCTTTGCTCAGCGCTGCGTTCCCGCGCGCTGCTCCCGGGCGCGGGCCATGGCTGCCGCAATGGCCGCCTTGCGGGCATCTGCTCCACTGGAGGAGGGGGGTGCCGCTGGGTCGGCTGTTCCGGCGGGCTCGTCCTCGTCCAGCTCGGGCGAACCCGAGGCCGCCCTTGCCTTGTGGGCTGCATAGCGCTCGCGCGCATGGTCTGCCAGCACCGGGCTCCAGGCGGCCCAGCCCGTGGCCTGGCCACTCACGGTTTCCAGGCGGATGCAGTCCACGGGGCATACGGGAATGCACAGTTCGCAGCCCGTGCAGTGCGGCTCGATGACGGTGTGCATGCGCTTGTTGGCGCCCACGATGGCATCGGTGGGGCAGGCCTTGATGCACAGCGTGCAGCCAATGCACCAGTTCTCGTCGATGACGGCCAGGGTGCGCGGCGCCTCCAGGCCGTGCTCGGCGCTCAGCGGCAGCAGCGGCTGGCCGGTGAGGGCTGCCAGCCGGGCCACCCCTTCGACGCCGCCGGGCGGGCACTGGTTGATGGGAACCGCCTCGAAGGCGATGGCCTGCGCATAGGCCGCACAGTCCGGGTAGCCGCAGCGGGTGCACTGCGTCTGCGGCAGGGCCGCGTCGATGCGGGCCGCCAGCGCATGCGCGGCCGGCCCTGCAGGTGGTGAAGGGGTGGTTGTGCGGGCGTGCGGCTGCGCAGTCAAGCCTTGCGAGCCGCGGTGGTGCGGCGGGTGCGCGAAGCGGGGGCTGCTGTGACCGCTGCCTTGGCCACGGGGGTTTCGGGCTCGGGGGCCGCTGCGGCTCCGGTGGCTGGCCTGGCCTTGGCGGCAGGCTTTGCGGCGGCCTTGGCCGGTGCCTTCTTCGCCACGGCCTTGCGCGGTGGCGCAGGCGGGTTGTCGTCGGGCATCTCGGTTACGGCAGCGGGGCGGGGCGCCTTTTTCTGCGGGACTTCGTGCGAGAGGATGAACTTGCGCACCTCGGGGTACACGATGTCGCGCCAGCGCCGGCCGCTGAAGATGCCGTAGTGCCCGGCGCCCTTGGCTTCCAGGTGGCGCTGCTCCTTGCGCACGATGCCGGTGCACAGGTCGTGGGCGGCTTCGGTCTGGCCCGAGCCGGAGATGTCGTCCAGCTCGCCTTCCACCGTGAACAGGGCGGTGGTGGTGATGTCCTGCGGGCGCACGCGCTCGACCTTGCCTTCTGGCGAACGCACGTCCCAGGTGCCGTTCACCAGCTTGTATTCCTGGAACACGGTCTCGATGGTTTCGAGGTAGTAGTCGGCGTCCATGTCGAGTACGGCGTTGTACTCGTCGTAGAACTTGCGGTGCGCTTCGGCACTGGCGTCGTCGCCCTTGATCAGGTCCTTGAAGTAGTCGTAGTGGCTGGACGCATGGCGGTCGGGGTTCATGGCCACGAAGCCCGTGTACTGCAGGAAGCCCGGGTAGACGCGGCGACCGGCGCCGGGGAAGTTGTCGGGCACGCGGTAGATCACGTTGTTCTCGAACCACTCGTAGCTGCGGTTCGTGGCCAGGTTGTTCACCGCCGTGGGCGACTTGCGCGCATCGATGGGGCCGCCCATCATGGTCATGGTCAACGGCGTCTTCTCGCCGCGGCTGGCCATCAGCGACACGGCCGCCAGCACCGGCACCGTGGGCTGGCAGACGCTGATGACGTGGCAGTTGCCGTAGGTGGCCTGCAGGTGGCGGATGAACTCCTGCACGTAGTTCACGTAGTCGTCCAGGTGGAACTCACCCTCGGACAGGGGCACCAGACGTGCGTTCTTCCAGTCGGTGATGTAGACCTTGTGGTCCTTGAGCAGGGTGCGCACCGTGTCGCGCAGCAGCGTGGCGTAGTGGCCCGACAGCGGGGCCACCACCAGTACCACGGGCTGGGCCTTGATGCGCACCAGGGTGTCGGTGTCGTCCGAAAAGCGCTTGAAGCGGCGCAGCTCGCAAAACGGCTTGTCCAGTTCCACGTTTTCGTGCACCGCCACGCCCACGCCATCCACATCCACGGTGTGGATGTCGAACACCGGCTTTTCATAGTCCTTGCCCAGGCGGTACAGCAGATCGTAGCCCGCCGACATGCGCTGCGCGAACGCCGTCTGGCTCAGCGGGGACATGGGGTTGCTGAAGAGCTTGGCCGCGGCTTGCGCAAAGTCGGTGACCGGCTCCATCAGGGAGCGCTGGGTTTCGTAGATCTGGTAGAGCATGGGGGGCGAAACTCCGTTATGTTGCAGTGCAATATAGCAGCACTTGGTTACCTCTGCATGCGGGAAAACCACCTAGACCCAGTCGCTTTGGTGACAGCGCTGTCCGTGCCGGTGGAAACGGCTACGGATGCCTTGCGGTGAAAAGCATCACTGCTATGGTTTTGTTCAACAAAACCCTGCTGGCAGCCGGCGCCCCGGCGGCGCCCCGGTCAGCCGTTGTCCGCCAGCCAGGCCTCGAACGCCTCGCGCGCCACGTTGCGCAGCGCGGGGCGGAACTGGGCGCGATTGGAAAGGTACAGGCAGTGCCGTATCACGGTGTAGGGATTGAAGCTGCCCTGGGGATTCTGCTCCTCGAAGTGCTGCTTGTAGCGCTTGACGGTGCCCACCGTCTCCCGCATCAGGGTGTTGAAGCGCGCGCGCGTGATGCCGGGCGACCAGGCCTGGATGTCGTCCACGAAGCCGTCCACCTTGGAGGGGTCGAACTCGAAGTCCTTGAAGAAGTGCGTGGCGATCTTGAGGAAGGTGAAGGCGTTGAGCTCGCTGCCCAGGGCGGAGGGCTTGGGCGTTGCCAAGGCGCCATCCTGCTCCTCCACGTCGGCCTCCGCCGTCTCGTCGGGGGCCTGCAGCAGTGCGGCGGCCGTCTCGTCGCGGATCTGGCGGAACTCACGGTCGGCCAGCTCGAACAGGGCCGACAGCACGTTGATGCGCCGCTTGAGCTGGCCGGGAATCGACTTCTTGTACTTGATCTTGTGGTCCAGCACGCTCCAGGAGTCCTGGATGATGGTGCGCACCTGCAGCTCGAAGGGCTGGTCGGCGTGCGCGGCGAGCGCCGGCAGGGCGCGCGGGCCGGCCCGCAGGTCCAGGTGCAGGCCCTTGTAGCCGAACGAGGCCTCGGTGCTTTCCACCGCCGAGGCCTTGTCGGTCACGTCGATCACCGCAAAGTGCTGGCGCACGATCTGCGCCACCTTTTCCAGCTCGTCCTCGTACAGGCAGACCACGCGCACGCCCACCAGGTCCGTGATCCAGTGCTGGATCTCGTAGGGCGTGTTGCTCTCTTCCAGTCCGGGGCGGTACTTGCGCGCGAACTTGCGGATGCACTCGTCCGCGTCCTTCACGCGCCCCTCCACCTTGGAGACATCGACGCTGCGGGCGTCGCCGACCACGGCGGCGATGGCGGCCGTGAAGGCGGCGCAGGCATCCTCCAGTGCGGGGCGGTGGGATGCGTAGAACGCGCGGAACCGGGACTCTTCCCGTTCGAAATCAAGCGATGCCATGGATGGGTCTGCAAAGGGACGGGTCGCGGCGGATGGCCGCGGCCAGGAACAGCCGGAAGTGCGAAAGATTTGCCATGCGAACGATACCCCCATTCTGGCTGCCCGGCATGTCAGCGGATGCCGCGCAGGCGGAACAAGTTCACACGGATCTGCCGGCGCTGCGCATCGGGTGACCTCGCTTGGCAGGTCCCCCTGAAACCTGATAATGGGCAGGCACGTCACCCGTGTCCCGCTGGGGCACAGCCGCTGCTGCCTGTCCCATGCGATGACACCAGAACAACACCAGGTCCCCGCATTCACGGAGTCCGAGACTCTCCAGGACGCACCATCCAGCCAGCGCTGGCTGGTGGCGGTGGTGCCGCCGCTGATGGCCCTGATGATGCTCGGGGTGACGGGCCTGTACTGGTACCGGGCCCAGAGCGAGTCGGTCGACAAGCAGCTGCGCAATTTCCATGCGGCGGCCGAACAGATCGCCTACAACCTGCGTGACCGCATGTCCACCTACGAGGTCATGCTGCGGGGCGTGCAGGGCTACGTGGATGGGTCCGAGCGCATCGAGCGGGGCGAGTTCCAGGCGTACGTCGATGCGCTGCAGATGCAGCAGACGCGGCCCGGCCTGCAGGGCATCTCGCTGGTCATGTTCGTGCAGGGCAGCGGCCTGCCGGCCCACCTGGCCGACATGCGGGGCCGCGGCTTCTCCGGCTACACCGTGCACCCGCCGGGCGAGCGCGACCAGTACGCCCCCATCACCCATATCGAACCCCTGGAGGGCCGCAACCTCGAGGCGCTGGGCCTGGACGCGCTCACACTGCCGGTGGCGCGCGAAGCCCTGGAGCGGGCCCGCGACTCCGGCCGGCTGGCCCTGTCCGGCCTGCTCGGTCCGCTGCCGCCCGGGACCCCGGCGCAGGGCGAGGTGGGGCTGTTCCTGCCGGTGTACTCCACGCAGCTGGAGGCCGAATCGCTGTCCGGCCGCCGCCGCGCCATCCGCGGCTGGGTGGCGGCGCCGTTCCGGGTGGGCGACGTGGTGCGGGGCTTGTCCCGGGAGTTCGATCCCGACATCGCCCTGGCCATCTACGACGGCGAGGAGGCGCTTGCCGGTGCCCTGCTGCATGGCGACCCCGGGCTACAGGCGCGGGCCCTGGCGCGCGGGGCCCTGCAGGTCAGCCATCGCCTGGAAATGGGTGGCCGGGCCTGGACCCTGCTGATGGCGCCGCTGCCGGCGTTCGACCTGCGCCACGAGGACGAGGGCCACCACATGGTGGCGGTGATGGGGCTGTTCCTGAGCCTGCTGCTGGGCTGGTTCGCCTGGGTGCTGGCCACCGGGCGCGAGCGTGCCGTGGCGCTGGCACGCCGCATGACGGCCGAGCTGCGGGGCGCGCGCGATGACCTGGAGAGCACGCTCAGCGCCATCCCGGACCTGCTGTTCGAGCTCGATGCCGAGGGCCGCATCCACCACTGCCGCTCCGCGCGCCTTCCGCAGTCTGCCCTGGCGCCGGCGCAGTTCGTGGGGCAGCGGCTGCAGGACATCGTGCCCCCCGAGGAGGCTGCCGGCTGCATGCAGGCCGTGCAGGCGGCGCTCGCGGGTGGGCACGCCGCGGGCCAGCAGTACCACCTGGAGGTCGACGGCCAGACCCGCTGGTACGAACTGTCCATCGCACGCAAGGAAAGCACCCACCCGGGCGAGGGGCCGCGCTTCGTGGCGCTGGCCCGCGACATCACCGAGCGCCAGCAGGCCGAGGCCCGCACCCACCAGCTGGCCTATTTCGATGCCCTCACCGGCCTGCCCAACCGCCGCATGCTGCTCGACCGGTTGGGCCTAGCCCTGGCCGCCGCGCGCCGCAGTGGCCAGGTCGGGGCGCTGCTGTTCGTGGACCTGGACAACTTCAAGCAGATCAACGATGCGCGCGGCCACACCCTGGGGGACCAGTTGCTGACCGAGGTTGCCCGGCGCCTCACACGGCTGCTGCGCCCGGGCGATACCGTGGCGCGCCTGGGCGGCGACGAATTCGTGCTGCTGCTGCAGGGTATCGCCACCGACATGGCCACTGCAGGGCGCCAGGCCCTGGCCGTCGCCGAGCGCGTGCGCGAGGCGCTGGAACTGCCCTATGCCATCGACACCCACCTCTACAGCAGCACCGGCAGCCTGGGGATCACCCTGTTCCCCAAGCGCGCGGAGGAAGTGGAAGACCTGCTGCGCGAGGCCGACACGGCCATGTACCGCGCCAAGGACCTAGGGCGCAACCGCATCCGCTTCTATGAAGCCGCCATGCAGGCCGATGTGCAGGAGCGCCTGGCGCTGGAGCAGGACCTCAAGAAGGCCATGGGCGAGGGGCAACTGGCCGCGTACATACAGCCCCAGGTGGATGTGCAGGGTGCGGTGGTGGGCGGCGAACTGCTCATGCGCTGGAGCCACCCGGTGCGCGGCAGCGTGCCGCCTTCGCGCTTCATCCCTATCGCCGAGGCCTCGGCCCTGATCCTGCCCATGGGCGCCTGGATGATCGAAAAGGCCTGCGACGCCATCGCCCGGCTGGAGGCCGCGCGGGCGGCCGGGGAAGAGGGCGGGGAGCCGCTGTCGATCTCGGTGAACGTGAGCCAGCGCCAGTTCCGGCAAGAGGATTTCGTCGAGCGCGTGCGCAATGTGCTGGTCCAGACCGGCGCAACGCCATCCTGCCTGATCCTGGAGGTCACCGAGAGCCTGCTCATCGAGAACCTGGACGACACCATCGCCCGCATGACGGAGCTGGTGCAGCTCGGGGTGCGATTTTCCATCGACGACTTCGGCACCGGCTACTCGAGCCTGGCCTACCTCAAGCGCCTGCCGCTGTACGAGCTCAAGATCGACAAGAGCTTCGTGCAGGACACGCCCGATGACCCGAGCGACACGGCCATCGTGCAGTCCATCATCTCGGTGGCGCGCCACCTGGGCCTGCGCGTGGTGGCCGAAGGGGTGGAAACCCGCGCCCAGGCCGACTTCCTCGTGGCCAGCCACTGCGAATGCCTGCAGGGCTACCTGTTCTATCGGCCGGAGCCGCTGGACGGCTGGCTTACACGGGTTCTGGCACCAGCGTAGTCGCCAGCGCCAGGGCGTGCACCTCGCGTGCCGGCCGGTCCTTGAGCAGGTGGTTGCTCCAGACCTGGCGCCACAGGCGCGCGCCGCGCAGGCCATGGCGCAGGCCCAGCATGTGGCGGGCGATGTGGGGCCAGGGCGTGCCGTGCAGGGCGGCCTCGCGCTCCATGTAGTCCACCATGGCCAGCTCGACCTCCTCGCGCGTCAGCGCGCAGGGCTCGCCGCCATAGTAGATCTGGTCCCAACGGGCCAGCCACCAGGGGTTGTGGTAGGCCTCGCGGCCGATCATCACGCCGTCCAGGTGCTGCAATTGCTCCAGCACCACCTCGTCGGCCTGTATGCCACCGTTGATGGCGATGGTCAGCTGCGGGAATTCCTGCTTGAGCCGGTGCACCACCTCGTAGCGCAGCGGCGGGATGTCACGGTTCTCCTTGGGCGAGAGGCCCTGCAGCCATGCGTTGCGTGCATGCACGATGAACACCGTGCAGCCGGCATCGGCCACGGTGCCCACGAAATCGCGCACGAAGCCGTAGTCCTCGACCTTGTCGATGCCGATACGGTGCTTGACCGTCACGGGCACATCGACCACGTCCTTCATGGCCTTCACGCCATCGGCCACCAGCTGGGGCGCCTTCATCAGGCTGGCGCCAAAGGCACCGCGCTGCACCCGATCGCTCGGGCAGCCGCAGTTCAGGTTGATCTCGCCATATCCCCACTGCGCTCCCAGCCGCGCAGCCTGCGCCAGCAGTTCGGGCTCGTTGCCGCCCAGCTGCAGCGCCACGGGGTGCTCCTCGGCATTGAAGCGCAGGTGCCGCTCGGTGCCGCCATGGATGATGGCGCCCGCGTTCACCATCTCCGTGTACAGCAGGGTCTGGCGTGTCAGCAGGCGGTGGAAATAGCGGCAGTGGCGGTCCGTCCAGTCCATCATGGGCGCAACGGACATGCGCCAGGGGCTGAAGGTGGCGGGCTGGGCGGCGGCGGGGGAGGCAGGGCTGTTGTCCAAGGCGAGAAACCGGTGTTGCAGGGGGCGAAGGGCCCCAAAGAGGTGCCGAACCGCATTTTCTCAGGTCTTGGGGCAGCATATGGGTTCAGGGGCTTCAGCGGCTGGAAACTGGCGTTCCTGTGCGCGGATTCGCACCGTGTTGCCGCGCTGGCGGCGCATTGTCTTTGGCGCCTGTCAGCACCCTTTTGGCGATCCCTGAAAATAGTGTTGACAGGCCCTAGTATCAGGGGCCGTCCCCGGTGGCTCGAATGCCGCCAGGGAGCGAAATTGCCATTCCTTTCTTTGAAGCACCTGCATGTGGAAGAACCCCGGGAGCGCTGTTGCGATCCGTCCGTCCCAGCTCACTGTCGGCCTGTACGTCTGGCTGGAGATGCGCTGGGACGAGCATCCCTTCATCGCCAACCGCTTCATGGTCCGCACCTCCAAGGATGTGGCGGTGATCCAGTCGCTGGGCCTTGAAGGCCACCTGTACTACCACCCCGACCGAAGCACGGCCGAGCCGCTGCCCCCGGCGCCAGCTGCGGGGCCGCGAACCGAGCCGGAAGCCGCGCAGCCCGACGAGCAGGCAGCCCTGGCCGCCGAGGTGCGCCAGCGCGACAAGGCCAAGAAGGAAAAACGCCAGCGCCAGCGCGACGCCGCCGCGCGGGCCGACCGCGCCTGGGAGGATGCCGCACGCCAGACCCGGGAGGCACTGCTGACGCTCACGCGCTCGCCCAAGGCCGCAGGCAAGATCCTGGCCGACCTGTCGGCCGAGACGGCGGCCCGCATTGCCCAGAGCAAGGAGGTGCTGCTGCACCTGCTGGGCGACAAGAAGGACCAGGGACCGCAGTTCCATGCGCTCAACGTGCTCACCCTCAGCATGCTGGTGGGCAAGAAGGCCGGCCTGTCCGAGCGTGAACTGGCCGACCTGGCCATGGCGGCGCTGGCGCACGACGTGGGCAAGTCCAAGGTGCCGCCGCAGCTGTTCAAGACCTCCCGGCGCAAACGGCACGAGGAGGAGTTCGTGCGCCAGCACGTGATGTACAGCACCCAGCTGGCCTCGAACTCCGGCGCCTTCAGCAAGGAGGCGCTGGCCTGCATCGCCGGCCACCACGAGGCGGCCGACGGCTCGGGCTGGCCGCGCGGCCAGCGCGAGACCCACCGCCTGGCGCTGATCCTGGCGCTCGTCAACCGCTACGACAACCTGTGTTCGCCGGAGGCCCGCGACGTGGAGCCACTGATGCCGGCCGAGGCCCTGGCGCACATGTTCAAGAACGAGTCGGGCCAGCACGACCCGGCGCTGCTCAGCTCGCTCATCAAGCTGCTGGGCGTGTACCCGCCGGGCACCGTGGTCCAGCTCACCGATGGCGCGCTGGCGCTGGTGGTGGCCCCTGGGCCCGAGGCGCTGCGCCCCCAGGTACTGGTCTACACGCCCGAGATCCCCAAGGACGAGGCCCCCCTGGTGGAGCTGCACACCGAGCCGGACATCCGCGTGGCCGAGGCGATCCGGCCGTCCACGCTGCCTGCCGACGTGCTCGACTGGCTCAATCCGCAGCAGCGGCTGTCGTACTTCTACTCGGTCGAGGACTGAAGGCCGGGTTCAGCGCGCCCCCGGCTTTTGCTGGTACAGGCCCTCGATGGCCTGGGCGAAGTGGGCCATGAGCGGCGCGCGCTTGAGCTTGAGCGTGGGCGTCATGAAGCCGTTCTCGATGCTCCAGGGCGCCAGCGTGAGGTGCACGGCACGCGGCACCGCGTAGCGCGCAAAGCTGGCCGTGCTCTTTTCGATGCGCGCCAGCACGGCGCGGTGCACGGCCGGGTGGTTCAGGCTGTCGGGGTCCTGGGCGGCCAGGCCCAGGTCGCCGGCCAGGCGCTGCCACTCGTCGGCGCGCAGCACGGCCACGGCGGCGATGAAGGGGCGGTTCTCGCCCACCACGAAAGCCTGCTCCAGCAGCGGGTCGGCCAGCAGGGCCAGTTCCAGGTCGCCCGGGGGCACCTTCTCGCCGGTGGAGGTGACGATGATCTCCTTGATGCGGCCACGGATGTAGATGCGCCCGTCCACGATGTCGGCCTGGTCGCCCGTGCCCAGCCAGCCGTCGGCCGCGAGGATGCGCGCCGTGTCCTCCGGCCGCTTCCAGTAGCCTTTCATCACGATGGGGCCGCGCACCTGCAGCTCGCGGTTCTCGCCGATGCGCACCTCCACGCCGGGCAGCGCCCGGCCCACGCAGGCCGGGTCGTTGTCCAGCAGCGAGTTCACCGAGACCACGGGCGCCGTCTCGGTCATGCCATAGCCCTGCACCAGCGGCAGGCCCAGGCCCAGGAAGCACTTGGCGATGGTGGGCGACAGGGGCGCGCCGCCGCTCACGGCCACGCGCACGCGGCCGCCGAACTGGGCCAGCAGCGGCTTGGCCACCAGGGCCTGCAGCAGGCCCCAGGGCAGGGCGTTCATCCAGCCCCCGGCTTGGTCGGCCTCGGGCACCGGCAGGCCCTGCGCGGCACAGAAGCGCTGCCAGCCCCTGGATTGCGCGGCCTCGTAGAGCTGCATCTTCCAGGGCGTGGGCGAGAGCTTTTCGAGCAGCTTGGCGTGGATGCGCTCGTAGATGCGCGGCACCGAGACCAGCACCGTGGGGCGGATGGTCTGCAGGTCCTCGGCCAGTTGCTGCACCGAGCGCGCATAGGCCACGCAGCTGCCGGCTGCGATCGGCAGGTAGTAGCCGCCCGTGCGCTCGAAGGTGTGCGACAGCGGCAGGAAGGACAGGAACACGTCGTCCACCGTGGGTGCGATGCGCTCGAGCACGGCCTTCACGTCGCTGACCACGTTGCGGTGCGTGAGCATCACGCCCTTGGGTTTGCCGGTGGTACCCGAGGTGTACACGATGGCCGCCAGGTCCTCAGGGCCTGCGGCAGCCGGTGCGGCCTGTTCCACCGCCTGGGCTGCGCCTTCGAGCCACTGTGCGAGCGAGCCCACGGCCGGGGCGTGCGCCGATGCGGGGGTGGCTGTGAAGGCGGGTTCCGGATCGGTCACGATCACTGCCCGCAGCGCAGGAAACTCCGTGCCCGCGGCGCGGATCTTCTCCCACTGCTGGGCGCTGCCCACGATGAGCATGGAGGCTTCGCAGTCCGACAGGATGTAGGCGATGCTGCCCGGGTTGTCGATGGCGTGCAGCGGCACGGGCACGCAGTTGCTGGCCAGGGTGGACTGGTCGGCGCACATGGCATCGAGGCCGTTGGGCAGCAGGATGGCCACGCGGGCACCCGCCGGCAGCTGCAAGGCCACCAGGGCCCGCGACCACCGGGCCACGTGGCTCGCGGTCTCGGCCCAGGTCCAGGTCGCCCAGGCCTGGCTCGCGGCATCGAAGGCACGGAAGGCGGGCGCGTCGGGCGTCTGGGTGGCGCGCCAGGAAAGAAGCTGGGGCAGCGTCTGGACGCTGCCGATGTCGGAGAAGGAAGAGGTCATCGGGTCGTTCGGGGCCTGGGCGGCATGCACGGAGCCAGGGCGGTACCATGCTGTACCAACCTGGGGAAAACCCGCGCGATCATACCCATCCTGGAGGCACAGGCTGTGCTTCTTTGTTTCGTTGACCTGGGGACATTGCCCTGGTCGGCCACAATCCCCGTATCTCCACGCCCCTTCCCCTGCCTGCACTGATCCATGGATCCCATCACCATCTTTATCGTCGCGACGCTGATGATGCTGGCCAATGGGGGGGTGCTGGGGCTGATGCACAAGGACCTGCCGGTGTCGCTGCAGCCCTGTGCCGAAACCTGGCGCATCGCCACCCTGCTGCTGGCAGGCAGCGCCGTGCTCTATGCCGTGCAGTACGAGCTGCCGCTGGGCCTGGTCTCGCCGATGGCCAATGGCATGGTGATGCTGGGCTGCACCGGCTACTGGCGCGCACTGCGCCAGTTCGATGGCGTGCCGGACCGCTGGTGGATGTGGCTGCCGGCCCTGGCCGGCATTGGCGGCGTGGTGTGGTTCGCGGGCGTGCAGCCCGATACGCCCAGCCGCATCCTGCTGCTGTCCGGCGTGGTTGCCTTCGTGTTGATGGCCGGTACCCTGCAGCTCGTGCGCGGTGGCACGGGGGAACGGGCGCGCAGCCGCAAGGCGCTGGCGGGCCTGTTCTTCCTGGTGGGCCTGTTCGTGCTGTTTCGCGCGGGCTACTTCCTGGTGCGTCGCGTGGGACCGTCGTTCGACATCACCGGCGAGGGCGCCTGGATCAACACTGCCAGTCCGCTCATCACGGCCTTGCTCCCGGTGGTGGGCACCACGGCCTTCCTGTTCATGTGTTCGCAGCGCATCGGCCGGCAGTGGGAGCGGGCCGCCGCCACCGACTACCTGACGGGCCTGGCCAACCGCCGGACCCTGCTCGCCGAGGGCGAGAACCGCTTTGCCACGGCGCGCCGGGGCGGCGCCCACCTGGCACTGGCCCTGGTCGACGTGGACCACTTCAAGGCCATCAACGACGGCCACGGGCACGCGGTGGGTGACAAGGCCCTGCAGCACGTGGCCCGGCAGCTGCAGGCCACGGCGCGCGGCCTGGACTTCGTGGCCCGCCATGGGGGAGAGGAGTTCGTGGTGCTGCTCGACCTGGGGCAGCACGGCGATCCCCAGGCAGCCGGCGAGCGCCTGCGCCAGGCCGTGGCGGGCGCACCGTTCAGCGCCGACGGGGCCTCGTTGACCATCACCATCTCGGCCGGTGTCGCCCTGCAGGCAGACGGTGACACCACCCTGGACCAGCTGCTGCGCCGCGCCGACGACGCGCTCTACGCCGCCAAGCGCAGCGGGCGCAACCGGGTCGAATTGGCCTAGGCTGCAGCCTCCAGCCCCTGGGCGAAGTGGGCCTGCATGGCCTGGGCGGTGCCGGCCCCATCGCGCCGGGCCAGCGCGGCCATCACGGCCCGGTGCTCGGCCAGCGAATCCTCGATGCGGCCTTGCTTGAGCAGCGAGTTGTGGCGGTTGAGCTTCATGACCTTGCGCAGGTCGGCCACCATCTGGCTGCGCCAGCGGTTGTCGGCCATCTCCAGCACCCGCATGTGAAAGCGCTCGTTCACGGCAAAGAAGCGCTCGCGCTCGCCGGCGGCGGCCTCCAGCTCGGCGTGCAGGCCCTGCAGTTCCTGCAGCTGCGCCGGGGTGGCGCTGGTGGCCACCACGGCCGCAGCGTCGCTCTCCAGCAGGCTGAGCAGGTGGTAGACGTCGCGCAGGTCCTTGTCCGACATCTCGGTCACATAGGCGCCACGGCGCACCTTCATCGTGACCAGGCCCTCGGCGGCCAGTACCTTGAGCGCCTCGCGCAGGGGCGTGCGGCTGATGCCGAATTCCTCGGCGATCTTGAGCTCGTCGATCCAACTGCCGGGCTCCAGCTCGCGGCGGAAGATGCGCTGGCGCAATTGCTCAGCCACTTCTTCGTAGAGGGCGCGGGGCGTGAGGGTCAGTGCAGACATGGGCGGATTGTATGCTGCGAAGAATATTTTGAATCAATAATTATGAATGATGTAAACTCAATGCCACATCGGGATTTGCCCCTGAATACGACACCGCCATCCTCGGAGACCGTTTCGCCATGAGTGCCACGCCCCCCCACAGCCCCCCTGAATTCGCTGCCGCCTCCCTCGAGGCCTGGGCCAAAGCCGCCGCCAAGTCGGCACCGGGTGGCGACGTCAACGCGCTGAATTGGGTCACGCCCGACGGCATCACCGTCAAGCCGTTGTACACGGCGGCCGATACGGCCGACCTGCAGTACGCCAACACCTTGCCGGGCTTCGAGCCCTACCTGCGCGGCCCCCAGGCCACCATGTACGCGGTGCGGCCCTGGACCATCCGCCAGTACGCGGGCTTTTCCACCGCAGAAGAATCGAATGCTTTCTACCGCAAGGCCCTGGCCGCAGGCGGGCAGGGCGTGAGCGTGGCGTTCGATCTGGCCACGCACCGCGGCTACGACAGCGACCACCCGCGCGTGACCGGCGACGTGGGCAAGGCCGGCGTGGCCATCGACTCGGTGGAGGACATGAAGATCCTGTTCGACCAGATCCCGCTGGACAAGGTCTCGGTCTCGATGACCATGAACGGCGCCGTGCTGCCCGTGCTGGCCGGCTACGTGGTGGCGGCCGAAGAGCAGGGCGTGGGCCAGGACCAGTTGAGCGGAACCATTCAGAACGACATTCTGAAAGAGTTCATGGTGCGCAACACCTACATCTACCCGCCCAAGCCGAGCATGCGCATCATCGGCGACATCATCGGCTACACGGCACGCAACATGCCGAAGTTCAATTCCATCTCCATCTCCGGCTACCACATGCAGGAGGCGGGCGCCAACCAGGCGCTGGAGCTGGCCTTTACCCTGGCCGACGGCAAGGAGTACGTGAAGACGGCGATGGCCTCGGGCCTGGACGTGGACGATTTCGCCGGCCGGCTGTCCTTCTTCTGGGCCATCGGCATGAACTTCTACCTCGAAGTGGCCAAGATGCGCGCCGCGCGCCTGCTGTGGTGCCGCATCATGAAGGAGACCGGCGCCAAGAACCCCAAGAGCCTGATGCTGCGCACCCACTGCCAGACAAGCGGCTGGAGCCTGACCGAGCAGGACCCCTACAACAACATCGTGCGCACCACCATCGAGGCCATGGCGGCGGTGTTCGGCGGCACGCAGAGCCTGCACACCAATGCGCTCGACGAAGCCATTGCCCTGCCCACCGAGTTCTCCTCGCGCATCGCACGCAACACGCAGCTCATCATCCAGGAAGAGACGCACATCACCAACGTGGTCGACCCCTGGGCCGGCAGCTACATGATGGAAAAGCTCACCCAGGACATGATGGATGCCGCCTGGGCCATCATCGAAGAGGTCGAGGCCATGGGCGGCATGACGCAGGCCGTGGACAGCGGCTGGGCCAAGCTCAAGATCGAGGCCGCCGCCGCCGAGAAGCAGGCGCGCATCGACAGCGGCAAGGACGTGATCGTGGGCGTCAACAAGTACAAGCTCCAAAAGGAAGACCCGGTCGACATCCTGCAGATCGACAACGTGATGGTGCGCGACGGCCAGATCGCGCGCTTGAAGGACATCCGCGCCAAGCGCGACACAGCCCAGGTGCAGCAGGCGCTCGACGCGCTCACCCATGCCGCCGAATCCGGCGAGGGCAACCTGCTGGACCTGGCCATCAAGGCCGTGCGCCTGCGCGCCACGGTGGGCGAGGTGTCGGATGCGCTCGAAAAAATCTACGGGCGCCACCGCGCCGACACGCAAAAGGTGACCGGTGTGTACGCTGCTGCCTATGACTCGGCCGAGGGCTGGGACAAACTCAAGAGCGAAATCAGCGCGTTTGCCGACGCTGAGGGCCGCCGCCCGCGCGTGATGATCGCCAAGCTCGGCCAGGACGGCCACGACCGCGGCGCCAAGGTGGTGGCCACGGCCTTTGCCGACCTGGGCTTCGACGTGGACATGGGCCCGCTGTTCCAGACCCCCGAGGAATGCGCGCGCCAGGCCATCGAGAACGACGTGCACGCCGTGGGCGTGAGCACGCTGGCCGCCGGCCACAAGACCCTGGTGCCGGCCATCATCCAGTCGCTCAAGGACCAGGGTGCGGACGACATCATCGTCTTCGTCGGCGGCGTGATCCCGGCGCAGGACTACGATTTCCTGTACGAAGCCGGCGTCAAGGGCGTCTACGGCCCGGGCACGCCCATCCCGGCCAGCGCCAAGGACGTGCTCGAACAGATCCGCAAGGCCATCGCGGCATGATGGACGTGGGAGGTGCTGCGTTGACTGCGCCCCTGTTCACCCTGCAGCCCGTGGCCGAAGAGGATTTCGAATCCATGCTGGAGTTACGCACCGCCGCCATGCGCGAAAGCCTGGAGCGCGTGGGCCGTTACACGCCCGAGCGCTCGCGTGAGCGCCTGCGCGCCGCCTTTGCGCCCCGGTACATGCAGCACCTGGTGTCGCCCGCCGGCCGGCGCATGGGCTTCGTCACCGTGCAACCCGAGGGCGCGGGCGTGCTGCGCCTGCAGCACCTGTACCTGCACCCCGACTGGCAGGGCAGCGGCATCGGCGCCGCCGTGCTGGCCAGCGTGCAGCAGCGGGCGCGTCGCGAGGGCGCGGTGCTGCGCCTGACGGCCTTGCAGCGGAGCGACGCCAACCGGTTCTACCAGCGCCACGGCTTCGTGCAGACCGGCGCGGAGGACGTGGACGTGCACTACGAGTGGCGGGCCGGGGAGGGCGCTGCCGCATGAACGCACCCCTGCCTCTGCCCGACCTGCAAGCGCCCGCCAACACCTGGTTCGACGGCATCCTGCATGGCAGCCAGCCCGTGCAGCGCCGGGCCATGGCCAAGGCCATCACCCTGCTCGAGTCCACCCGCGCCGACCACCGCGCCCAGGGCGACGCGCTGCTCACGGCCCTGCTGCCGCACACCGGCCAGGCCTTCCGCCTGGGCATCAGCGGCGTGCCGGGCGTGGGCAAGTCCACCTTCATCGAGGCCCTGGGCCTGTTCCTCATCGGCAAGGGCCACCGCGTGGCGGTGCTCACCATCGACCCGTCGAGCACGGTGTCGGGCGGCTCCATCCTGGGCGACAAGACACGCATGGAGCAGCTGTCCATGCGCGAGGAGGCCTACATCCGCCCCAGCCCCTCGAGCGGCACGCTGGGCGGCGTGGCCGAAAAGACGCGCGAGGCCATGCTGGTCTGCGAGGCCGCCGGCTACGACGTGGTGATGGTGGAGACCGTGGGCGTGGGCCAGAGCGAGATCGCGGTGGCCGGCATGACCGACATGTTCGTGCTGCTGCAGCTGCCCAATGCGGGCGACGACCTGCAGGCCATCAAGAAGGGCGTGATGGAGATCGCCGATCTGGTGGCCATCAACAAGGCCGACATCGACAAGAATGCCGCCACCCGCGCCCAGGCCCAGATCACCTCGAGCCTGCGCCTTTTGGGCATGCACGGCAACCCCGACCATGCCACCCACGGCGCCCTGTGGCAGCCGCGCGTGGTGCAGATCAGCGCCCTGCTGGGCCAGGGCGTGGACGGCTTCTGGGACGCCGTCACCCAGTTCCGCACCCAGCAGACCGACAACGGCCGCCTGGCCCTGCGCCGCGAAAAACAATCGCTGGCCTGGATGTGGGAGCGCATCGACGCCGGACTCAAGCAGGCGTTCCGCCAGCACCCGGCCGTGCGCGGCCTGCTGCCCACGCTGCAGGCCGACGTGGCCGCGGGGCGCGTCGCGGCATCCACCGCCGCGCGCAACCTGCTGGCGGCATCCCATACCCCTACACCCTAGACAACCACAGCCATTTCACCGAAAGAGCAGCGACCATGCAAGACATCCTGGAGCAACTGGAGAAGAAGCGCGCCCTGGCGCGACTGGGCGGCGGGCAAAAGCGCATCGATGCGCAGCACGCCAAGGGCAAGCTCACGGCGCGCGAGCGCATCGAGTTGCTGCTCGACGACAACACCTTCGAAGAGTGGGACATGTTCGTCGAGCACCGCTGCACCGACTTCGGCATGGAAGCCAACAAGATCCCCGGCGACGGCGTGGTCACCGGCTACGGCATGATCAACGGCCGCCTGGTCTTCGTCTTCAGCCAGGACTTCACTGTCTTCGGTGGCGCCCTGAGCGAGACGCATGCCGAGAAGATCTGCAAGGTGATGGACCAGGCCATGAAGGTCGGCGCACCCGTGATCGGCATCAACGACTCGGGCGGCGCGCGCATCCAGGAGGGCGTGGCCTCGCTGGGCGGCTATGCCGACGTGTTCCAGAAGAACGTGCTGGCCAGCGGCGTGATCCCGCAGATCAGCATGATCATGGGCCCCTGCGCCGGCGGCGCGGTGTACTCGCCGGCCATGACCGACTTCATCTTCATGGTCAAGGACTCGAGCTACATGTTCGTGACCGGCCCCGAGGTGGTCAAGACCGTGACGCATGAGGAGGTCACCGCCGAGGAACTGGGCGGCGCCGGTACCCACACCACGCGCAGCGGCGTGGCCGACATGGCCTTCGAGAACGACGTGGAGGCGCTGATGATGCTGCGCCGCCTGTACAACTACCTGCCCCTGAACAACCGCGAAAAGGCGCCCGTGCGCCCGAGCAACGACCCGGCCGACCGCATGGACCGGAGCCTCGATACCCTGGTGCCCGAGAACCCCAACAAGCCCTACGACATGAAGGAGCTGATCATCAAGGTGGTGGACGACGGCGACTTCTTCGAGCTGCAGCCCGACTACGCCAAGAACATCGTGATCGGCCTGGCGCGCATGGAGGGGCAGACCGTGGGCATCGTCGCCAACCAGCCGCTGGTGCTGGCAGGCTGCCTGGATATCAAGAGCTCCATCAAGGCTGCGCGCTTCGTGCGCTTTTGCGATGCCTTCAACATCCCCGTGGTCACCTTCGTCGACGTGCCCGGCTTCATGCCCGGCACCAGCCAGGAGTACGGCGGCATCATCAAGCACGGTGCCAAGCTGCTCTACGCGTACGCCGAGTGCACGGTGCCCAAAATCACCGTCATCACGCGCAAGGCCTACGGCGGCGCCTACGACGTGATGAGCTCCAAGCACCTGCGCGGCGACGTCAACCTGGCCTGGCCCAACGCCGAGATCGCCGTGATGGGTGCCAAGGGCGCGGTGGAGATCATCTTCCGCGAGGACAAGAACGACCCCGTGAAGCTTGCCGCCCGCGAGGCCGAGTACAAGGAGCGCTTTGCCAACCCCTTCGTGGCCAGCGCGCGCGGCTTCATCGACGACGTGATCCTGCCGCACGAGACGCGCAAGCGCATCTGCCGCAGCCTCGTCATGCTGCGCGACAAGAAGCTCGAGAACCCCTGGCGCAAGCACGGCAACATTCCGCTGTGAGGCCACGGTGCTGAGCCACTACCCCCGTTTTCGCAAGGGCGCCGCGCAGGGCCTGGTGCCCAAGCTCGGCGGCCTTCCCTGGGGCCTGCCCGTCGAGCGCTGGCCGGTCTGCGAGGAGTGCGGTCGCCCCATGAGCCACCTGGCCCAGCTGCCGGCCGACCCGGCGGTGTTGCCCGGCGTGGCGGATGGCGAAGTGCTGTTCGCCTTCAAGTGCGAATGGGACAGCGTCTGCAGCTTCTGGGAAGTCGATGGCGGCGCCAACGCGGTTTTCACCGTGCCGCGCCAGGCGCTTGCCGACGCGCTGACGCCAGCCCCCGTGGTGGAGGACGGCACGCCCGAAGTCCTGCCCGAGCTGGCCGTCACCCACTGGCATGCCGCCGACGACGGCGCCCCTGCCGAACTCGAAGAGGCCTTCTACGACTACGGCAAGCACAGCGACCTGCCCGACGAGATCGCCCACCCGCACGACTGGGCCAGCGAGTGGCGCACCAAGGCCGGCGGTGTGCCGTACTGGACCGCCAATGGCGCCCAGCAGGTGCCGCCCGGCCGCCTGGTACTGCAGATCGACAACTGGGTGGCACTGGAGGAGGGCGGCACCACCGAGGTGGCGAACTTCTGCTCGGACGGCACCGCCTATGTCTTTGTGGACCGGTCGCAGACGCAGCCGGTCTACTCCCTGATCATCAACCGCTGATGCGGTCAAACCCTAGAAGAGACAGACCATGTTCACCAAAATCCTGATCGCCAACCGCGGTGAGATCGCGTGCCGAGTCATCGCCACCGCCCAAAAGATGGGCATCGCCACCGTGGCCGTGTACTCCGATGCCGACAAGGAGGCGCGCCATGTGAAGCTGGCCGACGAGGCCGTGCGCATCGGCGCGGCACCGAGCCGCGAAAGCTACCTGCTGGCCGACAACATCATTGCCGCGGCCAAGCAGACCGGCGCCCAGGCCATTCACCCGGGCTACGGCTTCCTGTCGGAGAACGAGGCCTTTGCCCAGCGCTGCGAGGACGAGGGCATCGCCTTCATCGGCCCCAAGGCGCATTCGATCGCGGCCATGGGCGACAAGATCGCCTCCAAGAAGCTCGCCAACGAGGCCCAGGTCAATACCATCCCGGGTTACAACGACGCCATCAGTGGCCCCGAGCAGGCAGTGGAGATCGCCAAGGGCATCGGCTACCCGGTGATGATCAAGGCCTCGGCCGGCGGCGGTGGCAAGGGCCTGCGCGTGGCCTTCAACGACAAGGAGGCCTTCGAGGGCTTCACCAGCTGCCAGAACGAAGCGCGCAACAGCTTCGGCGACGACCGCATCTTCATCGAGAAGTTCGTGCAGCAGCCGCGCCACATCGAGATCCAGGTGCTGGGCGACAGCCACGGCAACGTGATCTACCTGAACGAGCGCGAATGCTCCATCCAGCGCCGCCACCAGAAAGTGATCGAAGAGGCGCCGTCCCCCTTCATCAGCGACGCCACGCGCAAGGCCATGGGTGAGCAGGCCGTGCAACTGGCCAAGGCCGTGAAGTACCAGAGCGCCGGCACGGTGGAGTTCGTGGTCGGCAAGGACCAGGACTTCTACTTCCTGGAGATGAACACCCGCCTGCAGGTGGAGCACCCGGTGACCGAGTGCATCACCGGCCTGGACCTGGTGGAGCTGATGATCCGCGTGGCCGCTGGCGAGGCCCTGCCGCTGACCCAGGCCGACGTGAAGCGCGACGGCTGGGCCATCGAGTGCCGCATCAACGCCGAAGACCCGTTCCGCAACTTCCTGCCGAGCACCGGGCGCCTGGTGCGTTTCCAGCCGCCGGAAGAGAGCATGTTCCAGTCCGACACGGCCAAGAAGCTGGGCGTGCGCGTGGACACTGGCGTGTACGAGGGCGGCGAGATCCCGATGTTCTACGACTCGATGATCGCCAAGCTCATCGTGCACGGCACCGACCGCGAAGACGCCATCCACAAGATGCGCGCGGCGCTCAACGGCTTCGTGATCCGCGGCATCAGCAGCAACATCCCCTTCCAGGCGGCGCTGCTGGCGCACCCGAAGTTCGTCTCGGGTGACTTCAACACCGGCTTCATCGCCGAGAACTACAGCCAGGGCTTTGCCGCCGAGGACGTGCCGCACGAAGACCCGCTGTTCCTGGTGGCGCTGGCCGCCTACATGAACCGCCGCTACCGCGCGCGCGCCTCGGGCATCAGCGGCCAGCTGGCAGGCCACGAGGTCAAGGTGGGCGAGCAGTTCGTGGTGGTCACGCTGGGCGCCGAAGGCAAGAACATCCACCACGCCGTGTCGGTCACGGACTTCGAGGACAAGTCCGGCTCCAGCGCAGTGACGGTGGAGGACCGCACCTACCGCATCAGCAGCTCGGCCACACTGGGCCAGGTGCGCGTGCAGGGCCAGTGCAATGGCCTGGGCTTCACCGCCCAGGTCGAGCGCGGCCCGGGCAAGAACCCGCTGGCGCTGCGCATCGCCCACAACGGCACGCAGATCGACGCCATCGTGCTCTCGCCGCTGGGCGCACGCCTGCACCAGCTCATGCCCTTCAAGGCACCGCCGGACCTGAGCCGCTTTTTGCTCTCGCCCATGCCCGGCCTGCTGGTGGACGTGGCCGTGCAACCCGGCCAGAAGGTGCAGGCCGGCGAGAAGCTGGCCGTGATCGAGGCCATGAAGATGGAGAACATCCTTTTTGCCGCGCAGGATGGCGTGGTCGGCAAGATCGTCGCCGGCAAGGGCGAATCGCTGGCCGTGGACCAGGTGATCCTGGAATTCCAATGATCGCGGGGCGTACGCAGCTGTGTTCGTGACGGTGGACGGGTGGCCGACCGCGCCACGAAAACGGTGGCCGCTGGCGCGCCTGGCCTGCCTGCTGGCAGGTGCGGTGCTGCTGGCCGATGGCCTGGTGCTGATGTCCATGGGCCTGTTCTCGATGGGCGTGACCGTGCCGGGTGCCCTCGGCCTGGGCTTGTGCCTGCTGGCCTGGCGCTGGCAGGCCTTGCAAGCCTGGCGCAAGCGCTCGCCCTGGGGCCGGCGCCTGTGGCGCGCAGGCTGGCTGCTGCTTCTGGCCTGGGTGGCCAGCGTCGGCCTGTTCTGGAATGCGCTGGCCGGGCAGGTGCAGGCCTTCAACGCTGCAGCGGGCGAAGTGCCCCTCAAGGCCATCATCGTGCTGGGCAGCGGCACGCCCAACGGCCAGCCATCGCCCGCGTTGCGGGCCCGGCTGGACAAGGCGCGCGAGCTGGCTGCCGCCCATCCCGCCGCCTGGGTGGTGGTCTCGGGCGGGGTGGATTTTGGCGAAACCGCGAGCGAGGGCCGCATCATGGGCGACTACCTGCGCGCGCAGGGCATGGCGGCCGGGCGCATCCTGCAGGAGGAGCGCAGCACCAGCACCGAGTTGAACCTGCGCTACAGCCTGCCGCTGCTGCAGGCCAGGGGCCTGGGCCTGGCCAGCCCCGTGGCCGTGGTCACCAGCGATTTCCACACCGTGCGCGCCCAGCGCATCGCGCGCAAGATCGGCTACACGCAATCCGTGGTGGCGGCCGCCCCCACGCCGCTCTACCTGCGCTACAACGCCTGGCTGCGCGAATACTTCGCCACCGCCAGCAGTTGGGTGCTCGGTGAAGTCTGACACCACTATTTTTTTGAAAGATCTGCCATGAATACCGCAGCCTCCCGTCCCTTCAAAGTCCTGGGCATCCAGCAGGTCGCCATCGGCGGTACCGACAAGGCGCGCATGAAGACCCTGTGGGTGGACATGCTCGGCCTCACGCAGACCGGTACTTTCCAGAGCGAGCGCGAGAACGTCGACGAGGACATCCTGGCCATGGGGCAGGGCGCCTGGAAGGTCGAGGTCGACATCATGCAGCCGCTCGACATCGACAAGAAGCCCGCCGTGCACACCACGCCGCTCAACCACATCGGCCTGTGGATCGACGACCTGCCCCGTGCCGTCGAATGGCTCACCGCCAAGGGCGTGCGCTTTGCGCCGGGCGGCATCCGCAAGGGGGCTGCCGGCTACGACATCACCTTTCTGCATCCCAAGAGCAACGACGAGTTCCCGATTGCGGGCGAGGGCGTGCTCATCGAGCTGGTGCAGGCGCCAGCCGACGTGATCGCGGCGCTGGGCTGAGCCCACGGCGAGCAATGGTCTTCGCGGGACGAACCCAGGCTGCAGCCGCCTTGCTGCTGGCGCTGGCCAGCCCCGCGCTCTGGGCCGCAGGCGGCGCCTACCCGCTGGACTGGGGCCGCTCCGGTGAAGTGTTGGAATACCGCTCCTGCGGTTGCGCCGACAGCTGCTGGGTGGCCGAGGTCAAGAACCGCCGCACCCGGCAGACCCTGGCCCGGCTGCGCTGCGACTGCGAGCGCCTGTTCTCGCAGGTGGGTGCGCGCGGCCCCGAGCGGGAGCGCGCCCCGAGTTGCTCCGCCTTCGAGGGCACGGCGGACAAGCCGGGCGCCATCCGCCAGGCGCTGGAGGAACTGCTCGAGCGCTGAGTGTGCAGGGCGCCGTCCATGACCTGGCGGGTCATGGATCCGTAAGTCCATGGGGGATACAACCGGGGCATTCCGTTCTTTCCTGGAGTTGTGCCCCATGCCAATCCTCACCACCCTGGCCCTGCTGGCCGTGGGCGTCATCCACCTGATCCCCTTGTCGGGCGTGCTCGGGCCGGAGCACCTGGCCCGTTTGTATGGGGCCGCACCGTCCGACCCCAGTGCGCTGATCCTCATGCGCCACCGCGCCGTGCTGTTCGGCATCGTGGGTGGCGTGTGCGTGCTGGCCGCGTTCAAGCCCGCCCTGCAGTGGCTGGCACTGGTCCTGGGAGGCTTCAGCGTGGTCTCTTTCCTTTGGCTGGCCTGGTCCACGGGCGGGTTCAACGCCCACCTGCAGCGGGTGGTGGTGGCCGACCTGGTGGCCTTGCTCTGCCTGGCCGGCGGCGCGCTGGCCCTGGCATGGACCGAGCGTGCCGGCCCAGCGCCCGGCGCCTGAACTTGTCCTGCGTTCCGTTGCGCCGGCCGCGGTCTTACTTGGCCAGTTCGCGGATCTTGTTTTCGTCGATGTACCGGCCCATGCCCTGGAAGCCCTGGGCGACCGCCGGGTTCTCCATCAGCGAGCGCATCGCCACCTGGCCCAGCACCTGAAAGCTGGTCTGGATCGCGGCGGGGCCTTCGTACTTCAGGGCTTCACGGGTCGGTTTGCGGCAGGTGTCGGTCAGCAGGCGTTCGATCAACTGCCCGGTCGACTTGTTCGTGCCCTCGCGCTGCGCCGGCGTGACCGCCGAAATGCTCGCCACATCCGGGTGCAGGGCGGACGTGGAAAAGATCCAGCGCACCAACAGTGAGCGGTCGGCATCGCTGGTGGACGCCACGAGGCACTTGGCCAGATCGTCCGAATAGATGCCCGCATGGGCAGGGCCTGCCAGGGCGGCGCCAAGGGCCAGGCCCAGGGACATTGCAGTGAGCTGTTTCATGCCCCCATGCTATCCAATCCGGGCCAGGCCTTAGAACCTGTTCACGATCTCGCAGGGGATCGCGTTGGGGCGCAATCGGGATCCAATCGCCCGATTTCGCTCCAACCCTTCGGGCAGTGGCCTTGGCGGGCGGTCTGCGGCGTTGCGGCGCTTGCCAATAGCCGAGCTATTGGCTGCGCACCGCGCCTTGCATACCTCCCGCCAAAGCCGCTGCGCGACCCCTGGGAGATCGTGAACAGGTTCTTACACATCGGGATGGCATCTTGCGCCAACGTCGAGGAGCCGCACGAAGGCCTGCCCCCGGATTGCCTGCAGATGTCCTCCATAAGTGGCAATTTGCTGCGGCGGATTTTTCTATGCGGACAAATTCCGTCAAAAGCCAATAACTTCTGCCTTTTTCTGGTTTTTTGCACGCCATCTTGCGTGCGGTTGGTGCATGGGTTTTTGTGGCACTTTTTGTGACCCGATGGCTTGATCTTGTGCCTTTTTCTCCTTCAGAATCATCGCCATAGCGCAGCGCGCCACATGGGATTGGTTCATGCCTGTGGCGTCTTTTGTCACCTGTTGCCTGTGGATGCCGCCACCTTTGGGGGCACCAGGCAGCATTGCAAGGAGAGAAGAACCCATGCCATCCACCACGACCGCGGCCCCCCAGGCCATCCAGCTGCACCGCCCCGTCGCTTCACGCCCTGTGCGGGGGGCCTGGTCGGTGCAGGCCATCCAGGCCCTGCTCGACAAACCCCTGATGGACCTGCTGTTCGAGGCCCAGACCGTGCACCGCGAGCACTGGCCCAAGGGCGACATCGAACTGGCCACGCTGCTCTCGGTGAAGACCGGCGGCTGCCCCGAGAACTGCGGCTACTGCCCGCAGGCGGCCGAGTTCGATACGGGCGTGAAGGCCGAGAAGCTCATGGCCGTGGACGAGGTGCTGCGCGCCGCCCAGGCCGCCAAGGACGCGGGCGCCACCCGCTTTTGCATGGGCGCGGCATGGCGCGCCCCCAAGGACCGCGACATCGAGAAGGTCAGCGAGTTGATCGGCGCCGTCAAGGGCCTGGGCCTGCAGACCTGTGCCACCCTGGGCATGCTCGAATCGCACCAGGCGATGGCGCTCAAGGACGCGGGCCTGGACTACTACAACCACAACCTCGACACCGCCCCCGAGTACTACACCGATGTGGTCAGCACCCGCGCCTACCAGGACCGGCTCGATACCCTGCAGCATGTGCGCAGCGCCGGCATCAGCGTCTGCTGCGGCGGCATCGTCGGCATGGGCGAGGCGCCCGTGCACCGTGCCGGGCTGATTGCCCAGTTGGCCAACCTCGACCCGTACCCCGAGTCCGTGCCCATCAACAGCCTGGTGCGCGTGCCCGGCACCCCGCTGGCCGACAGCGATCCCATCGACCCGCTCGACTTCGTGCGCATGATCGCCGTGGCCCGCATCACCATGCCCCGCGCCCGCGTGCGCCTCTCGGCCGGGCGCCAGCAACTGGGCGAGGCGGTGCAGGCGCTGTGCTTTCTGGCCGGGGCCAATTCGATCTTTTACGGCGACAAGCTGCTGGTGACAGGCAACCCCGATGTGGAGGCCGATGTGCAACTGCTGGGCAAGCTGGGGTTGGTGGCTACGGGTCAAGCGTAAAGAGCCGGCGCATGGCCTGATCTGGATTCACCCCCCCCAGCGGAATCAATGGAAGTCACCACGTTCAACAGAATCAGCGTGGATTTTTGGCTGCTTGCCCGGTGGTCGGTGTTGCTGATCGCGGTTGGCTTTGTCATGGGTGGCCACGCTGCCACGGCGGCTCCGGCACGGCATGAGGATTGGCTCATTCGGGAGTTGCCAGACCCCAAGGAGCCACCCGCCAGTGGAGACATCGAAGCGCCCCTGAAAAGCGCCCAGCAAGGTGACTGGCTTGCCCGTCAACAGCTGGCCACCGCCTTCCTCTACGAAACCTGAAAGAGCAGGACCTGGGACCGAGGCTACGAAAAACTCCCCCATGGACATTACTGCCGGGCACTCGCTGCGAAGCGTGAAGCAGGGGAGCGCTACCTGAAGGAATTGGTCGCACTGCCTCCCGATGGGCCCGTGCCCACCGAAAAGCTTGCCAGGTACCAGGCGGACTATGCGGACAAGCTCATCAATGAGTCGGCTCCCGCCCATGATGCCCAGGGCCCCGAATGCAAGGAAGCTGTAGCCAGCCTGGGGAAAGCCATCGAGAACGAGTGGGCTGCGACCCAGCAAAGCTGTGCGGCAAGAAGGATGGGGTGGATGTACCGGCTCGGGACCTGCGTGCCCAAAGACCCCCACAAAAGTGCAGAACTTATGCGACGCGCTGAGGGATGTCCAATCCCATAGCCTCTGGAGCCTGCGTACGCTGGCGAGGTGGCGTGAAGCAGCTTGTGCAGCTCAGCCGCCGCGCAAATTCTTCACCTCGGCCCGCAAGCGCTCCACCTCCGCCTGCAACCGGCTGTTCTCGTGCATCTGGTCAAAATCCTTTTGCAGCTGCTTGCGGTGCTCCACGTAGTACATCAGGTTGCTGACCCGCAGGCGCAGCAGCTCGGGCTCGATGGGCTTGAAGACGTAGTCGATGGCGCCCAGGCTCAGGCCCTGGTGGCGTGAGGCGTCGTCGGTCATCGCGGTGACGAAGATGATGGGCGTGCATTCCGAGGCGTGGTGCTCGCGCAGGCGGCGCGCCACCTCGAAGCCGTCCATGCCGGGCATCATCACGTCGAGCAATATCAGGTCCGGCGGCGTGTCGGACTGGCAGATGGCCAGCGCCTTCTCGCCGTTGTGCGCGATCTTGACCTTGAAGCGGTCGCGGAACAGGCCGGCCAGCAGCTGCAGGTTGTCGGGCGTGTCGTCCACCACCAGGATGGTGGCGCGCTCGGGTTCGGGCACGGGTTCCAGGGGCGGGTGCTCGTCCGGGGCTCCCGTGCGCAAGGGCGCTGGGGCGTCGCGCTGCAGTACACGCTGCATGCGCTCAATGAGGCGGCGCACCGTGAAGGGCTTGACCAGCAGGTCGCCGATGCCCAGGCGGATGGCCCGGGCGGCCGAGTCGCGGTCCAGCCCGCCCGACATCAGGATGAAGGGCAGGCCCGCCAGCTTGGGCTCGGCGCGCATGGCCTCGAGCACCGCGAGGCCGTCCAGGCCCTGCATGTCCAGGTCGCAGATCACCACGTGCACGGGTTCCGCGCGCAGCAGCTGCAGGGCGCGCGCGCCGTCGCGGGCCTGCAGCACCTGGCCGAAGCCGAAGGTCTGCAGCTGGCTGGCCAGGGCCTGGCGCATGGCGCTGGCGCCTTCGGCCAGCAGCACGGTGGTCTTGGAGGGGTGCATGTCTCAGGACTTGGTGTCTTGCGCGGTCAGTTCGATGTGCTCGGCGGGCAGGTCTGTGGCGATCCGGTCCACCTGGGCGTTCAGCGCATGCTCGCCATCGGCAAAGCGCTGGGCGATGCCCCGGAACTCCTCGGACAGTGCCAGGAAGGCGTCCACCATGTCGGGGTCGAAATGGCTGCCCCGGCCGTCGCGGATGATTTCCACCGCCACCTCGTGGGGGAAAGCGGCCTTGTAGACACGCTCGGAGATCAGCGCGTCGTACACGTCGGCCACGGCCATCAGCCGCGCGGACAGGGGAATGGTGTTGCCCACCAGCCCTTCGGGGTAGCCCGAACCATCCCACTTCTCCTGGTGGCTGTAGGCGATCTCCTTGGCGTAGCGGAAGAAGGGGTTGGTCTGCGACGCCTCGCGCTCCGCCGCCACGATGGCGTCGCGCCCCAGCGTGGTGTGGGTCTTCATGATCTCGAACTCCTCGGGCGTGAGCTTGCCCGGTTTGAGCAGGATGCGGTCCGGGATGCCCACCTTGCCGATGTCGTGCAGCGGCGCCGACTTGAAGATCATCTCGATCGCCGCCTCGGTGAGCTCCTCGCTGAAGCGCGGATGGTGCTGCAGCTTGCGCGCCAGCACTTCCACGTAGTGCTGGGTGCGGCGGATGTGGTTGCCCGTCTCGTTGTCGCGCGTTTCCGCCAGCGAGGCCATGGCGCGGATGGTGCCGTCCTGCAGCTCCACCACTTCCCGCGTGCGCCGGGCCACTTCTTCCTCCAGGTACTGGTTCTGGCGCGCCAGCAGGTCGCGGGCGCGCTTGAGCAGCAGGTGGTTGCGCACCCGCGCCAGCGTGATGGCCGGATTGATGGGCTTGGTGATGTAGTCCACCGCCCCTAGCTCCAGGCCGACCGTCTCGTCGTCCGATGCGCTCATGGCCGTGAGGAAGATGACCGGGATGTCCTCGGTGTCGGGGTTGAACTGCAGGCGGCGCAGCACCTCGTAGCCATCCATCTCCGGCATCATGATATCCAGCAGGATCAGGTCGGGCTTGCCGTCGCCGGCGACGATCTGCAGGGCCCGCTCGCCGCTGTTAGCCAGCTTGACCTTGTAGTCGGGGCGCAGCAGCCCGCTCATCACCGACAGGTTGTCGGGCATGTCGTCCACCACCAGCACGGTGCATTTGCCGCTGGGCTCCATGGGGTTGCTCGTCATGACGTGGGTCCTCCTTGTATCGCGGGGTCGGTCAGGGGCGCAGCACGCAGCAGCGCCAGTGCGTCGGTGAAGATGTAGCTGTCCAATGCCCGTTTCATTTCGCCGTAGACGGGGCCCAGCAAGGCCTTGAGGGCGGGCGCGGACTCCTTGAATAGCTCCACGGCGTCCGAATCGTCGTCCGCCAGCAGGGCATCCAGGCGCGCCAGCAGTTGCCGGGCCTCGGCTTCGTCCACCAGCACCTGGGCCACAGCGGCCTCTTCGGCGGGCAGCGCACCTTGCAATGCCGCCACCAGCGCCTGGCAGCCGGTGTCCAGGGGGGAGAGCAGGGCGGCCAGCGCGGCCGTGTCTGCCCCGTCCGCCAGGGCCTTTTCCACCGCTTCTGCCAACTGGGCCAGAGGTGCCGCGCCAATGGTGCCCGCCGTGCCCTTCAAGGTGTGCATGCTGCGCAGGGCATCCTCGCGCTGCCCCGCGGCCAGGAAGGCCTGCGTGTTTTGCACCGCCGACGCCTGGCCGGCCACGAACTTGCGCAGCAGGCTCTCGTAGGCCGCCGGCTTGCCCAGCACGCGGCGCAGGCCGGCGGCCGTGTCCAGCCCGTCGATGCGCGTGAGCGGCTCAGGGAGCGTGCCCGCCGCCTGGGCAGGTGCGGCAGCAGCCTGCGCTCCCTGGCCCTCGGAGCGCGCCGGCACCCACTGCAGCAGTTGGGAAAACAGCTCATCGGGGTCGATGGGCTTGGCCACATGGCCGTTCATGCCGGCCGCCAGGCAGCTGTCGCGGTCGCTGCTCATGGCATTGGCCGTCATGGCCAGCACGGGCAGGCCGGCCCAGGCCGGGTTCTCGCGCAGGCGGCGCGTGGCGGTGAGGCCATCCATCACCGGCATCTGCATGTCCATGAGCACGATGTCGTAGGGCGCACGCTGGTGCAGCATGTCGAGCGCCACCTGGCCGTTCTCGGCCACCTCCACCACCAGCCCGGCATCGCCCAGCAGGTCGGCGCCCACCTGCTGGTTCAGGTCGTTGTCGTCCACCAGCAGCACCCGGGCGCCATGGATGGGGGCCAGGTCGGGCGCGCTGGTTCGGCGCGCTGCGGCGCGGTCTGCCAGGCCGGTGTCCTGCACGCCGCCCAGCGCCCGGATGGCGGTGTCGAACAGCTGGGACGGGCTGACCGGCTTTGTCAGCATCAGGCGGATGCCGGCCTGCTCCAGTGCACGGAACACATCCTCCCGGCCATGCGCGGTGACGATCACCGGCACCGGGGGGTGGGGCAGCAGGGCCAGCTGGGCCGCGGTCTGCACGCCGTCCATGTCCGGCATCTTCCAGTCCAGGAACGCAATCTCGCAGGGCGCGCCCGCCGCGTCCGCATCGCGTGCCGCGGCAATCGCCTCGCTGCCCGAGGCGGCCGTGGTCACCGCAAAGCTCATGCTGGCCAGCAGGCCCGCCAGGATCTGGCGTGCCTGCTCGCTGTCGTCCACCACCAGCACCCGGCGCCCGCGCAGGTCGGGCTCGGGCAGCAAAGGGCGCGCCGAGGGCGTGCCCAGGCCCACGCGGGCCGTGAACCAGAAGCGGCTGCCCAACCCGGGTGTGCTGTCCACGCCGACCTCACCGCCCATCAGGCCCGCCAGCTTCTTGGAGATGGCCAGGCCCAGCCCGGTGCCGCCGTACTTGCGCGTGGTGGAGGTGTCCGCCTGCTCGAAGGAGCGGAACAGCCGCGACTGCTGCTCGGGCGTGAGGCCGATGCCCGTGTCCTGGACTTCGAAGCGCAGCAGCAGGCCGTCGGCATCGCGCTGCAGCGTGGTCACCCGCACCACGATCTCTCCGGTGTCGGTGAATTTCACGGCGTTGTTGCCATAGTTCACGAGGATCTGCCCCAGGCGCAGCGGGTCGCCGCGCAGGTCGTCGGGCAGGGCCGGGTCCACGTCGAACATCAGCTCCAGGCCCTTGGCCGAGCACTTGTCGCCGATCAGGTTGGCCACGTTGTCGAGCACGCCACGCAGGTCGAAATCGACGGTCTCCACCTCCAGCTTGCCGGCCTCGATCTTGGAGAAATCGAGGATATCGTTGATCAAGCCCAAGAGGTGCTGGCCCGAGCGCTGGATCTTCTCGACATAGTCGCGCTGGCGTGGCGACAGGTCGGTGGTCAGCGCCAGGTGGCTCATGCCGATCACGGCGTTCATGGGGGTGCGGATCTCGTGGCTCATGTTGGCCAGGAAGTCCGACTTCATCTGCGAGGCATCTTCGGCGCGGGCGCGGGCCACCTCGAGCTCGTCCTCGTGCTCGCGCAGGGTGGCATTGACCTGCTCCAGCTCCTCGGTGCGCTGAACCACCCGGGCTTCGAGCACCTCTTCGCTGCGCTTCAAGGCTTCCACCAGCTCGGCCTGTGCGGCCAGGGCCACCGACTTGGCTTTTTCGCGCTTGAGGAACTGCCGGGCCATGGCCACGGCCAGCAAAAAGGTGAGCACTGCCTGGAAGGCCGTGAGGCCGGTGGTCAGCAGGGTCTGGTGCTGCACCTCGGCGTTGCGCTGGTCGCCGAGCAGCGCGGAAATGCGCGAGGCGTTGAGCGACAGCTCCTGCACCGTCGGGCGCAGTTCCACCAGGCGCTCACGCAGCAGCCGCATGTTGGCCTGGCTGGTGCGCGCGTCGACGCTCTGGCCGAAATAGCTGTCACCGGCCTCCACGAACTCCTGCAGCTCCGCCAGTGCCTTGGCGTACAGCGGCTCGTGCTGCATGAGCGTGCGCGCGGTGCCGCTCTCCAGTGCGCTGAAACGGCTCAGGAACAGGTCGTAGCGCAGTTGCAGCGCATCCGTGGAGATGCTTTGGGGGTCGTACTCGTACTGGTGCAGTGCGTGGTCCAGCCGTTCGTGCTCCACATTGAGCTGCAGGTAGGACCACAGGGCGTTCACGTCGCCCCGGCGCATCACGGCTTCGACGCTGCGGTACTGGCGGTACTGGACCGTGGCGATGGACACGTAGACCACCACCAGGCTGGCGATGATCAGGGGCAGGAGGTGCTTGCTGCGCAGCATGGGCAGCCCCGCGCTACTTGATCTGCAATGTGCTGAGCTGCCAGGCAGAGCGGTTGTAGTAGAGCTCGGTGCGCAGTTCGGCCTTGGTATCGAAGGGGTAGACGATGAACAGGGGGCCTTTTTCGCGGATGGGCATGGCGCGGTTGTTCATGAGCCGGGCCACGATCACCTCGTGGCGCGTGGCGTCGTCGAACGGTATCTCGGTCTTGTAGTCGTTGAGCGCCACCGCCGTGATCTTGCTGCCCTTGGCGCCCGCGGCCGCCAGAACGTCGCGCAGCAGCGGCCCGGTGAAGGTGATGGGCTGGGGGTACCAGGGGGTCTGGGTGGTGAAGGTCTTCTGGGGCAGGTTTTCGAGCATCTTCATGTCGAACTGGGCCTTCTCCCCCTGGTTGGTCTTGCTGACGCCCCCCTGGATGGTCAGCACCACGGGCCCCGCAGGCTTGTCCAGCGGCTGCGCCTGGGCTGGAAGAAAGGCGCAGGCAGCCGCCAAAACGCCTGCAGCCAGGCGTGACAACGGGCCTGTGGCCCCTTTCGCATCGGTCATGCTGTTTCCCCCTCGCCGGCCTTTTGGGGCCGTTTCTTGCTGTATGCACAGTTATAACAGCCAGCGCGGATTCATGCACTTGCGATTTGACCACCGCCGCGCGGCCCGCATGTGGCGGCGGCGGGCGGCCGTCACGGGGCCGCGTCGGCGGGCATGTCGCGGCGATTCACGCGGTAGAACACCTGGCGCAGCCAGCGATTGGCCGGGGCTTCGTGCTGGCGGCGATGCCAGTACTGCTGCACCTGGATCTGCGGAGGGCGAAAGGGCAGGGCGATGCGGCGGATCTGCACATGCCGGGCCACAGCATCGGCGATGTCCTGTGGCACCGTGGCCACCAGGTCCGAGCCGGGCAGCAGGGCCAGCAGGCTCATGAAATGCGACAGTTCCAGCATCACCTGGCGCTGGTGCCCCTTGTCCGACAGGAAGCTGTCAATCTGGTGCTCGCGCCCGTCGGGCCGGACCACCACATGCTTGGCGCCCAGGAACTGGCGCAGCGTGGGGCGGTCGCCGATCGCGGCGTTGTGCGTGCAGGTGATGCAGGCATATGAGGTCTTGAACAGCAGCTGCTGGTAGAAGCCGGCCTTCTGCAGGTCCGGGAAGAAGCCGATCGCCAGATCCGCCTCGCCCGACTCCAGCGCCTGGGCCGCCGCCGCCTTGGGTTTGGCCATGGCGTACAGGCGCACCTGCGGCGCCTCCTGGCGCAGGTGCCTGAGCACCCCCGGCAGAAAGGTGACCTCCCCGATATCCGGCGTGAGCACGGTGAACCCCCGCTGCGCACGGGAGGGGTCGAAGCCGGCGCGCTGCAGGATCTCGCTGCTGATGGTTTCCACCACCTGGCGCACCAGGGGCGCGATCTCCTGGGCGCGCGGCGTGGGCTCCATGCCGGCGCCGGTGCGCACGAACAGGGTGTCGTCGAACATCTGCCGCAACCGGGCCAGGGCGGCACTGGTGGCCGGCTGGCTCAGTCCGAGGGCTTCGGCGGCGCGGCTCACGCTGCGGGTCCGGGCCATGGTGTCGAAGACCACGAGCAGGTTCAGGTCGATAGAACGAATATCCATGGCATGGATTTTATGTATCCACTGTATCGGCTGTTCAAATTTTTCCACTCTGCCTAGGATCAGCCCATACCCACAAGACCAGGAGACAAGCATGCTGCGGCGCGATGTTCTAGGGGCGGTTGCCGCCCTGGCCACCAGTACCCCCACCCCGGGCCTGCGCGCGCAGGCATCCGCCTGGCCCCAGCGCCCGGTGCGCTGGATCCTGTCGCAAGCCGCCGGAGCGGGCCCGGACATCCTGGCCCGGTACGTGGGCGAGCAGCTTGCAAGGGTCTGGGGGCGGCCGGTGGTGGTGGACAACCGCCCCGGCGGGCAGAACGTCATCGGGGCGCAGGCGGCGGCGCGCTCGGCACCGGACGGCTACACCTTCTACTACGCCACCACCGCGGCGATGGTGACCAACCCGCTGACCTTCAGGTCACTGCCCTATGACCCGGCCAAGGACTTCGTTCCTGTGCGCCTGATCGGCCGCAGCCCCTTCGTGCTGGCGGCCGGTACTGCCCTCCCGGGCAAGGGCCTGGCCGAGGTGCTGGCCGACGCCAGAGCACAGCCCGGCGTGCTGACCATCGCCACCGAGGGCGGGCGCACCTTCTCGGGCATGCTGGCCGACGCGGTGGCCCACCTGGCGGGCGTGAAGTTCAACCACATTCCGTACACGAAATCGTCCGACGCCATGCAGGACGTGCTGGCAGGGAGGGTGCAGCTGGTGTGCCTTCCCGATGCGGCCTTGAGCAGCTATGTGAAGGCCGGGCAGGTCAGGCCGCTGGCGGTGAGCACGCCCCGGCGCCTGCCGGACCTGCCCCAGGTGCCGGCCCTGGCCGAGAGCTTTCCGGGGTTCGAATACACCGGCTGGAACGGCCTTTTTGCGCCCACGGGGACGCCCCCCGAACTGGTGGCCCGGGTCAACCGCGACCTGGAGACGGTGCTGCGGGCGCCCGAGGTCGCGCAGCGCATGCAGGCGCTCGGCTCTATCGTGGAGCCCGGCATGTCCGTGCCGGAGGCCGAGTCCTTCATGCGGTCCGAGCGCGAGCGATGGTCCACGCTGGTCAAGAACCTCGGCATCCTGCCGGAGTGAATGCGTGGCCTGGCTGAACCCCTGCGCCTGCGGGATCGACGTGCACGCGCATGTCGTGCCCGAGGCCTTTCCCGCCTACCTGGGCAAGACGCTGCCCGCGCCGTGGCCCACCACCGCGCACGCACCCGACGCCCAGGGCCTGTGCCATCGGCATGTGCTGGTGCAGGGCAAGCACTACCGCACGGTGAGCGAGAAGTGCTGGTCGGCGCCCCGGCGCCTGGCCGACCTGCCGGACATGGGCATCGCCACGCAGGTGGTGTCGCCCATGCCCGAGCTCCTGAGCTACTGGCTGGAACTCGCCGATGCGCAGCCCCTGATCCGCTTCCTCAATGAAACCACGGCGGCGCTGTGTGCCGAAAGCGCGGGCCGGATGCTGGGCCTGGCGGCGGTGCCGCTGCAGGACATCGGTGCGGCGATTGCCGAACTGGCGTATGCCGTGCGCTCGCTGGGACTGGTCGGCGTGGAGGTGGGCAGCAATGTCAATGGCACGGCCATCGGCGACCCGCGCTTCGAGCCCTTCTTTGCGGCGTGCGTGGAGCTTGATGTTCCCGTGTTTGTGCACGCCCTCAAGCCCGCGGGCATGGAGCGGCTGGTGGGCCCGGCCGCGCTGCAGCAGGTGCTGGCCTACCCGACCGACGTCGGTCTGGCGGCCGCATCGGTAATCACCGGCGGGCTGCTGCAGCGGCTGCCCGCGCTGCGCATGGCCTTCAGCCATGGCGGCGGCACCTTGCCGATGCTGCTGCCGCGCCTGCAGCAAGGTTGGCAGGTGTTTCCGGCCCTGGCGCAGGGCATGGCGCAATCGCCGCAGGAGCAGGCCCGGCGGCTGTACTTCGACACGCTGGTGTTCGATGCGCCCGCCCTGCGCTACCTGATCGATTGCTTTGGCGAGCAGGCGCTGATGCTCGGCACGGACTACCCCTTCAACTTCCACGAGCGCCGGCCGCTGGCGCGGCTGCAGGAGGCCGGGCTGTCGGCCGCAACCTGCGATGCGCTGGCCTTCGAAAATGCCCGGCGCTTCCTGGGCCGACCACCCACTTCTTCCAAGGAACTCCCATGAAATCCCCCTGGATCCAATCGCTGCGCAGCGTGTCCCTGACCGTGCCCGATCTCGCGGCGGCCGAGCGCTTCTACACCCAGGTATGGCAGCTCCAGGTCGCGGCGCGCGGCGACGGCGCCCTCTACCTGCGCGGCAGCGGCGCAGACCACCACCTGCTGGCACTGCACGAGCGCCCCGGAACACCGCAGCTGCGCCATGTCACCCTGCGCGCGCGCACCGCCCAGGCACTTGCCGCCATTGCGCAGGCGGCACTTGCTGCGGGCGGGCGGGTGGAGCAGGACGTGGGACCCGCCACAGACCCTGCAGGTGGAACCCGCATCGTGGTGCGGGATGCCGACGGCCGCCGCTTCGAGGTGGTGCATGGCGACATGCAGAACGCACCCACCGAGCCGGCCCCCCCAGACCAGCCCCAGCGCCTGGCGCATGCGGTCCTGAACAGCCACGACGTGGCCGCCACGCAGGCCTTCCTGGAGCAGGCGCTGGGCTTCGTGCTCGCCGACCGCACCCGGATCATGGCCTTCATGAACTGCGATGCGGACCACCACACCCTGGCGCTGGGCGACTCCGACAACGACGCGCTCAACCACATCGCCTTCGTCATGCCGACGCTGGATGCCGTAATGCGGGGCGCGGGGCGCATGAAGGATGCGGGGCATGGCACCGAATGGGGCCCCGGGCGCCATGGCCCGGGGGACAACGCATTCAACTACTTCATCGATCCCTTCGGCCTGGTCATCGAATACACGGCCGAAGTCGAGCAGATCGATGACAGCTACCGCCCCGGCACCCCCGCCGACTGGACCTGGCCCCCTGGCCGCGTGGACCAGTGGGGCATTTCCCAGCCACCCAGCGCGCGCCTCAAAGAGGCCCAGCGCACCGTTTTCTTTGTTCCCACCCTCTGAGGATTCTCCCCATGCGATTCACCACCTACCTGCACAACGGCCAACCCCGCCTGGCGGTCGTGGACGGCGATACGGCCGTGGACCTGGCCGCCGATCTGCGTGCCGAGCTCGAAGCCGGCCATGACCTGGCGGCCATGGGCCGTGCCGCGCTGCAGTCGGGCGCGCCGCGCCTGGCATTGAAGGACCTGGCTTTTGCGCCGCTGCTGCCCGAGCCGGGCAAGACCATCTGCCTGGGGCTGAACTATTTCGACCACGCCAAGGAAGGCGGCCGCGAGAAGCCCGAGTACCCCTGGTTCTTCTACCGGGGCAAGAGCTCGCTGATCGGGCATGCCCAGCCAGGGCTGTTGCCCCGGGTGTCCACGAAGTTCGACTACGAGGCCGAGCTCGCCGTGGTGATCGGCCGCAAGGTGCCGCGGCATGTGCCCCAGGACGAGGCGCTGCAGTATGTCTTTGGCTACAGCTGCTTCAACGACATGTCGGTGCGCGACTTCCAGAAGCGCACGCCCCAGTGGACGATCGGCAAGAACTTCGATGGCACCGGCGGCTTCGGGCCAGTGCTGGTGACGGCCGACGAACTGGCGCCAGGGGCCACGGGCCTGCGCATACAGAGCCGGCTCAATGGGCAGGTCATGCAGGATGCGAACACCTCCGACATGATCTGGGGGGTGGCGGAGACCATCCACCTGCTTTCGCAGTGCCTGACCCTGGAGCCCGGCGACGCGATCATCATGGGCACCCCGGCTGGCGTGGGCCAGGCGCGCACACCGCCGGTGTGGATGAAGGCGGGCGACACCATCGAGATCGAGATCGAGAAGATCGGGCTCCTGAGCAACCCCATCGTCGCGGAGGCCTGAGCCATGTACGACGTTGCCATCGTCGGCTTTGGTCCGGCGGGTGCGGTTGCGGCCGGGCTGCTCGGCCAGGCCGGCCTGAAGGTCCACGTGTGCGACCGCCGCCAGGGCGTCTACGAGATCCCGCGCGCCATTGCGCTGGACCACGAAATCATGCGGGTATTCCAGCGTCTGGGCGTCGTGGACGAGGTGCAGCGCTTTTGCGAGCCCTTCACGCCGTCGGAGTACTTCGGGGCCGACGGCCAGCTGATCCGCCGCATGACCATGGTGGCGCCCCCGTACCCCCAGGGCTACACCCCCTCCATCGTCTTCACCCAGCCGCCGGTCGAGCGCGCGCTGCGCGCACTCGTGGCCCGCCTGGGCAACGTCACCGTGCAGGAGAACGCCGAGTGCACCGCGCTCTCGCAGGATGCCGACGGCGTGTCGCTCACCATCGGCGGCGAGACCGTGCGGGCACGCTGGGCCATCGCTGCCGATGGTGGCGCCAGCGCGTTGCGGGGCATGCTCGGCATCGAACTGGAAGACCTGGACTTCGACGAGCCATGGCTCGTGGTGGATGTACTGGTCAACGACCAAGGGCTGGCCAGGCTTCCTAAGACCAGTGTGCAGTACTGCGAGCCGGAACGGCCCTGCACCTATGTCATCGGACCGGGAAACCACCGCCGCTGGGAGATCAGCCTCAAGCCCGGGGAAGACCCCCGGCAGATGGCCACCCCCGAGGAGACGTGGAAACTGCTGTCGCGCTGGATCACCCCGCAGGACGGGGAGTTGTGGCGCCAGTCGAGCTACCGGTTCCATGCCCTGGTGGCGCAGCACTGGCGCGCGGGCCGCGTGTTCCTGGCGGGCGACGCGGCCCACATGCAGCCGCCGTTTCTGGGGCAGGGCATGTGCCAGGGCGTGCGCGATGTCGCCAACCTCACGTGGAAGCTGGCGTCGGTGGCCAAGGGCGAGGTGTTTGGCGCAGCCGCCGAGCGCCTGCTCGGCACCTACGGCAGCGAGCGCAAGGCCCATGTGATGGAACTCACGCGCCGCATCAAGCATGTCGGCGAGGTGATCTGCGAGCGCGACCCGCACAAGGCCCGCGAACGCGATGCGCGGCTGCTGGCCGAGTGCGGCGGGGTGGTGAAGGACACACCGCGCCAGGACATTCTCCCCGCCCTGACCACGGGCCTGGTCGCGCCGACGGCCGGAGCCGGAACGCTCTTTCCCCAGCCCCGGATGCAAAGCGGCGAACTCATGGACCAGCGCTTTGGCAGTGGCTGGCGCCTGGTCACCGACGGCGCCCTGCCGATCGAGGTGCCGCCAGGGCTGCGGCCGATCGACATGCGTTCCGAACCCGAAGCCCAGGGCGTGGTGTCTTCCTGGATGCTGCGCCACGGCGTGCATGCGGCCATCGTGCGCCCCGACCACTACACCTACGGCGCTGCGTCCAGCGCTGCCGAAATGGCGCAGTTGCTCACGCAGTGGCAGCAGCGCTGATCCGCCCTCGCATCCTGTCCAACCCGAAGGAGATAGCCATGAAGTGGATTCCAGCGACCCGTTTTGCCGGCCTGGCGGTGCTGGCGGGCTGCGCCGGCGCGCCGGCGCGCCGACCGCGGTGCCACCGGCACCCCCGGCGACAGCGCCCACCATCACCGGCCTGGCCCTGAGCTCACCGGGGCGCAGCGACAACGCCATGCTGGAGCGCCCGTTTGCGGGCCGCAATCCTGCCAACCCCAACTGCGTGGGCGAGAACCTCTCGCCCGCGCTGGCCTGGGCGGGCGTGCCGGAGGGCACCCGGAGCTTTGCCATCGTGATGGACGACCAGGCGGGCCGGGCCGGATTGGGGGTGAACCACTGGACGGCCTATGGCATGGCCGCCACCCTGCGCGGGTTGCCCCAGGGTGCTTCCGCACAGCGCCCGGCGGCGTTCGTCGTGGGCGCCAACACGCTCAACGACAGGGCCTACCTGGGCCCGTGCCCGCGCAAGGGCAATGCGCCGCAGCACTACGTCTTCACCTTGATTGCAACCTCGCTGGCCCCCGACGCCCTGCCCGAAGGGCTCACCAAGGCCCAGTTGATGGAGGCGCTCCAGGGCAAGGCGCTGGCCGCCGGCAGCCTGGTGCTGCGCTTCGCGCACTGAGGCGGCCTTGCCTGGCAGGGCAGGGGCCTGGGCCATTTCTGGCCAGGCCCCGCTGCCGCTTCACGCAGCCGGCAGGTCGCTGAAAAAGCCCGCGGCCAACACGCCCGCCAGGCAGATCTCCTCGTCCTGGTCCCCCGTGCCCCCGCTGGCGCCGACCGCCCCCACGGTGTTGCCGGCCGCGTCCCTGACCAGCACCGCGCCGGTCTGGGGAAGAAAGCGCCCGTCCGAGGTCGAGGACAGGGACACGAAGAAGTTGGGGTTGTTCTTGGCGCGTTCTCCCAGGGTGCGGCTCGACGCGCCCATGCCGACGCTGCCCCAGGCCTTGGCCTGGGCGATGTCGAAGCGGAACATGCTGGCGCCATCCTGCCGGGCAAACGCGATCAGGTGACCGCCCTCGTCGAGCACCACGATGCCCATGGGCGGGTAGTGGGCGCTGGAGGCCTTGGCCAGGGCCACCTCCAGCATCTTGCTGGCCTGCGCCAGGGTGATTTTCTGCATCGCTTCAGTCCTCCGGTGTGAATCCTGTGATCTTGACCACCCTGGCCCAGAAGGCGTGGCCTTCCTTGACGCTGGTGGCCAGGCGCTGCGGGGTCACGCGCATGACCTCCAGCCCGTTCTTGGCGAACACCTCCAGCATCTGGCTGGTGGCCAGGGCGTCGTTGACGGCCGCGTTCACCTGCCTGAGCTTGTCGGCGGGGAATCCGGCGGCCCCGTACCAGGCCAGCCAGTCGACAAAGGCAATGTCCTTGAAGCCCAGTTCCGTCAGCGTGGGTACCTCGGGCAGGGCCGGCCATCGCGTGGGCGCCGTCACGGCCAGCGCGCGCAGCTTGCCGCTGCGGATGTGCGGCAGCACCTCGCTGACCGCGTTGACCGCCACCGGCACCTGGCCGCCCAGCAGGTCGGTCAACAGGGGCGCGCCTCCCTTGTAGGAGATCGCACGCATGTCGATCTGGGCCTGCTTGCCGAACAAGGCGCCCGCCAGGTGCAGGGTCGAGCCCATGGCGGGCACGCCGTAGTTGGCTTCGGTGGGGTGGGCCTTGGCCCAGCGGGTGTAGTCGGCGATGCTTTTCACCTCGGCGGGCAGCCCGGGGCCCGCCGTGAAGACGGCGGTGTAAGAGCACAGGCCGGCGATGGGAACAAAGTCCGTGAGGGTGTCGTACCCCAGTTTCTTGAACACATGGGGGTGCAGCGTCATGCTGGAGCTCGGGCACTGGAGGATGTGGTTGCCATCCATGCCGGCGCGCTTGACGTGCTCCGCCGCAATGCGCCCGCCGGCCCCTGGCTTGCTGTCGTAGACCAGGTTCTGGGGAAACTTTCCGCGCATCTGGTCCAGCAGGGGGCGGGTGACCTGGTCGCCCAGCCCGCCGGCCGGAAATCCGGACCAGATACTGAGAAATCCACCGGGTTGTGCCAGGGCCCCCTGCGGCAATGCGCCCAGGCCGCCCAGGCCGCCCAGGCCGCCCAGGGCCATGCCTGCGTGAAGCAGCTGCCTTCTTTTCATGCTTGTCTCCTTTTTTGGGTTTGTACGGGAATGCGTTGGCTGCCTCGTGGCCTATCCGGTCCGGGAGAGGGAATCGAAGCTGTATTTGTTCATGCTGGCAAATTGCCCGACGGCGGGATGGGGGACGAACCGGGTGCGGCAGTCGAGCACGGCGGGCAGGCCGCTGGCCAGGGCGCGCTGCATCGCGCCGGCCACCTGTTGCGCCTCGGTGACGGTCTCGCCATGGCAGCCGAAGCCCCGCGCGATGGCGGCGTAGTCGGTGTCCTCCAGCCCGGTGGCCATCTCGAAACCCAGTCCCATCTTCTGCCCCATGCGGATCACGCCCCAGGACGCGTTGTTGTGGACGATGGTGAGCACCGGCAGGCCATGGCGCCGGGCTGTGTCCAGCTCGTTGAGCGTGAAGCCGAAGGCACCATCGCCGGTGATGTTGACGACGGGCTGGTCGGGAAACTGGCTCTTGAGCGCGATCGCCGCGGGGAGCCCGAAGCCCAGGTGGCTCATGCCGGGCTCGTGCAGGCGCGTGCGCACCCCGTGGACCGGCGTGAGGTCGTTGCTCCAGAAGGTCGTGTGCCCGCCGTCGAAGACGGCCAGGGCATCGGCGGGCAGGGCCTCGCCGATCGCCTTGGCCAGTGCCGCGGGGTGCATGACGGGCGTGGTCTCGGCGGCCATCGCGGCCAGCGCCTGTTCGTAGTGCAGGCGCTCCTGGCGCATTTCGTTCAGCCATGCCATGTCCCTGCCGGGTTCGGCGGGCGTGGCCGCCAGCAGGTCGCGCAGGGCTTCGAGCGCATCGGCCTGCATGGCCACCTCATGGACCACCGAATGCCCGAGGGCGCTCGGGTCGATGTTGATGTTGATCACGCGGTGGTGCCGGCGTGCCAGTGCGCCTTTCTCGTCCCACATCCAGGAGGACCAGCGGCAACCCACGCTGAGCACCACGTCGGCGCGGGCAAACGCGTGCCGCACCGGATCGCCGGCAATGATGCCGCCATGGCCGATGAAGCCGGGGCTGTCGCTGGGCACCAGGCCCAGCGCCATCTGCGTCGGGAGCAGGGGGGCGCGCAGCCGACGCGCCAGCTCGCGCAGTTCGGCCACGGCGCCCGATGCCACCACGCCGCCGCCGCCGACGATCAGCGGGCGCTGGGCCTGGCGCAGCAGCGCGACGGCCTCGCGCACCGCGTCGGCATGGGGGCGCGGGTGCCGGGTGGCGCGGTAGCGATCGGGCGTGAGCTCGAACTCGTCGGGGGCGAAGGCCTGCGTTTCCCCGAGCACGTCCTGCGGAATGTCCAGGTGCACCGGGCCGGGGCAGCCGCCCAGGGCCTCGCGGATGGCCCGACGGGCCAGTTCGGGCACCCGGCGTGCATCGTTGACCACGGCATTCCATTTGGTCAGCGGCGCGGTGACGGCCCGCGTGTCCAGGTCCATGAAGACGCCCAGGTGCGGGTAGGAGGCCGCCCGGTGCTGGTTGGTGGTGATCGCCAGCAGGGGCAGGTGGTTGTTGAATGCGACGCCCAGGCCCGACGCCAGGTTGAGGCCACCGGGGCCCAACTCGCCGACGGCCACCGCCAGGCGCCCCGTGCCGGCATGCACGGCGGCCGCCATCATGGGGCCGGCCGCTTCATGCCGCACGCCGATGAAGCGGATGCCCGGCTCCTGGCTCAGCGCATGGAACAGGGGCGAGAGCTTGCCGCCGACGATGCCGAAGACCGTGTCCACGCCTTCGGCCTTCAGCACGCGCACCAGGGCCTGGGCGCCGGTCAGCCGCAGGGGCGGTGGCTTGTGCGCAATGGGCGCTTGCTCGGAGGGGAGGGGGCGGGTCATGGTCGCGGTCATCAGTGAAAGGACCTCCATGGTGCCCGTGGGCCTGCTGGAGAGCGATGGACGTTTCGGCTCATTTCCTGTACTTTTCCGGCATCAGAAAAGGCCTGTCCGTCATGAAGAAGCTGCAATTGCCATGGGTGCCCTACCGTGAAGTCCGCCACGACCAGCCGGATGATTGTTTGCACTACGAGCAGATTGCGGTGCGGGCCGCCGAGATGGACTGGACAATTCCGGCCCATCGGCATGAGGGTTTGCACCAGTTCCAGTTCATCGAAAGCGGCGGCATCCGTGGCTCCATCGACGGGCGGGAGTTCCAGGCCCAGTCCCCGGTGATGCTGATGCTGGCACCCGGGGCGGTGCATGGCTTCACCTACACGCGGGACGCCGTGGGCCACCAGGTCACGCTGCCTGCGTCGACGCTGTCCCAGTTGCTGGGGGAGTCGGAGCTGGTGCAGACCCACCTCAAATCCTCGTTCGTGCTTTCCCCCGAAGACGATAGCGTGGGCATTGCAGAGATGTTCGCGCGGATATCCAGAGAGTTCCAGCGCAGCGATGTGGGGCGCGTGCCGGCCTTGCTCGCGCTGGTGGCGTTGATTGCCGTGCGCTTCATCCGTGAACGGGGCGAGCAGTTCGAACGCGAGGCGCCCAAGGGCCTGCGTGACACACTGCTCCAGCGCTACCTGGCCCTGGTGGAGCAGCACTACGCCGAGCACCGGCCGCTCACGTTCTATTCCGAGGCCCTGCGGGTCTCGGCCGACCACCTCAGCCGCACCTGCCGCAACCTGGTGCAGAAATCCGCGCTGGAAATACTGCAGGAGCGCCTGATGCTGGAGGCGCGCCGCCTGCTCGCGTACACGCCGATGCCCATTGCGCAGGTGGCAGGCCAGCTGGGGTATGAGGATGCCGCCTACTTCAGTAAGTCCTTTGGCCGGGCCATGGGCCATACCCCGTCGGAGTACCGGGCCCTGGTGGCCCATGGCGTGCGCCGGGTGGATGCTGCAGCGCCATAGAGCCCGCCCTGGAACCCGCGCTCAGGCCACGCCCGCCACGGCGCCCTGTGCCTGCAGGGCCGCCATTTCGGCGTCGGTGTAGCCCAGCTCCTGCAGCAAGGCTGCCGTGTGCTCGCCCGGGCCCGGCGGCTGCAGGCGCACGCCGGGGCGCGTGCCGCCGATGGTCAGGGGCAAGAGCGGCACCTTGGATTCGGTACCGTTGTTCAGGCGAATCGGCGCCAGGCCCCCGCTCTCGTTGAGGTGCCGGTCGGCAAACAGCTCCTCGGGCCTGGTGATGGGCGCGAACGGCAGTTCGTTGGCCTCGAAGATGGCCGCCAGTTCCGCCGCGCTGCGGCTGGCCAGGTGCGCGCGCAGCTGCGGCATCATCCAGTCGCGCGCCTGCACGCGGTCGTTGTTGGTTGTGAGGCGCGGGTCGGCCAGCAGCTCGGCCAGGCCCAGGGCCTCGCAGAAGATGGCCCACTGCTTGTCGCTCACGGCGGCCAGGAAGATCTGCTCACCATCCTTCACCGTGAACACGTCGTAGATGGCCCAGGCCGAGATGCGGCTGGGCATGGGGTTGGCCGCCTTGCCGGTGCTGGCGAACTGCATCATGTGCTGCGCCACCAGGAAGACGTTGTTCTCGAACAGCGCAGCCTGCACTTCCGAGCCCTCGTCGCTCAGCTCACGCTGGCGCAGCGCCGCCATGGCGCCGATGGCACCGAACATGCCGCCCATGATGTCGTTGACGCTGGTGCCCGCACGCAGCGGGTCACCCAGGCGCCCGGTCATGTAGGCCAGGCCGCCCATCATCTGCACCACTTCGTCCAGGGCCGTACGCTGCTCGTAGGGCCCGGGCAGAAAGCCCTTGTGGCTCACGTAGATCAGGCGCGGGTTGAGCTTCTTGAGGGAGGCGTAGTCCAGCCCCAGCTTGGCCATGGTGCCGGGCTTGAAGTTCTCGCTCACGATGTCGGCCGTGGCGATCAGGCGCAGCGCGGCCTGCAGGCCCTCGGGCTTCTTGAGGTCGAGCGCGATGCTCTTCTTGTTGCGGTTGAAGGTGGGAAAGAACCCGGCGCCCGAGCCCAGCAGGTGGCGCGTGCTGTCGCCCTCGATGGGCTCGACCTTGATCACCTCGGCCCCCAGGTCGGCCAGCACCATGCCGCAGGTGGGGCCCATGACCATGTGGGTGAACTCCACCACGCGGATGCCGGCGTAGGGCAGGGGTTGGTCGTTGTTCGTTGCGTCAGACATGGCTGGCTCCTTGTACGAAGCCCTTGGGCAAACCCGCCTCGGGCGTCATGCCGTACACCGGCTCGCCGGGCAGCCCGGCCACCAGCGGCGCGCGCGCATCCATCAACCGCTGCAGGTCGATGCCGGTGGAAATGCCGCTGGCCTCGAACATGAACACCAGGTCTTCCGTGACCACATTGCCCGAGGCGCCCGGCGCATACGGGCAACCACCCAGCCCGCCCAATGAGGCATCGAAGGTGCGCACGCCTTCTTCATAGGCCGCCAGGCAGTTGGCCAGGCCCAGGCCGCGCGTGTTGTGCATGTGCGCGGCACCGGCCTTGTCGCCGAGTTCGGCACGCAGGCGCTTGAACAACCGGCGCACCTGGGCCGGGTTGGCATAGCCCACGGTGTCCGACAGGCCGGACTCGTCGGCCCCGGCCGCAACGCACTGCGCGGCCAGCCAGATCACCTCGTCCTCGGGCACCAGGCCCTGCAGGGTGCAGCCGAAGGCGGTGGAAATGCCGGCCTCCAGCTTCACGTGGGGCGCGATGTCGCGGCGCAGGTCCGATATGGCGCGCACCTCCTCGACCATCTCCTCGCGCGTCTTGCGCACATTGGCCAGCGAATGCGCGGCGCTGGCGGAGACGGGCATGGTGAGCTTGTGCACCCCGGCCTCGAGCGCTGCCTGCGCCCCCTTGCGGTTGGGCACCAGCGCCATCACCGTGAGGCCGGGCAGGGTGATGGCATGGCGCACCACCTCGGCTGCATCGGCCATCTGCGGCAGCAGCCGCGCGGGCACGAAGGACGCGACCTCGATCTCGCGCACGCCCGCGGCATGGAGCGCATTGATCCAGCGCAGCTTGTCGGCCGTGGGCATGGTGGCCTTCACCGACTGCAGGCCGTCGCGCGGGCCGACCTCGCTGATCAGCACATCGGGTATTGGGGGCATGGAATCTCCTGGATGCTGGCAATGTTCTATAAGAAAGAACATTGATCTGTCTCATGAAAGTATGAAGAGACTTTTCAGACAGGTCAAGCACCACCGGAAACAAAAAAGCCGTTCTGCAGAACAGAACGGCCTGGTACAAAAGGGACGGTGGCGCTTGCTATGCAGCCTGCTCCGCCAGCTTGCGCTTGCGCGGCGCCTTGGCGGGTGCAGCAGCCTCGGCGGGCTTGCCGATCAACTGCTCCACCAGCAGGCGCACATGGCCCTGCATGACCGGTATGGCCTTGGCATCACCGGCCATGTGGCGCAGCAGGCACTGCTGGAACACGCCGTCGAACATGGCATAGGTGAGGTCGATGGGGGCGCGCACGGGCAGGCCGGCCAGCTCGGACATGCGCGTGAGCACGCGCCAGACCATGTTGGCCAGGCTCTTGTCGATGGCCTCCACATCGGCGCGCAGCGCGTCCTCGAACAGCGACTGCGAGCGGATGTCGTACCACAGCCGATGCATGGGCGCTTCGCTGCGCACCGTTTCGCCCAGCACATCGACGAAGCCGTCCACCAGCTGTGCGAAGGTGGTCGAGCTGTTCGTCACATCGTCGTAGCGCGTGACGCAGCGCGCCTTGTACTGGCGCACGCTGCACAGGATGAGGTCGAGCTTGTCGGTGAAGTAGTAGTGCAGCACGCCGTGCGAGAAGGCAGAGTTCTGTGCGATCTCACGCAGGCTGGTGCGGGCATAGCCCAGTTCGGCCAGCGTCTGCAGTGCGGCCTCGCCCAGCTCGGCGCGGCGTTCGGCGTATTTGTCACGGCGGGGTGCTCTTTCCATCGCGCCATTGTAGGCAGAGCCGGGCAGGGCGCCCATGTCTTTTCATGCATGGACCAGGGCCGGTCGATTGAATTTATGACAAGTGTCAAGAAATTGTCTTGACACTTGTCAAACACATTTCCAGAATCGATTCCGTTCATCGCAGAAAGCGGTGAGCCAACGATCCCAATACCAGGAGACAAGACATGGCGAAGTTCGATTTGACCGGCCGCAAGGCCCTGGTCACCGGTGGCGCGCGCGGCCTCGGTGAAGGCATGGCCCAGGCACTCGCTGCCGCCGGGGCCTCGGTGATGATTGGCGACGTGCTCACGTCGCTGGGCCAGGAGGCGGCGGGCAAGCTGCCCGTGGCCGGCGGTGCCAAGGCCGGCTTCGTGAAGCTCGACGTGACGCAGGAGGCCGACTGGGCCACTGCCGTGCAGGCCACGGTCGAGACGCTGGGCGGCTTCGACATCCTCATCAACAACGCCGGTATCGAGGTCACGGCCCTGGTGTCCGAGATCGAGGCCGAATCGCTGCGCCGCATGCTCGACGTGAACATCGTCGGCACAGCGCTGGGCCTCAAGCACGCGTTTCGCGCCATGCGCCCGGGCGGTGGCGCGGGCAAGGGCGGGGCGGTGGTGAACATCTCTTCGGTGGCCGCGACCATCGCCTTCCCGGCGATCGCCGGCTACTCGGCCACCAAGTCGGCCGTTGACCGCCTCACCCGCGTGGCGGCGATGGAGTCGGGCAAGCTCGGCTATGGCGTGCGCGTGAACTGCATCTACCCCGGCCTGGTGCCCACCGAAATGGGCATGAAGCTCGCCGCCGACGTGGTGGCCGCCGGCCTGTTCCCGTCGCCCGAGGCAGCCGTGGGCGCCATCATCGAGCAGACGCCCGCGGGCCGCCTGGGCGAGGTGGCCGACATGGCCGATGCGGTGGTCTTCCTGTGCTCCGACGCGTCGCGCTTCATCACCGGCGCGGGCCTGCCGGTCGATGGCGGCATGGGCATGTGAGCAGCACAAACAGGAGACCCACCATGAACAAACCCAGCAGCAGCAAGAAACCCGTCGTGGTCTACGGCGCCTCCGGCTACACCGGCCGGCTGGTCTGCGAGTACCTGCGCGAGTACAACATCCCCTTCATCGCGGCGGGCCGCAGCAAGGAAAAGCTCGACGAGGCGATGCGCTCGCACGTGCCCGGCATCGAAACCGCCAGCTACGAGGTGGTGGAAGTGGCGCACACGGTGGAAGCGCTCAGCGCCTTGTTCGACGGCGCCAGTGTGGTGCTCAACACCGTGGGCCCGTTCGCCAAATTCGGCCACGAGGTGGTGCAGGCCTGCCTGGCCACGAAGTGCCACTACACCGACACCACGGGCGAGCAGGACTGGCTCATCACGCTGGAGGCCGAGTACGGGCCGAAGTTCGCAGCCGCCGGCCTGCTGCTGTCGCCGGGCCTGGCGCAGATGTACACCACGGGCGAGATCGCCGCCCAGCTGTGCCTGGAGACGCCGGGCCTCGATACCCTGGACATCGCGGTGTTCTGGGGCGGCAGCCCCACGGTGGCGTCCACCCAGACCATCCTGGTCAATGCCGCCACGTCCAAGGCCTACTACCTGGAGCAGAACCAGTACGTGGAGTGGCAGCCCGATGCCGGGCTGTACAGCCTGGCCATTCCCGGCCAGCACGAGGCAGCACTGGCGCTGCCCTGGGGCGGCACCTCGCACCCCGTGTGGTTCAAGAAGGACCCGCGCGTGGCCAACGTCAAGGTGCTGGGCGGCGTGTTCAACAAGCCGCTGATGCTGGGCGTGCCGCAGATCGTGGCCGCCGCGCTCAAGGCCACCGAGGGCATGAACGAGGAGGACCGCTACGCCGCCCTGGCGCAGACGGCCGCTGCCGTCATGGGTTCCATGCCGCCGCGCGAGAACCCGCGCATTAACAAGTCGGTGGATTCGGTGCATGCGTCGGGTCCGCTGGCACGCGCCCACTGCGTGATCTATGGCAACTGCAACTACAAGCAGACCGGGTTGATGCAGGCCTATGCCGCGGCCCACCTGCTGCAGCAGGCCCCGCGCCGCGTCGGCTTTGCCTCGGGCTGCCAGGCCTTTGGCCACCACGAGCTACTGGGCGTGCTGCGCAGCTTCGGCCTGGTGCAGCCGCCCGTGCTCACGGTGCAGCACTGATCAGGCCGCCCCCATGCGCCTGATCGACTACCTCGACAAGGGGGCCATGCTGGACGAGGACGCGCCGTGCCTGACCATGGGCACGGCCGACCTCTCCTACGGCGAGGTGCAGCGCACCAGCCACCGGGTGGCGAGGGCGCTGCAGCGTTCGGGCATCGCGCCCGGCGACAAGGTGGCCGTGCTCTCCAGCAACGATGCCCTGGCCTTTGCCTGCGTGTTCGGCATCTCGCGCGCGGCCGCCGTGTGGTGCCCGGTGAACCCGCGCAACGAGGCGTCCGAGAACCGTTTCGTGCTCGACGCCTTCGACTGCAGCTGTCTCATCTTCCACAGCGCCTATGCATCCATGGTGGATCAGATGCGCGCGCAGCTGCCCAAGGTGCGCCAGTTCGTCTGCCTGGACGCGGCCCTGGGCTGGGCGCCTTCGTGGGAAGAATGGGTGCAGGGCGTGGGCGACGAGCCTGTGGCCATCGCCCCCGTGGACGACCTGGCCATGATCGCCGGTACCGGTGGCACCACAGGCCAGCCCAAGGGCGTGATGCTCTCGGGCCGCAACCTGGAGACCATGTCCGCCCTCACCCTGATGGGCTACCCCTTCGAAGGCCGGCCGGTCTACCTGGCCCTGGCGCCGCTCACCCACGCGGCCGGCGTGCTGTGCCTGCCGGTGATGGCCCTGGGCGGGCGCGTGGTCATCATGCCCAAGCCGGACCTGGGCGAGTTCCTGGTGCTGGTGGAACGGCACCGGGTGACGCACACCTTCCTGCCGCCCACGCTGATCTACATGCTGCTGCACCACGAAAAGCTGGCCAGCACGCGGCTCGATTCGCTGCAGTGCTTCTGGTACGGGGCGGCGCCGATCGCGGCGGCGCGGCTCGAAGAGGCGCTCACGGCCATCGGCCCGGTGATGGCCCAGCTCTTCGGCCAGACCGAGGCGCCGATGATGATCTCCATGATGGCGCCGCGCGAGCATTTCCATGCCGACGGCACGGTTGCGCGCGAGCGCCTGTCCAGCGCCGGCCGGCCGGGCCCGCTGGTGCAGGTGGCCACCATGGACGGCGAAGGCCGGCTGTTGCCGCGCGGCGAGACCGGCGAGATCGTGGTGCGCAGCTCGCTGGTGATGATGGGCTACTACAAGAACCCCGAAGCCACGGCCGAGGCGGGGCAGGGCGGCTGGCACCACACGGGCGACATCGGCCGGGTGGATGCCGACGGCTTTCTCTACATCGTGGACCGCGCCAAGGACATGATCATCACCGGCGGCTTCAACGTCTACTCGGTCGAGGTCGAGCAGGCGCTGATGCAACACCCCGACGTGCAGGACAGCGCCGTCATCGGCCTGCCCGACGACAAATGGGGCGAGCGGGTGGTGGCCGTGCTGCAGTTGCGGCCGGGCCGCACGGTGCAGCCCGAGGAGCTGATCGCCTTCACCAAGGCGCGCATCGGCAGCGTGAAGGCGCCCAAGCAGGTGGAGATCTGGCCCGACCTGCCGCGCTCCAAGGTGGGCAAGGTGCTCAAGAAGGACATCCGCGCCACCGTGCTGGCGCGCTGAGAAAGAAAGCCATCCATGTCACACAAGGCATTCATCGCGGGTGTGGGCATGGTGCCCTTCGCCAAGCCCGGCGCCAGCGAACCCTACCCGGTGATGGCCGCGCAGGCCGGGCGGCTGGCCCTCACGGATGCGGGCATCGACTACGGCGCGATCGAGCAGGCGTACGTGGGCTACGTCTACGGCGACTCCACCAGCGGCCAGAAGGCCGTCTACGGCCTGGGCATGACGGGCATACCGGTCTTCAACGTCAACAACAACTGCTCGACCGGCTCCACGGCGCTGTTCCTGGCGCGCCAGGCGGTGGAAAGCGGCGCGGCCGACTGCGTGCTGGTCCTGGGCTTCGAGCAGATGAACCCGGGCGCCATCGGCACCGTGTTCAACGACCGGCCCAGCCCATTCAGGGACTTCGACCGCGAGGCCGAGGCCCTGGTCGGCATGCCCGAACTGCCGCTGGCGCTGCGCTACTTCGGCGGGGCCGGGCAGAGCCACATGCGCCAGTACGGCACGCCGCTCGAAGCCTTTGCCCAGGTGCGCGCCAAGGCCAGCCGGCATGCGGCGCGCAACCCGCTGGCGCTGCTGCGCAAGGAGCTGTCGGTCGATGACGTGATGAACGCGCCCATGCTCTGGCCCGGCGTGCTCACCCGGCTCATGGCTTGCCCGCCGACCTGCGGCGCTGCGGCCGCGGTGCTGGTGTCCCAAGCCTTTGCCAGACGCCATGGTCTGCGCACCGACGTGTTCATCGCCGCCCAGGCCATGACCACGGACCGGCCCGACACCTTCGACCGCCACGACATGATGCGCCTGGTGGGCTACGGCATGACCGAAGCGGCCGCGCACCAGGTCTACGAGCAGGCCGGCATCGGCCCCGAGGACCTCGACGTGGTGGAACTGCACGACTGCTTTGCGCAGAACGAGCTCATCAGCTACGAAGCCCTGGGCCTGTGCCCGCCGGGCGGCGCGGCGGCCTTCATCGATGCGGGCGACAACACCTATGGGGGCCAGGTGGTCACCAACCCGTCGGGCGGGCTGCTGTCCAAGGGCCACCCGCTGGGCGCTACAGGCCTGGCCCAGTGCTACGAGCTCACGCACCAGCTGCGCGGCAGTGCGCAGGAACGGCAGGTGCCCGGCGCCCGCACGGCGCTGCAGCACAACCTGGGGCTGGGCGGGGCCTGCGTGGTGACGCTGTACCAGGCGGCCTGAAACCGATCAGCGGGTGGCGGCGGCCTTGGCGCGGGTCTTCGGGGCCGCGGCGGCCGCCTTCGCGCAGTCCGCGCAGCGGCCATACAGCGTCAGCTCGTGGCGCTCCACCGTGAAACCCTTGGGCGCCATGCCGGCCAGGTCGCCCGGGCAGTCGTGCACGTCGAACACGCGCGAGCACACCGTGCACTGGAAATGGTGGTGGTGGTGCCCGTGCTCGTGCTCGGCCGGCTCGTAGCGCGGGCTTTCGCCCGGCAGTTGCACCGCCTGCAGCGATCCATCCTCCAGCAAGGCCTTGATGTTGCGGTAGACCGTGGCCATGCCCAGGCCCTGCACGGCTTCGCGCGCGCTGTCCAGCACCTCCTGTGGGGTGAGGGGGCGCTGGGCATCTGCAATCGCCGCCAGGATGGCGGCGCGCTGCCGGGTGGATCGTTCCATGGGGGGCGGTGCCGCAGGGCTTGTTGTTGATAACCAATTATCAGTGAAAAAATGTGCGCACAGGTGCTGCCCCTGGGTGTGGGCGCAGCCTCCTGTAAAGCCCGCACCCAGGGCCGCCGCATTTTTCTTGCACCCGGTTGCAATTGATATTGATAACGCATTATCATTTAAAGATCATGCGCACCACTTCACTCCTGCCCGTCACCGTTCTCTCCGGATTCCTTGGCTCGGGCAAGACCACACTGCTCAACCATGTGCTGGCCAACCGCGAAGGGCTGCGCGTGGCGGTCATCGTGAACGACATGAGCGAGGTGAACATCGATGCCTCGCTGCTGGAGCGTGGTGCCGCCAACGCCGGTGCAGCGCTGTCGCGCACCGAAGAGAAGATGGTGGAGATGAGCAATGGCTGCATCTGCTGCACCCTGCGCGAAGACCTGCTGCTGGAGGTGCGCAAGCTGGCACTGGAGGGCCGGTTCGACTACCTGCTGATCGAATCGACCGGCGTGGGCGAGCCGCTGCCCATTGCCTCCACCTTCGACTTCCGGGACGAGAACGGCCAGTCGCTCAGCGACCATGCGCGCATCGACACCATGGTCACGGTGGTCGATGCCGCGAATCTGCTGGCCGACTATTCCAGCGCCGATCTGCTGGCCCAGCGCGGGGAGACAGCAGGCGAAGGCGACGAGCGCACCCTGGCGGGCCTGCTGGCCGAGCAGATCGAGTTTGCCGACGTGGTGGTGGTCAATAAGGCCGACCTGGTGGATGCCGACCAGTTGCTGGCAGTGATGGGGGCCGTGAAGGCCCTGAACCCCGTGGCCGAGATCGTCGTGGCGCAGCGCGGCCAGGTGCCGCTGGCGCGCATCCTGGGCACCGGCAAGTTCGACCTGGAGCGTGCCAGCGCCATGCCCGGCTGGGCGAGGGAGCTGGCGGGCCAGCACACGCCCGAGACCGAGGAGTACGGCATCGCGAGCTTCGTGCTGCGCTCGCGCGAGCCCTTCCACCCGGCGCGCTTTGCCGCGCTGGCCGAGGCGCCGATCCCCGGACTGCTGCGCGCCAAGGGCCATGTCTGGCTGGCCAGCCGTCCGCAATGGGCCGTGGCCTATTCACGCGCTGGCAACCGGGCCACGGTGGAGGGGGTGGGCCACTGGTGGGCGGCGTCCAGGCCCGAATACCTGCCGCCGCCCGGCAGTGCAGAGCGCCGCGCCATCGAGCGGCGCTGGCAGGAGCCCTGGGGCGACCGCATCAACGAGATCGTGTTCATCGGCATCGGGCTGGACCAGGGCGCCATCGAGCAGGCCGTGCGCAGCGCCCAGCTGACCGATGCGGAGCGCCGCCTGCCCCCGGAGCGCTGGCGCTTGTTGAGCGACCCGTTTCCCCCATGGGAACGGGTGGAACACCCGGCGCCCGCCTGAGCTGAACCTGCCCGAAGAGGCCACGGCCGGCCAACGACCTGCCTGGGCGGGCGCCAGCCTGTGCCCTCCATTTCCCCATTTTTCACCGAAGGACATCCTGTGCTCGAAGCCATTGGCCTGACCAAACGCTACGGCGACCAGACCGCCCTGCACCCGCTCGACCTGTGCATCCGCCCGGGCGAGATCTACTGCCTGCTGGGCGCCAATGGCGCGGGCAAGACGACCACGGTCAACCTGTTCCTGAACTTCATCGCCCCCGATGGCGGCCAGGCCCTGGTGCATGGCGTGGACGTCACGCGCGAGCCCGTGGCCACCAAGCAGTACCTGGCCTACATACCCGAGCAGGTCAACCTCTACGGCACGCTGACCGGGCTGGAGAACCTGCGCTACTTCGCCGCGCTGGCGCTGGGCGAGGCGCCGCCGCGCACGCGCCTGCTGGAGCTGATGGCCCAGGTGGGGCTGGATGCCAGCGCGGCCGACAAGCGCGTGGCCGCGTACTCCAAGGGCATGCGCCAGAAGATCTGGATCGCCGTGGCGCTGGCCAAGGAGGCCAAGGCCCTGCTGCTCGACGAACCCACCTCGGGCCTGGACCCGCACGCCGCCGCCGAGTTCACCAGCCTGCTGCAGCGCGGGAGCGAGGCGGGCGTGGCCATCCTGGCCACCACGCACGACCTGTTCCACGCCCGGCAGACGGCCACCCGCATCGGCATCATGAAGCAGGGCCGCCTGGTCGAGAGCCTCGACGGCCAGGAGATCAGCGGCACCGACCTGCAGGCCCTGTACCTGCAGCACATGCGGGGCACGGCATGATCGCGCTCATCGCCGCCAAGGACCTGCGCGAGCGCCTGCGCGACGGGCGCCTTTATTGGGCGGGCGGCATCGTCGTGCTGCTGCTGCTCACGGCCCTGGCCGTGGGGTGGGGCCACCAGCGCGAGGCGCGCGCCGAGCAGGCCGCCGCGCAGAACTCCGACTACCAGGACTGGCTGCGCCAGGGCGCGCGCCACCCCCACGATGCCGCCCACCAGGGCATGCACGCCTTCAAGCCCGACGCGGCACTGGCCTTGCTGGATGCTGGCATCAACCCTTACATCGGCAGCACCGTGTGGCTGCAGGCGCACCGCCAGAGCGAGGTGAAATTCCGCCCCGCGCAGGACGCCACCGGCCTGCAGCGCTTCGGCGACCTCTCGGTGGGCTGGATCCTGCAGGTGCTGGGGCCGCTGCTGGTGGTGGTGCTGGGCTTCAACGCCTTTGCGGGCGAGCGCGAGCAGGGCATGCTGCGCCAGACCCTGAGCCTGGGCGTGCCGCCCCTGCGCCTGCTGTGGGGCAAGGCGCTGGCACTGGGCGGGGCCCTGGGGGTGCTGCTGGTACCGGCCGGGCTGGTCGCGGCCACGGCCGTGGCGCTGTCCGCCGGCAGCGGCGAGCGCCTGGAAGCGCTGCTGCGCTTTGGCGGGCTGGCGCTGGGCTATGCGCTGTACCTGGCCATCTTCGTCTTCGCCACGCTCGGGGTGTCGGCCGCCTCGCGCAGTTCGCGCGTGGCCATCACCGTGCTGCTGGCCTTGTGGATCGCCAACGCCGTGGTGGCGCCGCGCGTGCTGTCCGAGCTCTCGCGCGCCGTGTTCCCCAGCCCGACGCGGCTCGCATTCAACCAGGCATTGGCGGCCGACCTCAGGGCCACCTCCGACACGACCTGGATGCAGGCCTTCGGCACCACCGAGCGCTGGAGCAAGGATGTGCCCCTGAACCAATGGGGCAGGGCGCTGAAGCTCGACGACCAGGCCAGCTACGCCGTGTACGACCGCCATTTCGGCCGGCTGTGGGACACCTGGGAGCAGCAGCAGGCCGTGCAGGAGGCCGGCGGCCTGCTGCTGCCGCTGCTGGCGATGCGCAGCTTTTCCAGCGCCATGGCAGGCACGGACTTCGCGCACCACCGCGATTTCACCACTGCGGCCGAGCGCCACCGGCGCGTGATCCAGGACATCGTGAGCCAGGACCTGGTGGACCACGCCGACCCGCTGGGCCACCAGCACTTCGCCTACCAAGCCAGCCCCGCGCTGTGGGCGCGGGTGCCGGCATTTGATTACCACGCGCCGTCCTTCGGCTGGGCACTGGCCCGCAGCGGCACCAGCCTGCTGATTCTGTGTGCCGGCCTCGCGCTGGCGGTGGCTTTTGCCTGCGTGGCCGTCGCACGGCAGCGGGCGCTGTAGGAGACATCGGTGAACCCATCTTCCCCATTCCAACGCTTTCGCCTCGTCGCCCGGCAGGAGCTGAGCCTTCTTGTGCGCGACCGCAGCCTGTGGCTGGTGGGCGGCCTGTTCCTGCTGCTCGTGGCCTATGCGCTGTTCAACGGCATGCTGCAGACGCGCCAGCGCGACCAGGCCCAGGCCGCCCTGGTGGCAGCCGACAGCCAGGCACGCGCCGGCCAGCGGGCGCAACTGGGTCGCATCATGGCCGGCACCGAGGTGCCCACGCCCTTCGGCAACCCGGCCAACCCCGCCAACATGGCGGGTGGCCTGGGCGCTCACCATGCCGTGATGCCCAGCGCGTCGCTGGCGCCCGTGGCCCTGGGGCAGACCGACCTGTTCCCTGCGCAGTTCAAGGTCACGCACCAGAGCAAGGTCAACTTCCTGCACAACAACGACATCGAGAATCCCTGGCACCTGCAGAGCGGGCATTTCGACCTGGCCTTCGTCGTGGTCTACCTGCTGCCGCTGCTGATCTTTGCGCTCAGCTACAACCTGCTGTCGGGCGAGCGCGAGGATGGCACGCTGCGCCTGCTGCTGTCGCAGCCGCTGGCGCTGCCCACGCTGGTGGCGGCCAAGATCGCCGTGCGCGCGGCCGTGCTGCTCGGGGCTGCGGTGCTGGTGCCGCTGGCGGTGCTGCTCATCGCCCGGCCCCAGGCGCTCGCCGCGCCGGGCGCCACCCTGTGGTGGGCGCTGGTGGTGGGGGCCTATGCGCTGTTCTGGTTCACGGCGGTGGTGGCGGTGAATGCCTTCGGCTGGTCGTCGGCCACCAACGCCATGGTGCTGGTCATCGGCTGGGTGGTGCTGGTGCTGGTGACGCCGGTGCTGCTGAACATCGCGGTGACCCAGGCCAGCCCGGCGCCCTCGCGCGCCGAGCTGGCAGCGCGCACCCGGGTGGTCACGGCGCAGGCCATGTCGCACAACGCGGCGCTGCTGGCCACCGACTACACGCACGTGGACCAGCCCGAGACACTGGTGCCCCGGGGCGGCCGCCTGCCCATGAGTGGCCGGGCCATGGCCAATTACCGCATAGAGCGCCAGGTGGACGAGACCCTGCGGCCCGAACTGGAACGCTTCAATGCGCAGCAGGCCCGCCAGCAGGCGCTGGTGGCGCGCTTCAGCGCACTGTCGCCCGCGGCCGTGGCCTACGAGGGCATCACCGCGCTGGCCGGCACGGGGCACAGCCGCAACGCCTGGTTCCTGGCGCAGGTGGCCAGCTACCACCAGGCCTGGAAGGACTTCTTCTACCCCCGCATCGACGGCGGCCTGGCCCTCACCGAGGCCGATTTTCCACGCATCCCCGCCTTCCACTGGCGTGAGGAGCAGGCGGGCGCCGTGCAGGCCGAGGCCGCACGCACGGTGCTGCAACTGCTGCTGCCCACGCTGGTGCTGCTGGCGCTGGCCGGCTGGCGGCTGCGCCGCTACCGCGTGGTCTGAGCCCGATCCCCATGTCAACACTTCAGGAACACACCATGACTTCATTCAAACGCAGCGCCGTCGCGCTGGCCGTGGCGGCCGCCATGCAGGGCGCGCTGGCGCAGGCTACCGAGGCCGAACTGCCGGCCGTCAACATCCAGGCCGGGCGGGACGAGGGCAGCCTGCAGCTTTCCAACAAGAGCAGCAGCGCCTCGCGCCTGGGCCTCACGCTGCGCGAAACGCCGGCCTCGGTGGAGATCCTCTCGCAGGACCTGATGCAGGAGCGCGGCGCGCGCACCCTGAGCGAGGCGCTGCGCAGCACCGCCGGCATGGCCGGTGGCGGCCCGCCTTCGGCACCCACCACCCTGTCGCTGCGCGGCTTCACCAATGTGCTCTACCTGTACGACGGGGTGCGCATGTCGGGCGCGGGTGTCACCAACCGGGTGGAGGACACCTGGAACTACGAGCGCATCGAAGTGCTCAAGGGCCCGGCCTCGGTGCTGCAGGGCGACAGCGCCATCGGCGGCATCGTCAACTTCCAGGCCAAGCGGCCCGACCGCAACAACCCGGGCCGCGAGGCCCTGCTGTCCTACGGCAGCTACGGATCGACCCGCGCCGCCGTGGGCCTGGGCGGTGCGGTGGGCGAGACCGGGGCCTACCGGCTCGACTACAGCCGCAACGATACGCGCGTGGGCACCATCGCCCGTACCAGCGAAAAGCTGGAGCACCTGACCACGGGCCTGTCCTTCGACGTGGCGCGCGCCACGCGGCTCGACCTGTCGTTCGACTATTCGCGCGACGAGGGCCATGCCTACTGGGGCACGCCGCTGATCCCGGGCAGCCTGTCCACCCAGCCGACCCGCGTGGTCAGCACGCCCGACGGCCGGGTGATCGACCGGCGCATCGCGCAGAGCAACTACAACATCCTGGACGACCGCAACCAGTCCGAGGCGTACTGGCTGCGCGCCCGCATCACCAGCCGGGTGACGCCCGAATGGACGCTGCGCAACGAATTCACGGCCAACAAGGTGGAGCGGCTGTGGCGCAATGCGGAGAGCGCGGTGTTCACGGCGCCTTCGTCCATCACCCGCGACCAGACCCTGATCGCGCACGACCAGCGTTACCTGGCCAACCGGCTGGACGCCTCGCACGAAGGCCGCATCGGCGCTCTGGCCAACAAGCTGGTGGTGGGCGGCGAGGTCAGCAAGACCGATTTCGACAACACACGGCGCTTTTCCAACGGCTCGGCCAGCACCAATGCCACCTTGCGCGTGCCGCTGTTCGATCCTGCGGTGGGGACCTACAACGACGACCCTGCCCTGATGGCCGGCGGCGGCAACCGCACCAACTTCACGTCGGACGTGCACAGCAGCTCCGTTTTTGCCGAAGACGCGCTCAAGCTGACGAAAGCCTGGACCTTGGTCGGCGGCCTGCGCCACGACCGGGTGGACGTGGACCGCAGCGTGACCGACCTGAACCTGGGCACGTTCAGCGCGTTCGGCACGAAGTACTCGGCCAACTCGGTGCGCCTGGGCACCGTGTACGACCTCTCTTCAGAATCGTCGGTCTATGCGCAGTACACCAATGCCACCATCCCCGTGGGTTCGCTGTTCCTGCTGTCCGCCGGCAATGCGGTCTTCCCGCAGTCCAAGGGCAAGCAGTTCGAAGTGGGCTTCAAGCAGAGTACGGGCGATGTGGAATGGACGGCAGCGGCCTACCACATCGGCCTGGACAATGTGCTCTCGCGCGATGCCAGCAACGCCAACCTCACGGTGAACAACGGCAGCCAATCCTCGCGCGGGGTGGAGCTTTCCGCCGCATGGCGCGCCACGAAGCAACTCACGCTGTCGGGCAATGTGGCGGCGCTCGATGCGCGCTTCGACTCGCTGGTGGAGGCGGGCGGTGTCTCGCGCGTGGGCAACACCCCGCCCAATGTGCCCGAGCGCGTGGCCAACCTGTTTGCCAGCTACCGCTTCAAGGACCTGCCGCTCAACCTGCTGCTGTCCGTGAACCACACCGGCAAGATGTACACGGACAACGCCAACCAGATCCGCATCAACGGCCATACTACGGCCGACATCGCGGCCAGCTACCGCCTCAAACCGGCGCTGCTGACCTTTCGCATCCGCAACCTGACGGACAAGCTCTATGCCAGCTACGCCGGCCGGGCCACCAGCCAGGTGCTGCTGGCGCCGCAGCGCAGCTTCGAGTTGTCGGCCAGGGTCGATTTCTGAGGTGTGCCTGTCGGCACAAGAGGACAGCTTATCGTCGGCAATGGATGACAGATGGGCGGCGGTGGACTGGCAAGAATGGTGCATTCCCCTAGGAGTAGCACCATGCGCATCACCCCGCTCCCCAAAGCCGAGGTCGACAAGGCCGAACGCAAGATCGACAACATCCTGGAAGACCTGGAAGAGGAGACCAACTCGGAGGTCAAGGACATCGACCTGGAGGACGTGGTCGAGACCGACCCTGCCACCGGCCAGCCCGGTGTGCACAAGACGGTGGACGTCACCGTGCAACCCAAACCGCAGCGCAGATGGCTCAAGTAGGGGAGGGAGGCATGAAGAAATCCGCCGCGGAGCAGACCGCCAACAAGCAAAAACGCATCCAGGCCGAGCAGGATGCCAAGGACGCAAGCCAAAAGAAGGCATCCTCCGCCAATAAGCCTGCGCAGCCCAGGAAAAAGGCCGTGGCACCCGGCCCCGGTCGTGCCGAGCCGGGCACCCCGCTGCCCAGCCAGCCTCTCGCCAAGCCCGGCATCGAGGCGCACATGTCGCTGCCGCCGCGCTTCGAGGCGCCGCACTACCATGGCAGCGGCAAGCTCGAAGGCCTGTCGGCGCTGATCACGGGCGGCGATTCGGGCATCGGCCGGGCCGTGGCCGTGCTGTTCGCCCGGGAGGGGGCCGATGTGGCCATCGCCTACCTCAACGAGCACGAGGACGCCCGGCGCACCTGCGAACTGGTGCAGGCCGAGGGTCGGCGCTGCATCGCCATCTCGGGCGACGTCAAAAGCGCGCGCTTTTGCGCCAGCGCGGTGAACCGCGCGGTCAAGGCCTTCGGAAAGCTCAACCTGCTGGTGAACAATGCGGCCTTCCAGGAGCATGCGAGCACGCTCGAAGACCTCACCGAAGAGCGCTTCGACGAGACCTTCAGGACCAATATCTACGGCTACTTCCACATGGCCAAGGCCGCGCTGCCGCACCTGCACCGGGGCGATGCCATCATCAACACCGGCTCCGTCACGGGCCTGCGCGGCAGCAAGGAGCTGCTCGACTACTCGGCCACCAAGGGCGCCATCCACGCCTTCACCAAGGCCCTGGCGCACAACCTGGCCGACCGGGGCATCCGCGTGAACGCCGTGGCCCCGGGCCCGGTATGGACCCCGCTCAACCCGGCCGACAAGACGCCCGAGGACATTGCCCAGTTCGGTGCCAGCACCCACATGGGGCGCTCGGCCCAGCCCGAGGAGATTTCGCCGGCCTATGTGTTCCTGGCAGCGCCTTGCTGCTCAAGCTACATCACCGGCATCGTGCTGCCGATCACCGGCAACGCGGGAGACGGAGGATAGCGGCTCCTCAGTTGCGGATGTTGGCGAACTCCACCACGCGCCTGAATTTCTGGATCTCCGCCTGCAGGAAGGGCGCGAAATCCGTGCCGTCCATCATGGACAGGCCGGCGGCACCCAGCGCCTTGCGCAGCTCGGGCTCCTGCAGCAATTGCCGCAGGCCCTCGCGCAGGCGGTTGGTGGTGGCAGGCGGCAGCTTGCCGGGGCCGAGCAGGCCAAACCACACGCCAGCATCCACTCCCTTGAAGCGTGCGTGTTCGGCCAGCGCGGGGATCTGGGGCGCAGCCGCGGAACGCTCTGGCTCTGTGATGCCGATGGCCTTGATCTTGCCGTCCCGGATATGGGGCAGGGCGCTGGACAGCACCATCACGGCGAAGTCCACATCCCCGCCCTCCAGGTTGGCGAGCATGGCCCCGGCCCCGCGCGAGGGCACGTGCGCCATGCGCACGCCCGACTGCTGGCGGATGGTCTCTCCCGCCAGGTGCAGCGGCGTACCCATGCCCGACGAGGCGTAGCGCATGGCCTCGGGCGCCTCGGCGGTGGCGCGCAGGAATTCGTCGATGCTGGCCACCGGCGTCTTCTTGCTGGCCACCAGTACCAGGGGCTGGCTGCCGATCAGACCGATGGGCGTGGAGTCCTTCAGCGGGTTGTAGCCATCGCGTCGGCGGCTCACGAGGTGGTTGATGCCCACCTCGGCCGGCGAACCCAGCAACAGCGTATGCCCGTCCGGCTCGGCCAGTGCCACCCGGGCCGCGGCCAGGGCGCCGCTGGTACCGGGGATGTTTTCCACGTTCACGGGCTGGCCCAGGCGGCGCGACAGTCCAGGCGCAATGGCGCGTGCCACCAGGTCCACGCTGCCGCCTGCAGGGTAGCCCACCACCAGGGTGATGGCTTTCCAGGGGTAATCCTGTGCGCAGGCAGTCATGCTGGACAGGGCCAGCACATGCACTGAAACAACGGTCCGGACTTTCTTCAAAATCATCGTGTCCATGGGGCATTCCTGTCGGTGAGTTGGGTTACCCATGGTTACATCCGGTGCGACGCGAGGTGTGCCGCTTCGGCACTGGTTGGTGCCGAATCGGTTTCGTACAGGTGAAGGCGCGAGGCCGGAGGCCGACACGCCGGGGCATTGCCCGATGCCGCGCCATCCTCGCTTCACCTGAGCAGAAGCCCCGCGTTTTCTGGCTACGATCCCAGTCAATATCGCCATCCGCGCGCTGCAGGGTGGGACAGAGCCAACACGACAAGGAGTGGAAAGCAATGGACCTGGCGCTCCAGCCACGCGTGCCTGCGACCGGCAGGCGGCTGTACCTGACCGCGGCGGCCCTCGCCCTCTCGCTGGTGGCGCTGGTGGCAGGCACCGTCCTTTTCGCGCGGCAGGCGGACGAAAACCGGCTGCGTGCCACGCTCCAGGCCGATTTGTCCAACCGCCTGCGCATGCTGCAGACGGTACTGGTTTCGCTCAGCGATGCAGAAACCGGCCAGCGCGGCTACCTGCTCACGGGGCATTCGAGCTACCTGGCTCCCTACCATGCGGCCCTCACGCGCATGCCCGACCAGCTCAAGGGCCTGGAGGGCATCCCGCTCCAGGACGCCCAGGTGCCGGCCCGCGCCGCACAGGCGCGCGAAGCCATCCGCCTCAAGCTCGCCGAGCTGCAGGAGACGCTGCGCGTGCATGACGTCGGCTCGCCCGACGAAGCCCTGCGCCTGGTGCGCACCGACATGGGGGCGACCTACATGGACCAGGCGCGCGGCCACGTCCATGCAGTGCTGGACGCCATCCGCGCCGAACGCGACCGCCTGAACCTGGCCGTGGCCGAGGGCAGTGTCCAGAGCCGGCGCCTGGCCACCTGGACGGTGACCGCCCTGGTGCTGTTCGTGCTGCTCTGCGGTATCCAGATCGTGCAGCTGCTGGCCGGGCAGCGCCGCTACCAAAAAGCCCTGGCCGCGAGCGAGGCCCAGCACCGCAGCCTGATCGAGGAGCAGGCGGAACTGGTGTCGCTGGCGCGCGCGGACGGCACCCTGGTCTACCTGAACCCGGCCTATCCCCGCATCTTTCTGCTCAAGGCCGAAGAGATGGTCGGCACCAGCCTGTACAACTACGTGGCCCCGGCCGACCGCGAGATCGTGCGCGAGCGCATCGCGCGGATCATGGCAACCGACCAGGTGACCTTCGGCGAAAACCGCATGGTCACGCCGGACGGTACCGAAAAATGGTTGGCCTGGACCAACCAGGTGCGCCTGGGGGCCGACGGCGAGCGCCTGCTGCATTCCGTGGGGCGCGACATCACCGAGCGCAAGCAGGCCGAGGCGGCCCTGCAGGCGAGCGAGGATTTCCTGGCGCGCACGGGCCGGGTGGCCGGCGTGGGCGGCTGGGAGCTGGACCTGCACACGCTGGGGGTGCGCTGGTCGGACGGCATGCGCCGCATCCACGATGTCGAGCCCGACTACCAGCCCACGCTGGACTCCGTGCTGTCGTTCTATGAGCCCGAGGCCGCCCGGCTGCTGCAGGAGGCCATGGCCGGCAAGGGCAACGACCAGCCGCACGCCTTCGACCTGGAGCTGGAACTGGTCACGGCCACCGGTCGCCGCCGCTGCGTGCGCGCGGTGGGGGAGGCCGAGCATGATGCGCATGGCGAGCCGCGGCGCCTGGTGGGGGCGCTGCAGGACATCACCGAGCGCAAGGCGCTTGAGCGGCGCCTGGCCGACAGCGAACGCTTCGTGCGCGAGATCACCGACAACCTGCCCCTGCGCATCTCCTACGTGGATGCGCAGGGCTGCTACCGCTTCGTCAACCAGCGCCAGAGCGAGCGCTTTGGCCGCCCGCGCGAGGAGATCCTGGGGCGCACGCGCGCCCAGCTGCTGGGAAGCCCCGACGATCCCGCGGTGGCGCAGGCCTTCCGCGCTGCCATCCACGGCACGGCGCAGCGCTTCGAGTTCAAGGAGGAGGCCTTCGGCCAGGCCCGGACGATCGAAAGCCAGCTCATCCCCGATACCGGGACCGATGGCCGCATCAAGGGCATCTTCACCATCGGCATCGATGTCACCGAGCGCAAGGCCACGGAGCGCACGCTGCGCGACATCACCGACATCTTCGACAACACCACCGACTTTGTCATACAGACCGACTGGCGTGGGCAACTGCAATACATGAATCCTGCCGCGCGGCGTGCCCGCGGCCTGGAGCTCGGTGCATCGGTGCAAGGAGACGATTACGAGCAGTTCAATACGGAAGAAACCCTCCGCCGCCACAGGGACGAGATCATGCCGGCCGTGCGCCGGGACGGGGTGTGGCTGGGGGAGACCACGGTGCTGGGACAGGGCGGGCGCATCGTACCGGTGGACCATATGGTGATTGCGCACCGGGACGCGCAGGGGCGCATCTCGCGCTATTCGGCGGTGATGCGCGACATCTCCGCCGAGGTGCAGGCACGCCAGCAACTGCAGTTGCAGACCAGCATCCTGCATTCCATTGCCGAGACCATTCCGGCCGTGGTGGCGGTGGTCGGCAGCGATGGCAACTACCGCTTCGCCAACCGGGCCTTCGAGCTGTGGTGCGGGCGGCCGCGCGGCATGGTCGTGGGCCGGTCGCTGCAGGAGGTGCTGGGAGAGGATGACTACGAGCGCAGCCTGCCCTGGGTGCGGCGCGCTCTGGCCGGCGAGACCGTGAGCTTCGAGAAGGAATATGCGGGCCGGGCGCACAACCGGCACATGGCGATCTCCTTCATCCCCTTGCGGGTCGAAGGCGGCACGGTGGAAGGCTTCGTGGCCATGGCGCAGGACATCACGGAGCACCGCGAGGAAGCGCACCGCCTGCTCATGCTCAGCGAGCGCGATGCGCTGACCGGCGTGCTCAACCGGGCTGGCTTCGAGCGCTACCTGCAGCACAAGGTGCTGGAGGGCGATGCGGCCGGCCTGGCGCTGCTGTACATCGACCTGGACCGCTTCAAGCCCATCAACGACACCCATGGGCACCCGGTCGGGGATGAGGTGCTGCGCCAGTTCGCGGCGCGGTTGCAGGCCGCCGTGCGGCCCACCGACGCGGTGGCGCGGCTGGGTGGGGACGAGTTCGCCATCGTGCTCTCCGGCGTGCGCGAGAAGGCCCATGCCGATACCGTGGCCGACAAGGTCGTCGAGGCGGCCCATGCCCCCTTCTACACAGGCACGCTCCAGCTGGAGATCGGTGCCAGCGTGGGCGTTGCGCAGGGCGCTGCGGACGGCCAGGGCTGGCAGGGCCTGGTGGCCCGGGCCGATGCCATGGTCTACCGTGCAAAAGCCGAAGGGCGAGGGCGCCGGGCCTGAGGGAATAAGGGCGCGCTATGCGGCGCGCTTGACCAGCGCCGGCTCGGCGCGGTAGCGGCTGGCAAACAGCCGCTTGAGGTGCGCCACCTTGGGCAGGTCGTTGATCACGATGTAGGGGTGGCGCGGGTTCTCGGTCAGAAAGTCCTGGTGGTAGGCCTCGGCCGGGAAGAAGCTCGGGCCGCTCTCCACGCGCGTGGCGATGGGCTTCTTGAATACCTTGAGCGCATCGAGCTGGGCGATGTAGGCGCGCGCCACCTGCTCCTGCTCGGGGCTGGCCGCGAAAATCGCCGAGCGGTACTGCGTGCCCGTGTCGGGCCCCTGGCGGTTGAGCTGGGTCGGGTCGTGCACCACCGAAAAGAAGATCTGCAGCAGCGCGCCGTAGCTCACCTGCGCGGGGTCGTAGCTGATCTCCACCGATTCGGCGTGTGCCGTGCGCCCGCTGCTCACCAGGCTGTAGGTGGCCGTGGCGGCCGAGCCGCCGCTGTAGCCCGAGACCGCCTTGCGCACCCCCTGGACATGCTGGAACACGCCCTGCACGCCCCAGAAGCAGCCTCCGGCAAAGATGGCTTTCTCCAGCTTGGCGCTGCCTGTGGGTACGTCCTGCGCCGGCGCCGGGATCGCCACGGCCTCTTCGGCCGAGTGGGCCAGGTTCTGGAAGAGCAGGGCGCCGCCGGCCAGCGTGGCGCCTCCGGCCAGGAGCTGCAGCAGGCCGCGCCGGCTGGGAGATGGGGAAGTTTTTGTCATGGTGGAGCGCCTTTGTCGGAAGGTGGAGGGAGTGTGATGCGGAGATACCTGGCCCTGCTCAGCCAAACGTAAAGGCGTAGGCGTCGACAGGGGCATCCAGGAACTCGATGCGGAAGGTGCGTTCGCGGATGTCTCCGCTCTGGCGTACCAGCTGGTACAGGCGCTGGTCGGTTACCGTGCCCGTGCCGTCGGCGGCCACGTCCGTGCCATGGGCTGCACCAGGGGCCTGGCCATCGACCGTGACCTTGAAGCGCACGGGCTTGCCGCCGGCGCCCGGCCCCAGCACCAGATGCAGGTCGCGTGCCTGGAAGCGGTAGACGATGCCGCCGCTGCCGCCCGCCAGCGTGGCGCGCTCGGCGCCCACCGTCCACTGGCCGGCCAGGCCCCAGGCATTGAGCGCCGGGCGGGCCGGAGCGGTGTAGGTCGTGGCCCGGTCGCGCACGGCGGGCTCGGCCGAGGCGAAGTTCTCGGCCCGCTCATAGCCCAGGTAGGTTTCGTGCGAGCGCACCGCGCTGAGGTCGGCGGGCTGGTGCACGCCCTGGGCTGCCACCTGGGCCAGACCGTCCTGCACCGGGGCAGCGGCACCGGCCTCGCGCAGCAACTGCTGGATGGCGCGCTCGGACTCGGCGTAGTTGCCCTCGCCGAAGTGGTGGTAGCGCATGCGGCCCTGGGCGTCGATCAGGTAGTGCGCGGGCCAGTAGCGGTTCTGGAAGGCGCGCCAGATGGCGTAATTGTTGTCGATGGCCACGGGGTAGGTGATACCCAGGTCGCGCACGGCCTTGGCCACGTTGGCGGCATCGCGCTCGAAGGCGAACTCGGGCGCATGCACGCCCACCACCACCAGGCCCTGGTCCCTGTACTTCTCGGCCCAGGCCTTCACATAGGGCATGGCGCGCAGGCAGTTGATGCACGAATAGGTCCAGAAATCCACCAGCACCACCTTGCCACGCAGGCCGGCCGTGGTGAGCGCCGGGGAGTTGAGCCACTGCACGGCGCCGTCGAGCGAGGGCACTTCGCCCTGGTCGGGCAATGACCCGGTACCACTGCCGTTGGCCGCCATCATGGACGGGCCGGCCCCATTGGCGGCGGCCACCATGGCGCCGCTGCCCTGCATCATCATCGACGGGCCGCCGCTCATGGCCATGGCGCCACCCTGGGGTTCACCACCCAGCCGGTTCACCAGGGCCTGCTCGATGCCCCCGGTGGAAGCGGTGGACAACCGGGCCAGCACGCCCGTGTCCAGCCCCAGCGCAATCGCCGCCACGCCGGCCAGCATCGCGGCGCCCAGCCCGCGGCGCACCCACTCGCCCACGCCCAGCGAGCGCTTGAGCGCGGCGAACACCCGGCCACCGAGCAGCAGGGCCGCGGCCATCGACGTGGCCGCGCCGGCCGCATAGGCCAGCAGCAGCAGGCTGGTGCCCACGCTGGCGCCCTGCAGGGCAGCGCCGGTGAGTATCAGGCCCAGCACCGGCCCGGCGCAGGGCGCCCATAGCAGGCCCGTGGCCACGCCCAGCAGCAGCGATGCGCCCATGCGCGGCTGGCCATCGCCCTGGGCCGTCTGCGACAGGCGGTCGCCCGCGGCGACCAGGGGGCGGGTCATGCGCTCGGACAGGCCCGGCCACAGCAGGGCCAGGCCGAACACCGCCAGCAGCACCAGCGCCGCCCAGCGGCCATACTGGTTGGCGGCCACCACCCAGCCGCCACCCACGGCGGCCAGCGTGGCCACGGCCGCGAAGGTCAGCGCCATGCCGGCCAGCAAGGGCAGGCCGCTGCGCGAAAAGGGCTGGCTGGCACGCGAGAAGACAAACGGCAGCACGGGCAGGATGCAGGGGCTGACGATGGTCAGCACCCCGCCCAGGTAGGCCAGGAGGATGAGCAGCATGGCGTCGGTCCTCAGGCGGCGCCGGCCGTGAAGCTGAGCGACAGGCCGTTCATGCAGTAGCGCAGGCCGGTGGGCTGGGGACCATCGTTGAAGACATGGCCCAGGTGCCCGCCGCAGCGGCGGCAGTGCGCCTCGGTGCGCGCCATGCCGAAGGTGCGGTCCATGCGCGTGGCCACGGCGTTGTCCATCGGCTTCCAGAAGCTGGGCCAGCCGGTGCCGCTGTCGAACTTGGTCTTCGATGAAAACAGCGGCAGGGCACAGCCGGCGCAGGCGAAGGTGCCGGCGCGGTGCTCCTGGTTGAGCGGGCTGCTGCCGGGCCGCTCGGTGTTTTCGTGGCGCAGCACGGCGTACTGCGCGGGCGTGAGCTTGGCGCGCCACTGGGCGTCGGTGAGGGTCACCTCGAAGACCTCGCTGCTGCCTGCAGCCGCCGGCGCACTGCGGTGCGAGAACAGGGCGGCCAGCGCCAGGGCGCTGGCGGATCCGGTGAACAGGAGATGGCGGCGGGTGGTGGTCATGGTGTCCTCGGTCGGTAGATGGAACGAAGCTTAGGTTCGGCCCCATCGCCAAGTCCTCACGCAAACTTCAAAAATTCGTGATAACTCGGCAGGCCCGGATTGCGCACAATGCAGGCATCCGATGGCCCGCCTGACCCCCTAATGTCCACACCCCCCTCCAAACGCGTGCTGCTGGTCGAAGACGATGCCCACATCGCCGACCTGCTGTCCATGCACCTGCGCGACGAGGGCCTGCTGGTGGTGCACTGCGCCCGGGGCGACGACGGCCTGGCGCAGCTGGAGCGCGGCGGTGACTGGGATGCGCTGGTGCTCGACCTGATGCTGCCGGGCGTGGATGGCCTGGAAATCTGCCGCCGCGCCCGCGCCATGGCGCGCTATGTGCCCATCATCATCATCAGCGCCCGGGCCAGCGAGGTGCACCGCATCCTGGGCCTGGAGATCGGCGCCGACGACTACCTGCCCAAGCCGTTCTCGGTGCTGGAACTGGTGGCCCGCGTGCGCGCCCTGCTGCGCCGGGCCGAGGCCATGGCGCAGAACGCGCGGGCCGCGGCAGGCAGCCTGTCGGTGGCCGGCCTGGCCATGGACCCGGTGGCGCGGGACGCACGGCTGGCGGGTCAGCCGCTCGACCTGACACCGCGCGAGTTCGACCTGCTGTACTTCTTCGCACGCCAGCCGGGCAAGGTGTTCTCGCGCATGGACCTGCTCAACGCCGTCTGGGGCTACCAGCACGAGGGCTACGAGCACACGGTCAACACCCACATCAACCGCCTGCGCGCCAAGATCGAGGCCGACCCGGCGCAGCCGGCACGCATCCTCACCGTCTGGGGGCGCGGCTACAAGTTCGCCGGCCCCGAGGGCGCGCCATGAGGCTCACCCTGACCCAGCGGCTGTCGCTGGTGTTCGCCGTGCTGCTGCTGGTGTGCAGCGGCACCTCGGCCTGGATGCAGGTGCGCTCCAACCGCATGCACGAGCTGGAGGTGGTGCAGGGCCTGTCGCGCGACCTGGCCGCCAGCATCGCCCGCGATGCCCAGCTCACCGATGCCGACGGCCTGATGCCCGACGCCGTGCGCAAGCTGTTCAACCAGCTCATGGTGGTCAACCCCAGCGTGGAGGTGTACCTGCTCGGGCCCGACGGGCAGATTGCCGGCCATGCAGCACCCGAGGGCCGGCTGCGCCGCGACCGGGTGGACCTGGCGCCCCTGCGCCGCATGATCGATGGCGCGCCGCTGCCCATCCTGGCCGACGACCCGCGCAGCACCGATGGGCGCAAGGTCTTCAGCGCCGCGCCGCTGCGCGTGCATGGGCGCGACGTGGGTTTCATCTACGTGGTGCTGCTCGGCGAAGCGCACGACCTGGTGGCGGCACAGGGCTCGACCAATGCGGTGCTGACCACGGCGCTGTGGTCCATCGCCATGGTCGCGCTGCTGTGCCTGGCGGCGGGCCTGGTGGCTTTCACCTTGATCACGCGGCCGTTGCGCCACCTGACCGAAACCGTGCGCCATTTCGACATGACCGGTGCACGGCCGCCCGTACCGGCCGTGGCGCCACCACCACCAACGCCAGACAGCCGCGATGAGATCGCGGTGCTCGATGGCGCCTACCGCCAGATGGTGGTACGCATCGGCGAGCAATGGCAGGTGCTGAGCCGCCAGGACCAGGAGCGCCGCGAACTGATCGCCAACGTCTCGCACGACCTGCGCACGCCGCTGTCCTCGCTGCATGGCTACCTGGAGACCCTGCTGCTCAAGGACGCGACTCTGCAGCCGGCCGAGCGCCAGCGCTACCTGGGGATTGCGCTGGACCAGAGCCGCAAGGTGGGCACGCTGGCGCAGAGCCTGTTCGAGCTGGCACGGCTCGAATACGGCTTCGTCCAGCCCGAGGCCGAGCCCTTTGCCATGGCCGACCTGGTGCAGGATGTGTTCCAGAAGTTCGAACTCGGGGCGCAGGAGCGCCAGGTGGCGCTGCAGGCCGACATCGCGCCGCAGCTGCCGCCCGTGCATGCCGACCTGGGCCTGGTCGAAAGGGTGCTGACGAACCTGCTGGACAACGCCCTGCGCCACACACCGCCAGGCGGCACCGTGACGGTGCTGCTGGCCCGGGAGGGCGATGCCCTGTCCGTGCAGGTGCAGGACACCGGGCCTGGCATTGCACCGGAACTGCGCGAGGGGCTGTTCGAGCGCCCCTTCGCCATGGGGGGCGCGCGGCGCGGCGGCGGCCTGGGGTTGCGCATTGCGCACCGCATCCTGGCACTGCATGGCAGCCGCATCACGCTGGTGGAAACAACGGCGCCCGGCGCTTCATTTCGCTTCACCTTGCCCTGGGCTGGCGAGGTGCCCGGTGGGCCCGCGCGCGCTGGAGCGAGGGCGGCACCGTCGTCTTAAGCGTTTACACCTAGGCCGGCTTGTAGGACAAGACCGCCACTTCCCGGCATGTAATTTTTTGCTACCGCCGAGGGGCGGTCGGGTGTAAGAATGGTCCATCCTGGCATAACAGGGGGGAGGGAGGCCCATTGCTTCTGCGCTCGAGCTTCGAAACGAAGGTCCTGGCTGCGTTCATCGCTGCCGCTGCAGTGGTGGCCGGCGTCACCGTGATGGGCTGGAAGCTGGCCGACGATGCCGAGGAGGCGACCGGCTGGGTGGCCCACACCCACCAGGTGCTGGGCAACGTGGCCCATATCCGTGCCAACACCCTGCAGATCGAGTTGAGCACGCAGAGCTTTCGCGTCACCGGGGACCCCGCGCACATCACCGAGCGCGACGCGGCGGCCGAGGCCCGCGAAGCCATGCTGTCGCAGCTGCGCCAGCTCACCGCCGACAACGCCTTGCAGCAGGAGCGCTGGACCCTGTTGCGCCAGATGGTGGACGAGCGGCTGGCCATCTCGCGGCGCGTGGAAATGCTGCGCAAGACCCAGGGGCAGGAGGCCGCCAACGCCTACGTGGCCACGGCCCCGCTGCAGAAGACGCGCGACCGCATCCATGAACTGCTGCGCGGCCTGGAGTTCGAAGAGGCCGCACTGCTGCGCGAGCGCACCGAAGCGCAGCTGCGCACCCGCCGCCTGCTGCTGGCAGCCAATGGCATTGCGGTGCTGGTGCTGGCAGCCCTGCTGGCGGGCGCCTATGCGCTGATCAAGAGCCAGCTGCGCGAAACCCGCCAGGCCCAGCGCGCCCTGTCGGACAGCGAGGAGAGCCTGGCCACCACCATGCAGTCGATTGGCGATGCCGTGCTGGCCACCGACACCGAAGGCCGCGTGACGCGGATGAACCCGGTGGCCGAGCAACTGACCGGCTGGACCTTCGAGATGGCGCGCGGCCTGCCCATCGACGTGGTGTTCCGCATCATCAACGAGATCACGCGCGGGCAGGCGGTGGTGCCCGTGGCCCAGGTGCTGGCCACCGGGGTGGTCCATGAGCTGGCCAACCATACAACCCTGATCGCCCGCGATGGCACGGAGTGCCCGATCGCCGACAGTGCGGCCCCCATCCGCAACAGCGCCGGCGAGGTGACGGGTGTGGTGCTGGTGTTCCGCGACGAGAGCCTGGCCCGCCAGGCCCAGCGCCTGATCGTGGACGCCAACACGCTGCTGGAGCAGCGGGTACAGGAGCGCACGGCGCAGCTGCGTGCCAGCGAAGACCACCTCTACAGCGTGATCAACAGCGTGCCGGCGGTGCTGGCTTTTGTGGATGTCGACCAGCGCTATGTGTACGTCAACGCGCAGCACAAGGCGCTGTATGCACCGGACCGCGACGAGGTTCGGGGGCGCACGGTGCGCGAGATCATCGGGGAAGAGCGCTATGCCCATGCTGCGCCGATGATCGAACGGGTTCTTCAGGGCGAGCGGCAAAGCTACGACTGGCAGCCTGTTCCTGGCATGTGGCAGGCCATCGAATGCATACCCAAGCGCGACGACAGCGGGCGCATCCAGGGTTACTATGTGCTGGGCTCCGACATCACCGTGCGCAAGCAGGCCGAAGACAAGGTGCTGGCGCTCAACACCGAGCTGGAAGACCATGTGCAGCGCCTGGAGCACACCACCCGGGCCCTGAAGACCCTGAGCGCCGGCAACCGCACCATGCTGCGTGCCGTGGACGAACAGGACCTTCTCTCCAGCATGTGCGAGGCCATTGTCACGGCAGGGGGCTATGCCATGGCCGTGGTGTGGTGCCGCCCGGCCGATGCGGCTGCGGGCAGCCTGCTGGTGCCTGTGGCCGAAAGCGCCCACCCGAGGGCGCAGCCCTGGCTGCGCGCGTTGAACGCCCGCTGGCAGGCGGGCGACATGGGCCAGGGCGTGCTCGGGGATGCGTTCCGTTCGGGGCTGGCCAGCGTGGGGCAGGGCGGGGAGCCGCCCGGCCTCGACGGCCCGGCCTGGCTGGCCGGCATGCCGGCCGCTGCCTCGGTACTGGCCTGCCCGCTGCGGGTGGATGGCGAGGTGATCGGCGCCCTGGCGATCTACAGCAACCGGCCAAAGATGTTCGAGCCCGACGAGATCACCTTCCTCGTCGAGTCGGCCGATGACCTGGCCTTTGGCGTGGCGACGCTGCGCCATCGCAGCGAGCAGGCCAGGGTGCAGGAGGCCATGCAGCAGATGCGCCGCTACGACACCCTCACCGGCCTGCCCAACGAAGCGCAGTTCACCGAGATCCTGGTGTCCGCCATCAACGCCGGCCAGCAGTTCGCGGTGCTGCAGGCCAATGTGGAGCGGCTCAGCGAGATCAACGACGCCCTGGGCTTCTGCTATGGCGACCAGATCCTCCAGGAGGTCGGGGCCCGCCTGGTCCACGCCGTGCCTGCCTCGGCCACCGTGGGGCGGCTGCGGGGTGATGAATTCGCCATCCTGCTGCCGCAGTGCAATGCGCAGGCCGCGGTGGCCACGGTGCGCACCGTGGATGCCGTGCTGGCCCAGCCGTTTCCGATTGCCGACATCTCGATGGAAGTCTCGGTCACGGCCGGGGTGGCCCTGTTCCCGGCGCATGGAGAAACCCCGCACGACCTGTACCGCCACATGGACACGGCGGTGCACCAGGCCAAGAAGGCCGGGGTAGGGCATGTGGTCTTCGATCCGGCCAAGAGCCAGCACCGCAACCAGGCGCACCGCCTGCAGATGGCGGGCGAGCTGCGGCGTGCCATCGAGAACGGCGATCTGGCGCTGTACCTGCAGCCCAAGATCGACATGGTCACCGGGCAGGTGCGCGGGGCCGAGGGCCTGGTGCGCTGGCGCCATGCGGAGCGCGGCCTGCTCATGCCGGGTGACTTCATCGGACTGGCCGAGCACACGGGGCTGATCAAGCCGCTGACCGAGTGGGTGATGGAAGCCAGCCTGCGGCTCAACCATGGGTGGGCCGCCAAGGGGGTGGCCCTGCCGATTGCCGTGAACCTGTCCGCGCGCAACCTGCGCGACGAATCCCTGCTGCAGACCATACGCCAGCTGCAGGCCGCCTGGCCCCTGGCGCCCGGGCTGATGGAGCTGGAGATCACGGAAACCACCGTCATGGGCGAGCCCGAGCGCGCCCTGCGCGTGCTGCAGGCGCTGCGCGACCAGGGCATCGCGCTGTACATCGACGATTTCGGCACCGGCTACTCGTCGCTGAGCTACCTGCAGCAACTGCCGGTGGAGTACATCAAGATCGACCAGTCCTTTGTCTGCGACATGTCGGTGAGCAAGGCATCGTCGGTCATCGTGCGCTCCACCATCGACCTGGCGCACGACCTGGGCCGCAAGGTGGTGGCCGAGGGCATCGAATCCCAGGCCCACTGGGACCAACTGGCGGCCCTGGGCTGCGACATCGGGCAGGGCTACTTTCTGGCCCGCCCCATGCCGGCCCAGGAGCTGCCGGGCTGGGTGGCGGGCTTCGTGGCGCCCGTGGCGCGTGCGCAGCCCGAGAACATGTTCGTGATTTGAGCCTTTCACGCTGTAGCCCGCGTCCTACAGCATGTTGCGGCGCACAAGAAGCGCCAGCGGCGACCTCCAAAAATAGCATGGAGCCACGGTCAACAGCAGGGCGTGCCCTCGCCAAGGACCGGGTAAGTGCCAACGGCGGGTCTGCGAATCCTCTCGCAGTGCACGCCCACCCAGCCTGGAGGGCCCCGCCATGACATCCCATCCATCGGAGTTTCCGCTCGGCCTGGAGGCTGCCCACAGTGCACTTGCGCTGCGGCGGCGGGAAGCCCAGGAAACCGTCATGCCCTTCACCCGGGGGCTGCGCGGACACGCCAGCACCCATGAACAGACCACGCGCGAAGAACTGGTGCGCCGGCTGGCCGACATCAAGGGCTGCGCCTACAGCACCGACGAGTTGCCGCAGCCCGTCTGGCAGGGCCGCACCTACCTGGTGCCCAGTGATACGCTGGTCGGCCTGGCCACCGCACATGCCCTCGGGGTGCACGGGCAGGACGATCTGTTCGGCGGTGTCGTGCCCCACGCCTTCATTGCCACCAAGGCCATCACCCACCCGCTGGTGTCGTTCGATGCCGCGGCGCCCGAGGGCTGGAATCCCGAGTTTTCCCGGCTGGTCAAGCGCTCGGTGCTGCCCGGCTACGCAGCGTTCTCGCGCGCCGATGGGCTGCGCGCCGGCGAGGCGCTGTTCGCCCTGGGGCCGCTGCGCGTCAAGCCGGTGGGCGAGACGGGTGGCCGGGGGCAGACCGTCGTCGCCACCATGGAGGCCCTGGAGGCCTGCCTGAACGCGCTGGGCGACAGCCTGCTGGAGAGGGATGGCGTGGTGCTGGAGCACAACCTGACCGAGGTGGAGACGCTGAGCATCGGCCAGGTGCGGGTGGCCGGACTGCAGGCCTCGTACTACGGGTCGCAGCGGCTCACGCCCGACAACAACGGGGCCCTGGTCTATGGCGGGTCGGACCTCACGGTGGTCCGGGGCGATTTCAACGCGCTGCTGGTCAGCACGCCCTCGGGGCCGCTGCACGACGCCGTGACCCAGGCGCTGGACTATGACGAGGCGGTGCGCACCTGCTACCCGGGGTTCTTCGCCTCGCGCATCAACTACGACGTGGCCCAGGGCCTGAATGCGGCCGGCCAATGGTGCTCGGGCGTGCTCGAGCAGTCCTGGCGCGTGGGCGGGGCCAGCGGTGCGGAGGTGGCGGCGCTGGAGGCCTTCCACCAGGATCCGGGCCTGCGCCGGGTGCGTGCCAGCTGTGTCGAGAAATTCGGCGCGCCGCACCCGATCCCGGTCGGCGCCACGCTGTACTACCAGGGCACCGACCCCGAGGCCGGACCGCTGACCAAGTACACCACGCTGGAGATCCATGACCACACGGCATAAGAGCATCCATATCCCCGTGGGCAACCGCAGCATTGCGGGCACCCTGGTGGCCCCCGACGTGCTGGTACCCGGGGTGATGCTGGTGCACGGCTGGGATGGCAGCCAAAAGCAGTACATCGAGCGGGCGCACCAGATCGCCGCGCTGGGCTGCATCTGCCTGACCTTCGACCTGCGCGGCCACGCCAACGACCGTGCCGAGCGCGAGACCGTCACGCGCGAGGACAGCCTGAACGACATGCTGGCCGCCTACGACCTGCTGGTGGGGCATCCCGCGGTGGACCCCGCCTCGGTGCTGGTGGTCGGCACCAGCTATGGCGCCTACCTGGCTGCAGTTCTCAGTGCGCTGCGCCCCGTGCGCTGGATGGCCCTTCGGGCGCCCGCGCTGTACAAGGACGAGGACTGGATGGTCTCCAAGATCAAGCTCAACCGCCAGGAGGTGGCCGCCTACCGCAACCGCGCGATCGAACCGCAGACCAACCGGGCCCTTGCGGCCAGCGCGCAGTTCAAGGGCGACGTGCTGCTGGTCGAGTCCGAGAACGACGACGTCGTGCCCCACCCGGTGCTGGAAAACTACCGCGCGGCCTTCCTGCAGACCCGCTCCATGACCTACCGCGTGATCGGCGGTGCCGACCATGCCCTGACCCACCCCGAATGGAAAGAGGATTACACCGGCATCCTGGTGCATTGGGTGCAGGAGATGGTCAATGGTGCCCGAAAAAAGGCCAGGCCCGCGGCCGTCGCATCACCGCAATGAGCCTGTCCCCATGGGCTACAGCGGTCCCCCTGGATATTCTGGATTGATTACCAAATCGATCTGGTAACGCCCTCGGGAATATGGAAACAAAATCCAGGGATTGCGGCGTGAGGATGGCGCACCCCCCGGCGATTGTCCTACATCCATTACCAGGCACCCGGTTCACCATGGGTTATTCGTCGCCCACCGGTACCCCATTGCTGATTTGGCAATCGCATCCTCCCAACGCTCCAGGACCATGCGGGTACCAAGGGATCGAGAGATCCAGGGTGAATGTTCTGGTGTCCAGAATATCCCGGAGCCCATCAGGTGTGAGGTGTGTCATGTCCCGTCCCCATCCCGTCGTCCCAGCCCATATCGATACCTCGGTGATCGGAGAAGAAGATCCCGGTGCATCGCTGGACATATTCCGAACCGAAGCGCTCAAAAATCGGGCGAGGAATATCCCGCCGTCCCCGTCCGCCAAAACACAGCAGAACAATCCCTACCTGACGATCAATTGCTCGAACAATGGCCAGTGTTTCACGATCCAGGTGCAATGGCAGCAGCCGCAGGAACGCGAATTCACCGACCTGCTGGGGCTGGTGATTGCCGAGCATGCCGTGATTTCGGACGTGGCCTGGGTGCACCACCGGAAAACAGGCCAGGACCCGGTGCAGCTCGAAATGAGTGCGACGGCCGATGGCCGGGCCGCCGTGCAGGTGAAGCCGGCCGCCACGTCGGAGCAGCAGGCAGGCGCAGCAGCCCCCAGGCGCAAGGTGCTGCACGAGCCGTTTGTGGCGGCGAACGACCATGTTCCTTATGGCGCGCTGCGCCACCGCAAGTAGCCTGGCGGAACAGGCCGGTTGCTGCTGGGTGGTGCAGTGGATGCCGCCGCCACCTGCCGCAATGGCGTCGATGTCCAGTTGCACCACCTCGCGCCGCGCAAACAGCTCGCGCAACAGGGCCCGGGCGTTGGCGTCGGCCCTGGCATCGCCGAACTGCGGGGCGATGACGGCGCCATTGCACAGATAGAAGTTCACATAGCCAGCGGCGAACTCGTCGCTCTCGAAGGTGCTGCGCATGGTCCACGGTGCCCTGCCGATCAGAAATTTGAAGGAGGGCGATCGGGCGTTGGACATGGGAACGGCATGTAGCGAGTGGGAGGCAGTGGCGCTCTTTTACTTTAGCCCCCAGGCCCACACACGGCCTGGAACGGGTTTTCAGGCGATGGCCAGCTGCGGTGCCAGGGCGGCCTCGGCCTCGCTGCGCAGCCAGCGGACGAAATCCTGCGCATCCGGATTGGCCGTGCCGCGCGCGCTGGGCACCACGTAGTAACCGCGCTGCGACGCGGCGCAGCTTCCGAACGGCGTCACCAGGCGACCGCTGGCGACGAGCTCCGCCAGCAGCGGCAGGCGCCCGATCACAACCCCCTGGCCCTGCATGGCCGCCGCCACCGCATCGGCATACTGGGTGAAGCGCACCGTGTTCTTCATGCGCACTTCGGACACGCCCATCAGCCGCGCCCAGGGTTCCCATTCCACCGTGAGCGGCATGCCGGGGTGCTGTTCCACGGCCAGCAGCGTGTGGCGCACGAGGTCGGCGGGCTGCAGCAAGGGGTTGGCGCTGTTGTTGGCCAGACGCGGCGAGCACATGGGCACCACCCATTCCTCGAACAGCGGCTGGCCGTGGCCGTCTTCGGTCGGGCAAAAGCGCACGGCCAGGTCCAGCTGGCTACGGTCCAGGTCCAGGAGTTCCAGGGTGGCCGAGATGCGCACGTCCACGTCCGGGTGCCGTTCAGTGAAGCGCGCCAGCCGGGGGATGAGCCATAGCGATGCAAAACCCGGTGTGCAGGTCATGGCCACCTGGCGCAGGGCCGGCACGGCGCGCACCCGGGCGGTGGCGTCGCGCAGGCGCTCCAGGGCATCCACGGCGGCCCGGTGCATGACGGCGCCGGCCTCGGTCAGCACCAGGGCGCGGTGCCGCCGCTCGAACAGGGCCACGCCGAGCCAGGCTTCCATCTGCTGGATCTGGCGGCTGATGGCCGACTGGGTGAGAAAAAGCTCGTGCGCCGCCTGGGTGAAGCTCAGGTGCCGCGCCGAGGCCTCGAAGCTGCGCAACAGGTCCAGCGGCGGCAGTTCTTCGCGGCCGATCGCCGAAGAGGCGGTTTTCACATTCTGTATGGGCATGCGAAGGATTCCAAATGACCGTTTGAGCTCCAAGGGCTGGCTCACTATATTCATTCCATCAAAGAATGCATAGGAGCGTTTACCATGATGATCGAACTAGCCCACCGTGGCCTGCACCAGTTGCCTGATGCGGCCGGTCAGCGCATTCAGTGCCAGAGCGGCACCGTCTGGATCACGCTGGACCATGACACCCGCGACGTGGTGTTGGAGCAGGGGGAAAGCTTTTCCAGCCCCGAGCACAAGAGGGCGCTGGTGTACGCCCTGTCGCCAGCGCGCCTGCTCATCGAGCCGCCCGTGGGTGGCAAGCCGGTCGTGCGTGCGGCCACCTCCCTGCACAACGCGTTCCCAGCCGCCCGCGCACCAGTGGCCGCCTGAAGGCGGCCGCAAGGCTCAGCGCCTGCTGGCGATATCGACCACCTTGGCCTCGGCGGGTGGTGGCACCCACTGGCCCAGCAGCTGCAGATACAGTTGCTCGTAAGGCCGCGCGGCGGCGGCCCAACCAAAGGACTGCGCCATGCCCCGGCGCTGCAGGCCCCGCCATATCGCAGGCTGCGCCCAGGCCAGCAGCACGCGGTCCAGTGCACGGTCGAATTCGGCCTGCGTGGGTGCAGCCATCATGAAGCCGGTGCCTTCGTCCAGGCCAGGACCGGCATCGCTGACCGTGTCGGCCAGGCCCCCGGTGGCCGTGACCACCGGCGGCGTGCCATAGGCCTGGCTGTACATCTGGTTGAGCCCGCAGGGCTCGAAGCGCGAAGGCATGAGAAAGCAATCGGCCCCGGCTTCGATCTGGTGCGCCAGCGCTTCGTCGAAGCCCAGCGTGGCATGCACTTGGCCCGGGTGCGCTGCGGCGAGTGCGCGCAGCCCGGCCTCCAGAGGTTCCTCGCCCCGGCCCAGCACCACCAGCTGGGCCCCGCGCGCAAGCAGGGCAGGGGCCCCCGCCAGCACCAGGTCCACCCCCTTCTGGGAGGTGAGCCGTCCCACCAGGCCCAACAGCGGGCCGGGCGCCTCGGCCAGCCCGCAGCGCTTGCGCAGGGCGGCCTTGTTCAAGGCCTTGGCCTGCATGTGGTCCGCGCCGTAGTGGGCGGCGATCAGGGGGTCGGTCGAAGGGTTCCATACCGCTGTGTCGATGCCGTTGAGCAGCCCGTGCAGCCGCCCGGCCTGGGCACGCAGCACCCCGTCGAGCCCGAAGCCCAGGGCCGGCTGCTGGATCTCACGCGCATAGGTCGGGCTCACCGTGGTGATGGCGTCGGCGAACTGCAGTGCCGCCTTGAGCATGGACAGCTGGCCCCAGAACTCCACACCGTCCATGCCCCGGTGCGCCGGCGCGATGTCCAGCACCTCGCAGGCCTCCATCGGGAACACGCCCTGGAATGCCAGGTTGTGGATGGTGATGAGGCTCTGCGCCACGCCTCGTTGCCCGGCGGCCCGCGCCTGGTGCAGGTACAGGGGCGCCAGCCCGCAGGGCCAGTCGTTGGCATGCACGATGTCGGCGCGCCAGTCGCAGGGGCTGTGCTCCGTGCCGATCAATGCCGCCACGCGGCTGAGCAGCCCAAAGCGCAGGGCCTGCTCGTGCAGGGGTGTGCGGGCCGGGTCGCCATAGGGCGTGCCCGCACTGGCATACAGGGCGGGGCACGACAGCAGCAGGAAGGGCATGCCGTCGGGAGACATCACCTGCAGCAGCTGCGCGGCTGGCCAGGGGCCGTAGGCGGGAATGGGCACGATGGCATCCAGGCTGCCGTCGATGGCCATGCCGCCATAAGCCGGCATGAGGATGACCACCTCGTGCCCCAGTTCCTTGAGGGCCCGGGGCAGGGCGGCACTGACATCCCCGAGCCCGCCGGTCTTGACCAGGGGAGCGCATTCGGGCGTGGCAAACAGGATCTTCATAAGGGGGTATCTTGCGCCACCAGGATGGCAAAGGGCAGGCGGGGGCCGGCATTGCCCAGCACGTCGTTCAGCGAATGCTCTGATGCATTGTCCAATGCCTGCCCGGTCATCCAGTCGAGCCAGCGGCCCGGGCGCGCCAGGGCGGGGTGGGCCGAGGCCAGGGCCATGCGGGTATCGCCCCAGCCACTCTCGCCCAAGCCCACGGGCAGGCGCGCGCAGACGACCACGATCGCCTGGTCGCCGGCGATGCGGGCAAAGGCCAGCGCATGGGCTTGCGCCGTGCCCTCCACGGCCAGCGGCAGGTACAGCCCATCACGGAACAGTGCAGGCATCTGCCGGCGCAGCTGCAGCAGGCGCCAGGTGACCAACTGCTTGGCACCGGGGGGCATGGCCGGGCCATCGCCCAGCAGCGCACGCCAGTCGGCGGCGCGGGGGAACTGCCCCTCACCCTGGTACAGCGCCCGCAGTGGCTGCAGCGAGGCGGCCAGCTCCGCCAGGTCCACCGGGCGGCGGTTGTCCGGGTCGACCAGCGCAAAGTTCCAGACCTCGCAGCCCTGGTAGATGTCCGGCACACCCGGCGTGGTGAGCTTGAGCGCGAGCTGGCCCAGACTGTTGCGAAAGCCATGCGGCGCGATGCGCTGCACGAAGTCCTCCAGCACGGCGACGAAGCGTTCCGTGGACAAAGCCTTGTCGATGTAGTCGCGCACGGCGGCCTCGTAGGCCTCGTTCGGGAACAGCCAGTTGCTCACCAGCTTGGCCTCGCGCATGGCCTTTTCCTTGTAGCGCTGGATGCGCTGCACCAGGTCCTGGCGCTCCCGGGCATCTGTGGCCTGCGCCGGCCAGATGCCCACCATGGCCTGGTACAGGCCCCACAGGTCGTGCGGCAGCGGCGATACCTGGCCGTCCACCTCCACCTCGAAGCGCTGGCCTGCGGCCTGCAGGGCCTGCACTGTGTCCTGCCAGGCCACGGGGATTTCAGACAGCACGTTGAGGCGCGCGCGCACGTCTTCCGAGCGCTTGCTGTCGTGCGTGGAGGTGGCCAGCAGCTCGTGCGGCAGGTGGCGCGCGCGCTGCAGGTTGCCCTGGTGGAAGGCCGCGACCGAGACGCCGAAGCGCCGCGGCTCCGCCCCCACGTCGTTGAGCGAGACCAGCCGCACGTAGCGGTAGAACAATGTGTCCTCCACCGACTTGGCCATCACCGGCGCCGTGAACTGCTGCCAGCGCCGGATGAAGCGTGCGCGCAGCCCGGGCTCGGCCCCCGGCTCGCCCTGCAGCACCGCCTGCAGGTAGGCCAGCACCCCGCCTTCGGCCGTGCCCAGGCGCCGGCGCGCGGCGCTGATGGCCCAGGCGATGTGCTGCCGGTCCGCCTCGCTGGGCGGGGCGCCGCCGGGCACTACGTAGGTGCGGTACACGGGAAACTGGGCCGCCACCTCGACCAGGGCCACGCGCAACTGGTTGCGCGTGAAGTCGCACACCGCGCGGTCGGCCCGCGTGATCTTGCTCAGCGTGGCCACCAGCCAGGCCATGTCGGAAAACAGCGCCGTCTCGATGATCAGGCGCTTGCACTCGTAGGTGGCTTCCTCGAAGGGCTGGGTGTCCCCGGTGAATTCGCCGTAGATGGCATCGAAGCGCTCCTGCGCGTCCGCCGCGATGAACAGGCCGTTGACCAGGGTGCTGAAGCGGTAGCCCGTGCCGCCATGCACCTGCCAGTCGGCGGGCAGTGGCTCGTGGTCGGCCATGATCTTCTCGACCACCAGGTACAGCGCCTGCGCCGGCTGGCCCCGCGCCTGGCGCTGCGCGGCGTGGCGCTGCTGCAGGCGTTCGAAGTACCGGGCCGGGTCGGCCAGGCCATCGGGGTGGTCGATGCGCAGGCCCGTGACCTTGCCCTCGGCCAGCCAGCGCAGGGGCAGGGCGTGCACAGCCTCGAAGACCTCGGGCTCCTCCATGCGGATGGCCGCCAGCGCGTTGATGTCGAAGAAGCGCCGGTAGTTGATGTCATCGCCCGCCACGCGCCAGTCGGCCAGCCGGTAGGCCTGGGCCTGCAGCACCGTGTCGAGCAGGTCGAAGCTCGCGGCATCACTCTTGTGCCCGTTGGCACGGGCCAGGCAGGCCTGCACCCAGTCGGGCACCCAGGGGTGGGCCTGCGCCAGGTCGGCCAGCCGGCGCTGGTACAGGGGGGCATCGCGCAGGCGCGCGGCGCGCTGCTGCGGATCGTCGCTGCCCTGGGGCGGCAACTGGCCCAGGGCGTCCACGAGCGAAGCCATTTCGGCAAGTTCCCCCGCCGGCGCGGCCGCCGGCATGGCCACGGCCCCCAGCACCTGGGCGTAGCTGCGCGGATCGAGCGGAAACGCATGGTCCCAGTAGCCCACCTGCAGGCGGCCCTGCGCGGGGTCGAAGCGCAGCTGCAGCTCGCCCGCCTCCAGCAGCTTGCCGTAGTGGTCGCCCAGCACGGGCAACAGCACGCGCCGGCCGGTCTGCGGGTTGGGGGGCTGCCATTCGATGTCGAAGGTGGCGGCGTGCGGCGAGGCCTCTCCGTGTTCGAGCATGTCCTGCCACCAGCGGTTGGCCGGGTCTTCCACGCCCATGTGGTTGGGCACGATGTCCAGCATGTGGCCCATGCCGCGCTCGGCCAGCGCCTGGCACAGCGCAGCATGCTCGGCTTCGGTGCCAATCTCGGGGTTGAGCAGCGTCGGGTCCACCACGTCGTAGCCATGCATGCTGCCTGCGGCCGCCTTGAGGTAGGGCGAGGTGTAGAGGTGGCTCACACCCAGTTCGTGCAGATAGGGCACGACCGCAGTGGCCTGCGCGAAGGTGAAGCCCTGGTTGAGCTGCATCCGGTAGGTGGCGCGTGGCACGTCGGCCGACGACAGCGGCGGCAGCTCGGCGGAGCGTGCGGCCAGGGCCGGGCGGCGCGCGCCCCCCACGGCCTGGCTGATGGCCTCGAAGTACGCGTCGCTGCCCAGCAGCTCCAGCGGCACCGCCATGCGCTGGCGCCAGTTGGGGTAGCGGTCTTCGGTGGTGCCCGGCACATTGAGCTGCTCGCGCTGCCCGGCCAGGTCTTCGAGCTGCACGCCCAGCAACTGGCAGGGGGTGCGCGCCAGGAAGGCATGCACGGCTGCCGCCAGCGCGGGTGTCATCTCGGGTGCGCTCTGGGCATCGAGCGTCACGCCCGGTGGCAACAGTCCCTGGGCATCGAGTGCGGCCAGCAGGTGGGTGCGGTCCTGCGCGCGTGCCAGCTGGGCCCGTACCTGCGCATCGCTGTCGCCCAGCCAGCCGAGCGACTGCTGGATGGCGATGTCGTCCCCGCCCCAGAAGCCCTTGAGCGTGGGCAGGTCGTGCGTGCTGACCACGGCCAGTGCCTGCGGCTGCCAGTCGGCCGGCGGGCGGAAGGCACCGCCCTCCAGGCGCTCGAAGATCAGCGGGCGGTACGACAGCAGCGCATGCTCTGCCATGGCCTCGCGCATGCGCGGCGCCACGTTGCCCAGGTCTTCGCCGATCACCATGCACTGGTGGCGGTGGCTCTCGATGGCCATCACCGCGACCAGGGCCTCCAGCGGGTAGCGCACATAGGTGCCGCCGGCGGGGCTGTTCCAGTACAGGCGCATGAGCGCCATGGCGTGGTCCATGCGCAGCGCGCCCGCATGGCGCATCACGCTGGCGAGCAGTTGCCTGAAGGGCACGAAGCGCGCGGCGGTGAGCGCCACCGGGTTGACGGGCGGCAGGCCCCAGTCCTGCCCCTGGGTGCTCAGCGGGTCGGGTGGGGCGCCGACGTTCATGCCGCGGGCATACAGGCCCGGCAACATCCAGGTCTCGGAGCCGCCATCGCTGGCGCCCACGGCCAGGTCGCAGTACAGGCCCAGGGCCATGCAGGCGCGCGCCTGCCCGAAAGCACCGGCCAACTGCACATGGGCCAGCCACTGCAGCCAGTAACGGTAGGCCACGGCGTCGGCATGCTCGCGGGCGAAGGCCTGAGCCGCGGCGCCCTGCGGGTCTTGCAGCTCCGGCGGCCAGGCGGGCCAGCCCCATATAGATGAATCGCTGCTGCCCAGGGCCAGCTGGATGGCTTCATAGCGTGCGTGCAGGCCCAGGGTGGCCTGGTGCTCGGCCATGAAGGCGTCGAAGGCCCGGCCTCGGTCGGTGCCAGCGCGCCAATGCAGCGCGGCGAAGTCCTGCCAGAGCAGGGCCAGCACCGGCTCCTTGAGCGCGGCCACCTCGCCATAGCGCACGGTGGAGCTGGCCCGCACCCCGTGCAGGCGCTGCTGAAAGCTGTTGCCCGCCACCAGGGCCTGCGCCGCTGCGCAGTGCGCATACTCTGGCACGGCCGTGGCGTCGATGTGCATCACGTTCAGTGCCAGCCGGCTGCTGGGGCTGTAGGGGCTGGCCTGCTCGGGGTGTTCGGTGCGCAGCGCGTGCAGCGGGCTCACGCCCACGAAGGCCGCGCCCCGCGCCGCTGCAAGCTGCACCAGGACGCACAGGTCGGTGAAGTCGCCGATGCCCCAGTTGCGTTCGGAACGCAGCGCGTACATCTGCGCCGTGATGCCCCACCAGCGCTCTCCGGCCTGCAGGCCCTCGGGCAGCCAACAGTGCCGCGGCGCGACGATGAGCAGGCGCTCGGCAACGGGCGTGTGCAGCAGGTAGTAGCCGCTGGCCAGGGTGGCCGGCAGCTCGGCGATGGCGCCATGCCCTTCCAGCAGCGGGGCGGCGCCGGCATCCTCGGGCACCAGGCGCCAGGCACCGTCGCTGCCCAGCGGCACCTGCGCCGCCTGGCCGTGCTCCACGACGATGGGTTGCGGCGCGCCACCATCGGCATGCTCGCCCATGGCGGCCAGGGCCCGGGCCAGCACTTCGGGGGTCACGGTGAGGCGCTCGCCCCAGAAGCTGGCGTATTCGGTGGCGATGCCGGCGCGTTCGGCGCATCGATGCAACTCGTCCGCACCGAGCAGGTCCGGGGCAGGGGTTCCCTGGCTCATGGCGCACCCTCGCTGCAGGTCCAGCGCGCCGACCAGGGGGCCCACAGCCGCCCGTCGCCCGCCCAGCGGTGGCTGAAAACTTCCACAGCGGCGGCCGAAGGCGTGGCCTCCACCGCGTCCGGTCCCAGGTTCATCTCCATCCCCAGCGTCGTTCCGTCCTGGTAGTGCCAGGCCACCCGCAAACCGCTTTCGCCGACGAATTCCGCCACATGCCCGTGGGCGGCCAGTTGCTGCGCCAGGGGCTGCAGCCAGGTGCGACGCGCTGCGAGCGCACGCTGCAGCAAGGCCTTGCGTGCCTGGCCGGTGGCGCTGGCCGATTCGTCCCACCGCAGTTGGCTGGCCTGCAGGGTGGCCACGTCGCAGGGGTCGGGCAGCACGGCATTACCAGTCACCGCGTGGCCGAACTCGCGCGCCCGTCCTTCGCGCACGGCATCGCGCAAGGGGCCGTCCCAGTTGGCAAAGTACAGGAAAGGCGTGGATGCGGCAAATTCATCGCCCATGAACACCATGGGTGTCGCCGGGGTCAGCACGGCCAGCAGCAGTGCCAGTTCCGCGCCCTCTGCGGGCGCCAGTTGCCCCAGCCGCTCGCCAAACGCACGGTTGCCGATCTGGTCGTGGTTGCCGATGAAGTTCACCATGCACGACAGCGGCACAGGGTCGCCCCCCGCCACACTCGCGCCTTCCGGAAAGGCAAACCCGTGGGTCAGCACGCGCGCCAGCAATGCCAGCGGGTGGCGGGCGAACTTGGCGTAGTAGCCCTGGGATTCGTCCGTCAGCGCCACGTGCACCGCGTGGTGAAAATCGTCGTTCCACTGCGCGTCGTACAGCCCGGGCTCGGGCGAGGAAGACAGGCGCGCGGGCTGGTTCTTTTCGTTTTCGAGCACCAGATGGACCTGGCGCTTCTGCGCGGTGGCCAGCCCGCGCACGCGCGCGCTGAGCTCCTGCAGGATGTCGGGCCGGCTGTCGTCGGCGATGGCGTGCACCGCGTCCAGGCGCAGGCCGTCCATGCCGAACTCCTCGATCCAGTAGAGCGCGTTGTGCACGAAGAAGTCGCGCACCACGGCGCTGCCCTCCTGGTCGAAGTTGATGGCCGCGCCCCAGGGGCTGGCATGGCTGCTGGAAAAGAACTGGGGGGCGTAGGCGTGCAGGTAATTGCCATCGGGCCCGAAATGGTTGTACACCACATCGAGGAACACGCAAAGGCCCAGGGCGTGGGCCTCATCGACCAGGCGCTTGAGGTCGTCCGGGCTGCCATAGGACGCATTCGGAGCGAAGGGCAGCACGCCGTCATAGCCCCAGCCCCATTGCCCGCCATAGCTGGCCAACGGCATCAGCTCGATGGCCGTGAAACCCAAGGCCGCCAGCTCGGGCAGCCGGCGCAGGGCACCGTCATAGGTGCCGGCAGGCGTGAAGCTGCCCACATGCAGTTCGTAGAAGACCAATTCGTTCCAGGGCCGTCCCGCCCATTCCGTCTTCCAGGCGTAGGAGGCGGGCTCGACGAGCACGCTGGGTTCGTGCGGGCCCCAGGGGTTGCTGCGTGACGCCGGGTCGGGCACCGGGAGCTTGCCGTCGATGAGCCAGCGGTACGGGGTGCCGGCCCCGGCATCGCCCGCATTCGCCTGCCACCAGCCGCCATCCGCCCGGGTGGCGGGGATGGTGCGGGCAGCGGCGTTGGGGGAAGGGCGGTACCACAGCGCGGTCTCCTGCGCCGCAGGGGCCCACAGCGAGAAGCGGGCACCGCCACCCGCCAGCAGCCGGGCGCCGAAGGGCATGGTGTGCGTGCGCCTCATGCAGTGGCAGGGGGGCTGGGTGTGAACGGGGCCGTCAGTAGCGCCATCGAACGCGCGATCAGGGTGTGCTGTCCACCGGCCGCCACCGTGGGGGCGCCGGCTTCTTCGCCTACGGCCACCACGCGGGTATCGCGGGTGTCCAGGCGCAGCGTCCAGTTGCGGCCCGGGGTTTCCGCCGGCAGGGTGAAGATGGCATCGGCATCGCTGGCGTTGAACAGCAGCATCACCGACAGTTCCTCCTCGGCCACGCTCTCCATGACCGCACCCACGCAGCGCACGGCGGGGTCGTTCCATTCCTCGGGGGTCATGTCCATGCCCCATACGCTGTGCCAGGCCACTGTGACGAGCTGCGGCAGGCCCGCCTCGTCCACCGGCCAGGTGTGGGGCCGCACCACGGGCAACGCCCGGCGCAAGGCCACGAGCGCCTGCGTGAAGGCCTGCAGTTCGCCATGCTGACCCGCGCGCTCCCAGTCGTACCACGACAGCGCGCTGTCCTGGCAGTAGCCATTGTTGTTGCCCTGCTGGGTGCGGCCGAGCTCGTCGCCGCCGAGCAGCAGCGGTGTGCCGTGGGACACGAACAGGGTGGCCAGGAAGTTGCGGACCTGCCGCTCGCGCAGGGCGAGCACCTCGGTGTCCTCGGTATCGCCTTCGGCCCCGCAGTTCCAGCTGCGGTTGTGCGATTCGCCGTCCTGCCCGCCTTCGCCGTTGGCTTTGTTGTGCTTCTCGTTGTAGCTCACCAGGTCGGCCAGGGTGAAGCCATCGTGCACGGTGACCATGTTCACGCTGGCCGTGGGTCGGCGCCGGCGTGGCTGGTACATGTCGGCCGAGCCGCACAGGCAGGCCGCAAAGGCCGGCAGGCTGCCGTCCGCGTTGATCCAGTAGTCGCGCACCGCATCGCGATAGCGGCCATTCCATTCCATCCAGCCGACGGGGAAGCCGCCCAACTGGTAGCCGTAGGGCCCGAGGTCCCAGGGCTCGGCGATCAGCTTGGTGCGCGAGAGCACCGGGTCCTGCGCCAGCGCGGCGAAGAACGGCGCACGCAGGGTGTAGGCACCGGCGGCATCGCGTCCCAGCGCCGAGGCCAGGTCGAAGCGAAAGCCGTCCACGTGCATCTCCTGCACCCAGTAGCGCAGGCTGTCCATCACCAGCTGCAGGGCCGGCGCGCTGCTCGTGTCCACGGTGTTGCCGGTGCCGGTGTAGTCCATGCACATGCGCCGGTCTTCGGTCAGCCGATAGTAGGCGGCATGGTCGATGCCCTTGAGGCTGAGTGTGGGCCCCAGGTGGTTACCCTCGCCGGTGTGGTTGTAGACCACGTCCAGGATCACCTCCAGGCCCGCTGCGTGCAGCGCCTTGACCATGGCCTTGAATTCGTCAACCCCACCGTCGGCACCGGCGCGCGCCGCATAGCGCGGTTCAGGCGCGAAGAAGGCCACGGTGTTGTAGCCCCAGTAGTTGGCCAGCTGCATTTCCACCAGCCGGTGGTCGTCGATGAAGGCCTGCACGGGAAGCAGCTCGATGCTGGTCACGCCCAGTTGCTTGAAGTGGGCGATGGCCGCCGGGGATGCCAGGCCGGCATAGGTGCCGCGCAGGTTGTCCGGCACGCCCGGGTGGGTCTGCGTGAAACCCTTGGCGTGCACCTCGTAGAACACCGTGTCGCGCGCCGGCACGCGCGGCGGCCGGTCGTCGCCCCAGTCGAAGCGCGAGCGCACCACCCGGCACTTGGGCGCCGTGCGGCCATTGTCCCGGGCACTGCGCACCAAGTCTTCATCGGGTTGCGCGAGTTCGTAGCCGAACTGGTCCGCAGCGCCGCGCACCGGTCGGTCCAGCGCCCGGGCAAACGGGTCCATGAGCAGCTTGGCCGGATTGCAGCGCTGGCCGACCTCGGGCTCGTAGGGGCCCTCCACGCGCAGCCCGTATTTCTGGCCCGCCTTCAGGCCCGCCACATGGCCATGCCATACGTCGTCCGTCAGGCAGGGCAGGGCGATGCGCTCCATTTCGCGGTCGTGCTCGGAAAACAGGCAAATTTCCACGCGTGTCGCCACCGAGGAATACACCGCGAAGTTCACGCCCAGTTTGTCGACTGTTGCACCCAGAGGCCAGGGGCGTCCGGGTTCGACCTGCCTCACGGGGCGCAACCGCTTGAAGGTGGAGGCGGGCAGGGGGCCTGCGGCATGCACTTCGGGCTTCATGCAGCGGCTTTGAAGTCGCTGCCCAGAGCGGCTGGCACGGGCTGGCGCACCCGGTCCACCTTGAGCGTATTGCTCACGAGGGCGCTGCGCGCCGGAAAGAACTGCCGCGGCACCACCACGATGCCACTCTCCGTCACGTGGAAGCGGCGGCGGTCCTCGGCCTCGTCGAAGCCGATGCGCTCGCCCGGGGGGATGTCGTTGTCCTGGTCGATGATGGCCCGGCGCACCTGAGCGCCCTGGCCGATGCGCGAGCGCTCCATCACGATGCAGTGCTCCAGCCGCGCATCGCGCTCCACCAGCACCGAGCGGCGCAGCATGGCGTGGTCCAGCGAAGCACCGTCGACGATGCTGCCAGAGCCCACCACCGAGCGGTGGATCACACCGTTCTCGATCTGGGCCGATTCGGCCTGGTCGGGGCTGGCGTAGATGGGCCATTCGCGATTGGTCATGCGAAACCGCGGCGTGGCACCCAGGGTGTCGAAATGCGCGTCGAAGTAGGCATCGATGGTTCCTACGTCACGCCAGTAGGCATGTTCCTCGTAGGGCGCGGTGCCGGGGATCTCGTTGGCCGTGAAATCGTAGGCCATCAGCCGGTGCGATTGCAGCATGGTAGGCAGGATATCGCGTCCGAAGTCGCTGTGGCCGGTGGCATGGGCCTTTTTCAGCGCGTCGAGCAGCACGTCGGCATTGAACAGGTAGTTGCCCATGGAGGCCAGGGCATGGGTGCTGCTGCCGGGCATGGGGCGGGGAACCGTCTTAGGCTTTTCCACGAAATTGGAGATGCGGTGGTGCGTGTCCACCTCGACGATGCCGAACTGGTTGCACTGCGACAGCGGCACGGGCAGCGTGGCCACGCTCACATGGGCCTGGCTGGCACGGTGGAAGTCGACCATCTGGCGCACGTCCATGCGGTAGATGTGGTCGGCACCGAACACGGCCACGATGTCGGGCTGGAAGGTCTCGATCAGGTGGATGTTCTGGTACACAGAATCGGCCGTGCCCTGGAACCACTCGGGGCCGTTGTTCATCTGAGGAGGCACCACCGTCACGAAGTGCTGGGGGATGAAGCGCGTCATGGTCCAGGAGCTTCGGATGTGCTCGATCAGCGACTGCGACTTGTACTGGACCAGCAGGTAGATCGAATAGATCTCCGAGTTGACCAGGTTGGACAGCACGAAGTCCACGATGCGGTGCTTGCCGTTGAAAGGCACTGCCGGCTTGCAGCGCTCGGCCGTCAGGGGGTGCAGGCGGGAGCCTTCGCCCCCGGCCATCACGATCGCCAACACATTTCGGGTACGCGACATAGCATTAGCTCCAGTGAAGATCAGGCCCTTGTGGGGCGGTTGGAAAGAAGAACGGTCGAAAGAGGGGGCACGGTCAGGTGCAGGTGGGCCGGCTGGGCTTCGAGCGGGGTGGCGGTCGCATCCACCCCGCCGAAGTTGCCCATGCCGCTGCCGCCATAGGGTTCGGCATCGCTGTTCAGCAATTCGTACCAGTGGCCGGCCACCGGCACGCCCACGCGCAATGCAGCCACCGGGTGCGGCGTGAGGTTGTGCACGGCCAGCACGATGTCATCGCCTGCGCGACGGATGAAGGCAAGCACGGTGGTCTGGTGCGGTGCCATGGGCGCCCAGGCAAAGCCTTCGGCATCGAAGTCATGCGCGTGCAGGGCAGAGCGTTCGCGGTAGATGCTGTTCAGGTCGGCCACCCAGCGCGCCATGCCGCTGTGGCGGGCCTTGGCCCACAGGTGCCAGTCCAGCGTGCGCTCGTGGTGCCATTCGTCGATCTGGCCGAATTCGCCGCCCATGAACAGGAGCTTCTTGCCCGGGTGCGACCACATCATTCCGTACAGGGTGCGCAGGCCGGCAAAGCGCTGCCACTGGTCTCCTGGCTGGCGCGACAGCAGGCTGCGCTTGCCGTACACCACCTCGTCGTGCGAGAGCGCCAGCACGAAGTTCTCGTCGAAGGCATAGACCATCGAGAAGCGGATGTCGCCCTCGTGCCAGTGGCGATGCGCATGGTCACGCCGCATGTAGCGCAGCGTGTCGTTCATCCAGCCCATGTTCCACTTCATGCCAAAGCCCAGGCCATTGGCATCCACAGGGCGCGACACCCCGGCCCAGGCGGTGGACTCCTCGGCGATCACATGCACGTCCGGGAACTCGGCGTAGACCGCGCAGTTGAGGTCCTGCAGGAACCGCACGGCCTCCCAGTTCTGGTGCCCGCCATCGGGGTTGGGCACCCATTCGCCAGGCTTGCGTGCGAAGTCCAGGTAGAGCATGGACGACACCGCATCCACACGAATGCCGTCGAAGTGGTACTTGCCGAGCCAGAACAGGGCGTTGCTGATGAGGAAGTCGCGTACCTCGTAGCGGCCGTAATTGAAGATCAGGCTGTTCCACTCCGGGTGGAACCCCTTGCGCAGGTCTTCATGTTCATAGAGCGCCGTACCGTCGAAGCGTGCCAGGCCATGCGCATCCGACGGGAAATGCGAGACCACCCAGTCGAGAAACACGCCGATGCCGTGCTGGTGCAGGATGTCCACCAGCACCATCAGGTCCTGCGGGTTGCCGTAGCGGGCCGTGGGCGCAAAGTAGCCGGTGGTCTGGTAGCCCCACGAACCATAGAACGGGTGTTCCGTGATCGGCATGAGCTCCACATGGGTGAAACCCAGAGCCGTGCAGTGCGCGGCCAGGCGCTGTGCGATGTCGCGGTAGTTGAGAAAACGGCCGTCCTCCTGGCGCTGCCAGGAACCGAGGTGCACCTCGTAGATGGACATGGGTGCGGCCAGCGCCTGGCGCTCGCCGCGCGCCGCCATCCAGGCGCGGTCGTTCCATTCGTAGTCGAGCTTCCAGATCTGCGAGGCCGTGCCTGGTGGATGTTCCTGCCGGGTGGCGTAGGGGTCGGCCTTTTCTGTCCAGTGGCCGTGCGCATCCTCGATGCGGTACTTGTACAGATCCCCATGGCCGGCGCCTTCCACGCGCGTGCTCCAGCGGCCCGAACCGTCCTGCGCGCGCTGCATGGCCAGGGGCGCCCAGTTGCTGAAGCTGCCGATCACCTCGACCTGCCGAGCGTTCGGCGCCCACACGGTGAACCGGGTGCCTGCCGAATCGGTATGGGCGCCCAGCACTTCATGCTGCCGGAAATGGGATGAGGCCGCAGCAGCCTGGGCTTCAAGGGACGTGGAGTGCGCTGCGGCGTTCATGGTGAGGGGGTGGTTGGCCTCCATGTTCTGCTGCAGTGCAATATGCCAACGCAAGACCGCTGCGCATGCTCAGGTAGGCGTTTGCCTACGCGGTTTTTGGGGGCACGGCGTAGCCAAAGGTAAGGATTCCACCGACCCTCCAGGCGCCTGTTGGCCGGCAGGTGCCAGGGCAAAACCAGCGGTTGCGGCCAGGGACCGCACCCCTCCAGGACCGCATTTCTTACGTCCGTGCAACGCATGTGTCCGGGTAGACACTTCCTGCTGAGCAAGCGCCTGCATTACGCAGCGCAAGCAAATCTTCTGCCCAGGAGTTGCAGGGGCATCCCATCAGGCGAAAAAATGAATATGCAGGGAAGAGAAGAGCCTGCGCAGATCTTGTGCGCCAACCAGCCAGGCAGCCCGGGCCGTTGACGGCGGGCGGGCGTCTCAGGAGAGTGCGGCCCAGGCCGACGACACCTCGGGGCTGCGCCGTCTTATCACCTGCTTGGCGGTTTCAGCCAGCAACGATGCACGGCCCAGGCCAGTGACGGCGATCACGCGGGCGGGGCTGCCGCGCCCCGGCGCGAACTGGACTTCCACCATGCCGGCAGCCTCCAGCACCCTCAGCATGTCCACATCCGCTTCATCGTCCACCTCGAACGGAAGCATCTCGACAGCGATCACTTTCAGGTACTCCATCGGCATAAGACCCCCGGCGTATTTGGTGACAGCGCATTCTGAACCGCAGCCCGCGAGGGGAGGGCAACCATTCGCAACAGCCCTGGGACAGAAGGGGTTTCGATGCGGTGCAGCAAAAAAAAGAAAGCCCGCATGGAGCGGGCTTTCTTCTTGCATCGGTGATGCAAGTGGGGGATGTCGACTGCGGTATCGACAAGCCCATGGTAAGCGGGGTCGGGACCTGGGTTTGTAGGACGACGGCGCGAGAGGAACGCCCCCTGGTCACAGCGCCCAGCGGGGTGGCGTCTCCTGGGCAAGCAGCGCTCCGGCCAGGGCTGCCTCGTCGCGGTCGACCTGGCTCTGGCGCATGAAAGCCGGCAGGTCCGCAGCCAGGCGTGCAAAAAATGCGCTCCGGTTGAAGGCCGTGCCTTCCAGCGCGCGCCCGGTTTCCTCGAGCACGCGCCGGGCGCCGCTTTCCACCGCCCGGCGCGTGCGCAAGGCCACCACCATGGCGGTGTCGCCGGGGTGGGCATCGATCCAGGCCGCGCTGTCGCGCAGTACGGCGGCAGTGCTGCTCAGGAGCGCGTCCACCCGGCCCAGGGCGGTAGCGCGCGTGGCATGGATGGGATGGGAGGGCGGACACTGCTGCACTGCCGCATAGAGCACCTGGGCCACGGCACGGATACCTCCGTGCCAGCAGGCTGCGATGCCCGCACTGCCATGCCAGTAGCCGCCGCGCCGCAGGAAGTCGCCCGGGGAGCCGAGCAGTGTTGCAGGGGTGTTGTGGAAGCTCACATCCGCACTGCCGCAGTCGGTCATGTCCACCGCATGCCAGTCGTTGGTGTGGATGCCCACGCTGGGATGGTCCAGCTCCACCGCCATGAGCTGTGGTTGCTGCCCTGGAAGCCAGGCGGTCAGCAGGGCATGGGTGGCGCCCAGGGCTCCGGCACACGAGGCCTTGGAGCCCGACAGCACGATGCCCGCTGCGCCCCGGTCGATGGCCTCGAGCCGGCGGCCGGGCGACTCGGCCGCCCACATGGCCCAGACCGCGCCACGGATGCGCTCTTCGCAACCCAGCTCGCGCAGGATGGCCAGCGCATCGGTATGGCTTTCGTACAGCCGGGCCAGCGACAGGTCGTGGCCGGCCACCAGGCTCAGGGCTTGCCAGCGCTCCAGCGTACGGCCCGTGCCGGGTGGGGGCAGGTCGGCCAGGCCGTTGTCCACCAGGTGGCGCAGTTGCCGGATGACCGGTGCAGAGCCCATCGAGGCCAGCGCACCAGGCAGTGCCTGGGCGGTGCTGAACAGGTTTTGCGAGTCGGTCATCATGGCGGCACCTCTTGGCCAAAGCGGGCCTGGCTGCGGGCAGCCACAGCGGCAGGGATGACGAATCGTACGGAGCAGTCGATTCCGGTCCTGTAGGAGGATGCAGATACGGCGCATAGGCGCCGGGAGCAATCGTTATGCGATTGAATCAGTCCACGACCACCCCGGCCTCGCGGATGACCTTGGCCCATTTCGCGGTCTCGCTGGCAATGAAGGCATCGCACTCCTGCGGGGTGGAGCCCTCGGCGAACGTGCCCATGTTCTGCTCCAGGCGGCGCGACACCTCGGCGCTGCGGATGATGCGCGCGACCTCGGTGGACATGCGCTGCACGATCTCGCGCGGCACGCCGGCCGGCGCCAGCATGGCGGCCCAGGTGCTGCCGACGATGCCGGGGTAGCCCTGCTCGGCAAAGGTCGGGACGTCCGGCAGCGCCGGCACGCGCTTGTCGCTGGCCACGCCGATCAGGCGGATCTTGCCGGCCTTGGCGGGCTGGATCAGATTGGGCGGCGGGTCCAGGAACAGCGGGATCTGCCCGCCCATGAGGTCGGCCAGCGCGGGGGACGCCCCCTTGTAGGGCACGTGCACCATGTCCACCTTGGTGACCAGGCGCATGAGTTCGGAGGTCAGGTGCGCGGCCGAGCCGGAGCCCGACGAAGCGTAGCTCAGCTTGCCCGGGTTGGCACGCCCGTAGGCCACCAGCTCCGCCGTGGTCTTGTACGGGGCGTTCGTGGCGACCGCGGCCACCAGCGGCGAAACCCCCATCAGGGACACGCCCACCAGGTCCTTCTTCGGGTCGTAGGGCAGCTTGGGGTAGAGCGTGGTGTTGGCCGCATAGGCGGCAATCACCACGGCAAAGGTATGCCCGTCGGGCGCGGCCTTGGCCACTGCATCCACGCCAATGATGCTGTTGGCACCCGGCTTGTTGTCGATCACGACCGGTTGCCCCAGCGCCTGTTGCAGCCCGACCTGCAGCAGGCGCGCCATCTGGTCGGTGAAGCCACCCGCAGTGTAGGGCACGACGATGCGTATGGGCTTGCTGGGCCAGGAGGCGTTGGCCCAGACGGGTGCTGCAGTGGTCGCCACGGCTGCGGAGGCGGCCACCAGCAGGCGGCGGCGGTTGAAGGGTTTGTTGTTGTGCATGCTTGTCTCCATGGTTTGAAATGCCATTGGCCCCCGGCCGATCACAGCGCCCGGACCAACTCCGGCACGGCCGTGAACAGATCCGCCTCCAGCCCATAGTCGGCCACACTGAAGATCGGC
>NZ_JBWKNZ010000015.1:0-197458 GCF_059415825.1 Acidovorax sp. GW821-FHT10A04
GCTCGGCTTGCCCATAGTCCACTATGGGCTGCGCCGCGCTTCGCGCATCCATCCGCATGCCGGGGCCAGCGCGGGGGCGAAATGAATGATCACACGCCCTGGCCACTCCAGCGCGAAGCCCATGGTGGGCAAGCCCACAGGCTTGGGCCACGGTGACGCGTACCAGTATGCAGAACAAGCAGCACTGGCGGCAGCCGGGGCCACAAGGAACAGGCAGCGCGCGGCAAGTGGCCATGGCATGCAAACACCTCGTCAAGTGGATGCAGCCAGCCTAGCGGCCCGGCCCGGCCTGGCACTGCACGCCATGGACTGCAGGAGCAGCTTGCGCTGCTACCGGCGGGCGCACCACAGGCTACCTGGCGGGTAGCTGCTCGTACGCCACCGCGACCCCGGACACCGAATCCTTCTGCGTGAAGACACGGGCGCCCGCGTGGTGCGCGAGGACCAGCGCACGGCCCGACGCCCAGCGCACCTGCACCACCGGCCCGCCCGCCGCGCTGACGGGCACGGCCCCCCGGTTGCTGTCGGCCGAGAAGAGGTTGCCGGACGCATTGGGCAAGGCATCCGTGGCAGCGATGACCGACACCTGCGTCGAGAATCCCGTAGTCGCGCCACAGTCGCGCTGGAACACCACGGCCTTGAGGCGCTGGTCGGGCGAGACGGCCTCGGCAAGCACCCTGTTGCCGCACAGATCCGGGAACAGAAGCGACAGCGCAAAGAGGCCCGCCGCGGCGATCAGGAGCAAGGCCAGGGCAGCGATGGCAAGTTGTTGGAGAAAGTGTTTCATTCCATGGCGGGCGTGGCTGACCGGCAATATAGTCCCAGGCGGTACCATGCCCGCCAGCCACCCCATCCCCAGGAGTCCTGCATGAGCCCGTCTGCTCCGGCCCCTTCGAACGCCCCGCCGCTCGTGCTCTACGGCCACCCCTTCTCGTCGTACACGCAGAAGGTGCTGACCGCGCTGTACGAAAACGCCACGCCCTTCGAGTTCCGCGTGCTGGGGCCCGATGCGCCGCAGCATGCGGCCGAATGGCTGGCGAAGTGGCCGCTGCGGCAGTTTCCGCTGCTGGTGGATGGCGCGCGCGATGTGGTGGAGACCAGCATCATCATCGAGTACCTGCAGATCGCCCACCCCGGCCCGGTGCGCCTGATTCCGAGCGACCCGGTGGACGCACTCGGCGTGCGCTTCATGGACCGCTTCTTCGACCTGCATGTGATGAACGCCATGCAGCTGGCCGTGAACGGCGCGCTCACCGGCGATGCGGTCAAGCGCCAGGACGGCATGGCCCTGGCCGTGGAAAAGCTCGACCGCGCCTACGCCTGGCTGGAAGGCCGGTTGGCCGGCTGCACCTGGGCCACGGGCGAGCACTTCACGCTGGCCGACTGCGCGGCGGCGCCCTCGCTGTTCTATGCGGACTGGACGCACCCGATCGCCGACGCCTACCCGGTGCTGCGTGCCTACCGCGCACGGCTGCTGGCGCGCCCCTCGTTCGCACGCGCGGTGGACGAAGCGCGGTATTTCCGGCCGTACTTTCCGCTGGGCGCGCCGGACCGGGACTGAGCGAGGCAGAGCCCCATGCGCAACACCACCGGCCACCAATTGCCCGCCATCGACTGGCCCACCCTGCTGTGCCGGGCGCAAGGGACTTGCGCGACCCCGCAAAGAGCGTGAACAGGTTCTTGGGCTGGGCCGGCAACCGCTACCGGCGCTTGATCCACTACCCCAGCCAGGCCAGTGGCAGTTGGAGCTTCAACTTCAATGGCGAGGGCGAATCGGTGCGGCAGACCCGCGCTCGCTCGAATTCGCACTGGGGGCGCACGCAGCTCGACTGACCATGGTTTGGATTAATCTCCACGGCACTGCATCTTTGAGGAAAATAATGGCTACTGTTTTGATCGTCGGCCTGGCCGGCGTGGCGGTATATGCGGCGATAAATCTCAAGGGAGATGAAGCCCCCCTCAATCCGCCCAATTGGGCGATGCTTGCGGCTGAAGCTCAAAGCGCAAGCACGCACGATAAAAATCAGGAGTCATTGTCTTCGCTTATCGACTCTGCCGGCGCGGGTGATCTTTCAAGCAAATTGGACATACTCTTGTCCAAAAAAATACCAGCAAGCGACAGCATGATCAACCAGATAAGCCAACGCTTCAAGGACAGCAAGGATCCGCAAGAGCGATCGCGATTGGCACGTTTTTATAATTCAGCATACTTCAATACAGAAGATCAGCAACTGAGAGAGAAGATATCAGCCACTCTGACGGAGTTGATTTGGGCAGAGGCCGACGCCAAGGTAGGTCGAGAGTTGGCATTGAGCCATTCACGCCTTCTTTTCGACAACAATACCTTGGACAATCTCTCCGCATCCTACAAAAAGAAATTCTTGAGCTTCGACGACTACTACGGAGAGTTGGCCCATGCCTTTCCTGGCGCACCGCCGGACACCCGGGCCTCGATGATCAAGGAACTGGCGGAAAGCCATAATCGCTATGCATCGGACATCGTTGCAGACTACATGAGCGGAGGAAACGCGGGCGCTTTGACCGCCGCCGAATTGGGTGCGCTCAAGAGCTTCCTCAAAGCCAACGAACCTTTGTTCACTGGAGCGCCCACCGCGTTCAGCATGTTTGAAGCCATTCGCGTAGAAAAGTGGCTCGGCGCCATGAGCGAATTCGAAAAGAAAGGCCCCTCAGCAAGGCCCAACGACCAAGTCATTTTTGACAAGCTGCAAATGGCGGATACCGATCCTCGCTTCGCGATCGCATTTCTCATATCGGCCCGCGGGAGAGAGTTGGCAATGGAAAAAACATACTCTGCTGAGATATCGAAGGCTCGCTCGAAGGCATACGAGTTCATCGAGAAAAATCCGTCCTCGCAATCCTTGCAATCGGTTCGCGCCTTGCTGGACAATATAAAACCGCCAATTTGAAGCAAGATGGCTGGGCCTGGATCACCGCCCCCGGCCCAGCCACAGCGCCATGGGCAGCGCCAGCAACTCGGCCACAAAGCCCACGGGCGCCCAGAAGGTCTGCCAACCCAGGATGCGGATGTCGCGCAGCCCCAGGGACCGCGCCGTTTCTGCAGGCGCATACACCAGCAGTATCGCTGCCAGGGAAATGCCGAACACCACCAGCAGGCTGGCAGCCCGCCAGGGGCGCAGGCCCATGCGGGCACCGAAGCGGGCATGCACGGCATAGAGCACCAGCAGGCCCAGCGCCAGCGCGGGCGCCAGCAGCCACAGGCCCAGTGCGATGAGTTCGGTGGGGTAGATGATCATGCGGCAGCCCGCACGCGGGCGTGCCGCTGGCACACCAAGGGTGCGCGGCGGCTAGAACGCATCCTTGTACATCTCGGTCGCCAGCTCCAGCGCCAGGGCCTTGCCGCCCACGGCGCTGAGCACGTTGGCCATGTCCTCGGAGGTGTCGGCATAGAACCAGTCGATGGTGAAACGCAGGGTGCGGCCCAGCTGCTGCTCGCCCGCCACCATGGGGGGCTGGCCCAGGGTGCGCAGCTGCATGTTCTCGCCCAGACGCGACTGCTCGCGCACCCACCACGACAGGAATTCCGCGGCGCGCAGCCCCGATTCGTTGCGCTGGATGCGGAATTCCAGCGACAGCAGCACCTCGTTCTCCAGCGCGCCATTGGAGCGGCGCAGCGCGGCAATCGGCAGGTCGGCATGCGGGCCGTTGGGCAGCGACAGGTCGACCAGCGCCACCTCGGGCAGGTAGGTGTTGTCCAGCTGCGCCTGGGTCACGCCCGGTACGGCAGTGAGCGCGGCGATCAGGCGCACCACTTCGGCCGGGGCGTCTTGGTCCGGCTCGGCGGGCTGCGCAGATCCCTCGTCGAGCCCTGCGGGCTGTGTGGTCTCCGCATCGTCGTAGTCGTCGGCGGCCAGCTGCGCAGGTTGCGTGGCGGGTTCCACGGGCTCGTAGGGTATGGGGGGCTGGATCATCGAAAGGTCTTTGTCCGGGTAAAACAAACAACAAACAACGCGCAGGGTGTCCTGGGAGGGCGGGCGGGCCGGCTTGCGGCGGCCCTCAGCCGCCGCTGCCCCACTCCTGTGCCTCGATGCCAAAGGCATCGGCCGCAAAGGCCTGGGCTTCGCCGAGCGTGGCGAACCAGTGGTCGGCGGCCAGCCGGCCATCGAGCGACGAGCACACCAGCAGGCAGCCGCTGCCGCCGTCATCGGTGATCTCCAGGCGGAAGTCCACGTCCGCCGAGCCCGGCGTGCCCTCGTCCGCCAGGGACCAGCTGCCATCGGGGTCGACGGCGATCAACAGGGTGCGGCTGGGAATGGCGGCGTGGATGGCGGGCATGCGGGCGGAGGGTACAAAAAGAAAACGGGGGCGGGTTATGGCGCAGTTGGCCACCATTGTCGCCTGCCTGCCGGCGGACAATGCGGTCCTAGCCTTGCTGCTTTTGCTCCTGCCCCTGGCTTTGTGCCTCGCGGATCCCCTGCACGATGGCTTCCACATACGGGTCGTGCAGCCCGCGCTCGCGCAGCGCCTGGTCCAGCGACAGCACATAGTCGATGTTGGGCCCGAAGACGCCCTTGGCCACCGCCACCAGGCGGGCCACGGTCTCGGCGCAGGCGTCGTGCTCGTGCTGCGGGTGGTCGGGGTTGGCCACGAAGGTGATGGCGGTGACGCTGCGGCCGTCCTCCAGCTGCACGGCCTGCCACTGCGGGTGGTAGCCGCCGCCGGTCATCTCGCGCGTCCAGAGCATGCGCACCTCGTCGCGCGCATCGGCCTCGGGCAGGCGCAGGGCCACGCCCTGTACGGCACCGCCGGGCATGAGCGACAGCACGCGGCCCGGGCGCTCGGGGCTGCCGCGCCCGGAGATGGAGCGCAGGCAAAAACTGCGGTGCCAGCCCGCCAGCGTGGCCGTGTGCTGCTCTTCGAACGGCATCAGCGGGTTCCAGATCAGCGAACCGTAGCCGAACACCCAGGTGGGCCCTTCGGGCCGGCTGTCCCAGGCGTGGGCAAAGGATTCTTCCACCCGCTCGTCGGACCACCCCGGGTGGGCAACCAGATTCATGCGGCGGCGCAAGCTGCCGTTGCGGAGGTTCTCGCGGGTCAGGATGGTCATGGAGCAAGGGAACGCCAGGATCGCTCGTGAGAGAGGAGAAGGCGCAAGTTTGCCATGGCCGTGTCGATCCGCAGGCCCGGCCGTACGAATGGATACCTTGGGATACCTTGAACCCGGCCCGCCCGACCAGCGCCCGGCCACCTGCACGGATAATCGCGCCATCGCCAATCGGGGGCGGCAGGTACCGCCACCATCGGCCCAGCGCCGGCGCAGCCAGAACAAGACCACCCCCTCCCTCCTTTGTACCCACCCCCATGCCCCAGGCCCTACGCAACACCTTCCTCACGCTGCGCGACCTGATCGTCTCGGCCGGCCCGCTGGCCTTTCTGGCCGTGGGCCTGCTGATCGCCGCCTACTGGTGGCTCAACCCCAACCCGCCCAAGACGGTGACGCTGGCCACCGGCCCGGCGCAGAGCGCGTACGAAGAATTCGGCAAGCGCTACCAGAAGGCGCTGGCGGTCGATGGCATCGAGGTGGTGCTCAAGCCCAGCGCGGGCTCGTCGCACAATTTGCAGCTGCTGCGCGACGGCGAGGCCGACCTGGCCTTTGTGCAGGGCGGCACGGCCGAGCTGCTGCCCGATGACCCGGACAACCTGGCATCGCTGGGCAGCCTGTTCGTCGAGCCGATCTGGCTGTTCTACCGCGCCGACTCGGCCCTGCGCGTGACGGCCACTGGCCGGCTGGACAGCCTGCGCCAGCTGCGCGGCCTGCGCGTGAACGTGGGGTCCGAAGGCAGTGGCGTGCCGCGCCTGACGGAGCAGTTGCTGGAGGCCAACCGCGTGGAGCCCAAACAGGTGCGCCTGTCGCAGCTGGAGCAGACGCCCGCCACCGTGGCTTTTCTGGACGGCAAGCTCGATGCGCTGGTGTTCGCCTCGGCCCCCGAATCGCTGATGGTGCAGATGCTGCTGCAGACCCCCGGCGTGCACCTGATGGACTTTGCCCAGCACGAGGCCTACGCGCGGCGCTTTCCCTACCTGACGCCGGTGACCCTGCCGCGCGGCGTGGTCGACCTGGCCAGCAACATCCCGCCGCTGGACGCGCGCCTGGTGGCCACCACCACCTCGCTGCTGGCACGCGACGGCACCCACCCTGCCCTGCTCACGCTGTTTGCGCAGAACGCGCAGAAGCTGCACGGCGGCGCCAGCTGGTTCAACCGCGCGCGCGAGTTCCCCAGCACCCGCCACAGCGAGCTGCCCATTGCCAAGGAGGGCGAGCGCGCCATCAACGAGCCCGTGCCCATGATGCAGCGCTACCTGCCGTTCTGGATCGCCAACCTGATCGACCGCATGTGGCTGGTGATGGGCCTGCTGATCGCCGTGCTGCTGCCCCTGTCGCGCATCGTGCCGCCGCTGTACCAGTTCCGCGTGCGCTCGCGCGTGTTTCGCTGGTACGGCCGCCTGCGCGAGATCGAAGACACCTTGGAGACCAACCCCGCCGGCCACCCCGACATGCTCAAGGCCCTGGACGCGCTGGAGGTCCAGGTGGAGAAGATCAGCGTGCCGCTGTCGTATGCGGACGAGCTGTATGCGCTGCGCAACCATATCCAGATGGTGCGCAGGAAGTTGCTCAGGGTGCAGGCGGGGGGTGTGGCGGAGGAGGCGCCTGCGGCGCAGCCAACAGGCCCGGCGGGTGGAACTCAACGGGTGGAACCCGGACAGCCGGCCACCTCTTGACGATACTGAGGTCGGCCAAATCCCGAGACCTCGACTCCCGCGACGGCCTCATTGGCCATCGGTGGTGTTCAGCCTTTCTTTCTCGGCGTTTTGCGGCTGGCAGCCCTTGCCACCACTTCCAAACGATTACGACTCCACCCACAGCCGAAAGAAAGCCGGCAGCCGTCTGACCGTAAAACCATACGGCGCACTGCGCGTTGTCTTGGCCGTGGAAAGACGCTGTCCAGAGCGTTTGCATGGCCCATGAAAGAAAGAAAAGGCTTGCAGCGATGCAGCCAAGCAGTGCTGCGAGAAATCTGAAGACCCGTTGCGTCATGCTTGCCTATTGAAAGAAAGCGCAAATCCATCTCGCACAGACAGCCACAGTGCGCCCGACTTGCATTCGCAAACCGCCCCTGACAAATCCATGCGGGCTAGCGAGACGGGCATACCCGCAAGGGGCCGGAACTCTCACGGATCTCCGCCAGGAAATCCTTGCGCCATGCCTCCTTCAAGCTGGCCTTCAATTTTTCAAGAAGCTGGTCGGTGGTATTGCAGTTGCGGGCCAAGGCGATGACAGCAGCGCGAAACCGGCTCTCTGCAATGTCCTCGGCCATGCCTTCCAGCAGTGACATGTCGGCAGCGCTGCCCGCGATGCCGAGCACCAGCATGGCCTGGTTTGCGACCTGCGTGTCGTTGGAGGTAATCAGGCCCCGGGCGTACTGGGCGAAAGCGGTTTTGTCCAACCCCTGGTAGCCGTTCTTCTCCTGCTGTGCGAGCACATCCGCGATTTCGATCCGAATCCGCGGAAGGTTCAGGAAATTGGGGTCGACTCCATGCAAGTCCGTCCCATTCCAGAAGCCGATAAAGATGGGCGTCAAATGGCCTGCGTACCGCGCGCGTTTGGCATCGTTCATGGTCCGGATAACGCGATCGAAATCCTGGGATCGAAGGTCGTCCAGCAAGCGCGCTTCGCTGATGCTGGACGCCGTTGGCGCACGACTCTGCACTGGCGCCGATGCGGTCGGAGTGGGAGCAGCGGGTGCTTGGTTGCTCGGTGCCGAGGTGCTGGATTGATCGCAGCCACACAGCGCGCAAAGCGCAATAGCAAGGATGCTGAGCAGTAGTTTTTTCATACGTATTGGCGATCAACGGGCCGCTGCACTACGGCCAAAAGTACATGGCCCCAAAATAGATTCGCAATTCCAATCTGCGTTGGTTTATTTTATTTCAGCCAGTCCGCTGCGCCCCAGATAGGCCGCAAGCTCCTCAAGATCGAGCGAGCCATCTGCCTCTGCTTCTCCTTTCAATTGCGGGATCCCGACAGTCAGCAGTAGATGGTGAAATCGCTCCTTCAAGCGATCCTTTCGAATTTCATCCAGGCGAACGACGTGCGCCGCTTTCAAGACAGAACATACTGCACCATACAGAATCCAGTCCAGCTGGATCAGCAGCCTGCTGCCCGAGGCCTCAGCGGCAGGCGCTATTTCCGAATCATAGAATTGCTCGATAAACTCCATGTCAATCCTGTGGCTACCGGGGCCATGTGCGGACGCCATGGTTTGCAACCACGACGAGTAGACCTGCTCCAAAAGTTCTTCGAAGTGAGAGTCCATTTCTTCTCCTGGCCTATTCAGATTCGCTTCCTTTCTTCAACTCCTATGCAAACGCTTCTACGCAGTTTGAACACACGACAGCCTTTGGGCCAAGGAACATGACCCGCGCATCATAAGAAAAATGCCCGCAGAAGCTGCATACATCTTGCGGATACTGTGCCGCCAGCCATTGCTTGGCCGCCTTCACCGGAGTATCTACCGCGACCCATTTTGACTCGATCCCAAGGTAGTAGCCCTCAACTTCTTTCTTTGCCGCACGCAACGATTCGGCACCGCTCACACCCAGCATCCGCCAGTGCTTGTCGCAGAAAAGAATGAGGTATCCGCCCATCTCTTTTCGCAAACTCTTGCAGATCGCGATTCTGGGCATTCTACCGAGCAGTTTTTCCCCAACGTACAGACGCCGTGTCCCTGTGTAACGCATTGACCTATCAACGATAGCATAGGCAATAACGCGCTCACTGCCTATCGCAGGCGGAGGAGAATTTTTGATGCCATTAACAACCATTCCGCGCTCTATCGGCCGTGCTTGTCAAAGAAATGCATCGCAACCCGGAAGCAAACGTACCCCATGGATGCCCCAATCGCCAGGCCCAGCTTCAATTCCGAAAGACCATGATCTCGTTCGGGCATCATCAAAACCATGATAAGCACCCCATCCATCGCTCCAGCCGTCATGAATAAAGCTGTCGCAATGTTTTTTTGCTTGGTATTCATTTTATTATCCACCCTATGAAAATTTACGCTCATGGTGAAGCACAAACTACTCAAGCGAGTCAAACCGTGCGCAACGCAGAAGTGGCGAAATCTCAATGGGAAGTTCCGCAAATTGCCGTGCAAAATCATTATTTAAATTGAGTTTCAACGGAAAACGAAAAAAATCTGCACTCTGGACAGCGAATTGACCCGCTGTCAAACCATTGAGACAAGAACACCGGACAGCCGAAGCCCTTTCGATATACTTCCAAATCATGAACTCTTTGAAAATTTTATTCATAAATTCATCAGGACCAAAAGCCACACCAGACCCAACCTACCGATTATTTCTCAGACACAGTCTCTAAAAAATATCCTGAACTATATTTCGACGCTGCAGGAATTTCAGCACTGGAAAAGCCACCAATCCAGCCAATACAAACACACCGCCAAACAGAAGCGAACACCAAATAGCCATGACCACTCCCAGCAAAAAGAAAGATCCAAAGAGACTGATATCACCCCACACCAACTCCCAAACGTACACAAATGGAGTGAGGACCAATGCCCCGATGAATCCAATGCAGAACTGAAGCTTGAGCAATGAAGAGAGAGATTTCAAGAGACCTCACAAACGGGATTTTTCATGTTTTGGACAGGTTTCTTCCGTCTTGCGCAAGCGGATCGGAGGTTGATTGCGCCAGTGTCCTCCAGCAAGGCCACAGGTGCAAGAAAGGTATTGAGCTGCGCCGCAACCCAGTTGGGCGATTGACAGCGACGCTAGCCCCATGGCGCTGCACTCGATCCGCCAACCTGGGCCGCTCCTCATCGCGCGTTGGAGGTGCCAGGCCTGCTGATCACCGGGCTCATCGTGCCACCGCCGTACCAGTTACGCGGGCTCCTCTGGTACGGCCGCCTGCGCGAGATTGAAGGCAGGCTGGAAACTAACCCTACGGTCCAGTCCAAGGTGCTCAAGGATCTGGATGCGGCAGCTAAACCCACTTTCCTTTCGCCTTCGATAACTTCGGAAAGCCCAACGCTTTGGCTCGTTCAATAGTTCGATCAATCTCGGCGGGAAGAGCCAGTAGGTCAACTATCCCCTCGCCTATCTCGCTCGCGTCATGGACCCAATACACACGCCCTTCATCATCGTCCGGATTCAGATCTGACGTCTCGTCAGCGGGTTGCACTTCTTGTCCCCACCGGACGCCCAATCCAAACCGCATTACAGAAACCGCGTCCTGGAAGTAGTACTTGGCCGATTCGTCAGAAGGTGGGTCAGATATGTTCATTCCTGCGTATACCAACGGCTCAATGCCCAGCATTGTTTGAGCCACGTCGGCGTATGTAATTCGATAGTAAGTTGCACCTATCTCAAGCGAATTGGCATCCATGCTTTCTTTCAGTAACGGGCAATAGGGTCAGACTTGCCTTTCTCCACCCTCTAACTCTGGTCGTAGTTCTTTCGAGGACTTCGGCATCCTAGCCCTAAAACGCTCAGCAGGTTTTCGCGATCATCGTCGCCCAGTACGATGGGCTCACGCCTGTCGCCCCGCGAGGTCACGTGGTAGTGGCACCGGGGAAATCGATTCGCAGTGGTCTTGCCATTTTCAGAACCTCCGCAAACTGACGGCTCAGTTTGGTGATGGATGGAGAGGAGTTTCTATGGCTTGGGGGCAAAAGGCAAGACCTGACCCCTCCATCCACTCGATTCGCGATGTTCCTGCCATTTTCAGGACCTCCGCAAAATCACGATTCAGTTTGACCGTGGATGAGAGTTTTTATCGAATCGAGGCAAAAAGCAAGACTGGCCCCTTCATCGTCATCGTCACCGCATCGAAAAGCAACACCCGACACCCTTCCCGGGTGTAATTTCAATCCAATCTCTATCATTTATTTATGGACATATATTTTATTATCAAAAATGATAGCAACAAAGCAATCCCAAACGAGACCCCTAGCTCAACTACAAATGGCAACCATATCCCCAATTCTCTTACAAGATCCCCTAGAAAAAAAGCCCCGAAGAATGTCAATGGAGCTATGAGCGTCGCCAAAAAATAGGCGCCCCTCTTCCCCCCTTCAACGGGATAGGTCAACAGCCCTACTCCCGCAATATAAATAACAATCGATGAAACTAAATGAAAAATATTGACTTTATTTAGAGTTGAAATAGAAATCAAAAAAATTCCACAACCTGAAAAAAAGGCAAAAACCCCTAGCAATTGAATAGCCAACTTGTGCTTCATGTGAATTAATTATTTTTAATTGGTCTAATTTTATTTCGCCAAGGGTCGTAATCGATCGTTGGATCTTTTGGATTTCCAGAATTTGCTCGGCCAGTTGCATGCCCAAAACCGTCAACAATAGCGGGCATTGGGGTCAAGCGGGCATTGGGGTCAGGTCTTGCCTTTTGCCTTCTAGAGCTCCGGTCGCAGGTCCGTCGCGGCCCCCAGCATCAATGTCCGCTGCGCCGACACAATACGGCTGACGCGCGAGACCGACAAGCCCAACTGGCGCGCGATCTGCGACAGGCTGATTTGTGATGCATAGTGCGCCTGCACCAAAGCCTGGTCGCGCGTGGGGCACAAGGCCAGCCAGTCTTGCAGGCTCTTGGGGCTGGCGCGCTGCGTTTTTGGAATCTCTTTGGCGCTAACGGTACGGTCGCTGGCAAGCGCCTGCATGCGCAGTACAAAGTCATCATCGCCCAGGTACATCTGCTGGCGCAGGCCCTGGGCCCATAGCTGAACCCCTTGCCCCGCTTGCACCAGCGCGGCATAGGCCTGCGCGGCCTGGGCACATGCCCTCTCATCCTTTGGATCACGCCCCAGCAAATAGCCCCAGACGGCTTGCACATCCAGCCATTCAGGGGCCGTGTTCTGGCCCGTTAGCGCGTGGTAACTGCACCAAGGCCATTGGGCCGGGTGCTCCACCAAACTCGCGCGCACCCGGTTCAGCTCAACATAGCGGCAAACTTCCAACAGGTAGGCATCTCGGTCCACCAAAATGGCCTTGTACGGCCCCTGAAAGAGATGCCCCACTTTGCCGTGCCGCCGATTGAAGCGCTGGGTATAAACACCGTTGATGTGGCGCATTAAGAGCGACAAGTTGGGCTGCCGGGTGTGCAACACAAAGTGGTAGTGGTTATCCATCAAACACCACGCCAAGGCACAGGCATCAAACCGATGCAGCGCTTGACCCAGAACGATCAGCAGGTCTTCGCGATCATCATCGCCCAGTACGATCGGCTCACGCCGGTCACCCTGCGAGGTCACGTGGTAGATGGCACCGGGGAACTCGATTCGCAATGGTCTTGCCGTTTTCAGAACCTCCGCGAATTGACGGCTCAGTTTGATAGTGAAGGGAGGTTTCTACGAACCGAGGGCAAAAGGCAAGACCTGACCCCAACAATGTTCCATCCCGCTATTGTTATTGTGTGTCGAGCACCCCGCAAAGGCGCTGCTCTTTTTGCATCTGCAGCTTTGTAGCATGCCGGATCTTGGCGATCATCATCGTCTAGCACGATGGGCTCACGCCGGTCACCCCGCAGGTCACGTGGTAGGTCGCACCGGGGAACTCGATTCGCAATGGTCTTGCCATCTTCAGAATCTCCGCGAACTAGCGGCTCAGTTCGATGATGAAGGGGAGCTTCTAGGTATTAGAGGCAAAAGGCAAGACCTGACCCTAGCCCTATCAGAGCTTGACCCAGACCGATCAGCAGGACTTCGCGATCATCATCGCCCAGCACGATGGGCTCACGTCGGTCACCCCACGAGGTCACCCGTAGATCGCGCCGGTGAACTCGATTCGCAGTGGTCTTGCCATTTTCAGGATTCTGCGAACAAACCTACTGCTCGGTTTGGTGATGGAGAGCAATTTCTGGGCTCGGGAGAAAAAAGACAAGACCTGACCCCTATTTTTCTCTCGAATTCACTCCTTCAACCCATATCACTTGACCAGGATGATGTTCCTCAATGGTTTCCAGAGCGTCCTGCATAACATCTCTGTCACCCTCGATCAAGGAGTAATTGAAGCGTGAGATTTTTATTTTTTTCCCATCCAGCTCAGATACCGCATCAGAACCACACCAAACGTGCCCACCAATTAGTTTTGCAGCTTCAAGGGCCACAATTAATCCTTCAGGCGTAACTGCGAGAAAAATCATTTCACCTCCACCGATAGTTACTGCGGAATTCCCGGGTCGCCAGGTACTGAAGGACGTCCGCCACCGCGATTATCTTTAGTTGGCCTACTACCATCCACAGGCCGAGTCCAGTCATGGGAATGAGGCGACCCCAGTCCGTCATGGCTGTGGTCCCAATCAGTATCTGTCTCGGGAAGGCCATCTGGAGCATATCGTCTTGTTTGCTTTCGATTTCCTTTTTTATTGCTGCACTCAACTTCACAACCAGCCTCCCCATCCATTGAATTGCTCGAACTGGTTGAGGACATATTATTATTGGATAAATAATCCCATGTCTTCTTGCATGCATCTATCAGCGCCAGACCAGTGCCACCAACGAGAGTTGCGCACATAACAGGATTCAGCATACAGGCCGCGACAGCAGGAGCCACCAATCCTTTGGGATCTGTCCATCTCAACGGGTTTCCGTTCACATACCCAAACCGATTGAACCCACCCTCCAGCCCAATCGGATCAGCCTGCGTGTACCGCCCCCGCTCCGCACTGTAGCTGCGGAAGTAGTTGTAGTGCAGGTTGCTCTCTTTGTCGTAGTACTGCCCCGGGTAGCGCAGGTTGAAGGTCACCTCGGGGATGGTCGTGCTGCCTGTGGTGGGGGTGGTGGTTGCGTCGGTGAAGCGCTTGGCTCCCAGCGTGGGCTGTTCGTCCCCAAACGCGCTGTAGGCCCATTGCCAGGCCACTTGGCCGTCGGGCTGTGTCAGCTTGCGCGGCGTGTTCAGGTGGTCGCTGTGCACGACATATGCCACTCCATTGATGATGGCGGCAATGGGCATGGGGCCGTTTGCCGTGGGCAGGTAGACGTACTGGGTGGTGCCAGTGCTGTTGCTGCCGCCCATGCCGTATTCGCCCAGCAGGGTGCCGTCGTTTCCATAGACATAAGCAAAGCCGAGCTTTTGCGCGTCGCTGCTGCCGGGGCTCCACAGGCGGGTGAAGAATTCATACGCGGTCTGGATGAAGCCTTTGTCCTTTTCCTTCTCCGCTTCTGCTTCTTCCTGGTCGTCGGGGTCGGCCAGCAGGTTGTTGAGGTTCTTGCCGCTGGTGGTGCTGCCCGATCCTGATCCACTGCTGCTGCCACCACCGCTGGCAAACAGCGGTTCGGTCTTGAACACGCGCTGACCCAGGGCGTTGTGGGCGTACTGGGTGCTGGGGGCGTCCACGCCCGTGCCGGTGGTGACTTTTTCCAGGCGTTCCTGGCTGTCGTAGTGGAAGGTTCGCAGGCCGTCGCTCAGCAAGTCCCCGGCGGCGTTGTACTGGTAGGTGACGCTGGTGTTGGCGTTGCCGCCGGTGCCTGTCTTGGTCTGGCTGAAGCCGGTCTGGCGGTTGGCGGTGAGGGCGTAGGTGCGGTTGGTGGTGGTGCCTGCGCTCTGTTGGCTGCTGGTGGTGCGGTTGCCGTTGCCGTCGTAGGCGTAGGTGACGGTGTTGGCAGGGCTGCCGGCGGCCACCTGTTTGGTGAAGCCGGTGATGCGGCCTGCACGGTTGTAGGTCACCGTCCAGGTGGCGGGGGCCAATGTCACGGTGTTGGCCTGGGCGTCGGTGCTGGCAGGCTGCATCAGCGATTGGGTCAGGCTGGTGATGCGGCCTGCGGCGTCGTAGATGTAGCTGCTGAACTCGGTTGCCGTGAGTTGGCCCGCAGTGTTGTAGCTGCGGGTGGCGGGGATGGCGGCTGCGCCGCCGGGCAGGTTCCAGCTCCAGCCGGTGGGCTGGCCCAGGGGGCTCCAGGTGATGCCGCTGACCAAGGGTTGGCCGGCCCAGGTGAGGCCGGTGAGTTGGCCGGTGGCGTCGTAAACGTTCTGCAGAACCTGGCCGCCCGGGTAGGTGGTGGAACTGAGCAGCCCCGTGGTGGGGTGGTAGCTGTAGGCCAGGGTGCGGGTGTCGTTGTTGATGAGCTTTTGGGTCTGGCTCACAACACGGCCGTGCACGTCGCGCTGGTAGGTGGTGGTGCCGCTGGCGTCTTCGATCTCGCCGAGGTAGCCCTTGGTTGCAGGGGTCTGGTCGTAGCGCAGGGTGGTGGTGCCACCGGTATGCACGATGGAGGTGGGGCGGCCCAGCAGGTCGCGGGTGATCGTTGTTGCCTGGCCCAGGGCGTTGGTGATGCTGCTGGGCAGGCCCAGGGCGTCGTATTGGGCGCTCTCGCTGCCGCTGTCGGGGCTGGTTTCCGAGGTGGCGTTGCCCAGGGCGTCGCGGGTGTAGGTGGTGGTGACGCTCTTGAAATCAGACACACTGGTGACGGCATCCAGTGCGTTGTAAGCCAGCGACGCCCGATAGGTTTCTGGCTCAGTGATTTGAGAGACTCGCCCCAAGTAGTCCCGGTCGTAGCGGGTTTGGATGGCAGTGCCTGCAACGGTTTGAGTGACCGTGTTCAGATCGCCTTGCGCGTCGTACTTGTAGTTCACCGGCGCAGCAGCAGAGCCCGTGGTCAGCGACGCCACTTTGTTCAGGTTGTTGATGCTGCGCGCCAGTTGCCAAGCCAGTTGGCTCTGGCCGTCCCGCACTTCCTCGCTCAGGCGGTTACCCATGCTGTCGAGCACGTAGACACCTGTGTTGCCTCGGTTGTCGGTCCAGCCCGTCAGTCGATGGGCCGGGTCGTAGGCATAGGTGATGCTGTGACCGTATGGCAGCGTGGCCGTCAGCACCTGGCCGCTGGGGCGATAGGTGAACGTGGAAACCTGGCCACCACTGTTGGAGGTGAGCACACGGCCACGGGCGTCATAGGCATAGGTGGTCAGCACGCCATTGGGGGCCGTGTGGGTGAGCACCCGGCCCGCGCCATCGTAGGTGTAGGTATCGATATGACCCAGGGCGTTGGTGGTCTGTGTGACGTTGCCTTGTGCGTCGTAGGCGTAGCTGGTGACGGCGCCGTTGGGCTCGATCCGTGTCGCGACCAGGTTGCTGGGGTGGTAGGTCCATGCAGTGGTGCGCACTATGCCGGTGGCCGTGTCGGTGACTGCCTGACTCAGTACGTTTCCGGAATTGTCATAGGTGAAGTTGGTGGTACTTCCCGGTGCATTGATGGTTGCGGGAGAGCGCCATTGAGGGTGCCAGGATGTGGTGGTGGTTCGGGCCAATGGAGACCGGTTTTCTACCTCTGTAAGGGACAGGGGGAGCCTTCGGGCCACATCCCATGTGACCCGATCAATGCTGGAGAACATGTCAGAGGAGAACTCCGGCAGCCCGTTCGCTGCGTAGCTGACATTCCACTTGGGACGCTTTCCGTCATCCGCCAACGGAAGATCGGATCCAGCGTATTTGTAGTCACTGCTGCTGACCAATACGTGCCTGATCTTGCGCACGGTGCCCAATGGATCAACCACCGTTGCTTCGTAGTTGGCGCCATTGGCCACTACCGACTGAATGGAGTAGCGGTCTACTCCGCCGGCTTTTTCCGTAGTGACAGCCCAGCGATCGACGTCGTAGCCAAATGTGGAGTAGCGGACTCCGTTCTCGTCGATCACGCCTGACAACAGACCCGGAGCATTGGTGCTGTCATAAAGATATTGGCGGCTGGTACCGTCTACCTGCTGCACGGATGCAAGCAGGTTTCCGACGTAGCCAAATTGCACGCTGCGCCCATCCGTTGTCGTTACGCTGGCCAGTTGACCGGCTGCGTTGTATGCGAATTGCAATGCGCGGCCAAAGCTGTTCTGCACCGTGCTGAGCTTGCCCTGGGGGTTGTATGAATAGTTCTGTGTCCACCCATTGCGCGAGGTCTGCTGGACCAATCGCCCCTTGGCGTTGAAAAGGTACTGGGCTTCCGCTTCTCGGTCGTGAAAAATCCAGCCGCTTTCAGCGCCCACTGCGGTGGCAGCCAGGCTGTGAAGGGGGTACTTTGCGACATACGGCCCTCCGTTGTTGCGTCCAAAGTAATTGAATGATCCATCGGACATCTGAATGCGCACCTGATCACTGATGCCAGTGCTGTCATCAGGCATGCGGGTGTAGGCCAGATGGATGTCGTGGTTGTGTATCCACCCACTGCCCAAGTCTCCCGGGTGCAAATTCACCAGTGAATCGCGCAGCCAAAAATCCGCATCGCGAGCCCTGTGGCTACGGTATTGGCGGCGAAACTCCAGCGGCTGCGGGCCGCCAACGCTCAAGTCAACTGCAATCTCGATTTTTTCCCTGGTTGAGGCCTGAATCGGGTTTCCAAAGTGGTTCGTTGGCGGTGGAGAATCGTCCTTAGAACAAGTGGGCCCTTTCGACTTGGGCCCTTTCGAGGTGAATCCAGACGTATACGAAAATTTTGACGAAGTAGATCCCTGCGCAGGATTTACTATGTAGCAGCCTCGCGAATCTTTGTCAGTAAAGTAATCTTCATTCCATGGTGAACACGTGGCCTGACGTTTGCCAAACAGCGTTGAACCTGCATAACCCTCCCTCACATTGAGGCAATTGCCATTTGAGGCAATGCCATAAGTGATGTACATCTCTCGGCTTTCAAAAATTATCTGCTTTGACTGGACAAACCTATCGCGCTCAATAATATTTACCGGCCCGAGACGGTACGAGGTTTGGCAAACACCAACGCCATCCCCTTTCCATATTTTGTAATAATCTTCGGCAGCCTCCCCCCAAGAAGAAAAAATATACCCAGACATTTTGTGAGTATATTTCCATGTTGTTATTTTATTAGGCTGAAGCGTGCAACCATTTTTGCCATTGAGAGGTCCTTCAGTGCAGAATTGATCAAAGTTGTCCGCCACCCAATAAAAGCAGCGCGAAAACCACAAAATTAAAAAGAAAATTCATCCCACCCTCTTTGATTATTCTGAATCACTACTACGCACCATCGAGCTGAATGGCTGCGAGCAATTAAATTGCAAGGGGCTACTCTACCAACCAAATCCATCGAAGCGCCCACCCGAATGGGTGAGCAACTGCGCGACATAGGTGCCGGGAAACCGCTCAATACCCCGAAGCCAACAGGCAAGCAGAGCCCTTTTTTCAGCCGCAGATGGCACGATCAGCCATTCCTTCGCGCGCCGCAAGCACATGCAAGATGGTGAGGTCGGACTTCAGGGCACGGGTGTGTTCATGCGGTGGCCGGGACGAGGGCAAGGGGCTGAGGGTCGAATGGGTGGGCCTTGGGAGGGCCCTTAGCTACACCGCCGGTCAACATGCGCCCGAGAAAACGGGGCCTGGGCCTCCTCTCAATACACCGGCTCCCGCACCAGCACGATATCCACCCGCCGGTTGCGCGGCGACTGCGGCTCGGCCTCGACCAGCAGGCTGTTGTCGGAGCCATAGCCCACGGTGTCCACCCGCCCCTCCTTTTCGGCCCGGGCGGCGGCGGCGCGGGCCACGCGGCTGGCGCGGCGGGCGGACAGGGCCTCGTCGGCGTTGATCGACAGGCAATCGGCGTCCACCGTGGGGGGCGGGCCGCCGGGGGCATACACGTCGCTGTAGCCGATGACCTTGAGCGACAGGCGCTGGTCGGCCTGGAGTGCGGCGTCCAGCGCCGGCGCCACGCGCGTGGCCAGTTCTTGCTGCACGGAGGCCGGCAGGCAGTGGCTGTTGCGGGCGAACGAGGCGCCCTGGATGCGCACGATGCCCTGGGCGGGCAGCACTTGCACACTGGGCAGCGCGCCCTGCTTTGCCAGCTGCTGCAAAGCGGCCAGCGCCTTGGCAGCGTCAGGGCCGATGGGCTCCTTGGCGTGTGCGCTGGTGATCACCGCCAGCACCAGGGCGGCCAGGGCGGCGGCGGTGCGTGGAACACCGCGGCGTCGAACAGAATCTGGCGCGGGGCAAGCGCGTGCGGCGGACCGCACGCGCGTGAGGAGAAAGGTCGTCGGGAAGGTCATGGGAAGAAAGCGATGGAGCCGTGGATCACTTGTCTATCGGCCTGCCCTGGCAGGCCGATGCGACGGGTTCGGCCCATCATAGCCACGGCAGCGCAGGTTTGGCCCGCCCTCTTGCCCGCTTGCCCGCTTGCGCCACGCACCGCGCTACAGCACAAAACCCCCATCAATGGTCATGCTGGCGCCGGTCACGAATCCCGCCTCCGGGCTGGCCAGGTATGCAACCAGGGCGGCGATCTCGCCGGGCTCGGCCATGCGCTTGAGTGGGATCACGTCCTTGAGCCACGAGGCCATGGGCGCGGTCATGTCGGTCTCGGTCGGGCCGGGCTGCACGTTGTTGACGGTGATGCGCCGGGGCGCCAGGTCCAGCGCCACGCCCTTGACCAGTGCGGCCACGGCGGCCTTGGTCATGGCGTAGACGCTGCTGCCCGCCGAGCCGGTGCGGATGGCGGTGTTGCTGCCGATGGTGATGACGCGCCCGCCATCGTGCATCTGCGCTACGGCAGCCTGGATGGCCAGGAACACGCCGCGCACGTTGACATCGAGCATGGCGTTCAGGTCGTCCAGCGCCACAGAGCCGATGGGCGCTGCGCGCAGGATGCCTGCGTTGACAACCACCGCGCTCAGCGGTCCGAGCCGCTGCACTGCGGCGTCCACCGCGGCGCGGATCGCCGCCGGGTCGGCACTGTCGGCCTGGATGGCCAGGCCACGCCGGCCGGCCTGCTCGACCGCGGCCACCACGCCATCGGCACTGTCGGGCCGCGAGACATAGGTGATAGCCACGTCGTAACCATCGTGCGCCAACCGGCCGGCAATTGCCGCGCCGATGCCGCGCGAGCCGCCGAAGACCAGCGCCACACCACGGCCACCGGTTGCCTTGGCCTGCCGCTGTGCGGCATCCCAACCCTGCGCTGCACCGGGCCGCGCCATCTCCACTGCTGCTACTGCATTGCTGTCCATGGTTTCACTCCTTTAATTGAACAATCGTTCCAAAACAAACCAAAAAAAAGGGACTCAGAGGCTGAGAACTTTTGACCGTGCCCGAAAGGCGCGCCACAACGCCCTGGATCTAGGCGCAAAGCGCAGCCATAGCTCGGGCTATGGCGAGCATTTGCAACGACGAGCCGGGGCGTTTTGACGGGCAAGGCGGGCATGGACGAAATATTCTCAGCCTCTCAGCCCAGAGCCCGCAGTGCAAGGCGTGCCATGGCACGCAGCTCCGCGTCTGGCGCACCGCCGCGCGCGGCGATGCGCAAGGCTGCCACCTGGGCCAGCACAAAGCTGGCTGCATGGCCAGGGTCCACATCGGCCGCCACGTCGCCTGCGGCCTGCGCCTCGCGGATGCGCGCGACCAAGGCCGTCTGCAAAACATTGGCCGCCACGGCACGTATTGCCACCAGCTCTTGCTGAGCACTGCCAAACTCGCTGACCGAGCCCACACCCAGGCAGGGGCTGTGGGCCTCGGCCACTACGCGCTTGAGCATGCGCTCGATGCCGGCCCAGGCGGTGGCGCCCTGCTGCAGCGCTGCGATGTGGCTCTGTGTCTCGCCAGCCGCATAGCGCTCCAGCGCTGTGCAGTACAGCGGCCACTTGCCGCCAAAGGTGTTGTACAGGCTTTGCTTGCCGATCTGCATGGCCTCGGTCAGCATCTCGGCCGATGTGGCCGCATAGCCATGCTCGCGAAAGACGCCAACGGCGGCGTCCAGCGCCTCCTGCGGATCGAACTGTCGGGGTCTTGCCATGGGGCGAGTATAGGCATATTGGAACGATTGGTCAATAAAAACCGCGAGAGGGCGACAGGATGCCGGGCTGGCCACGCCCCAGCCACCTCATGCAGAATGCCGCGATCACCGAGACGCAAGGAGCCGCCATGGAAAGAGCCGTCGAACTTGCAGGTTTCTTTGCCGCGCACGGCATCTGGTGCGTGGCCGAAGGGGAGCCCCTGACCCCCATGCTTGCCCAGGAGTCGGCGGCCTATGGGCGCAACATGCTGCGCTTTGCGGCCGACCAGCTCGAAGAGGGTGTGGCCCAGGCGCAGGAGTACCTGGACCAGAACCCGGGCCAGGCCGAGCGCGCAGCCCTGGTCTATGACGGCTATATCACCCTGCCCTCGGGCCGCACGGATGCCTTGATCGTGCTGGTGCGCTCGTACGCCCGGCCGCCCACCACGCTCACCATGGCGGTGCCCTACCGCAATGCGCAGTCATCTGCGGGCTTTGCCGTGCACCGGCCCAAGTTCATGGGATGGCAGGGGCCGGGCACGGCGGACTACAAAGTGCTGGGCGATGCGTTCTTTCGGGGGGTCGAGTCGCATGAGGCGGCGGCGCCGGTGTGGGCGCAGCACAATGACGATTCGATCTGAGGCGGCAGCACCGGGCGGGTGCTATGCCGCGTGGGCAGCGTGCTGCTGGATGTATTCCCGCGCCTGCGCCGGCCTGGTGAGTTCGGCCCACTGCAGGTGTCCATACGCCGGGTCCTGACGGAGCCCTGCGAACTTGACCCGGTTGCGCGCAAAGGTGGTGTACGACCACCACAGCACCGATTCGCGCGAGAAGAACGCCATGCGCAGCGATTCGCGGTTGCCGTGGGCCAGCTGGGTGCGCAGCAGGCCGCGGCTCAGCGTGCGCCAGAGCACGCGAGGGAACACGGTGGCGCGCCCATAGTTGAGCCACACGATATGCGTGGCGCGCGCCCACAGCAGCTCGCGCACGGCGGTGTAGTTGCCGTCGGCCACCCAATGTTCGCCTTCGGTCGCGCCGCGCACACGGGCCTCGAACTGCGCGTGCGGCACGGCCACTCACCCGGGGCCCCAGTACAGGTTGTCGAGTTCGATGTGCGGGCTGCAGGTGGCTTGCGCCAACGCGGCGGCAAAGGTGGACTTGCCGGCACCGCTGGTGCCGACGACTACGACGCGCATGCGGGCTTGAAAGGCATGTGAGGGCAGCTGCGGTTCATGCCGATCCCGGCCCCTGCCACCAGGTGAAGGCTTTGCGGGCCGCGGCCACCGAGGGGTAGGCATAGTCGGAGCCGTGTGCATCGGTGATGCGCAGGCTGCCATCGCTGAGCTGGTGCCAGGTCCACCCCTCCACGCCCATGGACCCGCTTTGCAGCACCTCGGCAGCAGGCGGTGGCGGGGCGGGCTCGGGGGCCACCAGCACCGGCGCGGCGACCTGGGGCGGCTGTGCCGCGGCCGCGGCCGACCCGCCGGGGCGGGCTTCGAGCAGGCGGCGGATGGCGGCCAGGTCATCGGCCTGCCGCAGGGCCTGGAGCACGCGGAAGAACACGTAGGGGATCACCGCGATGGCGATGGCCAGCCCCGCAATGGCCGCTTCCTGCGGAGCGCTCTGGGCGGTGAACATGCCCGTCAGCAGCACCAGCGCGGCGACGATGGCGCCGAACAGGCTCAAGAATCCAAAGAACTTCATGTGTCTCTATCCTCCCGGTGGTTGCTTGTGGAATGGTCTGCGCCGGTTGCCCCGGTACGCCCAGAGCTTTGCATCGGCGTCAGGCCGTTGAATGTAAGGCAGCGGACCCCATTTGCCCCGCCACCACTTCCTGCACCACCGCCCGCAAATGCTCCACCGCAGGATTGGCAAGGCCCACGCTGTCGCGGTGCAGTGACACGCCCACGGACGGCAGTGCAGGCAGGCCCAGCGGCTTGCCCACTGCGGCCAGCCCGGCAGGAATCTGCGCCGTGGCCCGGGGTGCCACGCCCAGACCGGCCTGGGCGGCGGCCCAGATGGCCGAGACGCTGGCGCTGGTAAGCACCACGTGCCAGGGGCGGCCCGTGCGCTCCAGCGCGGCGATGGCGGCCTGGCGGAAGCTGCAGGGCTGCTCCAGCAACAGCAGGGGCACGGATGCGCCGGGCGGCAGCGGCAGGCCAGCCTGCGCGATCCACTGTGTGGGCAGGCGGGCGATCATCTGTGCGCCGGGCTGCACGCCGGAGGGCTCGCCAAAGGCCAGCACCAGGTCCAGTTCGCCGGCCTGCAGTTGCGCAAGCAGCGCGCTGCTGCGGTCCACGCGGATGTCGATGCGCACGGCGGGGTGCGCACGCGCAAAGCGGGCCAGCGTGGCGGGCAGCCAGCCGTCGGCAAAGTCCTGCGGCATGCCAAAGCGCACGCTGCCCTGCATGCGCGCGCCCTGCAGCGAGAGCACGGCCTCGTCGTTGAGCGCAATCATTCGCAGCGCATGGCCCAGCAGCAGCTCGCCCGCCTCGGTCAGCGCTTGCTGGCGGCCCTGCTTGCGGAACAGGGGCGTGCCCACGCGCTCTTCCAGCGCCTTGATCTGCAGGCTCACGGCGCCGGGCGTGCGGTGCAGGCGCTCGGCGGCCTTGCCGAAGCCGCCGAGTTCGACGGCGGTGACCAGGGTTTGCAGGGAGGGCAGGTCGAGCAGCATGGGCAATAGATTAGCTGTTTTAAACATTCCAATCAAAACAATTCGATTGTTTAAAGCAACGGTAGTTTCTACAGTGCATGCACCTCCACCCTGCTCTACCCCTGAAGGACACCTGACATGCTGGCCATGCAATACGGATTCGACCTGCCCGATGACTTCGACATGGACACCCTGCGCCGCCGCATCCCCGAGATCGGCGGCCGCTTCGACGCCCTGCCCGGCCTGCACCTCAAGGCTTTTTTGCTGGCCGACCGCACGGCCACGGCGCCCAACCGCTACGCGCCCTTCTACCTGTGGGACGACCCTGCCGGCGCGGCCGGCTTCGTCACCTCGCCCGACTTTGCCGCGGTGCAGGCCCGCTACGGGCGCCCCGTGGTGCATGGCTGGAACCCACTCGCCCACCTGCAGGGCCCGGCGGCCGGCCAGGTGCCGCGCTTTGCCACCCAGTACTTCGAGGACCTGCCCGACACCACGGACCTGGTGCAGCGCGCGGCCGAAGAGCGTGGCGCCGCTGCCGAGCTGGCCAGCGCGCCGGGGGTGCACAGCGTGTTCGCGGGCCTGGATGCCCAGGGCTGGCAGGTGAACCGCACGGTGCTGTGGCAGGGCCCACCGCCAGCGGGCACCGCGGGGCGGGTGTTCGAGGTGCTGTACCTGTCGGCACCGCGGGGGGTGCGCAGCAGCGCTGCGGCAGGTGCTTGACAAACCAGGCCCTGGCTTGAGCCCCCAAGGCGCCGGTGCGTGTGCGCCGGGGCACACCCCGGCAACGGTGCTCTGCCTCGGACGGGCCGTGTGCGGTCGCGCATGTAGTATCTTCGACGACCAACCACTTGCGGTGCCCTGGGCACGCAGGGATATCCGCCATCCAGTGGCCAACCACCACGAAGTCCATTGAGCCAAACCGTACCTCCATCTCTGTCAGACACCGGCCAGCGCAGCGGCGACGGCAGCAACGCGCCCGCCCTGCTTTCGGTGGTCTGCCCGATGTTCAACGAAGAGGCCACGCTGGACCTGTTCTTTGCGCAGCTGTTGCCGGTGCTGGCGCAGACCGGCCTGGCGTTCGAGATCGTGTGCGTGAACGATGGCAGCCGCGACGGCACGCTGGCGCGGCTGCAGGCGCTGGGCGCCACGGTGCCGGGCCTGCGGGTGATCGACCTGTCGCGCAACTTCGGCAAGGAGGCGGCGCTGACCGCAGGCATCGACCATGCGCTGGGCGCGGCGGTGGTGCCCATCGATGCGGACCTGCAGGACCCGCCCGAGCTGATCCTGGAGATGGTGCGGCTGTGGCAGCAGGGCTTTGACGTGGTGCTGGCGCAGCGCACGGACCGCAGCGCCGACCGCGTGCTCAAGCGCAAGACCTCGGAGTGGTTCTACCGCCTGCACAACCGGATTTCCGACTCGCCGATACCGCCCAACGTGGGCGATTTCCGGCTGATGGACCGCCAGGTGGTGGAGGCGCTCAAGCGCCTGCCCGAGCGGCGCCGCTTCATGAAAGGCCTGTTCGCCTGGGTGGGTTTTCGCCAGGCGACGATTCCCTACACCCGGCCGGCGCGTGCGGCCGGGGACACCAAATTCTCGGGCTGGGGCCTGTGGAACCTGGCGGTGGAGGGGCTGACCTCGTTTTCCACCGTGCCGCTGCGCATCTGGACCTACCTGGGCCTGGTCGTCGCGCTGCTGGCCTTCGGCTATGGCCTGTTCATCGTGGGCCAGGTGCTGCTGTTCGGGCGCGATGCGCCGGGCTATGCCTCGCTGATCACGGTGGTGCTGTTCCTGGGCGGGCTGCAGCTCATCGGGCTGGGCGTGCTGGGCGAGTACCTGGGCCGGGTGTACATGGAGTCCAAGGGGCGTCCCGTCTACATTGTGCGCGAGGCGGCCGAAGGCGATGCCCCGCCCCAACGTGATGCCCGCTGAGCGGCGCCGTGCCCTGTTTCCGTCTTTTTTCATGAACACTTCTCGGTCCTTGATCGGATTCGCGCTGATCGGCGTGCTGTCCACCCTCACGCACGTGTGCGTTGCCACCCTGTGCATCGAACTGCTGGGCGCGCGGCCGCCCGTGGCCAATGTGGTGGCGTTCGCCGTGGCCACCATGTTCTCGTACACGGCCAACACCCTGCTGAGCTTTGGCCAGCGGCTGAGCGCGGCCACCGCCTGGCGCTTCGGCCTGGTGGCGGGCGCGGGCGGCGTGGTCAGCACCTGCATCACCTGGGTGGTGGAGCAGGCCGGCGGCCACTATGCGCTGGGCATCGCCCTGGTGGTGACGGTGATCCCGGCCTTCAGCTACCTGGGCCACCGGTTCTTCACCTACCGCCTGCGCTAGTCCCGTGAGCCCTTCATCGCAAGCATCTGGCTGGCGCCAGAACCTCATCGCCCTGTGCCTGCTGGCACTGCTGGTCTTCGTGCTGCATGGCACCGCGCTGCAAGGCAACTGGCGCTGGGACGACGGCACGCACCTTTTCAACAGCACGCAGTACACGCCCTGGTCGGTGTTCCTGAACCCCGAGGTGACGCGGGCCGTTTCGGGCAACCAGTTCGCGCCCTGGAACCTGTTCGTCTACCAGGTCAACACCGCCCTGTTCGGCATGGACCCGCGGGCGTTCTACCTGCACCACCTGCTGTCGCTGGCCGCGGCGGCCTTCGCCCTGTATGTGCTGATGCGCCAGTGGTTCCCGGCGTGGCGGGCGATGCTGGCCGCGGCCCTGCTCGTGGTGGGCGCGCCGGCCTTCCACATGGCGCAGCAGTTGATGGTGGGGCACTACCTGGACGGACTCACCTTCGCCTGCCTGGCCCTGTGGGCCCAGTTGCGCGCGGTGGAGCGCAGGCAATGGCGCTGGGCCTGGCTGGCGGCTGTGCTGTACCTGCTGTCCACGCTGTGCAAGGAGGTCTATGTGCCATGGATCGCGCTGGCGCTGTTCATGCCCCTGGGCGCCACAGTGGCCCCCATGCCGTGGCTGCAGCGCTGGCGCTACGCCCTGCCAGCCCTGGCGGTCGCACTGGGCTACGCCGCGGTGCGCGTGCTGGTGTTTTCCGGGGCGGGCGGGTACCACCCCAGCACGCTGACAGGCTGGCACGACGTGCCCGGCGTGCTGGGTGCGGTGGCCCTGATGCTGACCCACGGGCTGGTGGGCGCGGGCGCCCTGGGGCTGCTGGCCACGGCCCTGGGCCTGGCATGCATCGGGGTGAGCCTGGCCACGCAGCCGCCGCAGGCGCGCCTGAGGGCGGTGGCGGCTTTGGGCGCGGCCATCACGGTGGTGGTCTTTCCGCTGCTGTTCGTGGCGCGCCCGGGCCTGGAGTGGCAGCTCCACGCCCGGCTGCTGTGGGTGCCGTGGGTGGCGCTGTGCGTGCTGTGGTGCCTGCCCTGGCCGCCACGGCTGGCGCGCTGGCATGCGCTGGCGCTGCTGGTTTTTGCGGTGGCGGCGGGCCAGCAGGCCTGGGTGCAGCGCCAGCATGACCGCCCCATCGAGGCCATGTTCGATGCGCACTACGGCTTTGCCCTGCAGCCACCGCCCGGCCAGGTGCTGCTCCCCATCCAGTTCAACACGCCCGGCTATGTGGCTGCGGTGGCCATGAGCGCCCATGCGGCGCGCCAGCGCATGGAGCCCGGGCTGGCGCATGCCCAGCCCGCGCTGCTGCGCCAGTGGCCGGTGGATGCGGGCGAGCGCGCGCGCATCCGCGTCTGGCAGGACAGCTGCCAGTGCCTTGCGCCCCTGGACACGCTGGCGCCCGCACTGCAGCAGGCGGCACTGCAGGCGCAGCTGGACAACCAGGCCTTCGCAGCACCGCTGCGCCAGCCCCTGCCCTACATCGCCAACGCCTGGGGCGGCGCCATCGACGCCATCACCACCCAAGACGGCGTGGTGCATGTGCGGGGCTGGACGCCGACGCTGGGTGCCGGCAGAAAAATGTTCCTGACCGGGTTCACCGGCATACCGCCCGTGGCCATCGAGAACGTGCAGCGGCCCGACGTGGCCAGCGCGCACGGCCGTGCCGACATGCTGGATTCGGGATTCCGCGCCACGCTGCGCTTTGCCAGCCCAGAGGCCGCGCAGGCCGCCGCCGCCAGCCTGTGCGCGGTGGTTGCCGGCCAGTTGCCGGGGCAGGAGCACCAGTTCCTGATGCTGCCCATCGAAGGCGGCACACGCTGCCAGAACGCGCTGATGCCGGCCAGGACGCGCCCCCTGTGACACAGCTGCGCATGGCCCCCCCCGCCAAACCCGCCTGGGCGGCCGATCTGGCCGTGCTGGGCGCGCTGTGCCTGCTGGCGTTTGCCGTGCACGGCAGCGCCCTGCAGGGCTCCTGGCGCTGGGACGACGGCCAGCACCTGTTCTACCTGGGCCTGTACAGCCCCTGGTCGGTGTTCCTGGACCCGCAGGTGACGCGCGCCGTCTCGGGGAACCAGTTCGCGCCCTGGAATCTGTTCATCTACCAGGTCAACCACGCCCTCTTCGGCCTCAAGCCCCTGCCCTACTACGTGCACCACCTGCTGTCGCTGGCGGGTGCCGCGGGCGCGCTGTATTTGCTGCTGCGCCATTGGCTCGGGCGCTGGCAGGCGCTGCTGCCCGCGGCGCTGCTGCTGGTGGGCGCCCCCGCCGTGCACATGGCCCAGCAGCTGATGTCCGGCCACTACGTGGATGGCATGCTGTTCGCCTGCCTGGGCCTGTGGGCCTATGTGCATGCGGTGCAGAAGGCGCAATGGCGCTGGGCGGTGCTGGCCGCGGGCTTCTACCTGCTGTCCACCCTGTGCAAGGAGGTCTACGTCCCCTGGATCGCCCTGTATTTGCTGCTGCCGCTGCCTGCGGGCACGCCCCGGGGCATGGCGCGCTGGCGCTTTGCTGCGCCGGTCCTGGCCGTAGCGCTGGGCTATGCGGTGCTGCGCATCGTGGTGTTTGCGGGCGTGGGCGGCTACCACCAGTCGGCCCTGGACGGCTGGCGCGCCGTGCTCAGCTTTGTCGCCACCCTGGCGCGCGTGCTGACCGATGGCCTGCTGGGCGCAAACCTGCTGGGCGTTGTGGCGGGCGTGCTGTGCCTGGCCTGCGCCGGGGCGGGCGTTCTGGCACAGCCCGCCCCGGCGCGCCCCCGCATGCTGGTGGGGCTGGGGGCTGTGGCCGTGGTCGTGGTCTTTCCGCTGCTGTTCGCGGTGCAGGCCTATGCAGACTGGATGGCCTACACGCGCTTTCTCTGGGTTCCCTGGGCCGCCGTGTGCGTGCTGTGGTCGCTGAAATGGCCCGCGCGCCTGGCGCGCTGGAAGCTGGCCGCCCTGCTCGTCTTCGTGGCGGCGGTGGCCCAGCAGTCTTTGGCCCAGCGCGCGCACGACCGGCCCATCGACGCCATGTTCGAGGCGCACTACGCCTTTGCGATGCAGCCGCCTGCGGGGCAGATCCTGGCGCCGTTCGAGTTCTTCTCACCCATCTCCATGACCTCGATGATCATGAACGCGCATGCGGCGCAGGGGGTGCTCGAACCGGGCCAGCCCCATGCCCGCCCGGCCCTGCTGCGCACGCCACCGGCCGATGCCGCCGAGCGCGCGCGCATCCGGGTGTGGAGCGAGGCGTGCCTGTGCCTGGTGCCTCTCGACAGCCTGCCGCCAGACAAGCAGGACGACGCGATCCGGTCCCAGCTGTCCAATGCCGGGGCCGTGCTGTCGCTGGGCAAGACCCTGCCGCGCGTGGCCCATGGGTATGCAGGCTCCATCGACGCGATGACCGTCGCGGGCCGCCAGCTGCACCTGTCCGGCTGGACGCCGACCATCGGCCCCGGCCGCAAGCTGGTGATCACGGGCCTGCCCCCCGAGGCCCAGGCCCGCCTGGAAGAACTGGTCAGCACCGAGCGCCCCGACATCGTGCAGGCCCACCAGCGGCCCGACATGCTGCACGCGGGCTTTCGCGCCACGCTGGGCTTTGCCGACGAAGCCAGCGCCCAGGCGGCCAGCCAGGCGCTGTGCGCCCTGGTCACCGGCCACCTGCCGGGCCAGGAGCACCAGTTCTTGCTGCTGCCCGTGCAGGGCCACAAGCGTTGCGACCGGGTGCTGATACCTCCACCCACCCGTTGAGGATGGGTGGCGGGGCTGGAGCAGCAGCCCGTGCGCCCCAGTACGCCTCAGCGCAAGCCCGCTGCACTGCCTTGGTGTGTGTTCTGCCCTGGGCGGCCGAGGCACGCTGCCAGGACATGGGTGCCGCTCAGCGCCCCTTGGAAGATGACGGCTTGCCCGACAGCGGTGCCTGCTTGCTGCTGGGCGCGCTGCCAAGCTTGCCGCGCGAGGTCTCCAGCGGTGCAGGCAGGCTGCCGCGGGTGGTGGCGATGCCACCTGCCCGCGTGGGGGCCGGCACCGGTGGGCGCACCTTGGGGGCGGGCACCACGCGCAGGGAGCCTTCGTCGGCCAGCTTGTCGCGCATGCGGCGCGTCATGGACTGGGTGCTGTTGTCCGGCGCGGTGAACAGGAACAGCGTGCCGTGCGGGCTGGTCCAGGTGAGCTGGGTGCGCACGGCGCGGCCGTTGGTGATGAGCTCGACCCAGGCGCCGACGACGAATTCGGCATAGGGCTCGGCAGGGGCGGCTGCAAGCGCCGCAGCCGCTGCCGGGGCAGCGCTGTCCACCGGGGCCTGGGCGCTGTCGTCGTAACCAGCGACCGCTGCCACGGAGTCCATGGGGTCGCGCGAGTCCGGCGCACGGGACGAATCCTCCGGATCGAGGGTGATCTTGGCGAAGTTGGCGCGCTCGAAGGCGTCCTGGTGCAGGCCCACCAGGCGCTCCAGGAAGGCGCTGGTCTTGGCGGCCGGGTGGTCGATGGTCTGCAGGCCTTCGCGCAGCTTGACGAGCAGGCCGGGAATGGCTTCGGACAGGCGGTCGGGCTCGGTGCGGGTGAGCTCGGGCTGGGCGCTCCACAGCAGCACGGGCACCAGGGCCAGGTAGCCGCCGGGGTCGTCCTCACTGCCATCGGCCTGCGAGACCTGGGCCAGGGCCACCACCTCGGCCCAGGGGCCGGCGGCGAAGTCGAGCACGTCGGCCGGCACGCGCTCCAGGTCGGGCAGCTTCCTGATGTCGGCGGCGATCTTGCCGGCCAGCATCTCGCGCTGCTCGGCCAGCAGCGCGGCCTTGTCCTTTTCGGCCTGGCGGGCCTTGGCCTTCTGCACCTGCGAGTTCCAGGCGGCCTGCAGGGCCTTGAGCACGGTCTCGAACGGGGTGGCGTCCTTGATCTCGATGCCGGCCAGGTAGCCCACGGATTCGTTGAGCAGGCGGATGAATCGGGCGAAGCCGGGGGCCTTCTCGTCGGGGAAGGCCAGGCTGCGCTGGGTCATCTCGTCGAGCAGCACGCGTGCCGGGTGGCCGGGCTCGGTGAAGAAGGTCTGGTCGCGGCGCACCAGGTGCTTGAGCGCGGGTTCCAGGTTCTGCACGGCGCGCTGCACCGAGGGCAGCAGGCGCGAATCGCGCGCGATGTTCTCCATCATGCGGCCCACAACCTCGGCGGCCATGGCCGGCGGGTCGTGCGGGGCCACCGCGGGCACGGTGTAGATCTGCTGGTAGGGCATGCCCGGCACCGTGTACAGGTGCTGGGGTGCCGTGCCTGGCGTGGTGGGTGCCCAGCCGCCCTGGGGCACCTGGTGACCCGGCACCATGACCTGGGGTGCCTGGTGCCCGGGCACCATGACCTGGGGTGCCTGGTGCCCGGGCACCATGACCTGGGGCATGGCCGGGGCCTGCTGCCCACCGGCCAGGCGGACGACCAGGCGTTCGAGCTGGGCCATGTCGTCGATGGCCTCGGCTGCCGCTGCGGCCGCGGAGTTGCTGTAGCCACTGCTGCCGCCCAGGCCCGAATGCATGCTGGCGGGCTGCGAGGGGACCCCGCCACCCATGCCCGGGCCACCATAGGAGCGCGGGTCGAACGGATCGCCGCCGGCCAGCATCTGGCGCAGGATGCCCACGGTGAGCAGCGCCTCTTCGGCGGCCGCGGCCTGCGGCGACATCATGGGCACCTGGGCATCGCCGTTCCAGTTGTTGCCGGGGTCGCCGCTCCAATTGTTGTTGCCACCACCGCCGCCATAACCGCCGCGGCCGTAGCCGGTGTTGCCATAGCCGGTATTGCCGTAGCCCGGGCTGCCAAAGCCGCTGGGGCCGGCCATGGGGCCGCCATGGCTGTGGCCCACGTAGCCACCGCCATAGCCGGCGTTGCCGGAATTGCCACCGCCGCCCTGCAGGCCGCCGTAGCCGGTGCGGGCGCCCGGCGCGCCGACGACGGCGTAGCCCACGGGTTCCACGCCGTTGTCGCGCAGGCTTTTGACCATGCCCTTGTATTCGTCGACCAGCAGCCTGCCCAGCAGGTCGCGCATGTGCTGCATCCACAGCCCGCGCACCTCGGCGTTCACGCCGGTCTCGCCCACCACCTGCTGCAGGGCGCGGATGTAGCTTTCGGGCCGCAGCGGGTTGCGCTCGGGTTGCACGCTGCGCAGGCCCTGGGCCGAGCTGACCAGGGTGTTGAGCTCGGCCAGAACCGCCTCGGTGGCGTGCGCGGCCAGTTGCTGGGCACGGGCCAGCTCCACCTGGTTCTGCACCTCGCTCTCGTCCAGGAGCGACAGCTCGCCAAAGTCCATGCCCATGTCATCGGCAGCCCGGGGCTTGCTGCCCGGGGCCGCGGCCGGGCCTTCGGCAAAGATCTCCAGCAGGGCCATGGAGTAGCCCTTGATCAGGGTCGTCTCATGCTGGCCCAGCAGGCGCAGGCTGTCACTGGCCAGGTTGCGTTGCTGGATGTTGCGGACCGTGCTTTCTTCGGCCGTCAGCGCGCTGCGGGTGACCGCGACCAGCTTTTCCATGAGCACTTCGCCGCCACGCACCGCGTTGACCACGCAGGCACGGAAAACGGATCTCGAACGGGACGCTGGCTGGGACATGTTGGGCGGAAAAAGGCGAAATAGGAAAAGTCGAAAAAATCGTTTCCAGCTGCAATCCTACTTGACCTCGGGGCCCTGTGCATAAATCCTTGCCGGCCGGTGGGAACACGGCCACGAACGGACTGTCAGCACCCCGATCAGGCGCCTGGTTCGGGATCCCAGACCCCAGCCACAGCCCTGAAACGCCGTGGACCACGCTACCGGTCGTTCGATCTTACAGTGAATGTTCCATGCACAATCGCTGGAACGAGAGACACCCCCGCTTTCACACAGCAGGGAGCCGTTCGGCAGAAATGCCCCAGGTCCGTGCGCTGGAGCGCGTGCCGCCATCGTGCAGTGGCGTGGTGCGGGCGCAACGCGCAAACCACACCGCCACCTTAACCCCTGTGCACTGCTGGCTCCGCCGGCCGCGCTTTTGCCTTGCCTATGAATTCATCCTTGCGGACTTCGCAGAACAGCCCACCGTCCTGGCGCGGGCATCTCCTGGCACTGGCGCTGTTGTGCCTGCTGGCCCTGGCACTGCATGGCAGTGCGCTGCAGGGGGGTTGGCGCTGGGACGACGGGCAGAACCTGCTGTATTCAACACAGTATTCCCCCGGCTCCGTCTTCCTGGACCCGCAGGTGACCCGCTTCGTCTCCTCCAGCCAGATTGCGCCCTGGAACGTCTTCCTCTACCAGGTCAATTCCGCGCTCTTTGGCTTCAACCCCTGGCCTTATTACCTGCACCACCTGATTTCCCTGTCCTGCGCGGCATGGGCCCTGTACCTGGTGCTGTGCCACTGGCTGGGACGCCGGCAGGCATTGTTGCCAGCCGCCCTGCTGCTCCTGGGCGCACCGGCGTTCCAGATGGCGCAGCAGTTGATGGTGGGGCACTACCTGGACGGCCTGGCATTCGCCTGCCTGGCGCTGTGGGCGCAGGTCCACGCGATGCGGTCCCTGCAATGGCGCTGGAGCCTGCTGGCGGCAGGGATGTACCTGCTGTCATGCCTGTGCAAGGAGATCTATGTCCCCTGGATCGCCCTGCTGTTGTTCGTACCACCCCCAGCTGGCTCGCCATCGGCCCTGGCGCGCTGGCGCTATGCGGTGCCGGCCTTGCTGGTGGCCGTCGCCTACGCAGCCTTTCGCATCCATGTGTTCCAGGGCGTCGGAGGGTACACCCGCGTGGCCTTGGACGGCTGGCAAGCCGTTGGCGGCGTGCTGGGCGCCATCGCCCGGACGCTGAGCGAAGGCCTGCTGGGAGCCGGGACCCTGGGCCTGGTGGCCACCGGCCTGTGCCTGGCATGTCTGGGGGCGGGCCTGGCGGCACAGCCGGCCAACGGACGCATGCCCCTGGCCCTGGGCGCAGGGGTTGCCGTCGTGGTCGCGGTTTTCCCGCTGCTGTTCGTGGTGGGGCCCGGTTTTGAATGGATGGGCAACGCCCGCATCCTGTGGGTGCCCTGGGTGGCTGCCTGTGTGCTGTGGGCCCTGCCATGGCCCCGGCGCCTGGCAGGCTGGCACAAGGTGGCACTGCTCGTGTTCGTGGCGGCGGCGGGCCAGCAGGCCTGGGTGCAGCGCCAGCACGACCGCCCCATTGCGGCAATGTTCGAGGCCTACTATGGCTTTGCGCTGGCGCCACCACCCGGCCAGATGCTGCTGCAGCCCCAGGCGCAGGCCAACGGCATGATCCTGCAGGCCATGAGCGTGTTCCAGGCGCGCCAGGCCATAGAGCCCCAGGCTGCCCACACCCCGCCCGCGCTGGCATGGCACTACCCGGCCACGGCGCAGGAGCGCAGCCGCATGGTGACCTGGGATGACGGCTGCTCCTGCATGGTGCGATTGGGTGACATGCCGCCTGCGCAGCAAGAGGCCGCCCTTGCGGCCCGCATGCGCAGTGACCTCTTCGTGCTGCCGATGAAGCGGCCCCTGCATTCCCTGGCCCATGCCTTTGGCGGCGCCGTGGACAACGTGAGCGTGCTCGGGAACCAACTGAACGTGGAGGGCTGGACCCCCACCCTGGGGCCCGGGCGCAAACTGGCGTTCGTGGGCTTCGAGCAGATGCCCCAGGCCAGCAGCATGGAGACAGTACAGCGGCCCGACGTGGCCCAGACCTTCGGCCGCCAGGACATGCAGGGATCGGGCTTCCGCGCCACGCTGACCTTCGCCACCGAACAGGCGGCCCAGGCCAGCGCCAAGGAATTCTGCGCCATCACCTTCAGCCAGTTGCCCGGGCAGGAACACCAGATCATGATGCTGAAACTGCCCGACAGCCAACGCTGCGACAGCGCCCTGACACCCAGGCCGACCCGGGTACAGCACACGCCCGGAGTCCCAGCTCAAGACCCGGTCCCTCCGAAGAAGGGGCCATAGCACCAGACCTTAGAAACTGGCGCGACCTGAGCCAGTGCTCCCGCGCAAGGGCCGCCCCGCCGCGCTGGGAGTGTCCCCCTTCCCGAATTGCGCAGCAATTCGGGAAGGGCGAAGGCGCGAAGCGCCTCAGGGGGCTGTACTTACTTCAAAGCCTTGTAGCGCATGCGCTTGGGCTTGGCACCCTCTTCGCCCAGGCGCCTCTTCTTGTCGGCCTCGTACTCCTGGTAGTTGCCGTCGAAGAAGGTCCACTGGCTGTCGCCCTCGCAGGCCAGGATGTGGGTGGCGATGCGGTCCAGGAACCAGCGGTCATGGCTGATGACCATGATGGTGCCGGCGAACTCGAGCAGCGCGTCTTCCAGGGCGCGCAGGGTTTCCACGTCCAGATCGTTCGATGGTTCATCGAGCATCAGCACGTTGCCGCCCGCGATCAGGGTCTTGGCCAGGTGCAGGCGTCCGCGCTCACCGCCCGACAGCATGCCGACCTTCTTTTGCTGGTCGCCGCCGTTGAAGTTGAAGCGGCCGCAGTAGGCGCGGCTGGCCATCTGGAACTTGCCCACGTTCAGGATGTCAAGGCCGCCCGAGACGTCTTCCCACACTGTCTTGTCGTCCGAAAGGTCGTCGCGCGTCTGGTCCACGAAGGCCATTTTCACGGTGGAACCGATCTTGACGGTGCCGCTGTCGGGCTCCTGCTTGCCGGCGATCATACGGAACAGCGTGGATTTACCCGCGCCGTTGGGGCCGATGATGCCGACGATGGCGCCCGCGGGCACCTTGAAGCTCAGGTTGTCGATGAGCACGCGGTCACCGAAGGACTTGGTGACGTTGACGAACTCGATCACTTCATGGCCCAGGCGGTCGGCCACGGGGATGAAGATTTCGTTGGTTTCGTTGCGTTTCTGGTACTCGAAGTCCGACAGCTCCTCGAAGCGGGCCAGGCGGGCCTTGCTCTTGGCCTGGCGGGCCTTGGGGTTCTGGCGCGACCATTCCAGTTCCTTCTTCAGGGCCTTGGCGCGCGATTCCTCGCCCTTTTGCTCCTGCTCCAGGCGGGCCTGCTTCTGGGTCAGCCAGTCGCTGTAGTTGCCCTTGTAGGGAATGCCGGAACCCCGGTCGAGTTCCAGAATCCACTCGGCCGCGTTGTCCAGGAAGTAGCGATCATGGGTGATGGCCACCACGGTGCCCGAGTAGCGCTGCAGGAATTGCTCCAGCCAGTCCACGGATTCGGCGTCCAAGTGGTTGGTGGGTTCGTCGAGCAGCAGCATGTCGGGCTTGGACAGCAGCAGGCGGCACAGGGCCACGCGGCGCTTTTCACCGCCGGACAGCAGGCCGACCTTGGCGTCCCACGGGGGCAGGCGCAGCGCGTCGGCGGCGATTTCGAGCTGGTGCTCGGAATCGGTGCCGGCCGTGGCGATGATGGCTTCGAGCTCGGCCTGCTCGGCGGCCAGCGCGTCGAAATCGGCGTTTTCTTCACCGTAAGCGGTGTACACCTCTTCCAGGCGGGCCTTGGCGGTCATCACCCGGCCCATGGCGGCTTCCACGCTCTCGCGCACCGTCTGCTCGGGGTCGAGCTGCGGCTCCTGGGGCAGGTAGCCGATGTTCAGGCCGGCCATGGGGATGGCCTCGCCCTCGATTTCCTTGTCCACGCCCGCCATGATCTTGAGCAGGGTGGACTTGCCCGAGCCGTTGGTGCCCAGCACGCCGATCTTGGCGCCCGGGAAGAAGCTCAGGGAGATGTCTTTGAGGATCTGGCGCTTGGGCGGCACGATCTTGCCGACCCGGTTCATGGAAAATACGTATTGAGCCATTTGCTTGAGTCTTGTACCTGCGAAATTTGGGCAGAAGAATTCTGCGTTCAGGGCATGATTATCAGGCCATGCGACAATACGCACCGTGACGGGCTCCAGTTGCCCGCCACATCAGCACACCGCTGGGGACGAAAGAGGCATTTCAGCCTCTGGGCTCCCACCCTTGAACCTCGTCGGCTTGAGACTGGCTCGGCAACCTACCGGTTGTACGACAGGCCGACACCCGGCGCCCCGGACGGGCGCATTCAACGACATGACATTTGACGAACTGAACCTGGCTCCTGCCATCCTGAAGGCCGTGCACGAAACGGGCTACGAAACCCCCACGCCCATTCAGGCCCAGGCCATTCCCGCCGTTCTCGCAGGCCACGACCTGCTGGCCGGCGCACAGACTGGCACCGGCAAGACCGCCGCGTTCACCCTGCCCCTGCTGCACCGCCTCTCGCAAAGTGCAGCGCCCAAGAACAAATTCGGCGGCAAGGGCATCCGTGCCCTGGTGCTGACCCCCACGCGCGAGCTCGCCGCCCAGGTGGAAGAGTCCGTACGCGAATACGGCAAATACCTCGATATCAACTCCACCGTCGTCTTCGGCGGCGTGGGCATGAACCCGCAGATCGACCGCATCAAGCGCGGCGTGGACATCCTGGTGGCCACCCCCGGCCGCCTGCTGGACCTGCAGCAGCAGGGCTTCCTGGACCTGTCGACCGTGCAGGTGCTGGTGCTCGACGAAGCCGACCGCATGCTGGACATGGGCTTCATCCACGACGTGAAGAAGGTGCTGGCCCTGGTGCCCCGCGAAAAGCAGAGCCTGCTGTTCTCGGCCACCTTCAGCGACGAGATCCGCGACCTGGCCAACACCCTGCTCAAGAACCCCCAGAGCATCCAGGTCACGCCGAGCAACACCACGGTGCAGCGCATCACCCAGGTGATCCACCCCGTGGGCCGCGGCAAGAAGAAGCAGGTGCTGCTGCACATCATCCAGCAGCACAACTGGAGCCAGGTGCTGGTGTTCACGCGCACCAAGTTCGGCGCCAACAACGTGGCCGAGTTCCTGACCAAGAACGGCGTGAACGCCATGGCGCTGCACGGCAACAAGAGCCAGAGCGCCCGCACGCAGGCCCTGGCCGGCTTCAAGAGCGGTGACATCCGCGCCCTGGTGGCCACCGACATCGCCGCGCGCGGCATCGACATCGACGAGCTGCCGCACGTCGTGAACTACGAAATCCCCAACGTCTCGGAAGACTACGTGCACCGCATCGGCCGCACGGGCCGCGCCGGCAACAGCGGCGAAGCCGTGAGCCTGGTCTGCATGGACGAAGAAGGCTTCATGATGGAGATCGAGCGCTTCACCAAGCAGCAGATCCCCGTGCAGGTCATCGACGGCTTCGGCCCCGAGCCAGGCGAGAAGGCCGAGCCCATCGCCATGGGCCGCCAGACCATCTGGGGCGGCGCAGGCAAGCCCCCGAGCCGTGACGTGATGCAGGCCGCCGCCAAGGCCGCCCGCAGCGAAATGATGGAACGCATCCGCACCAACAAGGCCGGCCAGGGTGCTGGCGGCGGTGGTAGTGGCGGCGGCGACCGTGGCCCCCGCCCTGCCGGCGGTGGCAATGGTGGTGGCGGTGGCGGCCGTGGTGGCCGCGCCGGTGGCGGCGCAGCCGCAGGCGGCGGCGGTGGCGGCAATGGCCCGCGCGGCGCCCGTGCCGGCGGCGGTGGTGGCGGCCAGGGCGGCGGCGCACGTGCCGGTGGCCAGGCCCCTGCACGCGGCCGCTCCGGCGGCGGTGGTGGCGGCGGCGGCGGTTACGAAGGCGGCGGCGGCAGCGGCCGTTACGACGACCAACCACCACGCCCCAATGCCCACCTGGGCACGCATTCGGGCCACAGCAACCCGGGCCATCGCCATTCCGGCAGCGCGGCCGGCGGCCAGCCTGACCCCATGCGTACCAGCGTGGACAGCATGGGCGGAGGCCGCCGTGGCGGTGGCGGCTATCGTGGCGGCAACTCTGGAGGTGGTGGCTATGGCGGTGGCGGCGGCGGCGGTGGTGGTGGTAGCCGGGGCAACGGGTCTCGTGGGCCGGGCGGTTCTCGCGGCTCTTTTGGACGCTGATCGCCCCACGGCGACCGCAGACAACAACAACCCAACGACAGCAGCAACAGCAGCGCCCGGCGCTGCGCCGCCCCAGGTGCATGTCCTGCATGCCCAGGGCCGGCGCGCACCGGACCTTGCACCCCATCCACGGCTGCACCTGCATGCCGTGGACTTTGCCACGCTGGGCGCAAGGCCCGTCGTGCCCGGCCTGCCGGAGCATGTGGACGACGTGTACATCACGCTCGGCACCACCATCAAGGCGGCAGGCAGCCAGCAGGCCTTTCGCGCCGTGGACCTGGATGCCGTGATCGCCACGGCACGCACCGCCCTGGCGGCCGGTGCCACCCGCTGCGGCGTGGTCACGGCCATGGGCGCCGATGCCCACTCCCGCATCTTCTACAACCGCACCAAGGGCGAGGTCGAGCAGGCGCTCAAGAGCCTGGGCTTCGCCACGCTGGTGATCGCGCGCCCTTCCCTGCTGCTGGGAGAACGCCAGGCCCTGGGCCAGGCGCCGCGCGCGGCCGAGTCCCTCTCCATCCAGGCCTTCAAGCTGCTGGACCCGATCATCCCCGCCAACTACCGCGCCCGCCCGGGTGCCGACGTGGCGCGCGCGCTGGTGCGGGCCGTGCAGGCCGGGCCGCGCGAGGGGGTGCCGCAGGTGCGGGTGTTGATGGGGCGGGAGCTGCAGCCGGATTGAGCGCCGCAGCCTCGCAGGCTTGCCTACTTCTTGCCAGCCAGCGACGCGCGCACCGTATCCGTCTTGGCCACCACCGCATCGGCGCACGCTGCGATGCGCTCCACATCGCAGGTGGCCAGTTGCCGGTCGATGAGGGCATCCTTGCGGGTCGAAACCCAGGTCGCGGAATAGACGATGGAGCCCGCATCCTGCGCCGACATGGTGGCGATGCGCACCGTGAGTTGGGCCTTGGCGGCGGCGTCCTGGTAGCGCATGGAGCTGCTCTTGCGGATGCCCTCGGTCACCAGGGCCCCCAGGCGCTGGGCCTGCGGGCCATCGGACTCGGCCACGACGGCCACGTCGCGCACCGTGGCTTGCGCATGGGCCTGCGGCAGCAGGCCGGCCATGGCGGCCGTGATGGCAATGGCCGCCGCGGCGGCGGCTCGGGCGATGGTGGTGCGGTTGTCGTTCTGGGCCATGGTGCTCTTCTCCCTCTGGATATTTGCTTGTTCGTTCTGCGATGCCGCCATGGCAACGCGCCGCAGGCGGCGCCACTGTCCATGGAAATTGCAGCCAAGAATAGGTGCGCGCATCCACCGAACATGCAAGCCTTCGTAACAACCAGGCCCCGCGGCACAAAAAACAACAAGGCGCCAGAAGGTCATGCGGGCTTTGCATCGCGGCCTTCTTCGTCGCGCATGGACACGGAGAAACCAGACCCGACGGCTGTGGGATGCGCCCCACGTCGCCCCAGCTCCCGAGGCGCCGATTGCCGGTCACTCCAGGCGCAGTGCCATCGGCTCCCTGAAGTCCTGAAAGCATTGCGCACAGACCCAGCGGTAGCGGTCGTGCGTGGCATAGCCTTCACGCAGGGCATCCGCCCCATGGAGCGAGAACTCCGCGCTGCAGAATTCGCAGTGGTCATGTTCCCAGCCGGGCCGATAGGGCCGGTACTGCGCCCACTCGAAGAGCGCGCCCCGCAGGTACCGCTCCTGCCCGAACAGACGCCAGTCGGCCAGATCCGCCGGCTTTGGCGGCAGCGCAGCCAGAACTCGGGCCACGCGTTCATGGACCGGCATGTCCTCTTGCAGCCGCAGCACGGGGCAGGTACGTTGCGCCAGCCAGGCATGGTGCTTGCCGAGGCTTCTGCCCTCGGCAGTGCCGCCGTCGTACTGGGCCGCCCACTGCAGAAAAGCGGGGTCGACCGCGCCGTGGCGATCCACCTCGCGCTGGCGCAAGCGCTCCAAGCGGATGTCGGCCGGCAGGTACAGGAAGACAATCAGGCCAAAGGCGTTTTCCACCGCATCGCCCCAGCCCACGATGGAGCCAGACAGCACCACCGCGCCACCGGATGCGATGCCAGAATCCAGCAGGGCCAGGCGCTCAGCCGCATCCCGCTTGTGCCGGAAAGGCGGTGAGGTGGGCAGCCAGTAGTAGTCGTCGGCATCCAGGTGGCGAAGTGGCAAGGCCTGGGCCAGGGCCTGTCCCAAGGTCGTGGTGCCGCTGCCCGACGCGCCCGTGATATGGATGTGCATAGAGGCACCACCTTATCGCATCGAACCGGCCTACGGCGAAGACTTCACGCCCGCCTCGTACTGAATGCAGGGCCGCACGCAACAATCGGGCGCCATCCAGAGCACTTTCGCAGCCGCACACCCATGCCACGACCACGCCCCTTTCTTGCACGATTCACCATCGCCGTCCTCGCCGGCTCGGCGCTGGCGCTGCTGGCGCCCCTGTTGGTGGTGGTGGTCGAGTTCTTCTCGCTGCCCCTGCTGCTGCCCGACGGCACACCCGATGATGGCTACACGCGCACCATCTTCATGACCCTGATGGCCTGGCCCGTGCTGTACCTGGTGGTCGCGGTCTTCCACGCCGTACTGTTCTACCTGCTGTCACGGCTGGGCCTGCTGCGCTGGCCGGTGGCCATGGGGGTGTCCGCCGCCTGGCCGTGGGCCGTGTTCCCGGCGATGGGCGGCGGGATGCTGGCCACGGCGGTGCTCTCCGCGTCGTTTACGGCGGGGGCCTGGGTGGCGTGCCGGATTGCTGCGCCCCCCAAGATTGCGGCCGCAGCCTGACGCTATTCGATGCTCTGCCCGATGCGCCACAGCACGCTGGTCGGATCGACCAGGCAGAAGTCCCGGATGCCCCAGGGCTGGTCCTGCGGCGCAATCACGCGCACGCCATAGCGGCCGGCCAGGTCCTGGGACACGACCCTCTCCCACCAGGCCTGCACGTCGGCCACCATCAGGTGCATCATGAAGTTCTCGGCGTGCTCCTTCACGTAGAAGTTCTGCAGCAGAAAACTGCAGTGGCCGGCGTTGAAGTAGGCCATGTCCGGCGAGAGCAGTTCTTCGCGAAAGCCGAGGTCGGTGTAGAAGCGGCGCGACAGCGCAAAGTCGCGTGCCGGGACATAGGCCTTGATTTCCAGTGTTTCCATTCCCATGGTGCTTGTCTCCTTCTTCCTTGGCCGCTGCGCGCGCGGCGCTGGCCGGGTTCGCTGGAACGGCGGGGTGTGGAATGCCGGCCGGCCCTGGGCCGCATTCTGCCCTCGCCTGAGGGTGCTGCCCCGGCCTGCGGCAGCAGCATCCAGGCGCCCGCAGCATAATGGCCCTCCTGTCCCAACGGCCCGGGGCGCACCCCGGCCTGCACGCTCTTCACCGCCCATGAGATCTGCCGACCGACGTCCCCGCGTTGATGCCCCCCTGCCCCGCGGCGACGTGGCCGGCCTGTCCTCCCAGCGCCACACCGGGGCCCCTCGCTGGACCGGTTTGCTGGCCATCGCCGGCCTGGTGCTGGCACTGGCGGGCGGCCCGGTCCTGGCCAAGGATTCGGGCAGCAAGTCCGGCAGCGGCAGCAGTAACAGCAGCGGCAGCGCGAAGCCAGCACCCTCGTCCGCCCCCCGGCAGAGCTTTGGCTCCTTCGGGTCCTCATCGTCTTCGTCGGCCAAGCGCGAGAGCGCTGCGGCGCCGTCCCGCTCGGCACCGGCGGCGTCCCCTGCGCGCTCCGACGACCGCCCGACCCGCTTCGGCTCGTTCGGCAGCGCGCCCGCCAAGAAGGATGCGGCCCCCGCCGACCAGGCCTCCGGGCGGCCAGAGCGCAAGCCCCAGCCGGCGACCAGTTTCGGCAGCTTTGGCGGCGGCAGCCAGAAGACGGAAGCCACCAAGCCATCCCCCGCAGCCCCGCCCCTGCAGGCGGTCCGGCCGAACAGCTCGGTGGCCAACGACCTGTCGAACAGCACGGCCCGCAACCAGGCGATGCGCTCGTTCGACAATCGGCAGCAGCCCGCTGCACAGCCGTTGCCGCAGGCGGCACGCGCCGAGGCGCAGGCGGCTGCGGCCATTGCCAATGCCCGGCAGCCGAGTGCCGCCCCGGCGGCGCAACTGCAGCGCCAACCACCCGCCCCAGCAGGCCCGAACTTCGGCGGCTATGCACCCGCAGGCGTGGGCGCGGGCGGTGCCACGGCGGCGTATGAGCGGGATCGGCGCATCCACGCCGAACGGCTGGCCGATCAGCGCCAGCGCGCGCTGGACGAAGCGAACGAGCGGGCCTACCGCGCGCAGCGGCAGCAGCAAGCGCAGTGGCCGGTGGACGACCGCCCCGCGCGCCCCTCGGCCCCGCGCAATGGCATGGGGCTGGGCACGGGCGTGGGCGTTGCCGCCGGTGCCGTGGCCGGCGCAGCCCTGGCCACGGCAGCCACTGCGGGAACGTCCCCGCCCTCTGCAACGGGCACCGACAGCGGTGGATCGGCTATCGGGGGCCTGGCCACCGTGGGCGACGGCAGCACCCCGTTCAAGGATGCGGCGGCGCGCGTGCCACCCGCCCCGGCACCAGCAGATTCGGGGCTGGGCGGTGCGTGGATCTTCATCACGCTGGGGGCCCTGGTGATCGGCCTGTACATCCGGGCCAAGCGGCTCAAGGCGCAGGCCGCAGAGCAGACCCAGAGGTACGTGCTGTGAGCTGGTCCCAGGCCCTGGCCAGGGCGCGGGGTCTCCTGGGCGGGCGCGGCGATGCACCGGCCCCCGCGGCCGATGCCGGCGTGCCCCTGGGTGGGCGCATCGGCGGCTCGATCAGTTTTGACGCCACGCCCTTCCGCCTGGCGACCGACACGCTGGTGCCCGCCCCTGCGGACCTGGTGCAGGTCGAGGCGATCTCGCGCCTGCGCTCGGCCGACCTGCAGGGCGCCGTGCACCGCCTGTACACCGCGCGCGGCGACCGGGGCGACGGCCCCGAGTGCTTTTTGCAGATCTACACCGACCCCGAGGGCGAGGCCCGGGAGCTGGTCTACTACCACCGCATCCTGCGCCTGATTCCGGCCAGCGAGGAGGAGCAGGCGGCCTTCCTGGGCGAAGACGGCGCGGGCCTGGGGCAGATCCGCTTCAGCCTGCACCGCGCGCAGTTCGACGGGCTGGGCCTGCCCCAGGCCCTGGTGGAGCAGGCCTTCGGTGACGGCGACACCATCGACTACACGCGCAGCGCCGGCAGCCCCGCGCAGGAGCACATCGCCCCCTTCCGTGGTACCGAGAACCGCATCGACGACCGCCTGGGCCGCAACGGCCTGCGCCAGGACGTGGTGTTCATGCCCTACCGCCGCGGCGTGGCGGGCGGCGGCGAGGAGCAGTTGCTGATCTGCACCGAGATCGTCCAGGAGCAGGACGGCGATGCCTCGCGCCGCGAGATCCACGTGGACTTCATGGTGGGCCTGGTGCTGGGCGCGGACTTCGTGGCCGTGCACTGAGTGCGTATTTCGGCGCTGCAGGACATGGAGATCGTGATACTCCATGCAGGAGGCCAGCTAGCTAGCGCTACAGCCAGCCTGCCTTGCGGAAGCGGTAGTGGACGTAGGAACACACGCTCACGATCAGCAGCAGTGCACCGGGGTAGCCGTAGCGCCATTTCAGCTCGGGCATGTACTCGAAGTTCATGCCCCAGACGCCCACGAAGGCGGTGCAGATCGCAAAGATGCCGGCCCAGGATGCCAGGCGCTTGGTGATCTCGTTGTCCTCAATGGTCACCATCGACAGGTTGACCTGGATGGCCGTGCCGATGGTGTCGCGCATGCCCTCGATCAGGCCATTGATGCGCACCAAGTGGTCCACCACGTCCCGGAAATACTCCTGCGACCCCATGCAGATCTGCGGCACGCGCCCGCCATGGAGCTTGCTTGCGCCCTCGAGCAGGGGGGACACGGCGTGCTTGAGCAGCATGACGCGCTGCTTGAGGTGGTAGAGCTGCTCGATGCTGTCGCGCGCCGCCTTCTTGGTGAAGATCTGGTGCTCGATCTTTTCGAGCTCGACCTCCAGGGCGTCGATGATGGGAAAGTAGCGGTCGACCACGGCGTCCATCAGCGCATACAGCACGAACCCCGAGCCGTGCCGCAGCAGGTCGGGTTCGCGCTCGCAGCGGTCCCTCACGCCCAGGAACCCCTGCTTGCTGCGATTGCGCACCGACAGCACGTAGTTGGGCCCCACGAAGACATCGACCTCGCCCGCATGAAAGTGCCCGGGCCGCTCGGGCTCGGGCTCCAGCAGGTGCATCACCACGAACAGCGAGGCGCCGTACTCTTCGACCTTGGGCCGTTGGTGGCCGTGGTGTGCGTCTTCCACCGCCAGTTCGTGCAGGCCGAACTCTCCGCGCATTTCATCGAGCTCTTCGGGCGTGGCGTCGGCAAGCGCGACCCATACGAAGCACCCCGGCCTCACGATGTATTCGCTGATGTCGGCGACGGGGATGTCCCCCAGCTTGGTGCCATTCTCGTACGCAACGCAATTGATCAACATGGGGACCCTCCTGGTTTGTGGCTGCAAGCGGCATGGTGCCACGCGCCCAAGGCAGTCCCTGCAGTCCCTGCAGTCCCTGCCGTCACTGCCGGAGAACCGCCGCCCTCCCCCCGCCCCTGGTCCGGGGACGCATGGGGCTGCACCTCAGCCCAGCAGCTCCAGGCAGCCCAGGTCTTCCACGGCATCCGCAACGCGGCCGATCTGCGGCCACCAGACATAGGCCGACATGCCCCGCGCAAAGCGCGCCAGGGGCGTGCGCAGGTGCAGCAGCACCGCCAGCCGGTAGTCCTGCTGCAGGGTCTCGCGTGAATAGTCGCCCACCCCGCTGGCCACGAGCGCTGCATGGTAGCGGTCGAGCAGCGGCATCTCGAAGCGTGCGCGCACGCGGCGGTCCCATTGCACCGCCATCATGTATGCGAGGTCCCAGACGCCCACGCCCAGGTGCCAGCCGTCCCAGTCGATGAGCTTGGCCACCCCGGCGGCGTTGCCCTCGCGCGGCACCATCCAGTTCCAGACATGGGCGTCGCCGTGGACCCAGGTGCGGTGGGAGAGCCGGTCGGCGCGCTCCACCAGGGCCGGGAACCCGCGCAGGAACTGGGCGTACATGCCCCGCGTGCGTTCGTCCAGTGCATCACCGGCCTGGGCCTGCAAGCGCTGCCAGGCGCCGTCCTGCCAGTCCGATGCGCGCAGGCGCTCCCACAGCGTGGTGCCGCCCAAGACCGGCGCCTGGCCGGCATCCCTGCCGGCGGCATGAAAGCGCGCCAGCGCCTCGACGATCTGCGCATTGCGTGCCAGGGTCGGCGGCAGCGGCGCCTCGCTGGGGCGCTGGTGCGACTCCGACAAGTCCTCCATCAGCAGCCAGGTGCGTCCCGTGGCTTCGTCCACGCCACCGGCGTAGAAGCGGGGGATCACCGGGCTGGCGAGGCGCGCAGCAATGGTCTCGTAGAACGGCAGCTCCGGCTGGCCGAAGCCGGGGTGCGACACCTTGAGCACGGCGCGTTCCGGTGCGCCGGCGACTGCATCGCCCCAGTCCAGCACCACGCCCGTCAGGTCGGAGAGGTAGCCTGGGGCATCGATCTCCCGGGGGGTTGCAGAGCGCAGCGTGGCGCCCTGCAGCGCCAGGTGACACGCCGGTTGACGCGCCATGTGTTCGGCCAGAAAGGCCGGCGCCAGCAGGCGCGCGAGGATGGTGGGGTCCAATGGTTCCCTGGGGTCTGGTGGTCGGCAGGTGATTGTCGCCGACGCCCACTCAGCCCGCCGCTGCGGGCCGGGCCGGTGCCGCGTCGGCGAGCATGCCGATCAGCGTATCGGGGCTGACGGGCTTGACGAGGTGGTGGTCGAAGCCGGCCTCGCGCGCCCAGCGCATGTCCTGCGCCTGCCCCCAGCCGGTGATGGCCCACAGCTGCAGCAGGCTTCGGCCCCCGAGGGCGCGGATGGCGCGGCAGGCTTCGTAGCCGTTGAGCCGGGGCATGCCGATGTCCAGCAGCACCAGCTCGGGATCGAAGTGCCGCGCCGCCTCGACCGCGGCCTCGCCGTCGTAGACGCAGTGCACCGTGTGGCCCAGCGCGCCCAGCAGCTCGGCCAGGGCGTCAGCCGCGTCCTGGTTGTCGTCGGCCACCAGGATGCGCAGCGGCGCCGCCGCGCGGGCGCCCTGCGCGGCACCGGCGTTCAGCGCCACGGCCGCCCGCTCGGCCGGGCCGACCAGGGGCAGGCGCACCACGAAGGAGCTGCCGTGGCCCACGCCCTCGCTGAAGGCCGCGATCGCGCCGCCATGCAGCTCGATCAGGCGCCGCGTGAGGGCCAGGCCGATCCCCAGGCCGCCGCGCGAGCGCGACAGGGCGGCCTCCTCCTGCGAGAACATCTCGAACACTTTTTCCAGGCGGCCCGGCGCAATGCCTATGCCCTGGTCGGTCAGCGTGACCCGGGCCTCCTCGGCCGAGGTGTCGACCGACAGCTCGATGCGCCCGCCGGCATCCATGTACTTGGCGGCGTTGAGCAGCAGGTTCATGAACACCTGGGCCAGGCGCGTCGGGTCGCCGTCGAGCGTGAGCGACGCGGGGGGCAACTGCATCTCCAGCGTGTGCTTTTGCTCGTCGATCATGGGCCGCGCCGCGTCGATGGCGTCCTGCAGAATGCCGGCCAGCGCCACGCGGCTGCTGTGCAGCTGGATCTTGCCCTGGTTGATGCGGCTCACGTCCATGAGGTCGTCGATCAGCCGGCTCATGGACTTGACCTGCCGGTCGATGAGGTCGGCCGCGCGCTCGACATGCGGCGCCTGCTCGCCCTTCAGGCGCAGCAGCCTGAGCGCGTAGCTCACGGGAGCCAGCGGGTTGCGCAGCTCGTGCGCCAGCGTGGCCAGGAACTCGTCCTTGCGCCGGTCGGCCTCGCGCAGCTGCGCGTCGCGCAGCTGCAGCGCATGGGTGCGCTCCTGCACCCGGCGCTCCAGGGTTTCGTTGAGCAGGCGCAGCTGCTCCTCGGCGGCGCCGCGTTCCGCGACCTCCTGCACCAGGGCCTGGTTCAGTTGCTCCAGCGCCAGGGTCTTGCGGTACAGGTCGGCGAAGATGGCAACCTTGGAGCGCAGCACGCCCACGTTGAAGGGCTTGTGCAGGTAGTCCACGGCGCCGCTGCCGTAGCCTTCGACGACATGCCGGTCGTCGTTGAAGTAGGCGGTCAGGAAGATGATGGGCACGTGCGCCGTCTTCTTGCGCTGCTTGATCAGCTGCGCCAGCTCGAAGCCGGTCATGTCCGGCATGTTCACGTCCAGCACCAGCACCGCGAACTCGTGGTTCATCAGCGCCATCAGCGCCTCGGAGCCCGACGAGGCGTACACCAGGCTGTAGCCCGAGTCCTGGAACACCGCCTCCATCACGGCCAGGTTCGAGGGCTCGTCGTCCACCACCAGGATCTTCACGGGCACGCCGGGGCCCGCCTCGGGCACAGGCCCGCTGCCGCCCTCCTGCGCCGCGATGGCGGCGGGCACGGCAGTTGCCAGGGGCGACAGGGGTGCCGGGAGGTCGGGGGACGCAGGGAACATGGTCATCGGGCCCTGGCTCAGCGGTGCAGCCATACGCGCATCAGCGAGAGCAGCTGGTTGGTGTTCACCGGCTTGGCGATGTAGTCGCTGGCACCGGCCTCCAGGCATTTCTCGCGGTCGCCCTTCATGGCCTTGGCCGTGAGCGCCAGGATGGGCAGCGTGCCGAAGCGGCGGTCCTTGCGGATCTCGCGCATGGTCTCGTAGCCGTCCATCTCCGGCATCATGATGTCCATCAGCACCATCGACAGCTCGGGCGTGCGGTCGATGATCTCGATGGCCTGGCGGCCGTTGGTGGCACTGATGACCTCCACGGCATGGTTCTCCAGCACCGAGGTCAGCGCGAAGATGTTGCGCGCATCGTCGTCCACCACCAGCACCTTGCGCCCGCGCAGCGCGTCCGACGAGTTGTGCAGGCGCTCGAGCATGGCCTGCTTGTCGGGCGGCAGCTCGGTGATCACCCGGTGCAAAAAGAGCGCGGTCTCGTCGAGCAGGCGCTCGGGCGACTGCACGTCCTTGAGGATGATGCTGCGCGACAGCGCCTGCAGCCGCTCCTGCTCGCTGCGGCTCAGGTCCTTGCCGGTGAACACCACCACCGGCAGTTGCGACCAGGCCGGCTCGGCGCGCACCTGCTCGAGCAGCTCGAAGCCGCTCATGTCGGGCAGGCGCAGGTCCAGCACCACGCAGTCGAAGGGCTCGGCCCGGAGCGCCTGCAGCGCCTCGCCGCCGCTCGGGGCAGGCACGATCTCGATGTCGTCGTTGCCCAGCAGCTCGAGCACGGCTGCGCGCTCGATATCGTTGTCCTCGACCACCAGCAGGCGCTTGGTGCGCGGCACGATGAAGTCCTTGATGCGACCGAACGCCGCCTCCAGGCCGGTGGTGGTGGGGCCCTTGACCAGGTAGGCGAAGGCGCCGTGCGACAGCCCGTGCTGGCGCTCCTCCTCCTGGGTGATGATCTGCACCGGGATGTGGCGCAGCGCCGGGTCGAGCTTGAGCTGGTTGAGCACCGTCCAGCCCAGCATGTCGGGCAGGAAGATGTCCAGGCACACGGCCGCCGGCCGGTACTCGCGCGCCAGCGCCAGGCCCAGCGCGCCCTTGTTGGCGACGATGCCCTTGAAGCCGTGCTCGCGCGCGAGGCCCAGCAGGATGCGCGCGTAGTGCGGGTCGTCCTCGATGATCAGCAGCACCTGGTCCTGCGGGATGATGGCCTCGCGGTCGTCGGCCACCTGCTCCTCGCGCAGGCCGCCCAGCGTGGCCAGCGCGCGGCTCGGGGCCTGCTCGGCCAGCTCAGCCGGCCCGCGCGGCCCGGTGCTCTCGCCGTCCACATGCTCCAGGGGCAGGTACAGGGTGAACACGCTGCCCTGGCCGAAGACGCTGGTCAGCCGGATCTCGCCGCCCAGCAGCACCGCCAGCTCGCGGCTGATGGCCAGGCCCAGGCCGGTGCCACCGTACTTGCGCGAGGTGCCGGCATCGGCCTGCTGGAAGGCCTCGAAGATGAGCCGCTGCTTCTCGGGCGCCACGCCGATGCCGGTATCCTCCACCGCGAAGGCCACCACCTGCTGCGCCTGGCGCAGCACCGGGTGCTCGGGCGTCCAGCCGACCTTGGCGATGCCCACGCGCACCTCGACCTGGCCCTGGCTCGTGAACTTGACCGCGTTGGACAGCAGGTTCTTCAGGATCTGCTGCAGGCGCTTGGGGTCGCTGGCCATGGAGCGCGGCAGGTCGCGCTCGAAGCGGATGTGGAACGGCAGGTTCTTGGCCTCGGCCACATGGCGGAAGTTGCGGTCGATGTTGTCGCGCAGCGCCGCGAAGCTGATCTCCTCCACGTCCACCGTGACCGTGCCCGATTCGATCTTGGACAGGTCCAGGATGTCGTTGATCAGGTGCAGCAGGTCGGTGCCCGAGGAGTTGATGTTGCGCGAGAACTCGATCTGCTTGGGCGAGAGGTTGCGCGCGCCGTTCTCGGCCAGCTGCTGGCTCAGGATGAGGATGGAGTTGAGCGGCGTGCGCAGCTCGTGCGACATGTTGGCCAGGAACTCCGACTTGTACTTGGAGGTCAGCGCCAGCTCCGAGGCCTTTTCTTCCAGCGCCCCGCGCGCCTGCTCGACCTCGGTGTTCTTGCGCTCCACCTCGGCGTTCTGCTCGGCCAGCAGGCGCGCCTTGGTGCCCAGCTCCTCGTTGGTCTGCTGCAGCTCGCTCTGGCGCGACTGCAGCTCGGCGGTGAGCTGCTGCGACTGGGTGAGCAGGCCTTCGGTGCGCATGGTCGCCTCGATGGTGTTGATCACCGCCCCGATGTTCAGCGCCAGCTGGTCCAGGAAGTTCAGGTTCACCGCGGTGAAGGGGTGCAGCGAGGCCAGCTCGATCACCGCCTTGGTCTGGTTCTCGAACAGCACCGGCAGCACCACCACGTTCACGCGCTGCGCCTCGCCCAGGCTGGAGCCGATGCGGATGAAATCGGGCGACACGCCCGTCAGCAGGATGCGCTTTTGCTCCACCGCGCACTGGCCCACCAGGCCTTCGCCCAGGGCCAGCCGCTCGGCCAGGCGCGCCTGGCCCACCTGGGCATAGCCCGACAGCCGCGCCAGAGCGCCCCCGACCCCGTCCTGGCCGTCCAGGTGGTAGACCGTGCCCTGGTGGGCATCGACCAGTGGCGCCAGCTCCGACAGCAGCAGCTTGCCCACCGTGGTGAGCTCGCGCTGGCCCTGCAGCATGCCGGTGAAGCGCGCCAGGTTGGTCTTGAGCCAGTCCTGCTCGCGGTTGCGCTCGGTGGTCTCGCGCAGGTTGGAGATCATGGTGTTGATGTTGTCCTTGAGCTCGGACACCTCGCCCTTGGCATCGACCTGGATGGAGCGCGTGAGGTCGCCCTTGGTCACCGCAGTGGCCACCTCGGCAATGGCGCGCACCTGCGTGGTGAGGTTGGCCGCCAGCAGGTTGACGTTGCCGGTCAGGTCCTTCCAGGTGCCGGCCGCGCCGGGCACGTTGGCCTGGCCGCCCAGCCGGCCGTCCACGCCCACCTCGCGTGCCACGTTGGTCACCTGGTCGGCAAAGGTGGCCAGGGTGTCGGTCATGCCGTTGATGGTGTCGGCCAGCGCCGCCACCTCGCCCTTGGCCTGCACCGTCAGGCGCTGGCTCAGGTTGCCGTCGGCCACGGCGGTCACCACCTTGACGATGCCGCGCACCTGCTCGGTCAGGTTGCTGGCCATGAAGTTCACGTTGTCGGTCAGGTCCTTCCAGGTGCCGGCCACGCCGGGCACCGCGGCCTGGCCGCCGAGCTTGCCCTCGGTGCCCACTTCGCGCGCCACGCGCGTGACTTCGGAGGCAAAGCCGTTGAGCTGGTCCACCATGGTGTTGATGGTGTTCTTGAGCTCCAGGATCTCGCCCTTCACGTCCACGGTGATCTTGCGGTTCAGGTCGCCGCGCGCCACGGCGGTGGTCACCTCGGCGATGTTGCGCACCTGGCTGGTGAGGTTGGCGCCCATGGTGTTGACCGAGTCGGTCAGGTCCTTCCAGGTGCCGGCCACGCCGGGCACCACGGCCTGCACGCCCAGGCGGCCCTCGGTGCCCACCTCGCGCGCCACGCGCGTCACCTCGGAGGCAAAGGAGCGCAGCTGCTCGACCATGGTGTTGATGGTCTCCTTGAGCTGCAGGATCTCGCCACGCACGTCCACCGTGATCTTCTTGGACAGGTCGCCATTGGCCACGGCGATCGTCACCTCGGCGATGTTGCGCACCTGGCCCGTGAGGTTGCTGGCCATGGAGTTGACGTTGTCGGTCAGGTCCTTCCAGGTGCCGGCCACGCCGGGCACGGTGGCCTGGCCGCCGAGCTTGCCCTCGGTGCCCACCTCGCGCGCCACGCGCGTCACCTCGGAGGCAAAGGCCGACAGCTGGTCGACCATGGTGTTGATGGTCTCCTTGAGCTGCAGGATTTCGCCCTTCACGTCCACGGTGATCTTGCGGCCCAGGTCGCCCCGGGCGATGGCGGTGGCCACGTCGGCGATGTTGCGCACCTGGCCGGTGAGGTTGTTGGCCATGGAGTTGACGTTGTCGGTCAGGTCCTTCCAGGTGCCCGCCACGCCCGGCACCTGGGCCTGGCCGCCGAGCTTGCCGTCGGTGCCCACCTCGCGCGCCACGCGGCTCACCTCGGCGGCAAAGCTGCGCAGCTGGTCGACCATGGTGTTGATGGTCTCCTTGAGCTCCAGGATCTCGCCGCGCACGTCCACCGTGATCTTCTTGGACAGGTCGCCGTTGGCCACGGCGATCGTCACCTCGGCGATGTTGCGCACCTGGCCCGTGAGGTTCGATGCCATCGAGTTGACGTTGTCGGTCAGGTCCTTCCAGGTGCCAGCCACGCCTTCCACGGCGGCCTGGCCGCCGAGCTTGCCCTCGGTGCCCACCTCGCGCGCCACGCGGCTCACCTCCTCGGCAAAGGCATTGAGCTGGTCGACCATGGTGTTCATGGTCTGCTTGAGCTGCAGGATCTCGCCCTTGACCTCGACCGTGATCTTGCGCGAGAGGTCGCCGCGGGCAATGGCGGTGGCCACGTCGGCGATGTTGCGCACCTGGCCGGTGAGGTTCGACGCCATGAAGTTCACGTTGTCGGTCAGGTCCTTCCAGGTGCCGGCCACGCCGGGCACCTCGGCCTGGCCGCCGAGCTTGCCCTCCGTGCCCACTTCGCGCGCCACGCGTGTCACCTCGCTGGCAAAGCCGTTGAGCTGATCCACCATGGTGTTGATGGTGTTCTTGAGCTCCAGGATTTCGCCGTTCACTTCCACGGTGATCTTGCGGCTCAGATCCCCGCGTGCCACGGCAGTGGTCACGTCGGCGATGTTGCGCACCTGGCCAGTGAGGTTGTTGGCCATGGAGTTGACGTTGTCGGTCAGGTCCTTCCAGGTGCCGGCCACGCCGCGCACCTGGGCCTGGCCGCCGAGCTTGCCCTCGGTACCCACCTCGCGCGCCACGCGCGTCACCTCGCTGGCAAAGCCGTTGAGCTGGTCGACCATGGTGTTCAAGGTGTTCTTGAGCTCCAGGATCTCGCCCTTCACGTCCACCGTGATCTTCTTGGACAGGTCTCCATTGGCCACCGCCGTCGCCACGTTGGCGATGTTGCGCACCTGCGCGGTGAGGTTGCTGGCCATGGAGTTGACGTTGTCGGTCAGGTCCTTCCAGGTGCCTGCCACGCCGGGCACCTGGGCCTGGCCGCCCAACGCCCCTTCGGTACCCACCTCGCGCGCCACGCGGCTGACCTCGCCGGCAAAGCCGTTGAGCTGGTCGACCATGGTGTTGATGGTGTTCTTGAGCTCCAGGATTTCGCCACGCACGTCGGCGGTGATCTTCTTGGACAGGTCGCCGCGCGCCACGGCGGTAGTCACCTCGGCAATGTTGCGCACCTGGCCCGTGAGGTTCGACGCCATGAAGTTCACGTTGTCGGTCAGGTCCTTCCAGGTACCGGCCACGCCGGGCACGGCGGCCTGGCCGCCGAGCTTGCCCTCGGTGCCCACCTCGCGCGCCACGCGCGTCACCTCGCTGGCAAAGCCGTTGAGCTGGTCCACCATGGTGTTGATGGTGTTCTTGAGCTCCAGGATTTCACCGTTGACTTCCACGGTGATCTTGCGCGAGAGGTCGCCGAGCGCCACAGCGGTGGTCACGTCGGCGATGTTGCGCACCTGGCCGGTGAGGTTGTTGGCCATGGAGTTGACGTTGTCGGTCAGGTCCTTCCAGGTGCCCGCCACGCCGGGCACGGCGGCCTGGCCGCCGAGCTTGCCTTCGGTGCCCACCTCGCGCGCCACCCGCGTCACCTCGCTGGCAAAGCCGTTGAGCTGGTCCACCATGGTGTTGATGGTTTCCTTCAATGCCAGGATCTCGCCCTTGACCTCCACCGTGATCTTGGAGGACAGGTCGCCCTTGGCGATGGCGGTGGCCACGCCGGCGATGTTGCGCACCTGGCCCGTGAGGTTGCTGGCCATGGAGTTGACCGAGTCGGTCAGGTCCTTCCAGGTGCCGGCGATGCCGGGCACCTGGGCCTGGCCGCCGAGCTTGCCTTCGGTGCCCACCTCGCGCGCCACGCGCGTCACCTCGGACGAGAAGCCGTTGAGCTGGTCGACCATGGTGTTGATGGTCTCCTTGAGCTCCAGGATCTCGCCCTTGACGTCCACCGTGATCTTGCGCGAGAGGTCGCCGCGCGCCACGGCCGTGGTCACGGTGGCGATGTTGCGCACCTGCGAGGTCAGGTTGTTGGCCATGGAGTTGACCGAGTCGGTCAGGTCCTTCCAGGTGCCCGCCACGCCGGGCACCACAGCCTGGCCGCCCAGGCGGCCATCGGTGCCGACCTCGCGCGCCACGCGCGTCACCTCGGAGGCGAAGGAGCGCAGCTGGTCGACCATGGTGTTGGTCGCCTCCTTGAGCTGCAGGATCTCGCCGCGCACATCCACCGTGATCTTCTTGGACAGGTCGCCGTTGGCCACGGCAATGGTCACATCGGCGATGTTGCGCACCTGCGCCGTGAGGTTGCCGGCCATCTGGTTGACCGACTCGGTCAGGTCCTTCCAGACGCCCGAGACGCCCTTGACCTGCGCCTGGCCGCCCAGCTTGCCCTCGATGCCGACCTCGCGCGCCACGCGCGTCACCTCGGAGGTGAACACCGAGAGCTGCTCGATCATGGTGTTGACGAGCTCGGCCGAGCGGTGGAACTCGCCCTTGAGCGCGCGGCCATCGACCTGCAGCGCCATGGGCTGCCCGAGGTCGCCCTTGGCGACCGCGCCGATGGTGCGCGCGATGTCTGTGGTGGGTCGCACCAGGTCGTCCACCAGGGTGTTGAGGGCGACGACCTGCGCCGCCCAGCTGCCCTGCGCCGCGGGCGCCGTGAGGCGCTGCGCCAGCCGGCCTTCCTTGCCCACCGTCTCGTTCAGGCGGGCGACCTCGCCGGTGAACCCCGCGGCCTGCCGGATGGTCTGGTTGAAGGCTTCGGCGATGCGGCCGTCCGTGCCGGGCCAGTCGACCGGCAGGCGTGCCTGGAAGTCGCCCTCGGCAAAGGACAGCAGCGCAGACAGGATCTGCCGCAATCGCGCCTCGCCCAGCGCGTCCGGAGCCGAAGCGCCCAGGGCATGCTCGCGGGCTGGCGGTTTCTGGTCCACGGACTCGGGTGCAACGGTCTGCGTCATGGAACTGCACTCGCCTTTCGAGAATTTCGTTGAGACAAACCAACCTACCTGCCCCCCGCGAGAGCGCGAAATGAGTGTAGCCCTTTGTAAATTTATCGCTGTAGGAGAGAACCGACAGCAAGCGGGCCCTGCAAAGCGGCCCGGCACGCCCGGCGTATCACCCATTTGAGTGCTGCCCGAGCGCGGGGAATCTCGCCACAATGGCGCCCACACTCACTTTCCCGTGCCTGCCAATGACCCTCCTCGCCGTCCTGCTGATCGCCGCGCTCGCGGGCCTGGCCGCGGCCATCGCCTGGGGCGGGCCGCGGGACATCGCGCCGCTGGCCAGCGTGAACAGCCCCTTCGAGGGCGTGGACTTCAGCGGCCTGCCCCCGGTGCAGCGCTATGCGGCGCGCGATGGCACGCGGCTGGCCTGGCATGCGTATGCGCCGACGGGATCGCCCGCCGCGCCGCGCCAGCGTGTGGTGCTGGTGCATGGCTCCTCGTCGCGCGCGCGCTCCATGCATGTGCTGGCCCAGGCGCTGGCCGCTGCGGGGTACGAGGTCGCGGCCCTGGACATGCGCGGGCACGGGGATTCCGGCGCGCGCGGGCAGGCGTCCTACCTGGGGCAGATGGAGGATGACCTGGAGGATTTTCTGCGCGCAGTGCCCCATGCGGGGCCGCAGACGCTGATGGGTTTCTCCGCGGGCGGCGGCTTTGCGCTGCGCTTTGCCGGCAGCGCCCGGCAAGGCCTGTTCGAGCGCTATGTGCTGCTGGCGCCCTTTCTGCACCAGAACGCGCCCACCGCGCGGCCCGACGTGGGGGGCTGGGCATCGGTCGGCCTGCCGCGCCTGCTGGCGCTGCGCCTGCTCAACCAGCTGGGTATCCGCTGGTGGAACCATCTGGTGGTGCTGCGCTTTGCGCTGGACGAGGCCTCGCGCCCCCACCTCACGCCCAGCTACTCGTACACCGTGGCGATGAACTTCCGGCCCCGGGGGAACTACCTGGGCGATATCCGCCAGGCCCGCAGGGCGCTGTCCATCGTGGCCGGGCAGGACGACGAGGTGTTCCACGCCGACCGCTATGCCCCCCTGTTCGCCCAGGCCGGCCGGCCCGTGCCCGTGGCCGTGGTACCCGGCACCAGCCATATCGGCCTGGTCCTGGACCAGCGGGCCGTGCGCACCGTGGCGCAGGCCTGCGCTGCCTGAATCCTTGTCCACCATGGGAGTGAGCACCATGCACCGCTGGAAGACCCCTCTCCTGTGTGCCCTGGCCTTCGTGGCCGCGGCACTGGCGTACAACGCTGCCACGGCGCTGGCCGTGACCGCCCTGTGGATGCCGCAGCCCGGCTGGTGGACGCCACCGCTGTCCCGGACCCTGTCCGCGATCACGTGGCTGCAGGTGGCGCAGGGCATCGGCGTGCTCGCGGCGGCGCTGCCCTTTGCGCTGGCGCTGCGCCTGGCTGCGCTGCGCCGGCCCGTGGCGCTGGCCTTCGGGCTCAGCATCGCCGCCCTGGTGCTGCCCAACCTGTGGCTGCTGTTCTTCTACCTGCCCTCCTGGCCGCCGCGGATGCTGGCCTCCACCGCGGTGGACTTCATCAAGTGGCTCTGCGTGCTGCCGCTGCTGACCTGGCTGCTGCTCAAGGTGCAGCCGCGTCCGCCGGCTGCGCCCCCGGTGGCTTTTGCAGGTTGACCGGCATGCACACACCCCAGCCTGCCCCACCGTTGGAACCCAACCGCCCCGCCCGCAAAATGAAGCTCTCTGAACTGCGCATTGCCAGCCTGGAGTTCGCCTTCAGCGCAGCGCTACCACTGGGCGTCTGGTTCATGCTGCTCTCGCCCGATGCCTCCTCCGGCGTGCCCTTCCTGCAAAGCGCAGGCTCCTTCCTGGCCTACGCCTTCACCGATTCCGAGGTGTCGCCGACGCTGCGGGTGCACTACATCCTGCTGACGGTGCTGCCGGCCCAGTTGCTGCTGCTGTCGGTAATGACCTGGCGCCAGGCGAGCTCGAAGGGCCGGTGCCACTTCTGGTGCATCTACCTGGGCTGGGTCGCGACAGTCATCGCGATCGCGCTGTTCTACTGGCCCTCTGCCATTGCCTCGGCCCTGGCCACCTACCACGCAGGCAAGGCCGCGGTCGCCTGAGCCGTTCCAACGCGCAACGCACACCCCCCAGCAGCCCATGGCACTCGACTTCATCGCCGGCAACGGCCCCCAGATCCGCAACCCGGCCCACCATGTCGGCAGCATCGACCACCATGAGCTGCCGGCGATCCTGCGCCTGCTCGCGCATGCCGACTCGTTCTTCCTGCACCGCATCTTCGGCCTCTACGAGGACCAGACGTTTTCGACGCAGGAGGTCGAGCAGGCGCTCTCGCACCTGGTGCCGCTCCTGGCCCACCCCCTGGAGAGCGACGACCGCACCCTGCTGCACAAGCTCATCGCGGTGCTGGCCTATGCCAAGGTCACGCAGCAGTCGCTGCACGGCGTGGCACTGTCGGAGTGACGGACTGAACAACGAACGCGCGCGGGCATTCGCTGCCCGGCCGCAGCTAGAATGGGACGGCGCCCTTGCCCCAAGCGCCACCGGGACGTGACGGTAATCACTGCTCGTGAACCCGGGCTCGCGCCACAATGGTTCACGTTTCGATTTTCTGGTGTACACCAGTCCGGATGCCGTTTCCACCATTTTCAATTGCTGATCGCGCCCGGCGATGGATATCCATCGCCTTGAATTTCCGCAGCCCGATTTTTTTCTTCCATGGCCATGAAGGCGGGAATGGACTTGGCCGATTCAAAGGCACAAACTCTCTCCAGGCGCTGCCGGGATCTCTCGAAACACAAAAAGCATAAACCCAACAGTGCAGGAAGATACTCGAATGCAAGCCACCCTCGGGGCCGACCCACCAACGCTGGCCACAAGGCCTGGCAGTACCGCGGCAAGTGCGCCGCTGCGTGCTGAGCCAGCAGTGCCGATGCGAGGCGGGATGCGGCTCCCCTTGCAAATCGGATTACTGTGCCTCGCATTTCTTCTGGCCTTTGGAATGGCGCGGTTGATTCCCGCCTTTCAATCACCGGACGAAGTCGTTCATCTGTTCCGTGCCGATATGATCGGCAATGGCCATTTGCTGCTGCAAAAGCCCGCCCCGGACGCCAAGGGTTATAGCGGCGGTTATGCAGACCAGCACCTGGTCCAGTTCGCGCAGTGGATGCTCAAGATCGCGGGGCCCGACAGACAGGATGTTTCTGCCGCCTGGCTCATGGACCAGGCATCGCAGCACCGTTGGGCGAACAGCAGGCAGTTCGTGGACGTTGCCGGCTCGGCCTACTACATACCGCTGATCTACCTGCCGCACGCCGTGGGCCTGGCCATCTCGCGCCACCTGGACTGGTCGATGCGGGCCAGCTACGACTTCACGCGCGCCCTGGTGACATTCACGGTGCTGGCCCTGCTGGCCTGGGCATGGCAGCTGCTGCCGCCCAACCTGCTGGTGCGCGCCCTGGTGCTGATGCCGATGTCGGCCTTCCAGATCCTGTCGCCGACCATCGATGGCCTGTGCATTGCCATGATGCTGGTGCTCGCGGGGCTGACCATTGTGGAGTACCAGGCCCCGAGCAAGGGCAGCACCGCACCGCCCTGCCGCTGGCGGTTTGCCGCCATCGCGGGCTTCACCTTCGTGCTCGTCACCTCGCGCACCAACCTGCTGCCCCTGCTGGCGATCCCGCTGTTGCTGCTGTGCCAGCGCTTCTCGCGGGCCCGGCTCGGCGCTTTCGTGCTGCTGTGCGCGGCCAGCCTGGGCTGGACGCTGTTCGTACTGCTGACCACGACGGATGCGCGGGTCGTGCGTTCGCACACCACGCTGCAGATCGTGCAGATCTACCTGGGGGACCCGCTGTATTTCCTGGGCCTGGTCGGCAGCACGCTGGCGGACCCGGACAAGGGGACCTTCCTGGCCGACTCGTTCGTCGGCATCCTGGGCTGGCTCGACGCCTTCATCCCCAAGCCGGCGATCCGCGGCATCTGGGCCGTGCTGGCTGCCCTGGCACTGCTGGCCACGGCCTACGCGCAGCGCGAGGAGCGGCAGTACACCCTGCTGCGCGCCGTGCTGACGGCCTGCGCCGTCGCCAGCACGCTGCTGGTCTTCTTTGCGCTGTCGGTCACCTGGAACGATTACCCGGCTACCGCCATATCTGGCTTGCAGGGGCGCTACTTCATCATACCGGCGCTGCTGTTCGCTCTGGCGATCGGGCCGCTGGAGCATGAGCGCACCCCTGTTCAGCAGGCCACCGAGTTCGGGGTCACCGGCGCGATGGCAGGGTATTTTCTGCTGGTGCTGGGGGTCACCCTGTACAGCCGCTACCAACTCCCCGCTTTTTGACTTGACACATGGCATGCGGACAAAGCCGCTAGGATGGTGCTCCCCCCTCCCTCGGCCCCACCGTCCACGCCATGCGCCCCATCCCTGCAGACACGCCCCCACCCCTGGACACGCTGATGGTGGCCACCTGCAACGTGCTCAACCTGGCCAACCCAGGCCGCATGTTCTACCCCAACCAGGACGCCTACACCGAGGCCGAGTACGGGCGCAAGGTGGAGTGGCTGGGCAACCGGTTTCGCACGCTCAACGCCGACGTGCTGGCCGTGCAGGAGGTGTGGGACGAGGCGGCCCTGAAAGCGGCCATCGCGCACAGCGGGCTGCGCTACGACTTCGTGGCGGTGCCCGGTGCCGAAAACGACGCCACGCGCCAGGGCGCCCAGGGCACGCCGCGCGTGGGCCTGGCCACGCGGCTGAAGGTGGAGGCGCTGCAGTCGTTCGCCCAGTTTCCGCCGGCCTTCCAGGTCGATGTGCCGGGGCTGGGCCTGCACACGCGCTTCGAGCGCCCGCCCCTGGTGGCCACGCTGCGCATGAAGCACGGGCAGCGAGTGAACGTGCTCACGGCGCACCTCAAGTCCAAGCGCCCCAAGTTCCTGCAGGACGCCAATGGCCATGCGCTGGAGGACAAGGACGACCGCAAGGTGGGCGCCCTGGCCTCGCTGCGCTCGCTGGTGATGCGCGGCGCCGAGGCCATGGCCCTGCGCTGCCTGGTGATCGACCTGCTGCAGCGCACCAGCGTGCCGCTGGTGGTGATGGGCGACTTCAACGACACGCCCGACAGCGTGACCACGCAGCTGATCTGCGCCACCACCGAGATCGCCTACGACCGCTCGGCCCGCGACGTGGCGCTGTTCAACGCCTACGACCTGCAGGGCGAGATGGCGCTCAAGAAGGACGTGGCCTTCTCCCACATCCACCAGGGCTCGCCTTCGGTGCTGGACCAGATCCTGGTGAGCGAGGAGTTCCTGCCCCGCGGGCGCAACAGCCTGGGCGACGTGCGCCGCGTGGACTACTTCAACGACCACCTGCACGAGGGCCGCGACCGCACGCGCTCGGACCACGGTTTCGTGCGCGCGCTGCTCAGGCTGCAGATGGGGCCGCAGCAGGCCCAGCCGGCGCCTGCAGCCCCGCAGCCGGTGGGCTGAAAGCACACCCGCCACCAGCGGGCGCGGCATCACCCATTTGCCTGCCCACGGCGGCGCTTGCCGGTGCCAGGGCATGTCATCATTCATTTCACCCCCGCGCTGGCCCCGGCATGCGGATGGATGCGCGAAGCGCGGCGCAGCCCATAGTGGACTATGGGCAAGCCGAGCGACAAAGCAGACGCCGCATGCCGGGGCCAGCCCGAAGGGAAAGCCTGCAGCGCGGCACATTGCGGCGTTGCCCTTCGCTTGTGTAGCCGAGCTACACGGCACTCAGGGCGCCTTGCACTGCACCGCGCTGCAGGCTTTCGCGGGGGTGAAATGAATGATGACATGCCCTATATTCCTTCCGGAAAATTCGAGGAAAAGACAGATGCGTTGGAGAACCCTCGCCCTTGCCTGCCTGGGCCTCGCCGCCCTGTCCGCCGGCGCGCAGGTACACCGCTGCAAGCAGCCCGATGGCAAGATGGTCTACAGCGACCAGCCATGCACCCGCAGCCAGACCGGCGGGGTGATACTGCCCGACCCCACCGTGCGGGAAGTCGCCTGGGAGCAGGCGCGCAACCGGGCCCAAGGCGCCGGCACGGCCAACTCCGCCCCCTGCCGCACGGCCAGGGAAGAGCTGGCCCAGCTCGCCGGCCTGCGCACCCTGCCGCCCGAAGAAAAGCGCATCCGCGTGCAGGCCCAGGAGACACGGGTGGCGGCCGCCTGCGGCACCGATCCGGCGGCTGGTGCGCCCGCGCCGCCCGTGGCCGGCAAGGCACCTGCCGCGACGGCGTCCGCGCCCGTGGTCCTCATCTACTGCGATGCCGGCCTCTGCCACGACAACAAGGGCGGCGTGCACATGAAGAGCGGGCCGGACTTCGTCGATCCCGCTACCGGAAAGCGCTGCGCACGCGTGGGCGCCCAGACGCTGTGCAACTGATCTGCGCCTGATCAGCGCCTGAAGTCCCTGCGCCACCAGGGGCATCGCGCTGCCACAGGCCGCGCCAGCGCAGGCTTTGCAACACGGCGTGCCGGCTGACACAAGTCGTAACCAGCCCCCCAGTAAGATGCCGGACCAAGCCCCGGATTGCGTGCGGGCGACGAGACCAACATGACCATGCCCAGAGCCCATACCTTCACACCGCCCCAGCAACCCGACGCCCGCGCCAGCCGCTGGCCGGTCCGTACGGCGGCGGCCGCCCTGGTGGCCGTGCTGCTGGCGGCCTGCACCAGCACGCCGCTGCCACCCTGGAACTCGCCAGGCGCCCCCGCGCCGCGACCCAATGCCCCGGCCCCGGTGCCGCGCGCACAGCCGGGCAAGGTGGTGCCGGCGCCGCTGGGCGCGGCCCAGCAGGCACCCGCCGCCCAACCTGCCGCCACGGGCGTCATCGCCGCCCCGCTGCCGCCCACGGCACCGGTGGTGGCCCGCAACGAGCCCCTGGCCACCCCGCCCTATGGGCCGGCCGTGATGGCCCGCTTCCCCGAGCCCCAGGTGCGCTACAGCACGCCGGGCCTGGCGCCCGACCGCCGCGCCTTCACCACCAATGCCGAGCTGGAGCAGTGGCTGCAGTCCGTGGCCCAGGGCGCCGCGGGCAGCCCCTCGCGCGCCAGCGTGCTGCGCCTGGGCACCTCGCAACGCGGCGAGCCGCTGCTGGGCCTGCTGCTCACGCGCGCCCAGGGGGACGACCCGGCCAGCGTGGACGCCGGCAAGCGCCCTACGGTGGTGCTCATCGGCCAGCAGCACGGCAATGAGCCGGCCGGCGCCGAGGCGCTGCTGGTCATCGCCCGCGAGCTGGGCCAGGGCCTGCTGGAGCCGCTGCTCGAACGCATCAACGTGATCGTCGTGCCGCGCGCCAACCCCGATGGCGCGCAGGCCGACACGCGTGCCACAGCCAACGGCATCGACATGAACCGTGACCACCTGCTGCTCAAGACGCCCGAGGCCCAGGCCATCGCGCGCCTGGTGCGCGACTACCGCCCGATCCTGGTGGTGGACGCGCACGAGTACACCGTGGCCGGCCGCTACAAGGAAAAGTTCAACGCCGTGCAGCGCTACGACGCGCTGCTGCAGTACACCACCACGGCCAACTACCCCGAGTTCCTGACCAAGGCCTCGCAGGAGTGGTACCACCAGCCCATGGTGGCTGCGCTCAAGGCGCAGGGCCTGTCCAGCGAGTGGTACTACACCAATGCCACGGGCGCGGACGACCGCACCCTGTCGATGGGCGGCACGCAGCCCGACACCGGCCGCAACGTACACGGCCTGAAAAACACCGTGAGCCTGCTGGTCGAGACACGCGGCGTGGGCATCGGTACGCTGCACATCCAGCGCCGCGTGCACACCCAGGTCACGGCCATCACCAGCGCGCTGCGCTCCACGGCCGAGCGCGCCGCCAACCTGGAGCAGGTGCGCAGCTTTGTGGTGCGCGACATCTCGGCCAAGGCCTGCCGCGACAACGTGGTCATCGAAGCCGGGCCCACGCCCACGCAGCGCGAGGTGGTCTTCATCGACCCCGAGACCGGCGTGGACCGCCCTGTGCGCGTGGACTGGAATTCCTCGCTGAGCCTGCGCACCCTGAAGTCGCGCGCCCGCCCCTGCGGCTACTGGGTGGCCAGCCAGGCCGCTCCCGTGGTGGAGCGCCTGAAGCTGCTGGGCCTGCAGGTGCTGCGTATCGGCGAAGGCGGTTCGCTGCTGGCCGACACCTACCGCGAGACGGCACGCGAAACCTCGGAGCGCCGCGACGTGCTGGGCACCATCAGCGACAGCGCCGACATCCTGCGCGTGCAGGTGGCCCCGGTGCGCGCCGCCATCGACGTGCCCGCCGGCAGCTACTACGTGCCCCTGAACCAGCCCCTGGCCCACCTGGCCGTGGCCGCGCTGGAGCCCGACACGCAGAACAGCTACTTTGCCAACCGCCTGGTGGAAGACCTGTCGCAAACGGTGCGCGTGATGTCCACGCCGTCGCTGGTGTTCGACGAGACGGATTGACCAGGGCCTTCGGCACACAAGCGAGGACCCGGGGCCCCGCCCCACGAGGGCACGGGCTTTGCCCTGGCGGCGCTGGACGCCACCACCGGCCGCAACCTGCGGCCCCACGCAACCCTGAACGGGATGGCCATGACTCTGCGGATGCCGAAGTTTCCAAGGGCGGCCAGGCTCTGGCCGCTTCTGGCCCTGGTGTCGTACGGTGTGGTGCAACCCGCACTGGCACCTCTGCGCAAGGAACCCGCCAGGTATGCGGCCATGAAGAAGCCGGACTATCCCCCCGAGGCCCTGCGCGCCGGCATGCAGGGCACGGCCGTGCTCAGCGTGCACATCAGTGCCGCGGGCACAGCCAGTCGCGTGACGGTCTACAGGAGTTCGGGGCACCCGGTACTGGATGCGGCAGCCCTGCAATCGGTCCAGCAGTTCCAGTTCACCCCCGCCAGGATGGACGGGGTGGCACGCGCCTCCTGGGCCCGGATTCCCATCCGCTTTGCCATCGACAGCCCCATGGCACTGCCATGCCCGTCGACCTGGCTACCGTGGTGCCAGGCAGAGGACACAAGCCACCCCCGATAGCCCTGAGCAGCCCGGCGAAGGGTCTGCAATCCGGCAGCGCTGCCCGGCACATGGGACAGGCCACCCCAGCGCGAAACATCTTCTTGCCCGGCACGGGCCTGAGGGCCCTGCAGTGGCCGGGAGTTGTTACAAAACGTCCCGGATTGCAAGGGGATTGACCCGGGGCATGCCACCCACGGGGTGCGCCCATACTGTGCGGGAGCAGCGGGGCTGGGGGCGACAACAGCCCATCGGCCACGCGCAGTCACAGCGTGGCCATGGGAGCGAAAGCCGATGACCACGCTGCCCATGGAGCGCCGTCATGCCCAGCGAAATAGTCCATACCATCGGCTGCACCATCTACTTTGTCTTTGCCCTCCTGTTCCTGTGGATGGGCAGGGTCCCCAGAACCCGGGCCGGGCCGCGTTGGTGGGCGGCTGCGATGTCGTTTGCCCTGGCGGCGCGCCTGGCCTACTCCGTGCTGCTGAGCGGCACCGACCTGGCCGTGGCCGTGTTCGTCTATGCCGCGCTGGTGGTGGTGGAGAAGGCGCTGCTGGCCATCGGGCTGGTCGAGTTCCTGGGCCTCAAGGTGCGCCACCGCTGGTTCTGGGGGGCCTTGCTGGTTGCCGAATGCTGGGTGCTGCTGGCCTGGCTGTCGGAGGTGGATCCGGTGGCCCGCAGCTTCGGCCTGGCGGCGTTCAACGCGGGTTTTCTCAGCTTTGTGGCCTGGACCGCCTTGCGGCAGCGCAAGGAGGTGCCCCACCACCTGATGCTGCTGACGGCGGTGGTGAGCGCGGCCCTGGTGGTGCACTGGATGTCCGCGTTCGTGATCTTCCAGGCCCTGCCGGGCTGGCGCGTGCAGGGCTTTCTGCTGGGCACGGTGCTGGTGCTGGCGCAGTACCTGTCGCTGCTGGCGGCGGTGCTGATGGATTTTCAGCGCCGCCTGGTGCAGGCCGAGGCCAGCGCGCTGGACATGGCCTTCCAGGACCCGCTGACCGGCCTGAACAACCAGCGCTACATGAACACCCTGTTCGAGAAGGCCCTGGTGCTGGCCAACCGGCCCCACCAGTCGGCCGCGGTGATCTTCATCGACCTGGACAACTTCAAGCCCATCAACGACCTCGCAGGCCACCACGTGGGTGACGAGGTGCTGCGCACCGTGGCCGGTCGGCTCAAGAAGAGCACCCGCAGCACGGACATCTGCGCGCGCATCGGCGGCGACGAGTTCGTGGTGATCTGCACCCAGCTGGAACGCGGCGAGCAGGCCGGCGACATCGCCAGCAAGCTGCTTGCGGAACTGATCCGGCCCATCACCGTGGAGGAGCGCAATTTTGCCCTGGGCGCCAGCATCGGGATCAGCCTGTACCCGGCGCACGGCGACACGCTGGGCAAGCTCCTGGAGTACGCGGACAGCGCCATGTACCAGATCAAGCGCTCGGGCAAGAACGGCTACCAGATCCACGCGGCGGGCGCTGCGGGGGCATAGCGGACGGTGCAGAATCGCGCCATGGCCGACGAAGACACCCCCACCGCACCGCTGTACCAGGGCAGTTGCCTGTGCGGTGCCATCCGCTACGAAGCCCGCGCCGAGATCAAGGCGCCATCGCACTGCCACTGCGGCATGTGCCAAAAGGCGCATGGCGCAGCCTTCGGGTCCTATGGCAATGTGCCGGTGGGCAGCTTTGCCTTCACGCGCGGCGCAGACCTGGTGAAGCGCCGCGACTCATCCCCCGGCGTCACGCGCAGCTTCTGCCCCGAGTGCGGCTCGCCGCTCACCTGGCACAGCGCGCATGGCGATGCGGCGGCATGGATGTCGTTCTCGCTGGGCACGCTGGATACGCCGTTCGTGCCGAAGAAGGCGCTGCGCAGCATCCATGGGGATGCGGTGCCTGCATGGCATGAGGGCGGCGCAGCCCGAGAGAGCTAGACGCCCTTTGGGCGGCCCGCCGCGGCGCCGTTGGCTCCCGGCAACGCTCCGCCTGTCGCCCCGGGTTGATGGTCCCCCGCGTCCCATGGCACCATCCCGCCACCGCAGACCCTGGCTGATTCGGCAGCCGCGCAATGCGGTATCCAAAATCAAATCCAACAAGGGGAAACCAATGAAGACGCGAGGCGCCATGGCCGGTTGCGGCCAGCATTGCAGCGGGGCCGTACAGCCAGGAGTGCACCATGCCTGATACCTACAACGGCATAGGCACATCCTACCTGGGTAAGTGCAAGTTCGAGCAGGACGACTCGTTCGTCACCACCAAGTGGTTCCAGATCGTGGCGCCCATCTTTCCCCTGGGCAGTGTGCGGCTGCGCGACCTGGGCAGCGAGGGCGTGCCCTTTCTCAAGCGCACCACCAACTACGAGTTCATCGAGGAGGTGCCGCTCGATGTGATGCAGGTGCTGCGCACCTATGCGTACACCGTCTTCATCGTCGCCTGGTTCGGCCACTGGGCCATGGGCAACCAGCCGCCGCTGGTGCGCTTCATCATGATCACGCTGGGGATCCTGTTGCCGTTTGCGATGCGGTTCTTGTCCAAGCGCATGTCGCAGTAAAAGCCGGTTCGCGGCCTCGCGAGGCCGCGCGAACATTCAGCGCCGGGGGCGCCGGCGCGCTGCCACTGGCGCGGATGGCTTTGCCGCGGCACCCGCCGCATCAGGCTGGTCGCCAGCCGGCCCCCCTTCCCCCACCAGCTCCTGTGCCACCTGCGCGACCAGGGTGCGCAGCCAACGGTGCGCGGGGTCGTCGCGGTAGCGCACGTGCCAGCCCATGTGCAGCGGAAAGGTACCCAGGTCCACGGGTGCCGGCAGCACCCTGAGCCGCGCATCGTGCGCCAGGCGCCGGCATATCAGCCGCGGCAGCGTGGTGCAGTAATCCGTCATGGCCACCATCTCCGGTATGGCCAGGAAGTGCGTGACCGAAACGGCCACGTCGCGCTGCAGGCCCTGGCGCTCCAGCGCCTGGAACAGGCCGGCGCGCAGCCGGCCCGGTGGCAGCACGTTGACGTGGCGCAGCTGCTCGTAGAGCTTTTTCGTGAGGCGGCTGCCGCCGACCTGCGGATGGTCGGCGCGCACCACGCAGGCCAGGCCATCGTCGCCCAGGTGCTGCACGATGAGGTTGTCCGGCGGGTCCACGATGCGGCCCAGCACCAGGGCCGTGGTGCCCGAGACCACGCCGGTCTCGGCCAGGTCGGTGCCGAACGGGACCAGGCGCAAGCGGATGCCTGGGGCCTGCGCGCGCAGCCGCGCGACGATGGCCGGCAGCAGCGCGAACTCCATGTAGCTGTTGGCGGCAATGGTCACCAGCTGGTCGGCGCTGGCGGGGTCGAAGGCCTGCTGGCCCAGCACGATGCCGTCCAGCACGCCCAGGGCCTGCGCGATCTGCGGCGCCAGCGCCAGGGCCCGCTCGGTGGGCTGCATGCCGTAGCGCTCGCGGATGAACAACGGGTCCTGAAGCAGCGTGCGCAGCCGCGTGAGCGCGTTGGACAGCGCGGGCTGCGTGGTGCCCAGGCGCTCGGCGGCGCGGGTCACGCTGCGCTCTTCCATCAGGGTCAGGAAGACGGGGAGCAGGTTGAGATCGTAGCGCATAGATATGCTTTTATACGCATATCTGGAATCCAGCAAATAAATTGGATGAATTTAACTCCGGCGCGCATCCTTCGTCCTGTGCAAGCCCTTTGTCTTCATCCACTGTTACTGCAAGGAACCACAATGACCGCCACCGAAACCCTGTTCACCCCCACCCGCCTGGGTGCCATCGACGTCAAGAACCGCATCGCCATGGCCCCGCTGACGCGCTCGCGCGCCGGCACGGACGGCGTGCCATCGGCCCTGGCAGCGCGCTACTACGCCGAGCGTGCATCCGCCGGCCTGCTGATCGCCGAGGCCACCAACATCTCGCGCCAGGCACGCGGCTACGCCTTCACACCCGGCATCTACACCGATGCCCAGGTCACGGGATGGAAGCAGGTGACCAACGCTGTGCACGCGGCCGGTGGCCGCATCGTGCTGCAGCTGTGGCACGTGGGCCGCATGTCGCACACCAGCCTGCAGGAGAACGGCGCCGCTCCCGTGGCGCCCTCGGCCCTGCAGGCGGGCGGTAACGTGTTCACCGAAGCCGGCTTCGAGGCGCCCAGCACGCCGCGCGCGCTGGAATTGCCCGAGATCGCCGCCATCGTCGAGGACTACCGCCAGGCCGCGCTGCGCGCCCATGCCGCAGGCTTCGACGGGGTGGAGGTGCATGCCGCCAACGGCTACCTGCTCGAGCAGTTCCTGCGCGACAGCACCAACCGCCGCGAGGACCGTTACGGCGGCTCCATCGAGAACCGGGCCCGCCTCACGCTGGAGGTGGTCGAGGCCGTGGCCGGCGTGTGGGGTGCGGACCGCGTGGGCCTGCGCCTGTCGCCGCTGTCCACCGCCATCGGCGATACCCCCCTGGACAGCACGCCCATGGAAACGCATGCCTGGCTGGCCCAGCGCCTGGGCGCCATGGGCCTGGCCTACCTGCACGTGGTGGAAGGCCAGATGCATGCCGAGGACGGCACCACCCGCTTCGACAACCAGACACTGCGCGCCGCTTTCGGAGGTGCCTACATCGCCAACAACGGCTACGACCGCCAGCGCGCCGTTGCCGCCACGGACTCGGGCCACGCCGACATGGTGGCCTTTGGCCGCGACTTCATCGGCAACCCCGACCTGGTGGAGCGGCTGCAGCACCGGCTGCCACTGTTCAATGTGCCGGCAGCGGGCTATTTTGGCGGCGGGGCTGAAGGCTATACCGAATTCACCACAGCGCAGGCAGCGTGAGCCTGCCATTCCCAGGAGAGACACCATGACCGTACTCAAGAACCTTCTGCCTGGCCCCCTGGGCTTTGGCACCGCCCCGCTGGGCAATATGTTCCGCGCCATCCCCGAGGCCGAGGCCCGCGCCACGGTGGATGCGGCCTGGAACGATGGCATCCGCTACTTCGACAACGCGCCGTTCTACGGCGCCGGCCTGGCCGAAATCCGCATGGGCGAGGCACTGTCCAACCGCCCGCGCAGCGACTACGTCATCAGCACCAAGGTCGGCCGCCTGGTGCTCGATGAGGTGGAGGATATCGCCGCGCGTGACCTGGGCGAGAAGGGAGAGGTGTTCAAGCACGGGCGGCCGAACCGCATCGTCAATGACTACTCGGAAGACGCGACCCTGCGCTCCATCGAGGACAGCCTCAAGCGCCTGAAGACCGACCACATCGACATTGCCTGGGTGCACGACGTGGCGCAGGACTTCTATGGCGACGAGTGGCTCAGCGTGTTCGAGACCGCACGCAAGGGCGCCTTCAAGGCCCTGGACCGCTTGCGCGATGAGGGCGTCATCAAGGCCTGGGGCCTGGGCGTGAACCGGGTCGAGCCCATCGAGCTGCTGCTGGACCTGCAGGGTCCGCGCCCGGACGGCTTTTTGCTGGCGGGCCGCTACACGCTGCTGGACCACAGCCGCGCGCTGCAGCGCGTGATGCCCAAGGTGGCAGAGCGCGGCCTGTCCATCGTCGTCGGTGGCCCCTACAGCTCGGGCGCGCTGGTCGGCGGGCCCAATTTTGAGTACGCCCCGGCCACGCCCGCCATCCTGGCCAAGGTGGCTGCCATCAAGGCGATTGCAGACCGGCATGGCGTATCGATGAAGGCCGCGGGCCTGCAATTCGCCCTGGCCCATCCGGCGGTGGCAGCGGTGATCCCGGGCGCCAGCCGACCCGAGCGCCTTGCCGAGGACCACGCCGCGCTGCAACTGGCCGTGCCGGCGGATTTCTGGCGCGAGCTGCGGGCTGCGGGGCTGGTGCACCCCGAGGCGCCGCTGCCGCTGATCGGCTGAGGCGGCAGCGCAGCGGGGGCGTCAGGGCGCCATGACGATCTCTTGCTTTTGGCCTCCACGAACCGAGACAGCCTTCATCAGCGATCCCCCCTGGATGCTGTCCCCGACCCGCCAATGGATTACCGTGTACGCATAGAACTCACCGTCAGCCAGATCGGCGAAGGTGAAAAATCCTTGCGCGTTGCAGCTTGTCGTCCGAAATGCACTGGTAAACCGCGGATCCAGGTTGGTGATCCTGGTGCCCGGCCCGCTGGCCGACCGGTATCCCTGCTGCTCGGATGCAAAAAGATGGCGCGCCCACTCTTTTGCATAGGGCGTTACAGGCATCAGATGAACAGGGTTTCCAGCGCAAGTCACCACACCTCCACCCGACTGCCTGATCAGAGCGCTGCCGGTCACCTGGTTGGTACCGGGGGCAAGCAGGGTTGCGGCCGCATCAGGATCGTAAACGGTGGACAGTTGAACCTGCTGGATGGTCACGCAACCCGTCAACGCCAGGGCAGCGGCAGTGGCAACGGCTAAAGAGACTCGCTTCATGCTCTTGCTTTCTTTTTAAAAAATGCGGGGTGGTTGCAGTTTTTAACATACCCCATGGCCTGATCATTCCATGAAATTGCCAATGAAACGCCGCCACGTTCCACCAGGGCCAGGCCAGGCATTCTGATACCCTTGCGTTCACGTTCCTTGCCTCCAGACGGCTTTTGCCACGGTGGAAACTCCACGGCTGGCACGCCAAGGCGTGCTGCGTCTGACGGGCAAGGGCCATGCCATTTACAAGAAGCCTTGCTGCACTCCAACCCGCCATGAAAACGACGACCGCCGCCCTTGTACTCGCCTGCCTGGCTCTGGCCTCCTGCAGATCCGCCCCCACCACGTCCTTTGGGTCCTACACGTTTCCGGAAAACGGCGTGACCGCCACCGAGGAAATCGGCGAACCCATGCTCACCCAGGCCACCGGGATGAGCCGGCCAGCCATCGTCATCCCCACGGACCAGAAGGTGGGCGACTTCGTGGTGCACGCGGGCAAGTACACGGCCACCAGCCAGACCCGGGAGTACATCCGTTTCAGCCGCGTGAACTTCCACAACGCGACGACGCAGCACCCCCACAACGGCAACCTGCACGTGTACACCAGGCACAACGGCACGCGCACGGTCTGCCTGTCGCGCAGCGTCTGCGGCGACATCGACTACTCCATCGACAGGACCACCCAGTTCAGCGCCAACCATTTCCAGCAGACGCTCATCTACAGCGGAAAGATCGGCAACCGCATCACCATCGGCTACCGCGAGTCCAGCGGCAGCATGGCACGCCCGGCCTTCAGCAACGACGTGAGCTACGACCTGTCCGAATCGCGGATCGTGGGCTACAAGGGCGCGCGCCTGGAAGTCATCGACGCGACCAACACCGAAATCACCTACAAGGTGCTCAACGGATTCAAGTAGGCCGCCGACGCGCCGGGCATGGAGGCCCGGCGGGGTCTTGCCATGGCCCCCCCTGCACGCTTGGCGCAAGGCTGCTACGCTGCCGCTTCCATCCATTACCGATGAAGCGCTCTCCATGATCGACCTGCACTACTGGCCCACGCCCAACGGCTGGAAAATCTCCATCATGCTCGAGGAATGCGGCCTGCCCTACCGCACCCTGCCGGTGAACATCGGCAAGGGCGAGCAGTTCAAGCCCGACTTCCTGGCCATCAGCCCCAACAACCGCATGCCGGCCATCGTGGACCACGCGCCCCCGGGCGGCGGTGCGCCGGTGTCGGTGTTCGAGAGCGGCGCCATCCTGATGTACCTGGCCGAGAAGACCGGAAAATTCTGGTCCACCGACCTGCGCCAGCGCTATGCGCAGATGCAGTGGCTGATGTGGCAGATGGGGGGCCTGGGGCCCATGTCGGGCCAGAACGGGCACTTCAAGAACTACGCGCCCGAGAAGGTGCCCTATGCCATCGACCGCTATGGCAAGGAAGTGAATCGCCTGTACGGCGTGCTCGACGGCCAGCTCGCGCGCACGGGCGCGTACGTGGCAGGCGACGACTACTCGATCGCCGACATGGCCAGCCTGCCCTGGATCCGCTCGCACGTGGCCTACGAGATCCCGCTGGAGAACAACTTTCCGCACCTCAAGCGCTGGCACGACACCCTCATGGAGCGCCCTGCCGTGCAGCGCGGCCTGGACCTGCTCAAGGACCTGCGCAAGCCGATGACGGACGAGCAGAAGAAGGTGCTGTTCAACCAGACCGCCGAGAGCATTCGCGACAGTGCCAAGCAGGCAGCGACGTGATGCCCACATGAGCGGACTCCGAGCGGCTGCCCACCCGCAGGCCATGGCGGTGGCGCACGCCGGGCGGTGCGGGCCCGGCTAGAGGTAAACGCCCGAACTCACGATCTGCGTGATGCTGGCGAAGCTGCCGCTCATCGTGCCGACCAGGATCACAGACCAACTCTGCCCGGCACCCGGGTCGGTGTCTTCCACGTAGTAGATGGAGCCATTCGCGTTGTTGCCCGTGCTGGCACTCGAGAACGAGAACACCACCACCTTGCCGTTGTCGGCCACGGCCACCTCGCCGGCCACATTGGTGTCGGTCGCCAGCAGGATGTTGGTATTGCTCAGGCTCGAAGACCCGTAGCGCACGCCGATATTGTTGGCCGCCGACAGGTCCAGGCCCACGCTGGTGACTTGTGAGTCCACCACAGCGCCGCTCATCGAGCCCGCTTTACCAAGGAACGCCCGAAAATCGAAGGTACCGCCACTGCGCACGCCGTTCAGCGTGTCCGTGCCGTTGCCGGAGGCCGTTGCCTCGAAGACATAGGTGCTGACGCCAGTGGCGAAGGTGGTTATGGTGTCGTTGCCGCCGCCGCCGCGCAGCACGTCGGCACCACCGTTGCCCGCCAGGGTGTCGGCGCTTGTGGTGCCTGTCAGAGTGTTGGCGCCGGCGTTACCACCCAGCGTGACCCCGCTGCCCACCGTGCGGGTGCTGGCATTGATGTTCTCGCCGGTCGTGCCGGTACTGGTCCCTGCAGCGCCGGTGGATATCCAGAAGGAGTTGATGTCGCTGAAATTGTTGCCGACCACCAGTGTCCCGGCCGCGGTCGATGCAAACACCACACTGTCGCTGCCACCGCCGCTGGTCAGCGAGTCGCTGGCGGCATCCGCCGCGGTGTCGAAGAAGAAGCTGTCGTTGCCGCTGCCGCCGATGAGGGTGTCCGCGCCCGAGCCGCCGTGAAAGGTGTTCGTACCCGCGCCCACGCCCTTGAGCGTGAGGTTCTTGGTGACGCCGCGCAGGTCGAAGGCGCCTGTGGAAGTGTTCTTGGTGTCGCCCGACAGGTCGATGGTGGCCAGGTCGCCCAGGAAGGCATCGGAGCTGATGGCGATGCTGTGCGTGTTCTGGGTCGCCGACTGCGCCTGCGCCTTGAGCTGTTCCACCGTGGTCATCCGGCCCAGGTCGCTGGAGGTGTCGAGTGTGATGGCGCCGTTGATGATGACGGCATCGGTGTCCGCACCGCCGTGGATGCGGTCGATCACCAAGCCCGCGATGAGAAAGTCGGCCATCGCGCCGTAGAGGAAGCTGTCGTTGCCGGCTTCGCCGCTGAGGGTGTCGGCGCCGCCCCCGCCGGTGATGACGTCCGCGCCGCCACCGGCGGCGACGGTATCGTTGCCACTGCCCAGCGTGATGGTGTTGGCCCCGCCTGCGCCCGTCACCGTGGTGGCGCCCGAGGCGCTGCTGGCCAAGAGGTTGCCATTGGCTAGCAGCACGCTGGCAGCGAAGCCACCGGCCAGCGTCAGCGACCGCCCGGCCGCCAGGGCCTGCGCATCGATCGACTGCGCCGCACCCAGCGCGACCGTGTAGTTTGCGTCGTCGGCAAGGGTGAAATTCTCCACCGCCGCGTTCAGGACCTGGCCGCCGGCGAGCGCCGTGGTGAGGGTGATCCTGTCGCTGCCGCCCAAGGCGGTGATGCCGCCGGCATTGAAGGCGTTGTATTGCGTCGCCGTCATGGTGATGCCGCCGGTCAGCGTGAGCTTGTCCGCCGTGGTGGCGGCGCCGGCGTTGACGCCGGTGATGTTGGCTCCGTCGGTGGCGTCCAGTATGTCGGCACCATGGGCGAGGGCGTAGGTGCCGGTCACCGTGTTGCCCCCGACGCTCACCGTGGTGGCGAAGCCTGCACTGCCCAACACGCTCGTGGCGGCCAGCACGGTGACGTTGCCCACACTGCCCGCCAGGCTGTAGGTTTCCACGCCAGCCAGGGCGGTGACCGCACCGCCATCGGTGATGTTTACGCGGTCCGTCAACCCGCTGGTTGCCGAAATGCTGGTCAGCCCTGCGTACTGGGCGCGCGTCATGGAGATGCCGCCGGTCAAGGTAAGGCTTTCCGCCTTCGTGGCGCTGCCGGCGTTGACGCCGGTGATGTCGGCACCGTCGGTGGCGACGAGGGTGTCGGCGCCATTGTCGAGAGACCAGGTGCCGGACACGGCGTTGCCGCCGACGTTCACCACCGTGGCGTTGTTCGATGAACCGGCGATGCCGGTGGCACCCGCGTTCACCGCCAGCGTGTTCAGGCCTCCTCCAGAAAGGATGTAGGTTTCGACGCCGGAGCGTGCGGTGACGGACCCGCCGGTGGTGATTTCCACCGAGTCCGAACCGCCGGCGGCAGTGAACGAGGTGAAGGCCCCGTGCTGCGCCTGCGTCATTTTGATCGCGCCGTTGAAGTCCAGGCTCTCGGCCGTGGTGGCGGCCCCGCCGTTCACGCCCGACAGGTCCACGCCGGTGGCAGCGCGGATCACGTCGGAACCGGTGTTCAGGCCGTAGGTGCCGGTCACCGCCACGCCGGTATCGATGACCAGTGTCACATTGCCCGAGCCGCCGGTGACGTTGGTGCTGCCCTGCGTGATGAGGACGGTGTTCGGGGTTCCGGAGTTCGCCACCCTGTAGGTTTCCACATCCGCGCGGGCGGTGACGGTGCCGCTGTTGGTGATGGTCACGCTGTCCGAGGAGCCGGGCGCCGCGATGCTGGCCAGCGCCTCGTGCTGCGCCTGCGTCATGGTGATGCCGCCGGTCAGCGTGAGCTTTTCCGCCGTGGTGGCGGCACCGCCGTTGACGCCGGTGATGCTGGCGCCGTCGGTGGCAACCAGGGTGTCGTCGCTGGCATGGGCCAACGCCAACACGCCGGTGGGCGCAGCGCCGCCGATGGCCAGCGTGATCGCCGAGCCGGCGGGGCTGCTCACGTTCTGCCCTGGCGCGCCCAGCGATACGCTGTTGGCGAAGTTGCCGAGCACGAAGGTTTCGACGCTGGCGGGCAGCAGCAAGCCGCTGGCGTGGGTGGTCAGGGTCAACGTCTGGGGGCCCGTGGTGCCATCGACCAGCGCCGCCTGAGCGGCCGTGAGGGTGTAGTTGCCGGCGACCAGCACGATGCTGTCGATGCCGGCGACCGCGATGCCCGAGATATTGGCGCCCACGGTGGTGGTGGCGATCACGTTGTCCGCGCCGTGGGCCTTGAGCGTGGCGGCGGTGCCGCCGCCCAGGGCTGTCAGCGTGTCGCGCACGGTGGTGGTGCCCGCATCGGTCAGCGTGCCCGCCGCCCCGCCGGTGCCGATGCGCCCGATGGCGGCCTGCGCGGCCGTGAGGGTGTAGTTCTGCCCGCTGGTGAGCGCAAAGCCGCCGACCCCGGTGCCGGTGAAGGCAGTGAGGTCTTCCCCGGCCGCATTGGCCACCACCAGGGCGGTGCCCGCGCCGGAAAACGCCTTGCCATTGGCCAGCGCACTGCTGAGGGCCACGGTCGTACCCCCGGGCACGGTGATGCCGGCCAGCGGGCCTGCCAGCGTCGCGGTGCCTGCGTTGCCACCGCTGCTGGTGAAGGTGAAGGTGCCAGCCGCCTCGGTCACGTCGATCTGCGTGCCCGCGCTGGTGAAGGAGGCAATGTTGCCCGCGCTCTTGGTCACCGCGAACACCGGTGGCGGCCCGCCACCACCGCCTGCAGCCGGCACCGACGGCTGATCGAGCACCAGCTTGGCCGCGGCCACCGAGGCCGGGTCCTGTGTCACGTTTTCCAGCACCTTGGCCAGGGCCGCGAAGTCGGTTTCCGTGCGGCCCGCGATCTGGGTGTGATAGTAGGCCACCTCGGCCTTGTTCTCGAGCAGCGCGCGCGCTGCGGCGTACTGCGCCGGAACGGTGGGCGATGCGAGGGCCTGCACGGCGGCGAGCATGATCTGCTGCGGCGGCGTACCCGTGTTGAAGAGGTCCGCCGCCAGGCGGTGCAGCCCTGTATCGGCCGCCAGGCCCATGCCGGCTAGGAACTGGGTGGCAAAGGCGTCGCCCGCCATGCCGGCGGGGTAGCGCGCCTGGAACTGCGGCAGCCCCGCCAACGCCGAGGCCAGATCGGGCAGGCTGCGGCCCAGGTCTTCGTAGACTTTTTCGACCAGCGGCATGTAGGCATGGCCGGGCGAAATGCCCAGCATGCTGATGACGAGTTTGATGAGCAGCTTCTGCTCTTGCGTACTGACCGCCATGGGGCTTCTCCTGCAGGCTTATGGTTTTTTATGGGCCGCGGAGATGCGGAACAGTGCTCTGATCATAGTGGCGCCATGCCCCCTGGATGCCCCCAGAAGAGGTAACAGTGGCAGGCTTTACACCCGATCATCGTGGTTTGGCCCTGCCGTGGCTTCAAAAATGGAAAACCCATTTCTGGAATGGCGCAATGCACTGCGAATGGATCCCATTCATACCCCTTCCCCTGCGATGCGCCCCCTCCGGTACTCCATCAACGTCACCTTGGACGGGTGTTGCGACCACGCGCCATGCCTGCGGACGAGGAGCTGCACCGCCACGCGGTGGCGAACCTAGTCCACTGAAACCGAGAAATCGGCTGTGCGCCGGGGTGGCAGCGGGATGCAGCGAAAGGCGCGGGCTGCGGCCAAGGCTGGCCGCCTTGGCAAAGCCCGCAACGCGGCGATGCGCCCGCTGCCACGCCGGCCCGAAGGGTGAGGGCCTGACAGGGCCGCACTCGTCGTTGCCGTGCTCGCCGGGTGTCCAACCCGGCTGCGCCCGCCGCCTAAATTGCGGCCCTGCCAGGCCCTCACGCACAGCCGATTTTTCGGTTTCAGTGGACTAAAACGCGCCGATGCCCTTCTCTTCGGGCAGGTCATCTACCAGATGATGGAGGCCACGTTCCGGCCCACGTGATCGGTGGAACCGAGACCTGGCTGGACGGCATTTCGCGTACTCAACGGCGAGCTGACCAAACAACAGTTGGCAGACGGCGTGATGAGATTTGAAATCCACACCGGGATGGCCTACTGAGACAACTCGATAGGGTCCGCGCGATGCTCTCTGGTGACCAGGTGAGGGGTTCGGTATATTCCTGCTGTCTCATTGTTCACGGGCGCGCATGTTATCGAAAGGATTTTCATGGATGCTTTTGACCATGCAGAAAGAAGACAAGCAGCGGCTACAGCCCTTGGGGCCTTGATTGGGCTTGTGCCTGCCGCCAGTGTGTCTGGAAACATTTTTGTGGCGATTCTCGCGGCTCTCGGCACAGGGTCACTTGCCGGTGGTGCCGTGATGATAGGGTGGCTGCTGACGGCGGAGGGAAGCGCCTATCTGCTTGCAGAGTCGCTTCTCAGGGCGCTCCACCTCGCGTGTCTACATCTGGCTTGGAAATACGCTGCCAGGCGGGATTTTTTTGGCGATTGCGGTTTTCTTGTACGCCAAACTCTAGGTGATCTGAGCGTCGGGCTTGCGGCACAACAAAGGCCGGGATGTCTGCGCCGACAAGCCCTGCCCGCCCGCGCAGTTCGGTCGCTGCTGAGCAGCCCCTTCGCGTCGAAGGCTGGTGGAGCCCGTCACAATCAAGGCCCGCCCCCGCTTGTTCGAGACACCGACCTTTCACCATGGATAAATTCTTGCTGCAACAGCAGGTGCTGCAACGGCTCGCCGAAGACCTGCTGCAAGCCGAACAGGCCGTGCAGGCGGCCCATGAGACGGCGACCCACGAAGAAAACATCGCCGAAAACAAATACGACACCTTGGGACTCGAAGCCGCCTACCTGGCCACCGGCCAGGCCCGGCGCGCGCAAGCCATCCGCCAGGCGATGGCCCATTGGCGCCAATGGCGCCCGCGCCCCTACGACGCCGGCCAGGGTATACAGCTCGGCGCGCTGGTCTGCCTGGTCGATGCAGGCGACAGGCAGCAACTGCTCTTTCTCGGCCCGGATGGGGGCAGCATGCAGTTGGTCAGAGACCTCCAGCCCGTTCAGGTCATCAGCACCGAAGCCCCTTTGGGCAGGGCCATGCTGGGCAAATGCGAGGGTGATGAGGTGTCGATACAGGGCGCCCCCATCCGACAGCAGTTTGAGGTGCTGTGGGTTCAGTAAAGCCACCGGGCGGATCCGAAGCCGGGCGCCGAAGGTGCATGTCCATGTCCATGTGCAAGGTTCACAGGGTCTCGTTCTTCCAGGTGGCCGATCCAAGGCGGTTGCCACCGTACGGCGGCAGTGCCCGCGAAAAGAAAAAGTGTCCGGGCCGCCGGTGAGGCGCGGATGTGTGAGGCCTGCGTGAAGGAGGAGCTGGCGAGCGCGTGGGGACGGGGCCCTCCATCATTCCGTGTTGGGTTCGCATCCGGCATCTCCTTGGGCAAATTCAGCAGCTTTTTGCAGTTGCACTCTGCGTGCGGCATTCCTTGCGTCAATGCACCAAACGGGTGTGGGGTACATCCGTATGGGTTGGGCATTTTTCGCTTATCGTCGATGCAAGCAAACCACCGATGCATGGATGGGGTGCACCGTAAATTGAGCGTGGTGCGCTGCATTGCACACGGATACACCAGCCGCGCCGGCACACCCACAACCCGCCTCCATCGCAACCCATGATTCCGCGCGAACTTGATCCCGACCAAACCCAGGTTCGGCCTTTCTTCAGAGGGCTGGCGGCGCTGTTGCTGCTGGCGATGGCGGGAATGCTGGTTTACGGGTCGGTACCGCTGATCCTGGAACCAGGTCCCGCAAGGATCCAGTGTCCAGTACAGCCTCGCAAGCTGGCTTGCGAGCTGGGCGCCAGCATGGTCAACGCACTCCCTGCAGTTGCGCAACGCACCACTATCGGGGTGGCGGGCCTTGCCGCAACTGCAGGCATCGGTTGGGTGATCTGGGCGTTCACCTTGCGGAAGAAGACCCAAGGCTGACCGCCTGCGTGGCCAGGCTGGCGCGTGGCTTTTGAGTTCTGTCGGCCACTCTTGGCCACTGGGAGCTGCTTTACCATTGACCCGGTGGTAGCCGGCACCCAACGCAAGCGTGACCCACAAGCTCCGAAGCATTCATCTCGGCCCCGCCCTTTTGAATTGACACAGTGCAATGCACCCTCAGATCCGATGCCGCAAACTGCCAGGACCGTGAAGAACCGATATTGCGTGCTGCTGGGCGGTTGCCTGGGGGTTGTCTGGCTGATCGGTGTGTTCGGGATTTTTTCCGTTGTCCGGGACCCCGTTTTTGGGGACTGGAATGGCGGCGATGCGGGCACGCTCGTCGTCGTGGCGAATGTGCTCGCCTATCTTGCAACATGCCCGCTGATCGCCGTGGCGATCCCGTCGATGTGCAGTGGTCGCTTCAGAAACCTCAAGGCTTTGTGCCTGCTGGCACTGAGCAGCCTCGTCCCTGTGGCGGTAGCGACAGCACTCCTGCTCGGGTTCGGCAATCTTGCGGGTCTTGCGAGGTGAGCGGCAGTGCGGATAACTGCACACGCGCTGCGAAGCTTGCGCGACCATGGCTGTGCATGGCGACCACTTCGATGGGCTGTGAGGCCGCAGCATGTACGGCACTAAGTCGGGCGATTGGAAGACGGCGCCCGCTCAGCCGCTCTCGTGCAGGCGTGCGGGCGCGGTCGCCGTCCCATGCCGCGCCATGTCGTTCGCCCGCTCCAGCACATGGCGCACCATGGCCTGGGCCAGGGCCTCTTCGGCCAAAAAGACGGTGCTGCCGTTCTCTTCCTCCAGCAGGCGCGCCTCCTGCTCGTTGTGGCTGCGGATCACGGTTTCGATGGCGGGGTTGAGCAGCCGGGCGGTGGCGATCATCTGGCGCACCTTGAGGGTGTCGGGCGTGGCGATGACCAGCATGGCGGCGCGGGCGATGTGGGCCTGGATCAGCACGGCGGGCTCCACCGCATCGCCGAACACGGCGGCGGTGCCCTTGGCGCGCAGGGCCTCGACCAGCTCGCGGTTTTGCTCGGCCACCACGAAGGGCACGTCGTTGGCGGCCAGTGCAGCGGCCAGGCGGCGGCCCACCTTGCCGTAGCCCACCAGCACCACCTGGTGGGCGAGGAACTTGGCGTGCGTGGTCATGGGCAGCTCGGCCAGGGGGTCGTCGCGCTCTTCAAGCCGGCGCGCCAGGGCCGAGCGCGTGCGCAGCCAGCCCTGCAGCGGGGCGATGGCGTGGAACAGCATGGGGTTGAGCGCCATGGAGATCAGCGCGCCAGCCAGCACCAGGCTCGTGCCTTCGGCCGGCAGCAGGCCCAGCGATGCGCCCAGGCCCACCAGGATGAAAGAGAACTCGCCGATCTGCGCCAGGCTGGCCGAGACGGTGAGCGCGGTGTTGAGCGGGTAGCGGAACGACAGCACCAGGGCGGCGGCGGCCAGCGTCTTGCCGACCATGATGATGGCCACCACGGCCAGCACCTGCAGCGGCCGGTCCCACAGGACGGCGGGGTTGAACAGCATGCCGACTGAGACGAAGAACAGCACGGCGAAGGCGTCGCGCAGGGGCAGCGACTCCTGCGCGGCACGGTGGCTGAATTCGGACTCGCGCATCACCATGCCGGCAAAGAAGGCCCCGAGCGCGAACGACACGCCGAACAGCGCAGCCGAGCCGAAGGCGATGCCCACGGCCGCGGCCACCACGCACAGCGTGAACAGCTCGCGCGAGCCGGTGCGCGCCACCTGCCACAGCACCCAGGGGAACACGCGGCGCCCCACCACCAGCATCAGCACCACGAAGCCGCCCACCTGCAGGAGCGTGAGCCCCAGGGTCTTGAGCAGGCCAGAGGCATCGGCGTTGGCATCGGCACCGGCGCCACCCAGCACGCCGGCCAGCGGCGGCAGCAGCACGAGCACCAGCACCATGACCAGGTCCTCGACCACCAGCCAGCCGACCGCAATGCGGCCGGTATACGTCTCCAGGATGCCCAGGGTTTCGAGCGCACGCAACAGCACCACCGTGCTGGCCACCGACAGCGCCAGGCCGAACACCAGTGCCCCTCCCAGGCCCCAGCCCCACCAGTAGGCCAGGCCCATGCCCATGAGCGTGGCCACCATGATCTGCACGATGGCCCCGGGCACGGCGATCTTGCGCACCGCCAGCAGGTCACCGAGCGAGAAGTGCAGGCCCACGCCGAACATCAGCAGCATGACGCCGATCTCGGCCAACTGGCTGGCCATGGCGGCATCGGCCACGAAGCCCGGCGTGAACGGCCCGATCACCACCCCCGCCAGCAGGTAGCCCACCAGCGCCGGCAGGCGCAGCCGCGTGGCGACGAACCCCAGCGCCAGCGCCAGGCCCAGGGCGGCGGCGATGGTGTTGATGAGGTTGACGCTGTGGGGCATGGTGGCAAAAAAAGCGAAAAAAGCGAAAAGGGGCAGGAAGGGCGCGCGAGGAAACCGCTCAGAAAACACGCAGGCGGATTGCGTGTGTTTGTTCACGGAAGCTGTCGAATATCTTATAACCGGAAGCGGCCAGCACGCAAAAATCAAGGGCAATACCTGGCCTTTGCACCCCATGAGCTACCTGCCTCCGTCCCCCCAGCCTGTAACGCCAACGCGCGCCGCCCTGCCCCGCCAAACCACCGCGCCCACCGCCGGTTCGCGCGGGTTCTTCGCACTGTCCGGCCTGGTGCTGGCGCTGGCGCTGGCGTCCCCCGCGCCGTCGTGGGCCCAGCAGGCGGCGGTAACCGCACCGGCCTCCAAGGCCGCCCCCAAGCTCAGCAAGAGCTACTTCGAACGGGTGGACGAGTTGCAGGACCGGGTGAACGAGGGCAAGCTCGCCGAGGTTGGCGGCACTATCGTGCCCACCACCGAGCGCAAGACCTTCGAGGTGGAAAAGCTCAACGACGACCAGACCTGGTGGCAGTACGAGGACGACACTACTTTCATCCACATGGAGAACAGCACCGGCCAGACCATCGCGGGCGTGGTGCTGGCCTTCTGGATCGACAGCTGCAAAGAGAAGAAGCAGCCGCCCAACATCGTACATGTGCGGCTGAAAAAGCCCCTGCGCAAGAACGCCCAGGCAGTGGTCGTGATACCGCCGAGCAAGCTGCTGCACACCAAGAACGAGGTGAGCTGCCTGAGTGTGCGCGGGGCGTGGGGCCAGTAACAACAAAGCCACCGGTCAGTATCGTGCGCGGGCACTGCGGTTGAATGGGCCTTCGCCTGCCTGGCCCGGCCCTTTGGGTAGACTGGACCCACTGTCGGCGGAAAAGATACCTGCCACAGAGGAGAATGTTGGCCTGCCTGGAGGGACTCGAACCCCCGACCTATAGCTTAGAAGGCTATTGCTCTATCCAGTTGAGCTACAGGCAGATTGCATCCGGGAGCGGCCTTGCGCCACGGAGCATGGGGCAAGCGCGGAACCTGCTCCCAACCCGCAATCATACCCGCTCAGGAGCGGTGCAACCCGCCTCCCAAGCCCTGTCAGCGAACCCTGGAGTGCTCCGGGGAGACGGGCTAGCAATCTCCTCATTCCGGCAGCGCCACCAGAATCCAGTCCTGCTCGCTGTGCCACCTCAGGTCCGCATCGGCCAAGAGTTCACGCGGCGTCAGCCCCGCGCCCCCCAGCACGCAAGCGGACAACAGCACATCCGCGCCCTGTGGCGTGGCTCCACGCCACGACCGGGCACTGGCAAGCGCCTGGGAAACATCCGATGTTCCAGCAGGCCGGCACTCGGTACGCCTTATCACCGAGAAATCCACCCCCGTCCCCGTGCACTTGAAATACGCCTCCTTCAGGCTCCAGATCTGCAGGAAGTGGCGCTGGCGTGCGGGGCCCTCGTCCAGGGCCTGCAGCTGTGCCACCTCGCCCGGTGTGCAGGCCATGGCGGCCAGCGCGAGCACGTCGCGCCGGCCGGGGCGCTTCGCGATGTCCTTGACCTCCAGGTCGATGCCCACCGAGTGCGGGGCCGCCGCGCAGGCAAGCCAGGCGCCGCTGTGGGACAGGGACAGGTGGGTGGCAGCCACGGCGTCGGCGCCATGGTGCTGGGCGTTGAGGAGCGGCGCCCGGCCCTCGGGGGCGTCCAGCCGCCAGTCGCTGGCGGCCGCCTTGCTGCCCCTGGCCAGCAGGTGGCGCAGCGCATGGCGGCAGGCGATGAACTCCTCGCGCCGGGCCGGGTTCTGCATGCCCGCCAGCCGGGCCTCTTCACTCCCGGTCAGCCATCCCGGCGCCAGCTGCCGGGCGCCGGACGCCAGGGGGGCCTGGGCGGCGAGCAGCAGTTGCAAGGGCGCCGCCGGGGTGGAGGGTGTCACTGCCCGAAGCGGACGTAGGTACCCTTGAAGGTCACGCCGGTGAGCATGTTGCCCGCGTGGCATTCGTAGTTGACCGGGTCCTTGTAGACCTTGCCCTTGAAGCTGCTGTGCAGGTCGACCACGGCGTTGGCGCCACGCTTCTTGGCGAATTCTTCGAGCGCGATCAGCGTGGACAGGGCCACCCAGTGGCAGGCCTCTTCCTTGCTCTTGCCGCCGGATGCCGTCCGGCGGTTGGCGGTTTCTTCGCCGATGGCGGTGCCGCCTTCGGGCGTGGGCGCGCCCGACAGGTAGAACTTGACGCTGCCGTCGAGCTTCTTTTGCGCCAGGCCCAGCTGCACGGCCTCTTCCAGGGGCAGCATCAGCACTTTTTCGGCATGGGCTGCGGTGGTGCTGGCGGCGGCCAGAACGGCCAGGGCCAGGATGGTTGTGGTCTTCTTCATGCGCATGTCGGTGTTCCCTCTTGGTCTTTGGCGCTCTTCAGGAGTCGCGGTGTTGAATGGATGAATGGATGAATGGCTGGCTGGGCGATTCGCGGTCCCGGCTCAGGGCGCGGTGCGTGCGTAGGTGCCCTTGAAGGCCACGATGGTCTGGTAGCTGGTCTGATTGCACTCGAAGCGGGCCGGGTCCTTGACGGTCTTTTCGTTGTAGAAGCTGTGCAGGTCGACCACGGCGTTGGCGCCACGCTTCTTGGCGTTCTCCTGCAGGGCCATCAGGCCGGCCAGGGCGGCCCAGTGGCAGGCAAACACCAGCTCCTTGCCGATGTTGCTGGTGCGCCGGTGCAGGTACTCCTCGCCCAGAGGCTGGTCCGCGAGCTGCGGCACGGGGACGCCCGAGAGGTAGAAACGGACGCTGCCGTCAAGCTTGCCCTCGCGGATGCCCATCTGCACCGTGTCTTCGAGCGGCAGCATCGACACCTTGACCTCGCGCGCCTGCGCCACGCCAACGGCCGAAAGCACGGCCAGGGCCAGCACCCAATGCTTCGATTTCCTGGTCTTCATCCATGGTTCCTCATAAACCAACCGGCCCACGCAACTGGCGCGCCCGACGCCAGTGCCCCCGTGCAAAGGCCGCCCCGCCGCACCGGGGGCGTCCCCCTGGGGGGATGACGCGAAGCGGCTCAGGGGGTCAAATTTTTGCGAAAGTCCCCTTGAGCGTCACCCCGATCACCACGGCGCCAGCATGGCACTCGTAGTTGGCCGGGTTCTTGTAGGTGGCACGCTTGTAGTAACTGTGCAGGTCGACCACGGCGTTCGCGCCCTTTTGCTTGGCCGATTCCTGGAAGGCGATCAGCGCCGACAGCGCGGCCCACTTGCAGCCGTAGGCGTCGTCCTTGCCGACGCCGTTGGTCTTCTTGTTGGCGATGTCCTCGCCCAGGCGGGCGGCGACCTTGGGCGTCTTGGCGCCCGAGAGGTAGAACTTGACGCTGCCGTCGAGCTTGCCCTGCTCCACGCCCATGCGCACCACCTCGTCCAGGGGCAGTGTCAGAACGGTATTGCGGGCTTGCGCCGCGGTCACGGCCGACAGCGCGGCCAGTGCCAGTATCCATTGCTTCATGCGGATCTCCTGTTGGGTCGTTGCCTCTCCACGCGGGGGAGGCGGTTTCGAATGGCCTGCGCGCCGGGTTTCAGCCGCCACTGATGCGCTGCATGAGGTTGCGGATCCAGCGGTTGTAGTTGGGGTGGATGCGGGGGCCCGCGCCCGCGTCAGCATAGTTGAGGTTGTAGCTGTTGACGTAGTCGATCTTGTAACCGGCATGGTCGTAGCGCACGACGATGGCTGCCATGTGCTTGCCCTGCTGCTTGTCGTACTGCAGCTCCACCACGCCCGGGGCTTCGCGGGTCACGACCCAGCCCAGCGACTGGCCGGCCTGGATGATGCGGTCACGCACCTGCGGCGCGGTGGGCACGTAGGCCCCCGAGAAGACGACCTGCGGTGCGTCGTAGAGCGCTTCGGCGCGCGCGTGGGCTGCACCGCTGTGCAAGGCCAGTGCCAGCACGGCCCCGATGGCCAGGGCACTGCTGCGGCCGATGATGGATGTCTGAATTCCCATTTTTGACTACTCCCTCCAACGTTTGAAAATCAAGGATGTGTTGATGCCGCCGAAGGCGAAGTTGTTGCTCATCACCACGTCGGTGTCGAGCGCGCGCGCCTGGCCCATGATGTAGTCGAGCGCGCCGCAGCGCGGGTCGGGTTCGGTGAGGTTGGCGTTCTGGGCGAACCAGCCCTCGCGCATCATCTCCAGGGTCATCCAGGCCTCCAGCGCACCGCAGGCGCCCAGGGTGTGGCCCATGTAGCCCTTGAGCGTGCTCACCGGCACCGCGCTGCCGAAGACCTCGCAGGTGGCGTGGCTCTCGGCGATGTCGCCCTGGTCGGTGGCCGTGCCGTGGGCGTTGACGTAGCCAATGGCCCCCGGGGCCAGGCCGGCATCGTCGAGCGCCATGCGCATGGCCTGGGCCATGGTGGCGGAGTTGGGGTGGGTGACGTGGGTGCCATCCGAGTTGGTGGCAAAGCCGATGATCTCGCCCAGGATCTGCGCGCCCCGGGCCCGGGCATGTTCGAGCTCTTCGAGCACGAAGGTGCAGGCGCCCTCGCCCAGCACCAGGCCGTCGCGGTTCGCATCGAAGGGCCGGGGCGTGAGCTCGGGCGTGTCGTTCCTGGTGCTGGTGGCGAACAGGGTGTCGAACACCGCCGCCTGGATGGCGTCGAGCTCTTCGGCCCCGCCGGCCAGCATGGCCAGCTGCTTGCCGCTCTGGATGGTCTCGTAGGCGTAGCCCAGGCCCTGGCTACCCGAGGTACAGGCGCTCGACGTGGTGATGATGCGCCCCGTGGCGCCGAAGAACACGCCGATGTTCACCGCGGCGGTGTGCGACATCATCTTGATGTAGGTGTTGGCGTTGATGCCTTCGGTGCTCTTGCCGGCGATCATGCGGCCGAAGTCGCCGATGGCGGCCGGCGTGCCGGCCGACGAGCCGTACGAGATCCCCATCTGTCCGCTCTTGACGAAGGGGTCGCCCAGCAGACCGGCGCTCTCCAGTGCGATCTCGGTGGCGCGCGTGGCCATCACGGCCACGCGGCCCATGCTGCGCATGGTCTTGCGGTTGTAGTGCGCGGGCAGCTCGAAGGGTGCCACGCTGCAGGCCAACTGGGTGTTCAGGCCCTCGTAGACGGCCCAGTCGGGCATGCGGCGGATCACGTTGCGCCCGCTTTGCAGCTGGCTGCGCACCGTGGCCCAGTCGTTGCCCAGGGGGCTGAAGGCGCCGACGCCGGTGACGACCACACGGCGCCTGCCGCTGTTGTTCGGGGTGGTGCTGGAAGCGCTCATCCGACCATCCCCCCGTTGACCGAGATCACCTGGCGCGTGATGTACGAGGCCTCGGCCCCCAGCAGGAAGGCGACCGCGCCGGCCACCTCGTCCACCGTGCCCATGCGGCGCATGGGAATCATCTCCAGGGCGTGTTCCAGCACCTCCTGGCTGACCATCTCGGTGTCGATCAGGCCCGGGGCCACGCAGTTGACCGTGATGTTGCGCTTGGCCAGCTCGATGGCCAGCGACTTGGTCGCGGCGATCACGCCGGCCTTGGCCGCGCTGTAGTTGGCCTGGCCGCGGTTGCCCATGAGGGCCGAGACCGATGCCAGCGTGACGATGCGCCCGGGCTTGCGCCGGCGCACCATGGGCATGACCACCGGGTGCAGCACGTTGTAGAAGGCGTCGAGGTTGGTGTGCACCACGCGGTCCCACTCCTCGCCGGTCATGGCGGGGAAGGCGTTGTCCATGGCGATGCCGGCGTTGCAGACCACGCCGTAGTAGGCGCCATGGGCCTCCATGTCGGCCTCGAGCGCGGCGGCGCAGGCGGCGCGGTCGGCCACGTCGAACTGCAGCACGCGCGCGCTGCGGCCCAGGGCCTCTATCTCGGCCGCGGCGCTGTGCGCCTGCTCGATGCCGCTTCGGCAGTGCACCACGATGTCGTGGCCGTCCCGGGCCAGGCGCAGTGCGATGGCGCGGCCGATGCCCCGGCTGGAGCCGGTCACCAGCACGGAGGTGGCTGCAGCGGGCGCTGGTGTCGTCGTCGTCTTCGTCGTCAGCTCATTCATTCTCGGTATCGATTGCCTGTTGTATCTGTTGTCTGTGGTGGCCTGTCTGCCTGCATGTCCCGGCCCTAGCCCGCGGCGGGGGATGGGGAAATATAGGCGCTACCGTCCTCGGGTTCAAACACGGAAATGCGCGCACTTGCCAATTCCGTCTCATCCTGGCCATGGATGCGGCAGTCGAACATGCCCAGGCCGTTGTCGCCCATCAGGTCGCAGTGCACGCTGACCCTGAGCAGCGCCCCCGGCGCGAAGAAGGCCTGGGCCGTCTCGTACCTGCGCGAACCGAGCAGGAAGCCGATCTTCACCGCCTGGCCCTTGCGCAGCGCGTTCCAGCCGGCCCAGGCGGCCACCGTCTGCGCCATGTACTCCATGCCCACCCACGAGGGCATGCCTGCATCGTGCAGGAACAGGCCGCCGCGCGGCACGGTGACTTCGGCCACGGCGCTGTCCACGTCGGCGGCGATCAGGCGGTCCAGCAGCAGCATGGCGCCCCGGTGGGGCACGTAGTTCTCGACGGGTAAAAGTTCGGTGCTCATCAGTCGGCTTGTCGTCATTCGTCAGGCGGCTTCGAACAGCAGGCTGCTGTTGCTGCCGCCAAAGGCAAAGGAGTTGCTCATCACGGCACGCGCCGCGCGCCCGAGCTGCATGCCCGGCGCCACGGCGGCCAGGGCCGGCATGGCGGGGTCGGCCACGCCATCCCACCAGTGCACGGGCAGCACGCCCTGCGGATTGTCCTGCAGCACATGCCAGGCCACCACGGCCTCCAGCGCACCGGCGGCGGCCAGGGCATGGCCGGTGAGCGGCTTGGTGGAGCTTACCGCGACATCGCTGCCCTGCACGCCACCGAACACGGCCTGCACTGCGCGGCTTTCCATGGCGTCGTTGTGCGGCGTGGCCGTGCCGTGCAGGTTGACGTAGTCCACTGCGGTGGGCTGCATGCCGGCGCGCGCCAGCGCCTGCTGCATGGCCGCCGCGGCGCCCTGGCCCGTGGGGTCGGGGGCGGACATGTGGTGTGCATCCTGCGATTCGCCCCAGCCCGCCAGGCGCACCGGGCCGGCCTCGCGGCTGAGCATGAAGAAGGCCGCGGCCTCGCCCAGGTTGATGCCCCGGCGGTGGGCCGACAGGGGGTTGCAGCGCTCGGCGGACACGGCCTCCAGCGCGCTGAAGCCGCCCACGGTGAAGCGCGCCAGCGCATCCACGCCGCCGGCCAGCACCGCATCGGCCATGCCGGACTGCAGCAGCCGCGCGGCCGAGGCCAGGGCCTTGGCACCCGAGGAGCAGGCGGTGGAGACGGTGTGCGCTGGCCCGCGGATGCCCAGGTGCTGCGCCAGGAACTGGGCTACGTTGCCCATCTCCTGCACGGCGTAGGCGAAGTCGGCTGGAAAGCGCTGCTCGTGCAGCAGGTGGCGCGCGGCCACCTCGCCCTCTTCGATACCGCCGGTGCTGGTGCCCACCACCAGGGCCACGCGCGTGGGGCCGAAGCGGTCGATGGCCTGCTGCACCGCGCCCTGCAGCGCCTGCACGGCGCCCCAGGCCAGCGCGTTGTTGCGCGATTGCTGGTGGATGGGCGCAAAGTCCAGCGCCGGCAGCACCGCGCCCGCGGGCAGGCAGCCCAGGGGCAAGCTGCGGCCGGGGGAGTAGCGCTCGGTCCACTGCAGGGTGGCGGGGTCGGTGGCGGCGAACAGGTGCGCGCGCATGGATGCGGCATCGAGCCCCAGCGCGCTGTGGGCCGATGCGGCGTTCAGGTAGACATGCGGGCGGGCCATCACGGCAACTCCTGCGCCGGGGCGCACAGACGGGAGCCCCCGGGCGATTCGACGCGCAGGGTGAAGGGCCCACCGGGGTAGATGATCTCGACGGCCGAGTTGCCGACGAACTGCACGCGCACCTGCTCGCGGCCATCGCGCAGCAGGCGGCGCCCGGTGGGGCCGACCTCCACGCTCCAGGGCGGCTGCACGGCGCGCTGCACGGCCCGGGCTGGCCAGAAGGCGAGCTGCAGGTCGCTGAGCACCTGCTCGGGCGCGAGCTGGGCAGGCCAGTGGCGCGAGAGCTGCTTGTCCCACTGCCAGCCGTCCCACACCAGGGTGCCCATGCCCTGCCCCATCACGAAGAAGGCCAGGCGCACGGCCTCGGCATCCACTTCGAGCAGGGATTCGAGCTGCTGCGCGGGCCGGCCGGGCACCTCCACCGTCAAGCGCTGCTGCACGGCGACCTCGCAGCGCAGGGCCGCAGGCGCCAGCGCCAGCCGAGGGCTGCGCGTGGCATCGGGGGCGCCCGGCGATGCGCAGCCTGCAAGCAGCAGAACCGAAAGGGCGGCGCCCCAGCCGAGTGAAGTAACAAGGCTCATGCGGGCACGGCCCCCGGTTGCTGTGGTTGCTGTTGCTGCATGCGGCACAGCTCGCCCAGCACCTGCAGGCGGCGCTGCGGCTCGGCCACATAGGGGTTCTTCGCGTCCCAGGCGTAGCCGGCCAGGATGGAGGCGATCATGCGGCGGATCTCGGGGCTGTGCCGGTCGTGGAAGATCACGTCCTGAAAGCCCCCGTCGTACCAGCCCTGCACGAAGGCGCGGAAGGTGTTCACGCCCGCCTGCAGCGGCACGGCATAGTCCTGCTGCCAGTCCACCGCCTCGCCGCGCCAGGCGCGGGCTATGCAGCGCGCGGCCAGGCTGGCCGAGGTGACGGCGATGGTCACGCCGCTGGAGAACACCGGGTCGAGGAACTCGCCCGCATTGCCCAGGAGCGCAAAGCCCTTGCCCCACAGCGCGGTGACGTTGGCCGCATAGCCGGTGATGGAGCGGCCCGGCGTGTCCCACACGGCGTTGCGCAGCACGTGGTCCAGGCTCGGCGTCTCGGCGATGATGGCGCGCAGGCGCTCGACCTCGCTGCCCTGGTAGCGCGCCAGGAACTCGGGCGTGGCCACCACGCCCTGCGAGCAGCGGCCGCCAGAAAAGGGGATGGTCCAGAACCAGACCTCGTGGTGCACCGGGTGCACCGAGATCAGGATCTTGCTGCGGTCCATGTCGCCATGGGCGATGCCGTCCTGGATGTGCGTGAACAGCGCCCCGCGTACCGGGAAATCCGACGGCCGTTCGAGCTGCAGCAGGCGCGGCAGGATGCGCGCGAAGCCGCTGGCGTCGAGCAGGAAGCGCGCCTGCACGGTGTATTCCTCGCCCTCGGGCGAGGTGACCGATACCTCGGGGCGCTCGCCCGACACGTCCACCGCCGTCACGGTGTGGCGGTAGCGCACCTCGGCGCCGGCCTTGGCGGCGGCATCGGCCAGCACCTTGTCGAAGTCGCCGCGCTGCACCTGGTAGGTGGTGCCCCAGCCGGGCGAGAACTTGTCGCGGAAGTCGAAGTCGGTGCGCAGATCGCCCTTGGCGAAGGCCGCGCCGTTCTTGTACTGGAAGCCTGCCTCCACCACATCCTGCAGCATGCCGGCCTCTTCGATGTAGGCCATGCTCTGGGGCAGCAGGCTCTCGCCGATGGAAAAGCGCGGAAACGTTTCCTTTTCGAGCACCAGCACCTGGCGGCCCTGCTTGCGCAGCAGGCCGGCGGCCACGGCGCCCGAGGGGCCCGCGCCCACGATCAGCACCTCGGTCTGTTCCATGCGGCGTTGGGGCATCAGGGTTCCTTGGGGTCGGTAGGGCTGCGAAACAGCGGCGCCAGCACCAGCACCAGCGGCAGGCCCAGCATGAGGGTCAGGCCGAAGGCCTTGAGTGCCGGCGTGGCCGACAGGCCCAGCAGGCCGAATGACAGCCAGGTGCTGCCCGCGCCGATGACCACCGCCAGCCAGGCATGGGGGTCGTCCTCATGCTCCTGCAAAAAGATGCCGTAGTCGATGCCCACGCCCAGCAGCAGCATCAGCGCCAGCACGTTGAACAGCTGCCAGGGCGCGCCAAAGGCCGTGAGCACGCCCACCACCACCAGGCTGGCCAGCACCGTGGGCATCCAGGCGCGCCAGGCCTTGCGGCCAAAGCGCAGCCACAGGGCGGCCAGCACCAGCACATGGCCCAGCAGCAGCAGCTCGGTCATGGAGATGCGGTAGCGCTGCAGCAGGCCCGATATCTCGGCCGGCTTGTCGACCCAGGCCACGCCTTCGAGGCCCTGGGCCGCGCCGGCCAGCGCGGGCAGCGAATCCAGGTTCGTCACACCGCGCAGCATGACCAGGCTGCGGTAGCGGCCCTCGCGCTCGCCCAGCCACAGCGGCCGTGCGGCGGTCGAGATCGGCTGCGCCAGCCAGGCCTGCACCGTGAGCGGCGCCGGCGCTGGCGTGGCGGCCCGGGCAAAGCTTTCGCCGAGCGCGGCGTTGACGCCCTTGTACACGGCCTCCTGCGCACGGGCCACCAGCGCTCCATCGCTGTCCTGGCGCCGGGCCGAGGGCACCCAGTCGGACACGGCGCTGTAGCCCACCAGCAGTTGGCGCGCGACCAGCGCGTCGAGCCGGTCCTTGAGTTCTTCTTCGCGCTGCAGCACCTGCTCGGGCGTGTTGCCCTGCACCAGGTAGAACTGCGCCGGGCTGGGCAGGCCCAGGATCTCGCCCACCTGGCGCTGCTGCGCGACCAGGGCCGCCGATCCGCTTTGCAGCTGGCGCACGTCGTCCTGCGCGCGCAGGCCACCCAGCAGCCACAGCAGCAGCGCCATGGCCACGCAGACCGCCACCGAGCCGGGCAGCGCCTGGCGCCAGCGCGGCCAGGCCATCAGCGTCTGGCCGATGCGGTCGGCCACGCGGCTGTGCGGCATGGTGCCGCGGTCGAGCCAGGGGAACCAGCAGACCACGGTGAGCATGGCGGCCGTGAGCCCCACCACCGAGAACACCGCCATCTGGCGCAGGCCCGGGAAGGACGCGGCCCCGAGCGCCAGGTAGGCGATGGCGCTGGTGCCCAGCGCCAGCCACAGCGCCGGCATCAGCCCGCGCATGAGGCCGTGCGGGCTGCGGCCAGGCGCGCCCTGGCGGCTGGCGAAGTAGTGGATGCCATAGTCTTCGGCCACGCCCACCAGGCTGGCGCCGAACACCAGGGTCAAGAGGTGCACCTGCCCGAAGAGCAGTGCCGTGACCGACAGCGCCACCGCGCAGCCCACCAGCAGCGACACACCGACCAGCGCCACCGGCCGCAGCGAGCGGAACGCCAGCCAGGCCAGCAGCAGCACGCCGGCCAGCGAGCCCCAGCCGATGGTGTTGATCTCACTGTTGGCCTGCACGGCCGCGGCCTCGGCATGCAGGGGCACGCCGGCCACCACCATGCGGGCGCCGGGCCACTGGGCCTGCACCTGGGCCAGCGCGCCCTGCAGGGCCTGCCCCAGCACCGGCTCGCCCGACAGGCGAAAGGCCGAGCCCTCCAGCGTGAACTGCAGCACGGCCCACTGCAGGCCATCGGCCGCCACCCACAGCTGGCCGTCGCGCGGGCGGGCCTGGCTTTGCGCGCCGCGCGTGGTCCACCACTGGGTCCACAGGCCCAGGGGGTCGCTCACCCAGTCGGACAGGCGGGCCTGCACGGCGGGCTGGTACAGGTCCTGCAGCGCCTTTTGCACCAGCGCGGCATCGGGCGTGCCGGTCAGCAGGGCGCGCTGCTGCGGGGTGAGCAGGCGCTCGCGCCAGGACTGGTAGAAGCCGAGTGCGGCGTCGATGGAGGTCTTTTGCGCGATGGGGTCCTCGCGCAGGCGCGCGCCGGCCCCGCTGCCCAGCGACTGGCGCAGCACCTGCGCCGCAGCGCGCGCATCGGCCCATTCGCCCGCGCCGAGCAGCACCACCACCTGGCGCGACATCTGGCCCACCAGCTGCTCGGTGGCCAGGGCCACGTCGGGCGCCTGCTCGTTCACGGGCAACAGGGCCATCACGTCGGTGTCGATGCCGTCGTGCTTCCAGAACTGCCACTGGTGCAGGCCCACGGCCAGCACCACCAGCAGCCAGGCGAGCGCGGCCGCGCGCCACAGCCGGCCGGGGGCGGCATCCTGCAGGGGGGGGCTGCCCGTCATTCGAACTGGGCCGCGTCCTGCGGGCGCAGGGCGTTTTCGGCCACGGGCGCAAGGATGCGGATCAGGCTGCTGTCACCGCGCGCCTCCTGCAGCTTCACCTCCTGCACGAACTGGTTGCCCTGCAGGTCCACGGCGGTGAGCCACTGGGCCAGCGTGGGGTCGCGCGGCACCAGGCGCAGCGACCAGCCCTTGGCCGCCACCTGCCCGGTCACCTCGAAGTGCTGGGCCAGCTCGGTCAGGTTGGCCGACATCACCGCGAACAGCATGGCGTTGACGGTGCGCAGCACGGGCTCGTCCTGCGCGCGCATCTGCGTGGTGAGCTTGCCGTCGCTGCCGCGCGACTGCAGGCTGTCGGGCCGCACCACCAGCGTGGACTCGAAGGGTTTGAGCACATGCCAGACGATGCCCTTGCCGCGCGCCACGACGAAGTCGCCGCCCGAGCGCAGCGGCTGCTTGAAGCCCTTGACAGTTTTGAGCTGCTCGAACTCGCCACGCACCACGGGTGCGTCGTGCACGCGCTGGCGCACCTGGGCGAGCAGGTCCTGGGCCGCGGGTTCCGCCGCATGGGCCGGCACGAGCACCAGCGCACACAGGGCCAGCGCGGCGGCGCGCAGCCAGAGAGCGGGCTTCATGGCGCCACCCCCAGCCGTTCCCACAGCACCGGCGGGCAGACGAAGCACATGGCGCGCGTGCCCATGTCCACCGCCACCTGGATGGTGTGGGCGCTGTTGACCTTCTGGCCCGTGGCGGCGTCGCTGATCAGGTAGTCGATGCGCAGGCGGTTCTCCCACTCGGTGATGGTGGCGCGCACCTTGAGCACCTGGCCGAAAGTGGCCGGGCGCACGTACTTCAGGCGCATGTCCACCACGGGCCAGCCATAGCCCGACTCGCGCATGCGCGGGTAGTCGTAGTCGAATTTGGCGAGCAGCGCGCTGCGCGCCAGTTCGAGAAAGCGCACGTAGTGGCCGTGGTAGACGATCTCCATCACGTCGATGTCGTAGAACGCGGGCGTGATCTCGATCTCGTGGCTGAGCCGCTCGCGCGAGGCCAGCTCTTTCTCAGTGGACATGCGCAGGCCTCCGGGTCGATGGGGTGGCGTGAAAGTGGATCATGCGGTGTGGGCAGCAGGAGCAGGGCGTGCGGGCGCGCCCTGTTCCCAGAAGGGAAAGAAGTTGAACCAGTCGTAGGGCGCCTTGCGCAGCATGCGTTCGAGCTGCTGGGCGAACAGGGCCGCGTATTCGGCCAGCGCCTGCTCGCGCCGGGCGCGCGGCAGCAGCACGCGCTCGGCCAGCGGCACGAACTCCACGGCATAGCCAGCGCCCTCGTGCACGCAGCCCATGAAATACAGCGGGCATTCGAGCACCGAGGCCAGGATGTAGGGCCCGCAGGGGAAAGGCGCCTGATGCCCCAGGAACGGGGCGTGCGTGACGCGGCTTTCGCGCACGGGCACGCGGTCGCCGGCGATGGCGATGAGCTCGCCGCGCGCCACGCGCTCGGCCAGCATCATGGCCGTGGCGGCGTTGAACTCGGTCACCTGCAGCAACTGCACGCCGCTGTCGGGCGCCAGGCGCTGCAGCACGCGGTTGAAGCGCTCGGCATGGGCCGTGTGCACGAGGATGCTCAGCCGCAGGCCCGAGCGCCGCTCGGCCACCGCGCGGCACAGCTCGATGCAGCCCATGTGCGCGGTGACCACCACGGCGCCCTGGCCCTGCGCGAGCAGCGCGTTGAGCGGCTCGCGCCCGGTGAAGGCCACGCGGTCGAAGCGGTAGCGCCCGCTGAGCGCGAGCAGCTTGTCCAGGATCACCTGCGCAAACATGCGAAAGTGCCGCTGGCTCTGGCGCCAGCCCGGCATGCGGGGCCACAGGCCGTGGGCCGCCTGCATGCGCTGCAGGTACTGCAGCGAGGCGCGACGGGCCACCGGGCTGGCCAGCCAGTAGTAGGCGACGATGGGGTACAGGCACAGCAGAAAGGGCCAGCGCCCGAGGAAGCGGTGCACCTGGACCATGAGCCACATGCCCGCGACGAAGGTGTTCTCGCCCAGCTGCGCCCAGTGCGGGGCAGCGGCAGGCGGGGCCGCCTGCGGCCCGGGTGCGGGCGTGGGTGCCGTCATGCCGCCTGCCCTGCGCCGCGCCGGCCCAGGAGCTTGCGCGCCAGCAGCAGCGGGCTGCGCAGCAGCATGCCGCCGAACAGGCGCGTGTGCATGCCCGAGATGAGCACGTTGTCGCGCCACACGCGAAAGTGCGAGAGCCCGTCCTGCGGGTAGGTCACGGCCGTGCGCTGGGTGATGAAGGGCACGCCCTTCCAGTGCATGCGCACGAGGATCTCGGTGTCGAACTCCATGTGCTTGCCGATGCGCGCGCCGTCCATCACGCCGATGGCTTCGCGCAGCGGGTAGACGCGAAAGCCGCACATCGAGTCCTCGATGTCCAGCGACAAGGTGTTGATCCACACCCACACATGGGTGGCATAGCGGCCGTACAGGCGCGCCTTGGGCACGCTGGCGTCGTAGCGCGGGGCGCCGCAGACCATGGCACCGGGTTGCGCGCGGGCCAGCGCGATGAAGGCGGGGATGTCGGCCACGGCGTGCTGGCCGTCGGCGTCGATCTGCAGCGCGTGGCTGTGGCCCGCTGCCAGCGCATGGCGCATGCCGGTCATCACCGCACCGCCCTTGCCCTGGTTCTGCGGCAGGCGCAGCAGCGTGACCTGTTCGCCATGCTGCACGGCCAGGGCATCGAGCACGGCAGCGCAGCCGGGCTCGCAGCCATCGTCGACCAGGATGCAGTGCAGGCCCGCGGCGAGCACGCCCTGCACCATGGCGCCGATGGTCGTCGGGTGGTTGTAGACCGGGATGATGGCGACGGGGTTGAACAACGCGGCGGCGCTCATGCGGCCCCCTCCCCTTGCACCAGGCGCCCGCTGGCATGCGGCCCGCGGCTGGAGGTCAGCGCGAACTGCAGGTAGCCCTTGTCGGGCACCCACTGCAGCTGCACCTGCACGCTGGCGCCGGGCAGAATGGGCTGCTGGAACTTGACCACCTCGGCACGCAGGAAGGCTGCGGGGATGCCGAAGGCCTGCTGCCCCAGGGTGACCACCCAGTGCAGCTGCGCCACGCCGGGCACGATGGGCGCACCGGGGAAGTGGCCCTCGAGCACGCGCAGCCCGGCATCCACCAGCAGTGTGGCCGTGGCCTGGTGTTCGCCGCGCTCGGTCCACTCGGGCTGCGGCATGAGCGGGCGAAACAGCGCCAGCAGGTCGTGCTGCGTGGTCTTGCCCTGCGCGTTCTGCGGCAGGCGGGCCACGTAGCGCCAGCTGCGCGGCAGGGCCACGCGGTCCACCAGGGGCACGAGCAGTGCACGCAGCGCGGCGCCCATCTGCTTGCGGCCCTGTTGCTGCAGGGCCTGCCAGCCGGCGTCGCTCAATTCAAGCACCATGCCCACGCGGGCTGCGGCGGGCGGTGATTCGAGCACCACGGCCTTGGCCGCGGCCACCCAGCCGCTGGCCAGCAGCGCGTTTTCCATGGCGGTCAGCGAGACGCGCTTTTCGGCGATCTTCACGATGCGGTCGGCCCGGCCCTGCAGCACGAAGCCGGCGCCGGCCTTTTGCGGCAGCGCGCGGTCGGCTGTCTCCCACCAGGCGGCGGCATCGGGCAGGTGGCCCGAGCGCACCGAGAGGCAACCGCTGTCGGCCAGGCGCACCTCCACGCCCGGCAGGGGCTGCCAGGCATCGCCCTGCTCCGCGCGGCGGCGCCAGGCGATGCCACCGGTTTCGGAGCTGCCGAAGACCTCGGTGGTGGAATGGCCGAGCAAGGCCAGCGCATGGGCCGAGGCCTCGGGCGGCAAGGGCCCGCCCGACGAGAAGATGCCGCGCAGGCCCCGGGACGCGGCCGCCCAGTCGAGCTGCTGCGGCAGGCGGCTGAGCATGGCGGGGCTGGAGACCAGCAGCGTGGGGCCAGGCTGCGCGAGCTGGGCCACCAGCTCCTCGGGGTAGCGCAGGAATTCGGTGCCCAGGCGCCGCCCTGCGGCCAGCGGCCACAGCACGCGGAACAGCAGGCCGTAGATGTGCTGGTGCGACACGGTGGCCAGGGTGCGCAGTGCGGGCGCATCCGCCATGGGGCCGAAGACCGCCTGCAGGGCATGCACCTCGGCATCGAGCTGCGACAGGTACTTGGCGATGCGCTCGGGCACGCCCGTGGAGCCCGAGGTGAACAGCACCACCTGCGCTGTGCGCAGCGACAGGGGCTGCAGCGACACAGCGCCAGCCCCCGCGTCGTCGGGCCCGATGGCACCGGGCAGCAGGCCTGCGCAGGCCTGTACCTGGGGCAGCAGGTGCGCCAGGGTGTGCGGCTGCAGGTCACTGGCCAGCACCGGCGTCTTGCCCGCATGCCAGGCGCCCCAAAGGGCGGCGGCAAAGGCCAGCGGGTCGTCGAAATACAGGCCCACCTCGGAGCCCTGCACCTTCTGGAAGGCGGCGCACCAGGCCTGCACGGCGCGCACCCAGTCCGCATGCGGAAGCGTGCGGCCACCGGTGGCCGCGACTTCATGCGCGGCCGCACGGGCCTGCGGCAGGGCCACTTCGGACAACGCTGTAAACGTGTTCACTTGCTCGATTCCTGATTCTTGGAGTTGTTTGGACAGGGACGGACGAAAAATCTGACTCGCTCTTTATCGCAGGGTCACGCCAGCGCGCTGCGGCGCTTGACCCACTGGCGCACGCACCACTCGGCGCCCATCAGGCAGCCCATCAGCACATAGGCGATGAGCCCGTTGTACAGCGCCCAGGTGGCATCGCTGCTGAAGGCGGCGGTGTAGGCCGCCACTGCGCCGTTGGCCACGAAGAACAGGCACCACACGGCGGTCACCTTGCGGGTGTAGCGTACCCCGGCTGGGGGCAGGTCGGGCGCGGTCAGCCGGGCCACCCGCTCGATCACCGTGGGGGGGTAGCGCAGGCTCACCGCAAACACCACCAGCAGCACGGCGTTGACCAGCACCGGGTAGAGCTTGACGGCCAGCGCATCGCCCTGCCACCAGGCGGCCAGGGCCAGCACCGCTGCGCCCGAGGCCACGGCCCACCAGAAGCGCTGGCGCGTGACCACGGCGCGCAGCACGGCCAGCGCCACCAGCAGCACGGCCAGCCACTGCGGCGCCACGTGCCCCATGGCAAGGTACACGCCCAGCGGGTACAGCACCGTCAGCACCACCAGAACGGTGGTCACGAGCTTGTGCATGGTGGAAGGCTGGCTGCTTGCCCGCGCGCTCAGGCCGTGGAGGCGGCGTCGTTCACCAGCCGGTGCAGCGCGTCGACCACGTCCTGCACGGTGCGCACCGACTTGAAGGCGTCGGCATTCAGGCGCTTGCCCACCCAGGGCTTGAGCTGCACGATCAGGTCCACGGCATCGATGCTGTCGATGTCCAGGTCGTCGTACAGGCGGGCCTCGGGCGTGATGCGGGCGGCGTCGATTTCAAACGTCTCCTGCAGGATGGCGGCGATGCGTTCGTAGATGGCTTCTTTGTTCATGTTGGATTTCCGTGAATGCCGAGCGCTTCAATCAGTCAGTGCGTGCGGCTGGCGGCCACGAAGGCGGCCAGCGCCTGCACGCTGCCAAAGTGCTTGCGCGTCTGCTCCGAATCGGCCGACATGCTCAGGCCGTAGCGCTTTTGCAGGGCCAGGCCCAGCTCCAGGGCGTCGATGGAGTCGAGGCCCAGGCCCTCGACGAACAACGGCGCCGCAGGGTCGATGTCCTCGGGCGCGATGTCTTCGAGCGCGAGCGAGGAGATGATGATTTCTTTGATTTCTTGCTCAAGTTGAAGCACTTGCAGGCCCCTTGAAAAGTTGTACGGACAGGTGCTCGGTCACATGGCGCGCGGCCAGGGTGTCGCTGGCAGCCGAGTCACAGAATTCTTCCACCGCAATATCAGGCCGCACCTCGATGGTGAAGTGCGGCTTGCGCACGGGCACCTTCCACCACGGCGTGCCCTTGGTCAGCATGGGCAGGCTGCTGTGGATGTGCACGGGCGTGATGTCGATGCGCCCGCGCACCGCCACGTGGGCGGCGCCGCGCTGCAGGCGGTTGGCGCCCTGCACGGGCGTGCGCGTGCCCTCCGGGAAGATGATGAGGTTGTTGCCGTCCTTGAGCGAGCGCACGCAGTCCTCCAGCAGCCCGGCGCCGTCGCCGTTGGTGATGAAGCCCGCCGCCCGGATCGGTCCGCGCATGAAGGGGTTGTGGGCCAGCGCCGCCTTGACGATGCAGTCCGCATGGCGCACGAAGGAGATCAGGAACACCACGTCGATCAGCGAGGGGTGGTTGGCCAGGATCAAGAGACCCCGGCGCTGCAGGCGCTCGCGGCCATGCACCTCGTAGGAGATCACGCCCACGAAGTTCATGAGCCCCACGAACCAGCGAAAGCAGTGGTGGATGGCGGCCTGCGAGAGCTGCTGCTGGCGCGCCGGATCGCGCACCACCAGCGTGAACACCGGGCACACCACGCAGCGCAGCACCAGGCCGCCCAGGCCGAACACGGAAAAGCAGAATCCCGTGGCCACGATGCGCCAGGCCCGGTTGATGACTTCAAGCATGCACGCGCTCCCACATCCATTGGCCCGATGCATGGCCATGCACCAGGTGTTGCCGCTCGCCCTGCAGCAGAAAATGCAGGGCATCGAGCCCATGCGGCAAGGCACCGGCCCCGCCACGCCCCGGGGTCTCTTCGTCGCCCTGTGGCGCCGCATCGAGTGCCTGCAGTGCAAAGCCCGCTTCGCCGGCCTGCAGGGGCGCCAGCAGTGCGGCCCAGGCGTATTCGGCCATGGGCTCGTCGTGGAACGCAGCGTAGCCGGGCGGCAGCGGTTCGTCGTAGCAGACCAGCAGCACCTCGGCCGCACCGGGCTCGGCATCCTGCAGCAGGCCCACGGCCTCGACGACGCCGGCTTCGGGCGCGCAGTGCGAGGACGCGACGCAGACCGCGTTGGCGCGCATGCCGCGCAGGATCGAGTGCTGCGCGCCCACGGCGTTGTGCACCGACAGGCCGAAGGCGGTGGGCGACAGGGGTTCATCCTGGGCCTGGGAGCGCAGCAGGGACAGCGCCTTGTCGGCATCGCCGTAGCGAGAGGCCCAGACCACGGGAATATCGGCGCCCTCTTCGGGTGGCAGCACGCTGTCGGCCACACTCACGGCCATCTTCGCCAGGTGACCCAGGCGGCGCCGCGCCATGGCGGGAACGTGGGGCAGCTCGACCGCCGTGCCCCCCACGGGGCACACCGGTGCCTTGGCCCACTGCAGCCATTGCTCCTGACTTTGCAGGCCCGGTGCTATCGCAGCCCACGCCCGAACGGCGAACGCAGCGCGCACAGCCCTCTCCCGATTTCTTTGATTGCTTGGCGTGTGTACGGCACACACGGAGCAATTATCTCAGAAAGCCCCCTGGCGGCGGCAGTTTTACGGTTACATGTGCACACAAATCGGCACCCCGTGCGGGCAACGCGCCCCCATACAAAGGGTTACAACAACTTCACCCAAATGGGGGGTGCCATCCAGCGTTGCATCCTGGCGACAAAGAGCGACCGCCCTGCCCTATTCCTCGAACCCGAAGCCCACGGCCGACACCCCGGCTGCGCTCGTGCGCGCCACCAGGTACTGGCCCGGCCCGACGACGATGGCCGTGCGTTCGAGCACGCCCGAGGGCGCCAGGTACACGTCGTACTCGATCCACTCCGCGTCGGTGGGCGTGGCCGCGGCGGCCAGGGCCACGCGGGCCAGCACGGCCGAGGTGTTGCGGTTGACCAGCGACAGCGTGAGCGTGCCGGTCTGCGTGGCCGGCTGGTAGAGGGTGGTGGCCGTGGCCGCGGCCAGGTCCAGTGCAAAAAGGCGTCCGTTTGCCATGTCGATCAAGCTCCTGAAAGAAAGAAAACCTTGCTGCGCGACTGCACCGGGGCCCACTGCTGCACGCCCTGGGTCACGAACAGCGCCAGCGGCTGGGCATGCACCGGCGCCACGGGCAGGCCCAGGGCGCCACCGGCCTGGGAGCTGACCCAGGCCCGCACCCAGTTCGTGCTGGCCAGGGCCTGGCTGTTGTCGCCCGGTGGCAGCGGCGTGGCGGCGGTGACGGTGCCGGCTGCAGCCAGGTGGCCGGCGATGGACTGGTCGCCCGTGAAGGCGTTGCCGCCGGCCAGGTTGGCCTTGGTGGCCAGGCCGGCATCTACCTGCCCGGCCTTGGTGGCCACGCCGTCGAAGCCCAGCTCGACGCGCTGGAACTCGTCCTTGAGGACCTGCTCGTCCACGCGCTGGCCGGGCAGCGGGTTGAAGACGCGGTGGTAGAAAGTGTTGGCCATGGGTGTTGTTGCTCCTTGGTAGCTATCGATCCAGGCGCCGCGGCGTGTACACCACCGACACGCTCTGCAGCGTGTGGGGCAGTTCGTCGCGCGCGGTGCTCACGATGTTCAGGCTGAGGTCGGTGCCCACGCCGTCCAGGCGCACCTTGGAGAGCACGTTGGCGGGCACGCTGTAGTAGCTCTGGCCGTAGTTGCTCACGCTGTAGTAGGCGCCGCCGGCGTTCTGCAGCACATGCACCACGTCGGTCAGGCCCACGTCGGGCTTGCCCAGGCTGTACTCGCCCTGCACCAGCAGGCGACAGGCGCTGCGGTTCTTGCTCTCCAGGTCCACACGCCGAAAGCGCTTTTTCTCCATCGGGCTCTTGGTGTGGTTGAAGGCCAGGCGCAGGTAGGCCTGGATCGGAGCGCCATCGAAGCTGCGGCCCCGGTCGGCCTCGTAGACATGGCCGTCGTCGCTGCCGAAGAAGTTGCGGTGCTCGCCGCCCACCACCGCATCGCAGGTGCAGCGCACCGTGCGCCCGTAGTCGATGGGCATGAAGGCCAGCGCGCTGCCGCCGTCGGCCGTGGGAATGGGCGTGACGCTCAGGCTTTCGCCCGTGGCAAAGAACAGGCGCATGCGCTTGTCGGCCCGGTTGACCACCGAGGCCGTGACCTGGCGCGCCTTGAGCAGGCGCTGGATGCGCGAGGACAGTGGCAGCCGCTCGAAGTTGCCGAAGGCCTGCGTGGCGCTGACCACGGCCACGCCCAGGGTGTCGAACACCAGCACGCGTCCCAGGTTCTGCACGCTGCCGCGCTGGGCGCCCACGTCGTCGGCAAAGTTCACGAAGCGCCAGTCGGCGCTGCTGCTGCCGTACAGCACCCAGGTGCGCTCGGCGGCAAACACCATGAGCGCGCCGCCCTCGGCGTCCGACGGCAGCACCTGGAAGCCCGTGACCACATCGCCGGCCGCGATCTCGGCGGCGCCCACCACGGCGGACCAGCGGCACGGATCGCCCACGGCGCTGTGCTGCACCGAGCCCTCGAAGCTGAAGAACAGGTGGTTCTTGTGCGCCACGCAGTGCACGGGCTTGTCCGCCGCCATGCCGGTGGCCAGCGGCACCAGCACCTCGCCATCGAACTCGAAGCCGCGGTTCACGCCATCGGCGCCATAGATGCGCTGCTGCCCCGCCCGGCCGTTGAAGTTGTAGACCACGGCATCGAGCCGGCCGCCGGGCAGTTGGGTGATAGCCGCCTCGGCACCGGCAGCCACGGCCGTCACACCCGCCGTGAAGGCGCCTGCGGTGAACGCGCCGCCCGAGGGCGCGGTGACGATGAAGCGCCCTTTGGCCGTGCCCGCTGCCCAGGTGCCCGACTCCACCACCACGCGCTTGACGATGGCAGACACCGCGCCCTTGGTGACGTTGGCGCCCACCGCAGGCTCCGTGCCGCTGCCGCCGCTGAAGGCCAGCTCGTAGTAATGGAACACCGGCGCCCAGCCGGTGGCCGAACTCTTGTAGATGCTGCACGCCGTGGCAGCCAGGTTGTCGCGCCAGGCGTAGACCGTGCCGTTCAATACGGCAATGCCGCGCAGCGGCCCCGACCCCGGCACGGCGCCAATGGCCGCGCGGTAGTGGTCAGCGGCCAGCGCCGCAAAGGCGTTGTCGTCGAAGCCATCGATGTCCGAGGCATCGCCGTCGAACACCCCCACCGGGCTGCCCGCCACGGTGAGGGCTTCGCCCACGGCAAACACGCCCGTGGACCGGGTCACCACCATCTGCGCCGCACTGCGCAGCAACAGCACCACCGCCGTGGCGCCGGAGCTGGCGCCCGCCACCGTCTGCCCCACGGCCACGCCGGTGAAGGCGGTGGCGGCGCGCAGGCACTTGTAGGCCGCATCGCTGGGCCGGGGCCGCCCGTCGAAGCGCTCGTAACCGCCGATGCGCTCGTACCCCTCCAGCGCCGAGCTTTCGTAGTTGATCGCGCCCGTGATCATGCCCGGGCGCAACGTGAGCTGGGCCGATTCGGCATCGAGCCCGCCCGCCAGCGGGAAGTACTGGGTCTTGAGCGCGGGCATGCGCATATCGCCAGTCATGCGAGCGGCCTTGCGCCAAAGCCGGGGCGTGGCAGCTGCGACTGCGCCAGCGCCGAGAAGCCCATGCTGTAGTTCTGCTCGGCACGCTGGTAGACCTCGCTGGCCGCATCGAAGCCACCGTATTCGCGCAGCGCACGCCAGCCGATCAGGGGATGAAAGCGCGCCGGCAGGGCCGGCTCGTCGGCGTCGAGCACCAGGTCCACCACGTCCTTCACGTACGCGGCGCGCACCATGTGCACCGCATCGGGCGTGGGGCCCACCAGCAGCTCGCCACCGGGCGCCATGCTCCAGTACTGCAGCGCGCCCGGCGCGTGCGTGCCCGTGAGAAAGCGCTGGCGAAACGCCTCGTAGTCGAGCCAGGCCAGCGCATGCTCGCTCACCTGCCCATCGGCCACGCGCCAGGCGCTGGGGCGGTAGCCATCGGCCGCGGGCTTCCAGGCGGCGAAGTCGGCCAGCGCAAAGCCCGGGGCCGCGGCCTCGGGCACCATCACCAGGGTGCCGGCCGGCACCTGGCCGAGCGCCTCGCCGCGGCGAAACAGCCAGGACTCGTGCGCCAGCGCGATGTCACGCCAGGCCCAGTTCACCCATTCGAACACGCGGGAATCGTCGCCACTGGCCGTCGTGGCCGAGGCCGGCGGGCCGCCCGACAGGCCGCTCTCGCGCTTGACGGCCCGGGCCAGTTGCAGGAAGTTCATGGTGCGCGCCCTCCCCGCTCAGCTTTTGCGTTGCAAGGGGAAGCGCGGCTTTTCGACCCAGCGCATCTTGTCGATGTTCTCGGGCTCCTCGGGGTCGGCCTCGCGCACCGTGTAGGCCAGGCCTTCGATGTGGTCGGCCATCTCCACCGGCACGCGCACCCAGCGCTCGCGCTGGATCTGGATCTGGTAGTTGTTGAGCCCGAAGAAGGGCTGCTGCGGTTCGTGCAGCTCGCCCTTGAAGAGCTTGATCTCGACCGTCTGGCCCGAGAAGCCGTGCTGCTGCACGGCCACGTCGATGTCGGTGTCGGTGCCTGCGGTGGTTTCGGCCAATGCGGCGGCCTTGGCTTGTGCTTTTGCCATGGGAGTATTCCTTCTGTTGAGAGAAGGGGCCGGCTGCATGCCGGCCCCGGGGGTCAAGCCGGCGTCAGGCGCTCACACCATGTTCGATGCGGGTCATCCAGGCGTCGTTCAAGATCGCCGCGGCCGACCACATCTTGAAAGCCACGTGCCCGCGCTGGCCCATGGGGTCGCTGTCGCTGGGCTTGGGGTTGACCACGATGGGCGTGAGGCCCGAGCCCGATGCCGACAGGTTCACCGTGGCATAGGCCTCCTTGCCGACGATGACCGACTGGTACACGTCCACCGCCGTGCCCCCCAGCATGCCGTTCAGCGTGGCATTGCCGGCGTTGACCAGCGGCGCATACAGCGTGGACGAAACGAAGCGGATGTTCTCGAACGCGCCGATCTCGTTCTCGCACAGCGGCTTGAAGGTGCCGTAGTTCTGGATGCGCGTGTAGCCGGCCGGGAAGAACGCGGGGTTCTGCAGGTCCATCTCCACGTTGGGGTGCACAAAGCACACGTAGCACGGCGGGATGGGCAGCGTGCCCACGCCGTCGGTGGCGTTGAGCACGGTGGTCAGCGGGCGCGCGTCCTGCGCCTTGAGCTGGCGGATGGCGCGGCGCGCCACGTTGGCCGTCATCGTCGTGTTCACCGCGTTGCGCGCCACGCCGTTGGCATACAGCACCTGCGTGCCGGCCTTGATGGTGTTGTACAGGATCAGCTCCTGCGTCTGGCCCGCGGTCTCGCCCAGCGAGGCACTCAGCTCGCTGAGCACCGGGTCTTCGTGCGTGTCGGCAATCACGTCGGTGATCTGCACGCGCTGGCCGTACTGCTCCAGGTTGGCCGACACGTCGGTGCTGGTGATGTTGCCCTGCACGGGCGTCACGCCTTCGGTCAGCGGCGTGGTGGTGGGCGCCAGGCGGCCATAGCGGCGCCACTTGACGACCTTGGTCTTGCCCTTGGGCACGGCCGTCACCACGGCAAACTTGGCCATGTTCAGGGAGGGCTGGGCACGCTCCAGCATCTTGTCCACCGCATAGGCGGCGGTACGGGGGGTGATGTCACCGTAAACGGTCATGAGATTGGCTCCTTGTCGGAAAATTCAAACGTGTCTGTGTGCGCCAGCGCGCGGCTGCGGCCCCGCAGCCCGTGGCTATGCCAGGCCGCCCAGGCGCTGGCGCCGAAAGAAGTCCAGCGAGGCTTCGAAATCGTCCTCGGGCGGCAGGCCGCCCCGGGCGCCGCTGGTGCGCGAAGGCAGGCCCGCCGCCGACTGCAGCCTGGCGGCATTGGCGCTGGCGCGCTGTGCGGCGGGCTGTTGTTGCTGGGGGTAGCGGGCAATCGGTGCGCGGCCCGCGCGGCGCAGATGGGCGTCGTACGCATCCATCACCGCAATCGCCTCACCGGGGTCCTGCCCCTGGTAGAAGGCCACCTGGATGGGCTGGGGCTGCGTGCCGATCCAGGCGCTGAAGTCCGCGCTGCGCACCACCTCCACCGCGTTCGGGTAGGTGGCCTCGAAGGTTTGCATCGCGGCCTGGTAGGCGGCGCTGCGTTGCTCCTGGGCGCGCTGCTCGTGCTCGGCGCGCAGGCCGTGCAGCGGCTCGACCATGCGGGCGGCGGTCTGCTCGGCCACCGTCGCGGCCTGCGCATCCACGGCCTGCAGGGCCTGCTGCACGGCGCCCACCAGCCCATGCAGTTCGGGGAACTGCTGCACCTTCGCGGACAGCTCGGCCAGCCGCGCGGACGCGGCGGCGGAACTGTCGCCCTGGGTGCCCGGCGCAGCCCTGCCGCCACGGCCCTTGAGCTGCGCGTTCTCCTGCAGCAAGCGGTCGCGCTCGGCCCGTGCCTGGTTCAGGTAGCGGTTGAGCTGGCCCACGCGGCCCATCTCGCTGCGCGCCTTGTGCAGCTCTTCCTGCGTGCGGCGCAGCAGCTCGGCGGGGTCGGGGTTGCCGGCCCGGTCGCTGTGCTGCGCGGCGGCTTGGCGCGCACGGGTCTGCGCGGCATCGGTGCCGGTGGCCTCGGCGCCCATCGCCATTGCTGCGGGCAAGTCCCCATCGGGACCAGCCGGCATGGTGGCGGTGGACACCTGTGCGTCACCACCCGTTTCCGCACGCTCCTGGCGCAGCGCATCCAGCGCCTGCGCCATCTGGTCCTCGGCATCCATTGCGCTGGCGGCGCCCTCGCCGGGTTCCAGGCTGGCTGCGGTGGCGTGGCTGGTGTTGCTGCTGTTGCTGCTGTCGGTGGTGTTCATAGTGCGGTCGGTCCTTCTTCGGCGTGGCCCGCGGGGCCAGAGGCAGTGGTGGCGGGTGGTGGTTGCTGACACCGGGCGCATCGCCCGTGAAAGCAATGTCCGCGAAGAGGCGACCACGTTGAATGGGTGGCATATATGCCGCGCACCATGGCAACAAACAGGCAAAAAAAAGCCCGCTCGAAGCGGGCTGCCCATGGCTCACGCAGAGACGGGTCTATTCGATCCCCGGAAAGTTCTGGTCGATGAACGAGACCACAAACTCGTTGGGGTCTGCAGGCATGCCGTTGGCCTTGCAGTGCTCCAGGTAGCCTGCCCAGAACCGGCGCACCTGCTCGTCCAGGCGCGGCGGGAACTGCATCTGCGCGGCCACCATGTCCTGCCACGACCCCTCGTCGCCATACACCTGCGCAAGCCGGGGCTGCATGGCGACCAGCGCCTCGTCCTGCTCCTCGCTCAACTGCCCGATCACGTCCAGAAAATAGCTGTCCAGCAGCCTCAGAAACGGCTTGCCTGCGTAGCGGTCCATCGCATTCCTCCTTGGGTTGTGCAGGGCCTGGCCCCGCCTTTTGGGGTGACGGAACTGGTTGGCACTGTTTGCGGGGGGTGCCGAAAGCAGCGCTGCCCAAGCTCCACGTTGTTTGTACTATGTTTCGCGTGCGGAGCCGGATTCGCCGGGCTCCTTGTCATCGCTTTTTTTCTTCTTCTTGCGGTTGGGGGGTGCGCCAGCGGGGATTGCCCACTCGGAGTACCCTCCGCTCGCACCTGGGTCCGGATGCAGCACCCGCCAGAAGGGCGAGCCGGGTGTGTGCTGCTCCTTCGGAACCAGGCGCATGACCCCTTTCCGGCCGTCCGCAGTGGACGTGGAAGCATGCTCCCATATCCAGCCGGGCGGTGGCTTGGGCGTGCCCCGGGCCGATACGGTGTGGCCGACGCCCGGGATCATGGCCTCCATCATCCGCGCAAATTCCGGGCTGGCATCGAGCGCTTTCTTCAATGCGGCGTTGGCGCGCTGGTAGTGGACCTTGCGATGGTGCCCAAAGTCGTCCAGGTCGAGCTGCATCTCGAAGGCCACCGTGTAGGCGTTGGGCTTCCAGGGCCGCCCGTCAGGCCCCGTCTTGGGCCATTCGGACCGGCGCTTTTCCATCATGTCATCGACATTGGCTTTCGATGGCAGCGTGCTGACGACCGCCTGCGTGACGCCACCATCTATCACCCCGGTCTGCGCACCGTCCATGGCCGATGGCGGCGGTGCGACTGCGGGTTGTGCCGGACTGGGCGGCCGCGCCTGGCCGCGGGCCTGCGCACGCGCGGAGGCCGGGGCTGCGGCGTCCGCGGCATCCGCAGCCAGCACCCGTTGCGCGCGCGCTGCGCTGCCGGGTGCCACCAGCAGTTGGCCGCCGGGCATGTCCTTGAGGTCGCCTTCAGGCACCCCCGCCGCCTGCAGCCGCGCCCGCTCGGACGGCCCGGCACCTTCCACGGCCAGGCTGCCCTTGTCCAGCCTGCGCATGCGGGGCGCGGATGCAACAGGCACAGTTTGCGCGGCGCTCGCGCCATGCCCCCCTGGGCCCGGCTGCAATGCCAAGGCTTCGCGTGCATGCGCAGCACTGCGCTGCGCCACCAGCAATTCGCCAGCGCCGGCAGGCTGGATGTCCGCCTCTGCCACGCCCGCCTGCAGCAACTGCGTGCGTATGTGCGACGAATCCCCCTGCACGAGCAGGGTCCCACTGTCCAGCGCGTGCACCTGGTGTGCGCTGGAAGAAGGCTCCATGCGCCCCGCCCCGCCCGGGCCGTCCACCCCTGCGGCGTCGCCCGGTGCGGCCTGCGACGCCGCAGGCGCCACCGGGGCTTGCCCGCGCGATGGCACTGCAACCGGTGCTGGCGCATCGGCTATCGCCTGTGCGGGGGCATCCGCGTCCGGATAGGCATGCGTACGGGCGAGCGCATCCTGGGCGCGCTGCTGGCGCACGGCAGACAAGGGCTCCACCGCTTGCCCATTGGCCTGCCCATGCCGCGGGTCCACAGCCGCAGGGGGCCCCGGCCTGTCCGCGGGCACCTGCGGCCTGGCGGGCTGGTCTTCGACCCGGGGAACCCCATTGCCGGCAGGCACATGCGCCGGGCGCCCCCCCGGCTCCTCGGCCCGCGCCGCCATGGCGTGCGGGGTGGCAGGCGAACCTGCCGCGCGCCGGGCGCCCCTGGCCCCGGACAGCACGCCCGACAAAACCCCCACCGCAGCTTCATCGATGAACCCCGCACTCTGGCCTTCGCCGAACGGGTCGCCCTTCGCCCCCCAGTCCTCGGCCACCCGCTGTGCGCCCTGAATGGCGCCCTGCTGCAGGGTTTGGGCCCCCACCGACCTGGCCACCTGCGCGTAGGCCCGGGCCTTGAATGCGTCGGCCGATGGGGCGTCGAGCCCGATCCGGCCCGCCAGCGCATTGATCGCCAGGGAGGTGGCGGCACCGGCCATCGCCCGCTCCAGGTCCACGGGCTGGCCCGTGCGCCGGGCCTGCTCCACCGCGTCGACATACACCGACCCGAAGGTCTGGCTGGCGTCGAAGAGCGTGCTGCCGATGACCTCACCCAGCGCCCTCTTGCCCACGGTGTTGGCGATCACGCCGCCCATGCCCGAAGCCAGCACCGCCGATGCGGCCTGCACGGCCAGGTAGCCGCTATTTTCCATGGCCCACTGCGCCGCATCGTCCGCGCTGCGGATGCCGGTGAAGCCGGGCGCCATGCCGATGTTGTCCACCGTGCGCATGGTGTCCCGGTAACCGGCCAGGCCCCACTCGCGCAGCGCCTCATCGCCTGTCAACTGCCCCACCAGGCCAGCCGCGCTCTGGCCCAGTGCGATCAGCTCGCCGCCCCCTTTGGCCAGGCCGCGCACCACGGCCGGCATGTCTTGTGCAGCGGCACGCACCCGGGCATCGGCCTGCAGCGCACGCATTTCCTTTTCTTCGGCAACCACACGCTCGCGCTCGGTGTTCGGGTTGTAGCCCAGCACAATGCGCTCCCCCGTCACCGCGTCGGGGGCTGCCGTGCGCGTGCGAGCGTTCAGGCGCTGCTCAAGCCGTGCATCGAAGCGCGCGTTGGCACTGGCATCCGCATCGCCATACCCGCGCCCCGCATACTGCGCCTTGCGGTCCACTGGCTTGGGCGCAACGGCGGGCGGGGACACATTGAACTCCGCCAACGCGCGCAGCTTCTCGCGGCTACCGGGATTGATCGCCGCGAGCCGGTCCATCTCCTGCTCCACCGTCAACTCGCGACGTCCCTTGTCGGTATCGAGCCGCATGCCCGAAACCGCCCCCCTTCCACCACCACCGCCGTGCCAGGCACGGGCCGAGGAGATGACCTGCTGCTCGGCTTGCGTGTCCTGCGGCGCAGCAGGTGCAGTTGCAGGCACAGGTGAAGAGCCTTGCCTGCCACCGGCACCGTAGGCGGCCAATGCCTGCTCATAGTTGCCACCAAAACGATCCAGTTGGGCCCGCAACTCCGCAGCGGCGCCATAGATCGACTGCACCGGGTCCAGGGGATTCACCTTGAGCCGCTGCGCCGTCTGCGGTGGCAACCGCATGATGCCCACGGCATCGATATCGCCGTCATTGAGCCACTCGCCCCGCCCGCCCGCCCTCCGGTCCGCCATGGAGCGCAGCAGCCCCGGATCCAGTTGGAACTGCCGGGCTGCCAGGTCGAAGGCCTCTTCCACACGGGTGTTCCGTGCCCGCGCTTCGCTGTCCTGCACCGGCCGCTCCAGCGGCACCCGCGTGACGCCCGAATCCGCCGTGTCCCGTCCGGTGATCGCCGAAAAGGCATACTCTAAAAGGTTCATTGGCGGCCCCGGCAGGAAGTAGTGGATCGGAGCGCCACTGTCCGCCGCGCCCCCGCCGCCGACCAGGGAGGGCATATATGCAATGCGCGGAACAGCCCCCGTCCACGCCGACGAGACTTGCCCTGGCCGCAACGCCCCGGAGATCCCGCGCAGGCGAAAAAAAGCCCGCTCGGAGCGGGCTAGGTCTTGGAAAAGCTCAGGGCCTGCGCAAACGGACGCGTGCGGGAACCACCACTCTCACCACAGCACCCCGATCAGCGCAAACGCCCCGCCCAGCACGAACATGGCCTGGAACAACATGCTGCGCAGCTTTTCGTCCGCGCTTTCGCCGGACCACGACTCCACGCCCGTGAGCTGGATCACCGAGCCCCAGGTGGCGAAGATGGCGCCCAGCGCAGCCAGCACCTTGCCCATGTCGTTCGGGAACTCCAGCTCCACCGGCCGGCCCAGGCCCGAGTACATGATGACCAGCAGCATGAACACGCCCACGATGGCCAGGCCCGCACGCCAGAACTGCGCGCGCGTGCGCAACAGGCGCTCCAGCGACGCCTGGCGCAGGGCCTCCAGCTCGGTGCCGGTGCTCCACCCGCCCGCCTTGTAGCGCGCGAGCTGGTCCGCCGGCTGGATGATGATGGCCAGGTCGTGGGCGGCCGCCATGTCGGCAAAGCGCCTGCGGCTGAACAGAAACGCCCACAACGTCGGGAAGGTACTGAGACGCTTGGGCACCACGGGGGGTACCGGGGACGGCATGGCTAGGTGTCCGCCCTCTTCTCTTGCGCTGGCAGCATTCCATCCCCTGCGCACGGTGAGGGCACTGTGCAACGGTCTGTGGAGTGGAAAATGCAAACTTCTGCCATCCCTGGATCATAGGGGCAGGTGGGGCCGCTGCAATCAATCAATGGCCAGCCCGGTCCCGGTGGCGACCCTGCACCGGTGATCAGATGCCCAACGCCAAGCCGGTGCTGGCGTACTGCGGCAGGTTGGCGGCCGTGCCCACCAGCTCCAACTGGGCCACGCCGGCCAGCATCGTGGCCTGGGTGTAGGTCCCGCTCGTGATCAGCCCCTCGAAGGTGGCCACGGTGGCGCTGTCGGCGCTGATCCCGGTGACGGCCTTGAACAGCGTGGCGACGAACTGCGCGTTCGATGCACCGCCGGCCAGTCCCGCCATGTAGCCCGAGTCGATGAGGTAGGAGCTCACGTCGGCCACCGAGAAACCGCTGTCGAACAGGGGCAGCAGGGTCTTGGCGATCAGGTCGCCATCCCTGAGCCCCGCCGGGCCCTTGAGGGTATAGGCCAGCAGAGCGGCCTTGTTCCCATTGGTGCCGGGGTCGAGGTCCAGCACGAAGTACTTGTCCTTCAGCTGGACGCGCTCCATGTCATCGTCCAGCACATTGTTCTGCTCCACAGAGATCTTGGCTTCCGCCCAGTGGGCAGGGTACTTGGTGACCGTGACGTTGGCAGAGGCGGTATCAATGAACAGGGTATCGATGCCGTCGCCGCCCTCGGCAGAGTTGCTGCTGCCCAGGCTGGCCACGATCAGGTCATTGCCGCCATTGCCAAGCGCCTGGTTGTTCCCCTTGCCCGGCAGGATGATGTCCGCCGCAGCCGTACCCTCCTGCGTGTCGCTGGCATCCGTGCCCTTGATCTGCGGGGCATTGAGCAGCCACAGCTGCGATGCCGGGACGATCCTGTCGCCGAACTGGTAGAACTCGAAGTTCGAGGTCACGTCGGTGCCGTCGGCTCCACCCGCGTTGTGCGCCACCTGGATGGTGTTGGCGGAACGGTCCACGGTCACGGTATAGGCCGAATAGGCACCCGCATACTGCGCAGTGTCGATGCCCGAGCCACCGTTGAGCCTGTCGTTGCCGCTGCCACCGCGCACGAAGTCGTTGCCTGCGCCGGCGGTCACCGCGTCATTGCCGTTGCCGCCGTCGATCAGGTCCATTCCGTTTCCACCCGCAAGCGTGTCCGCCGCATCCGTTCCATGGACGGTAGTTGCTGCAGGCAAGGTGGCATCGGGGCGCGGTGCAGGTGCCATCAGCACGGACGGCAGGGCCGCGACCACCGGTGCTGGCGCGGGCGCGGGTGCGGGCGCCGGGGACGTGTTCCAGCCGGACGAGTCGGTATCTTCGTCCACCGTCAGGCTGGTGCTTCGGTGGCCTTGCGCAACCCCCCTGTCCCAGCCCGGATCGATGTAGAACACGCCGTCGTAAGGGGCCTTCCACCCGCTGATGGAATCGTAGGAGGAGGAACCCGAGTACCAGTCGTCCGTGAGGTCTCCACGGGCAACCGGCTTGCCATTCTGGTCGTACAGCTTGATCCAGGGCTCGAAGAAGGACGTGCTGTGGATGTGGTAGGTGGCACCCGCCTTGGCCGTGAACTGGTAGATGGACGATTGGGTGAAGTCCGGTTCATATAGGCGCACCGTGGACGTGAGCTCGTACCCCAGGAGAACGCCCAGGTTGTGCGTCTCGGGGACGAACACCATGGTATTGGCCGACGCCCTGGAGGACGCAGAAAGATCACTCAGACCATCCAGACCGAAGTAGTAAGACGCCATGGGAAAGCTCTCCATCCAATCAGACAAAAAGAAATTCAGGAAAATCGCGGTCGACCGCACGCTGGCGGCGGTTCACCTCGCCAGCAGCTTCGCCTTGAGGCCCTGGAACTCCTGCTCGGTGATGGTGCCGTCGGCCCGGAGCCTGGCGAGCTTTTGCAGCTCATCGGCCACCAGGGCCGGGGTTGCCGCAGCCGGCACGGAAGGTTCAGACGCGAGCGCGGGAACTACCCCGGCCGAAGCCCCCGCCTTGCGGTACTTCATCGCTTCCAGCTCGGCCTTGGCCACCAGGTCGTTCACCGCCTGCGCCCCAACCTCGACCAGGGTGGCGTTGGCGCCCAGGCCCGACAGCTGTATCCGCAAGGGCTGCGTGCGGGCGCGCTCCACGGTGCCCGGGGCGAGGTCGATGAACAGCTCTTCCGCGTAGGAGCAGCCGCTGCGGCACGACACCACCCGGGCGCCGATGCGGCCGAGCTTGAGGTTCTCGCCCGCGTCCGTCTGCGCGGCGGAAAACGCCTTCCAGGAGCTGGCGCGGTAGATCTCGTAATAGTGCAGGTAGAACTCGACCTCGCCTGTAGCCTTGCTCACCAGGGCAGACAGCGTCCAGCGCCGCAGGTCCATCGGGCTCGCCTCCTGGCTGACCGGCGTCGCCTCGATCTTGGCAAAGCGGTAGAAGTCACCGGTGCCCGGCTGCAGGCTGCCGCGCTTCTTGGCCGCCGCGTCCTTGACGCTGCCGCCCAGCGGCGGCGCTGGCACATCGCTGAACACGCCCCGGTTCATGGCCTCCATGTTCTGAGACTGCCGGGCACAGGCCGCAGCGGCGCACAGCGCCATGGCGGCCACAGCCAGGTTTTTTGCAATGGTCTGCATGGTTCTTTTTCTCCCTCTCGTCATTGTTGCGCGTGATCTTAGACAACGCGACAAACACCATGGCGGATGACATCGGCGGCAAAGGGACAATCCAGCGCCTCTTCTGCCGGACCTGCCTCACTCCTCGGCGCCCGCCCCCTTCGCCATCTCCACCGAATAAAACACCCGCCGCAGCTCCGCATCGTCCGACTGCACGCTGGCCTGCACCTGCTCGGCAAAGTGCGCCAGAAAGCGCTGCGCCGCGAGCGAGGGGGTCTCGTTGCTGCGCCGGATGATGCCCACGGTGCGCGGCGCGAACTGCTCGCGCAGCTGCAGCGCCACCATGCTGCCGCGCAGCGAGGCCGTCTCGGCCAGCGGCCAGGGGCAGAAGGTCAGCATGTCGGTCTTCTGCACCAGGGTCAGCATCAGCGAGGCCGACTGCGCCAGGTGGATGTGGTGGCGCGGCACGGCGGCGCCGTGGCAGGTGAACAGCTGGTCCATCAGTTCCTTCTCGCCGCCGGGGCCGAAGTTCAGCACCCAGTCCTGGTCCAGCAGTTCGTGGATGGACGTGGCCCCTGCCCGTGCATGCCCGGCGCGCGCCATCACGGTGGCCTCGTAGGTGAACAGCGGCGTGGACTGCAGGCCCAGCATCTCGTCGGGCGCGGCGATGCGGCCGATCATCAGATCCAGGCTGCCCTCGCGCAGCTTGGGGTAGGCCAGGGCCGAGAAGCCGTCATACAGCTCCAGCTGCACATGCGGCATCTCGGCGCGGAAGGGCGGCAGCACGCGCGCCAGCAATGTCTGCGCCACCCAGGGCGTGATGCCGATGGACAGGCGCTGCGGCGCGCCCGCGCCGCGGTGGCGCGCCAGGTCCTGCTCGGCCTGGTGCATCTGCTCCAGGATGCGCTGGGCATGCTGCACCAGGTCGCGCCCCGCAGGCGTGAGGCCGATGCCGCCGCTGTGCCGGGTGAACAGGGCGAGCTGGCAGTCCGCCTCCAGCTCGCGCATGCCCTGGGTGACGGCGGCCTGCGTCACCCCCAGGGCGCGCGCCGCCGCGCGGATGCTGCCGTGCGCAGCCACCGCGGCGATGTAGCGCATCTGGTGCAGTTTCATGGCGGCCATTATCAGTGCGCGCCGCCCTTGGCCGCCCGCGCGGCCGGTCCCAACACAAGCCTGTGACCACAGCAAGACAAGCGCTGCCATGCGGTGCAAGGCAGTCCCTGTCTGCCGCTGTGCAGGCGCGGTTTCTAGACTTTGCCCACCTACTGCACACCAGAAACCGCCATGAACCAGGCCATCGAACGAGACAACGCAACACCACCACAGCACCAGTGCAATGACCACGCCCACCGCACCGACCCGGTGCTGCCCGGCATCCGCGCGATCGAGGCGGAGATGGTCGCCCTGCGCCGCCACATCCATGCCCACCCCGAGCTCGCATTCGAGGAATTCGCCACCGGCGACCTGGTGGCCGCGCGCCTGGCCGAATGGGGCTACACCGTGCACCGCGGCCTGGGCGGTACCGGCGTGGTGGGCACCTTGCGCCTGGGCAGCAGCCCGCGCGTGCTGGGCCTGCGCGCCGACATGGACGCCCTGCCCATCCACGAGGAGACCGGCCTGCCCTATGCCAGCACCCACGCGGGCAAGATGCACGCCTGCGGGCACGACGGCCACACCGCCATCCTGCTGGCGGCGGCGCGCCACCTGGCAAAGGATCGCAGCTTCGACGGCACCTTGCACCTGATCTTCCAGCCCGCCGAAGAAGGCCTGGGCGGCGGCCGCAAGATGATCGAGGACGGCCTGTTCGAGCGGTTCCCCTGCGACGCCATCTTCGCCCTGCACAACATGCCCGGCCACCCGGTGGGCACCTTCGGCTTCATGGGCGGGCCGTTCATGGCCTCGTCCGACTCGGTCACCATCACCGTCAAGGGCCGGGGCGGCCACGGCTCGGCCCCGCACCTGGCGGCCGACCCGGTGGTGGCGGCGGCGCACATCGTGCTGGCGCTGCAGACCATCGTCTCGCGCAACGTGGACCCGCGCGAGATGGCCGTCATCTCGGTGGGCGCCATCCACGGCGGCGATGCGCCCAACGTCATCCCTGGCAGCGTGCTCATGCGCCTGACGGTGCGCGCCTACCGCCCCGAGATCCGCGCCCTGCTGCGCGAGCGCATCACCGCCCTGGTGCAGGCCCAGGCCGCTACGCTGGGCGTGCAGGCCGAGGTGGACTACCACTGGCGCTACCCGGCCCTGGTGAACGACATGGCCAGCACCGACTTCGCACGCCAGGTCGCGCTCGACTGGCTGGGCGAGGACGGCATCATGCCCAACCTGCAGCCCCTGACCGGCAGCGAGGACTTCTCCTTCATGCTGGAGCAGTGCCCCGGCAGCTACCTGATCGTGGGCAACGGCGTGGGCGACACGCACGGCAGCGGCGGTTGCATGGTGCACAACCCCGGCTACGACTTCAACGACGCCTGCCTGCCCCTGGCATCGACCTACTGGGTCAAGCTGACCGAGCGCTTCCTGGCACCGGCCTGAGCCCACGCCCTCCCCTTCACACCCCACCCTCACGGCCCCCACCATGCGCATGCCCTTTCCTCGCCTGATCCCCTCATCCGCAACGCGCCGTACCGCGCTGCTGGCCGCCACCATGGCCACGCTCGCGGCCACCGGCACGCCCGCAGCCCTGGCCCAGGGCGCCGCGGCCTGGCCTACCAAGCCGGTCAAGATCGTCATCGGCTACCCACCGGGCGGCTCGGTGGACCAGGCGGCGCGTATCGTCGGCGACGCGCTGGGCCCCAGGCTCGGCGCCACGCTGGTCATGGACAACCAGGGCGGCGCGGCCGGCGCCATCGCCGCGCAGCGCGTGGTCAGCAGCCCGCCGGACGGCTACACCCTGCTGGTGGGCTCCAGCAACGAGATGGCGGCCACCGGCCTGGTGAACCCCGCGCAGAAGTACGACCCGCTCAAGGACCTGGCGCCCATCGGCCTCATCGCCACCGCCCCCGTGCTCCTGGTGGCCGGACCCAAGACGGGCGTGAAGAACCTGGCCGAGTTCATCGACCTGGTCAAGCGCAACCCCGGCAAGTACAGCTATGGCAGCTCGGGGGTGGGCTCCACGTTGCACTTTGCGGGCGAACTCATCAAGCAGCGCGCCGGCATCTTCATGACGCACATCCCCTACCGCGGCACGGCTTCGCTCACCAGCGACCTGGCCGGCGGCACGCTGGACTTCGCCATGCTCTCGCCCACCGCCGCCCTGCCCTTCATCCAGGGCGGCCGCGTCGTGCCCCTAGGCATCACCAGCGCCGCGCGCAGCCCGGCCCTGCCCAACGTGCCCGCGCTGGGCGAGCACCCGCTGCTCAAGGGCTACGACCTGGTCGGCTGGTTCGCCATGGCCGCGCCCAAAAACCTGCCACCCGCCCTGGCCCAGCAGCTCAGCCAGGGCCTCAAGGCCACCCTGCAGGACCCGGCCGTGCGCCGCCGCCTGGAAGACGCCGGCATGGTGCTGCCCACCGCCGCCAACACCGACCTGGCGGCACTGATGCGCAGCGACACGGCGCAGTACGCCAAGTTGGTGGACTTCGCCAAGATGAAGGATTGATGCCCCGGGGGCGTGCGATCATGCGGCAGACCATTTTTCAGACCCTCTGCCCATGACCACGACCACCTCTGCCACCCCTGAACAATGCGCCGCCCTGCGCAACGCCCTGCTGGCGCTGCACCGCCAGCTGATCGAGCTGGAGCGGCGCGACTATGAAAAGCTGCATGGCCGCCAGTCGGCCGGCGAGTTCCTGCAGGTCATGGCGTATGCCGAATCCATGCGCTGGCTGGAGCCGCTGAGCCGCCTGATCGTGATGCTCGACGAGGCCATGGAGCCTGGCAATGCCGATATCGCCGAGGCACCGCCCGTCGTGGCGCGCCGCGTGCGCGAGATGCTCAAGCTCGAGCACTCGGCCGAGGCGGATTTCTCAGGGCACTACCAGCGGCACTTCCACACCTCGCCCGAACTGGCGATGGCGCATGCGGCGGTGATCAGGGCGCTGGGCTAGAACGTCTTCTCTGGCGAGCTAGTTCAGCACGCCCCGCGCTGCATCGCAGAATTCATCGAACCACGCGAACGCCGCCTTGCAGCGCACCTCGTCGGTGCTGCCCGCCGCCGAATACAAGGCCGTGGACAGGTCAAACAGCACCCCGGCGAGCGCCTTGGGCACCGTGGGGGCATCGGCGTACACCTGCGCCAGCGCATGCAGCCGGTCGATGATGTCCTGCATGCGGGCCTCGTCCTGCACTGCGCCCAGCCGGCGCACCTCGTCGTGGGCGGCATCGCACAGGGCCAGCACCGCGTCGATCCGCGGATCGGCCGCAGGCACCCCTCCAGCCTCAGTCATCGGGTTGGACGAGGTTGATCAGGTTGCCGCAGGTGTCCTCGAACAGCACCATGGTGATCGGCCCCGCGCGCATGGGCTCGCCGCGAAACTGCACGCCGTTGGCCTTGAGCCGCGCGTAGTCGCCCGCCAGGTCCTTGGTGATGAAGGCGGTGGCCGGGATGCCGGCCTCGAACAGTGCACGCTGGTACACAGCAGAGGGCGGAAATGCCATGGGCTCCAGCACCAGCTCCACGCCCTCGGCACCCTCGGGCGAGTTGACGGTAAGCCAGCGGAACGTGCCCATGGCGATGTCCTTGTCCTTCACGAAGCCGAGCTGCTCGGTGTAGAACTTCAGGGCCTTTTCCTGGTCGTCCACCAGGACGCTGGCGAGTTTGATCTGCATGACGGTCAGCTCCTCAAAGCGGTTTGCGCGCTACGGCATTGAGCAGCGTTTCCTCGCGCACCTTGGGCACGCCAAACCCCAGCCATTCCAACGCGCCCAGGTCCTTGCGGCTCCACCACAGGTAGGGCGTGCTGACATGCTCGGGCTTCACCTCGAAGCCGGCCTCGCCCAGCATGGCCAGGAACTCGGGCGCACTGCGCTGCACGTGCATGGGGTGGCGAAACAGCAGCCGGATGACCCAGCTGTGGATGTAGGCGCGGGTGCTTTCGGCCAGCAGCAGGTGGCCGCCCGGCTTGAGCACACGAAAGATCTCGGCCAGCGCGGCCTGCTGGTCCACGATGTGGTGCAGGGTCTGGTGGCACAGCACCAGGTCCACCGACCCGTCGGGCAACGGAATGTTCTCGGCATGCGCATTGTGCAGCGCGACGGCGGGGCTGACCGCCTGGCGCATCGCTGCGCTGCGCTCGGCAAAGTCTGGCTCGGGATCCAGGGCATGGAGCTGGCTGGGGCGAAAGCGTTCAGCCAGCTCCGGCAGCGAGTGGCCCTGGCCGGTGCCGATGTCCAGCACGGTGCCGCCCTTGGGCAGGTCGGGTGCCAGGGCCTGCAGGTCGTTGAGGGCGCGCTGCAGCACATGCACGCGCCAGGTCTCGGTGGACAGGAACCACAGGCCGAAGCGGGTCTCGGGGACGAAGGCGGGTGACGACGGTGTTGTTGCGGCCGGAGGGGACGAAAGAGAGGGCATGGACGGGTGTTGGCGGAGGACCACCGGTTCGATGTTCTGGTTGGCGGGCCGGATGACCGATGTCGCATCGGGCGGCTTGCTCTTCAGCAGATGATAGGCCAAGAGCAGGCCCTCCCCCAATCCCCCGGCCCGTGGAACGGTAACAGGCACCCGCTGCTCGGCAAACAAGCTGCGCTGCACCACAATCATTTGAATTAAAATGATTGTGATAAAATCAATATCCATGAAAGAAGACCTTCCCGATCCACGCCACCGCATTGGCATCCGCCTGGTGGGCCTGGCACGGCGCTGGCGCCAGGCGCTGGATGCGCGCCTGTCCGCCAGCGGCCTGAGCGACGCCACCTGGGCGCCGCTGATGCACCTGCACGAACTGGGCAGCGACAGCGATGTGTCGCAAAGTGCGCTGGCAGCGGCCGTGGGGCTCGATGGCTCCAGCCTGGTGCGGCTGCTCGACATCCTGGTGGAGCGCGGACTGATCGAGCGCCGCCCTCACCCCGAGGACCGCCGCGTGAAGCTGGTGCACCTGACGCCCGCCGGCCGGCGCACCGTGGCCACCCTGCGCAAGCAGCTGCAGGCCATTGAGTCGGAGCTGCTGGCCGACATTGGCGAGCAGGATGCGCAGACCCTGCTGCGCGCCTTCGAGCGCATCGAGGCGCGCATTGCATCGCAGGCCTGACCATGCAGACCACCGCCTCCTCCTCTGTGCACAGCTCCCACCTGGCCAGCCTGCCGCGCCTGCTGGCCCCCGCGCGCCTGCGCGAGGCCTGCGCCATCTCCCCCCTGCCCTCGCTGCGCAACGCCGCCGTGGTGGGGCTGCAGACCGGCCTGGCCGTGCTGATCGCCGCCGGGGCCACCCACCTGTCGCCCTGGGCGCACCTCGTGGGCTATGCGGCACTGGGCGCATTGGCGGCACTGCTGGGGCGCTTTGCGCCGGCGGGGCAGCGCATGCCCGCCGTGCTGCGCTCGGGCGCGCTGCTCATCGGGGCAGTGGCGCTGATGTCGCTGCTGGGCCTGGCAGGCGCACAACCCGCCGCCCTGCTGCTCTGCCTGGGCCTGCTGGCCGGCACGGTGTCGTGGCTGGCCGGGCGCTGGTGCCTGGGCCCGCCGGGCGCCGTGATCTTTGTCTTTGCGGGTTGTGCCGCCATGGCACCGGTGGATGGCTGGCAGAGCGCCATTGCCCGCGTGCTCTTCACCCTGGCCGGGGTGGCATCGGCCTTTGCCGTCTGCCGCGCCAGCGACCGGCTGCGCGCCGCACCGGCCACGCCGCCGCCCGCGCCCGCCGTGCAGGCCGGCCCGTGGCTGCAATTTGCCCGCATTGCCCTGTGCACCGCCAGCGCCGGCCTGCTGGCCCTGGCCGCCGGCTGGCAGCACCCGGCCTGGGCCGCCATCGGCGCCATGGCCGTGCTGCAGGGCAGCCACCTGCACACCGCCATGCACCGCGCCCTGCAGCGCAGCCTGGGCACCGTGGCCGGCGCGGCCCTGGCGTGGCTGGTGCTGGCCCAGCACCCGTCGTTCTGGCCCCTGCTGGCCGCCGTGATCGTGCTGCAGCTGGCCACCGAGGTGGTGATCGGCGCCAACTACGCGCTGGGCCAGGTCTTCGTGACCCCCATGGCGCTGCTCATGACCTCGCTGGCCACGCCTGCGGCAAGCAGCGGGATGCCGCTGGCGCGCGTGCTCGACACCGTGCTCGGCGCCTTGGTGGGCATGGCGTTTGCGGTGGTGTTCTCGACGCTGGAGGACCGGGTGCAGCTGGCGCAGCACCATGAGCGGGCTCGGGGCGCCTAGGCCCCTGCCCCCCAAGCCCGAGAAAGGGCCCGTGCCACACTGCAGTGGCTCAACGCCCGGTATGGGGGGCATCGGCCACAAGCCGTCATCCAGAGGCTCAATGCGACAGTAAATCAAAAGTTCACCCGACTGGGCGAGAACGTCCGTACCTGGCCGAACTGCCAAGTTCGTTCTGATGCTTGGCGGTGTATTGACCGGGCAGGAGCACAATCTCTTCAGAGCCGCGCAGACATCCTGGAGTGCCAGATGTGCCTGTCTTGAAAAGATGGCGTTGAGAAATGACGAACGACCTGCTTGCATCCGCCTGCACAAGTTCTCCCGCCTCAGGTGGTGAAGTTGCGCAACCAACAAGGCCAACCCCTAGAACTGCAATGAAGAATAGACGAACGCTGAAGTGCATGGCAAATGTAGTTGTACGGGGAAGCTGGTAAGTTGGTTGCGAACTGGAGTCGGCGTAAGCTGTCACAGCCGCTGGCTTCCGCTCCGGGCCAGTCTAGCTGGTTGCGTCCGTGCCCTGAATCACCAAAACAGGCGATTCAGCGAAGCATGAACACATGTCCATCGTCAGGCCCTGGGAACGCCCGAAAGCTCACCAAAGCCATTGGAATCCGCTGCGGCTCGCAGCGGGCCATTGAATAGACGCTTGGGGAGCTGACCGCCTTCAACAAAGAGTTGCGCGCATTGGCGCGGGAGCTGGCCAGGCTACGAAATCACGGGCCTCTTTGGTCGCCCCGCCAGCTTCCACTTCGCTTCAGGGCATCGTCCATTTTTCAACGCAGCATTTTCAAACAGACAGGCTTCTGATTGCTCTGGCTTGCGCCTTCAAAATAGCACGCCGCCTCAAGTGTCCGTATCTCGAAAGAAGCCGAGGCCTCAGCCAACTGCCGCTTGGTGAGTTCCCCGTTGAGCGGCTTTGATGAACCCCACACCCTGGAAGAACCACCACTGTATTGCCTCCAGAGCAGAGGGGCATCGCCTGTTACCGAGAAGCCGCTCGACCATTCAACGTCGGTTCTTGTTCTGCGAAGCCTGCTGTCAGGCGCAGAGTAGAAGGTTCCAATCAAGGCATCCCCCTGAAGTTTTACTTCCACAACCACGGGGCAATCAGCTGATTCGGGCCCGATACAGGAGAGCCGGAACTTCTCATTCGGAGGGGCATGGGGTTTTGTGATGCATGAAGATGCATAGCCAACAAGACACTGGCTCTGCACTTGCCGTGTGGAGAGAACCAAACCACTTTCCGCCAACTGCCGTTTCGTGAGTTCGCCATTGACGGTTCTGTGCAAGCCTTGCGTCTCGCAGGACCCCTGGAGAGGCAGCCAACGATAGATGCCGCCATTGTTGATATTGAAGCCCGTGCACCACGAAAGCTCGACGCGCTCCATCACACCATCGACCCTGCGCTGGTTGAATGAGGCGACGAGGGTTTCGCTCTCAAGAATCACGTCCACAGCCACAGGGCAGTCATCAGACTCGGGCCCGAGGCAGGAAATGGTGACGTCGGCAGCCGAAGCGCACATCGGTAGGCAAAAGGCCAGAGCCAGTAGAAGTTGCTTCATTGAACCCTCCCTGATCGGTTGACACGATGGGGCTGCGACCCTGGCCCCGCTCAGGGCACCCCAATCAGCTTGGCCCGGGTGCGCAGCTGCCCCTTTTGGCCGTCCAGGATGTAGAACAAGGCCACATCCACCATTTCGCCGCTGCCGAACACGCCTGGCTTCGGGCATCCCCGGGCAGCCGCCCAGAGGACAGGCTCCACCCCCTTGCCTGCGGGAATGGGCGCGCCTTCCTGGTAGACGTCAACCGAGCTGAACCACGTCTCCGTCGTCAGCAGCTTGAAGACTCCATTGGTTTCGGCGGCAGGCAGTTCCACGAAATTGCCATCCTCCCACTCCACCCGCACGGAGGTCGGAATCAACCTGGCCAGACGGTCTGCAGCCCCTCCACGGACGAAAATCGGCGCCACGAAAGTGCAGTTGCCTGAGACGTATGTGGGCGACTGGAACTGCAGGCCGCTCTGCAATCCGGCGTCCTTCGTCGCCAGGTACATCCATTGGGACAGCGGCCCCAGGTCGCGCACCTTGTTGCCCGTGTCGGGCCCCAGGTACATCAGGTGGGGCGTGCCGTGGCCGTTCACGGCCAGGTACCTGCCGCCCGCATAGGGCCTCCAGTAAAAGCTCTCCACCTTTGCGGGCACACCGGTCCAGTCCCGCGGGAAAAGTTGCGGCAAGACCTTCTCCGCCCAGTCCATGGCAAAGCCCGCATCCTTGAGGGGCCCCATGCCCACCACGGCATAGGGCGTCGATGAGCCGCTCTCCGAACACACGGTGCTGCTGAACGTCGGAGCCCGGTACGTCTCATTGGGGTAGAACGCGCCCCATGGCTGGCACAGCCCGTGGTAGGTGTCCTTGGGGCCGCCCCAGCAATTGATGTACCCGCCCTCCAGCGCGGCACAGGCGTGGCTGGCGCCCGCACTCAGCGCGACGGCATCGGTGATGCCCAGCACCCGGACAGGCGTCGAACTTGCTACCACCAGGCGGGTGCCAACGCCAAGCTGACCATGCGCATGCGTGCCCCAGCATTGCACGGACCGGTCCTCCAGCAACGCGCAGCTGAAGCCCAAGCCCACCGCCACGGCTTTGGCCGGGCCCTTCAGGCCCACCACATCGACCGGCGTGGTCAGGGCGGCGCCCGCCGGCACACCCAGTTCGCCGTTGGGATTGTTCCCCCAGCACGCGACCTTGCCCTCCCTGCGCAGCACGCAGGCGTGGCCTTCGAAGATGGAGACGTCCATGGCATCGCTGATGCCAGGCACCTGCCTGGGCGTGCGCGGGTCTGCCAACGCGCCGGCCAGCATGCTGCCGGAGCCCACACACCAGACCCGCCCGCCCTCCACCGCACACGTGCTGGAACTGCCCGCGGCCACGCGCGTGAACCAGCCCTTGAAGCCCGGCACCCGCGTGGCCTGTGCCACCGTGGAAGCGCTGGCCTCCCCCTGTTGTCCCTGGCTTGCATCGCCCCAGCACACCACGGCTACGGACGAGACCGTGACGGCACACGCGTGGCGGGCACCCGCAGAAATCTGGCCCGCTTCGTTGAGATTGCTGACCACCATGACCTCGCGCGCATCGGGCTTGGGGGAGCCCAACTGGTTGAAGTCGTTCTTGCCCCAGCAGCTGACGTAACCGCCAGCGAACAGGGCGCAACTGAAATCGAGGCCCGCCCGGACATCCTGGGCGAAAGAGGGTGCTGGCAACTGCGAGAAAGGCGCGCCCCAGCAATTCACCTGCCTGGCATCCGAAACAGAACACGAGTGGCTGTAGCCCGCGCTGACCGTGGCGGCCGATGCAGAGCCCCAACCCATTGCGAGCAGGCACGACAGCACCGCAGCGATTTTCAAGAGCAAACCGGCCAGAGAAGACATCTGCGCCCTCCAATCAACGAAACAGTCATTCCAGAAGCTACCGCTGCGCACGCGTTGCGGCGCTTCTTCATCTCTTGACGGTGGAGCATCGCGCGGTTCCCGCTGAGTTGTCGCAGTAGGCCATTCCCGTGTGAATTTCAAACCTCATCACGCCGTCAGCCAATTGCTGCTTGGTCAACTCGCCATTGAGCACGCGAAATCTCCCGCCCACCACGCATTTCTGGTTGGCTACCCACTCACCGTAGTAGATGTTGGCGGCGCTGCCCTCATACCCGCAAAAATTCAGCGTGGTGGTCGAGAAACCACCTGCCGCGGTGCCCACCTGGAATTCCGCGGTCAGCCTTTCCTGTCTCAATGTCACATCAACCACCACGGGGCAGTTGGTCGACTCTTCACCGATGCAGGATATGGACAGCTCGCCTGCCGACACCAACAGCGGAAGGCACAGAGCCACGGCAGCAATGGATCGTTTCACAGGCTTCTCCCAACAAATGATTGACGGGCCAAGGGTGCAGATGGACCTTGCAGCCCGCACCCGGTCATCCTCGTCCAAACGCAACTCTGCGGCGAGGCATCGGGGGTTTTCACTCAACCCCCCCCCGCGCATACAGCACAGCCAGCCGGTCCACGGCCGCCTGCACAAAGTCCTCCGGCAGGTCCTGGATGATGCGCGACGCGGGCGTGAACACCTCTTCGCCATGGCGTTCCTCGATCCCCTCCAGCACGGCCATGCGCGCATCGCGGTCCAGCGGGTAAGTGTCACCAAAATAGGCCAGCGTGGACTCCAGCGCAGCCAGGGTGACGGGCATGCCCAGGCTGCGCAAGGCATCGCGCGCCAGCAGGGCCATGTCGCCCGCGCTGTTCCAGTAGAACTGGTTGAGGGTGCCGTTCATGGTCTCCGCTTCCAGCCACCACAGGGCGATGGCCTCCTGCTCCTCGCGCAGCAGCGTGTCGAAGCCCTGGCCCCAGCGCGCTTCGAGTTGCTTCCAGGTGGGGCTGTCGCTCAAACCCATGGGGCGGACTCCTCGGGTTCCATCAGGGCCTGGCCTTGCCCGGTGCGGCGACGAAGCGCACGACCGCATCCACCACGCCTGGCGCCAGCGGCTGGCCCGGATTGGCATAGGTCGCCATGTTGGCCGCAGGGTCGTCCGTCACCACGGCCTTGAGCACATGGTTGGTGCCGGGCAGCAGCACCAGTTGGGCGGCGGGGTTGGCCTGGGCCAGCAGGCGTGCGTCCTGCACGCCCACCTGCAGATCGCGCTCGCCCTGCAGCACCAGCACGGGTACCTTGGTAGCGGCGATGAGCTTGGCCGGGTCCTGCGCGAAGGCGCTGATCAAAAAGCCCTGCACCGCCTCGTTGAACAGCGGGTGCAAGGCGGGGTGCAGGCTGGCAGTGTCCACGCGGGCCCCGCCTTCGAGCCTGGTGATGGCGGCCAGCGCCTGATCCAGGATGGGCGCGTTGGCCGGGTTGGCACGCAGCTGGTCGCGCAGCACCTGGCCCAGCGGCCGGCCGGGCGCGGCCACCAGCAGCAGGCCGCAGATGCCCGGCACCTCACCGCCCCCTTGCGCAGCGGCCAGCGCAACCAGGCCGCCCTCGCTGTGGCCCAGCACCCACACGCAGGGCACACCGGTGGTGCGGCGGATCGCACCCACCCAGCTGTGCACGTCGGTTACATAGTCGGGAATGGTGACGGCATTGGCATCGGCCACGGCCTTGGCACTGCCGAACATGCCGCGCTTGTCGATGCGCACCGAGGCGATGCCCCGGGCCGCCAAGTCCTGCGCCAGCAGCTTGTAGGTGGCGGCATTCACGCCCAGCGGGTTGTTGCCATCGCGATCCGTGGGGCCCGAGCCGGGCACGACCAGCACCACGGGCGCACCGGCCCTGGCAGGCGCCAGCAGCGTGCCTTTGAGCGGCGCCAGCGGGCCACGGGCCTCGATGGGCTTCGCGCGCGGATCGGTGGCAGGCTGTGCCGCGGCGGCCAGCGATGCGGCCACAGCCACCAGGCCCAGTAGGAGTGCTTTCATGCGGCCAAGTATTGCCGATGTGCCCCCCTCCAGCCGTTACAAGTGGTGGCTGCGTGGGTGCACCCACCTACAAGCGCCAGGGCGCCCCTTGCGCAAACTGCCCCACCATCCAGGCCTTGAACGCCGCCATCGCCGCGGTGCTGAACCGCCCCGAGGGCCGCACCAGGTAGATGCCGGCATGCGCATTGAGCCCCCAGGGCGCCAACACCGGCACCAGGTGGCCGGCGGCAACGTCGGGGCTGACCAGCCAGTCGCCCGCGGCCATGATGCCCAGGCCCAGGCGCGCTGCGGCCAGCAGGGCCTCGTTGTCGTTGCTGATGAGGCTGCCCTTGATCTGCACGGCCTCGGTCACGCCGTCGCGCGTCAGGCGCCACTCGGGGTAGGAGCGCAGCCCCGTGAAGCCCAGGCAGTTGTGCGCCGCCAGGTCGGTCGGTACCTGGGGTGTGCCATGGCGCTGCAGGTAGCCGGGCGCCGCGCACAGGATGCGCCGGTGCTCGCACAGCCGCGTGGCCACCAGGCGGCTGTCTTCGAGCTCACCGATGCGGATGGCCGCGTCGAAATGCTCGGCCACGATGTCGACGAAACGCTCGGCGTATTCCACCTCCACCTGCACCTCGGGGTGGGCCAGGGCAAATCCGGCCACCATGGGGCTGAGCCAGCGCCGGCCCATGGCGGCGGGCATGGACAGGCGCAGCCGCCCGCGCACTTCGTGTGCGCCCTGGGCGGCCTCCTTCTGCGCCTCGGCGATCAGCAGCGCGGCGTGGCGCACCTTCTCCACCAGGCGCAGGCCGTCATCGGTAAAGCGCAGCTGCCGCGTGGTGCGTTCCACCAGGCGCACGCCCAGCCGTGCCTCCAGCGCGGCCAGGCGCTTGGAGAGCACCGAGGGGTGCTTGTTCAGCGCCCGCCCCGCGGCCGCGAACGAGCCCTCGGCATGCAGCGCCAGCAGTGTGGCTAGTTCATCGGCGTGTTGGCTGTCGAGCAGGTCCATGGGGCAATCACAAAGCAGTCACGGGGACTGTACGCGATGCCATGCACCGGGCTGCGCCCTGCCCTGCTACAGCGCACGCAGCACCGCCAGGTCGGCGTGCCGCGAGTCGATGCCCGGCCGGTCCACGGCCAGGCGCCGGTCGCGCAGCGCCTCCAGCGCCGCCAGCAGCGCCTGCAGCGGGGGGCCGCTGGCGGTGATCTGCGCCAGGTGCTTTTCCTCCATGCGGGTCGAAGGGACCTCGATGAAACGGCGCACGAACAGCGCGTGGTGCTGGGCCGCCGTCTCTCCGTGCGCCGTGCAGACATCCAGCAACGCCTGCACGTTGGCGCGCAGGCCCGCATGCCCGTGCGCGGCCGGCGCGGCCTCCAAAAAGGCGTCGAGCAGGCTCTGCTGCCGGCAGGCGGCCTGCAGCGCCTGCTGGTCCTCGCGCGGCAAAAACGGCATCTTCTCCAGCACGATGCCGGCATAGCCCGGGTCGGACACGCGGCACAGCCCCAGGCACAGGTCGATCTCGTTGATCGCGGCAAAGTCGCCGGCGTTGGCGCCCCGGTAGGCATGGCGGCCCACGCGGTAGGTCTTGAAATAGGGGCGGATGTTGTAGAAGAAGCGGTCCACGTCCAGCCGCCGGTGCAGCTCGGCGTTGTAACGGCCGACGTCCCGGAGCGCGGCTTGCGCATCGCGCAGCAGGGCCAGCGTGGCGGGGTGGGCCACGCCCAGCGGCGCTATGCGGCGCAGCACGTCGGCAGCGCGGATGTAGGCCAGGATGGGCAGGCAGTTGTACTCGATGAACAGCAGCTCGTCCGGCAGGCGCGTGAAGCTCTTGTGCTCGCCGCCGATGGCCAGGTTGCGCAGGTTGACGTGGGCGGTGGCAAAGCGCGGCGCAACGCCCAGACCGGCTGCCAGGCGCTGCGCCAGCGCGCTCGCCACCGGAAAGGGCGAGCGCTCCTCCCGGTCCGGGTTGGTCAGCTCATGGCGGCGCAGCGCGGCCATGTACAGGCCGATGTTGCCCAGCAGGTCGTAGCTGCGCGCCTCGTCCTCGTACAGCCGGGGCTCGGCGTGGATGCGTGCGATGTGCGCGGCCCCCTCGTCCCGCAACGCTGCCTTGGTGCCATCGCCCGTGCCCTCCACGTCGGCCCGGTCCGCCTTGGCAAAATACAGTTCCTCCAGCTCGGTGTTGAAGTCCTTGAAGCGGCTGCGGATCCAGCCGTCGAATGCAGTGGCGCTCGCGATACCCATGGCGCTCTACCCTTGGCCTTGCAGGAAACCGCGCATGCGGTCCATCGCGGTCTGGATGCGCGCATACGGCTCGCCACCGAAGCAGATGCGCACGAAGCCCTCGCCCGCCGGGCCGTAGAACGCCCCGGACTCCACGCTCACCTTGGTCTGCGCAAGCAGCCGGTCGGCGAACGCCTGGCTGCCCAGGCCCGTACCGCGGATGTCGGCAAAGGCGTAGATCGTGCCCTGCGGGCGCGGGCAGCGGATGCCGGCCAGCCCGTCCAGCGTGTCGCAGACCAGGTCGCGGCGGCGCCGGTCTTCCTCGACCATCTGCTCGACCGCGCCCTGGTCGCCGGTCAGCGCCGCCACGCCGCCCGCCTGGATGAAGGTGTTGACGTGGGACACGTCGTTCATCGTGACCTTGAGGATCGCCGGGATGAACCGGGGGTCGGCCACCAGGTAGCCCAGCCGCCAGCCGTCCATGGCATAGGCCTTGGTGAAAGCGAACAGGCTGATCGTGCGCTCGGCCATGCCGGGCAGCGACGCGATGCTGGTGTGGTGCGCACCGTCGTACACGATGCGCTCGTACACCTCGTCCGACAGCACCAGCAGGTCGTGGCGGATGGCCACGTCCGCCAGCGCCTGCAGCTCCTGGCGGGTATGGACCCGGCCAGTGGGGTTGTTGGGATTAACGATGCAGACCATGCGCGTGCGCGGCGTGACCGCGGCCTCGATGCGCGCCGCATCGATGGCAAAGCCCGCCGCGGCATCCAGCGGCACGGCGACCACCACCCCGCCTGCCAGCTCGATCTTGTTGATGACCTGGGGGTAGTACGGCGCGAGCAGGATGACCTCGTCGCCCGGGTCGATGGCCGCCATCACCGTGGCATACGATGCGTGCGTGAGCCCGTTGGTCACGATGACCTGTGCCGGGCTGACCTCGATGCCGTTGTGCCGGGCCAGGCGGGTGCAGATGGCTTCACGCAGGTCCAGTTCGCCCGGAAACTCGCCATAGTGCACCCGGCCGGCCTGCAGGGCGTCGATGGCCGCCTGCTTGATGTGCGCGGGCGTGTCGCAGTCGGGGCGGCCCACCTCCAGGTGGATCACGTCGGGGTCGTGCGGGAAGAGCGCAGCGGCCCGCTGGTACATGCCGAAGGACTTCGGCGAGCTGCTGGAGATGCGCGTGGCGGGCCATTTCATGGTGGCGGGTCTTTCCTCGGGTGGGGAGAAATCGATTCTCACGACGCAGGCAGGAAAAGACTTTGCGCAAAACACGCCTGGGCCGGTGCAAAGCGCAAAACCTTTGCAATCGGCGGGCGCTCCAATACCATCTGCTCTCGCTGATCGAAAGAAGAAAGAACCATGGGCCGTCCCGAAGCGCTGACCGAGGTCGAAGTCGTGATCCTTGAACAACTGCAGCGCGACGCGCGGCTGTCCAGTGCCGACCTGGCCGAGCAGCTGCACCTGAGCAACACGCCCGTGTGGCGGCGCATCAAGAAGATGCAGGAGTCCGGCCTCATCGACGGCTACCACGCGCACCTGAACGCGCAAAAGCTCGGCTTCGGCATCGAGAGCTTTCTGTCCATCAGCGTGCACACCCACGACGAGCGCAACATCCAGGAGTTCACGGCCGCCGTGGCGGCCGTGGACGAGATCGTGTCGTGCCACATGGTGTCGGGCAACGGCGACTTCCTCTTGCGGGTGGTGGCAACGGACATGAACGCCTACGCGGACTTCATCAGCCGTGTGGCCGGCAAGCTGCCGGGGGTGCGCGAGATCCAGTCGTCCTTCGTGCTCAAGACGCTCAAGTCCTACGCGGGCCTGCCCATCCGCAAGGCCGCACTCGACTGAGCCCGGCCAGGGGCGTCAACCGCCTCAGGGAACCAGGACGATCGCCCCCTGCGAGCGCCCCTCTTCCAGGTCCGCATGCGCCGCCGCCGCCTCGGCCAGCGGGTAGCGGCGCCACAACTGGGCGCGGATGATCCCGGCCCCGAGCGCATCGAGCACGTCGCGTGCCCGCTCCTGGTATTCGGCCGCGGTGGCGGTGTGGGCTGCGAGCGAAGGCCGGGTGACGAACAGCGAACCCTTGGCATTGAGCGTGCCCATCTCGATGGGCGCGGGCGCACCCGACAGCGCGCCAAACGACACCAGCAGCCCGCGCGGGCGCAGGCTGTCGAGCGAGGCCTCCAGCGAGACGCGGCCGATGGGGTCGTACACCACGTCGGCCCCCAGGCCCTCTGTGGCCTGTTTCACCTGCCCGGCCAGCGTGGCCGGGTCGAACACGAAGACCGCGTGGCAGCCCGCGGCCCGCGCACGCTCCAGGCTCTCGGCCTTGGACACCACGCCGATCACGAAGGCGCCCAGGTGCCGTGCCCACGCCGCCATGATCTGCCCCAGCCCGCCCGCCGCGCCGTAGACCACGATGCGCGTGCCCGGCCCGACCGCGTACGTCGTCTTGAGCAGGTACTGCGCCGTGATGCCCTTGAACAGCACGGCCGCCGCTTCGTCGAAGGCCAGCGCATCGGGCAGCTTCACCAGCCTGTCGGCCGGGAACAGCCGTGCGCTGGCATACGCCCCCAACGGCCCCGTGGCATAGGCCACGCGATCGCCCTCGGCCACGTTGGCGACGCCGGCGCCGATGGCCACCACCGTGCCCGCGCCTTCGAGCCCCAGGCCCGAGGGCAAAGCGATGCGCACGGCGCCCTTGCGCTGGCTCACGTCGAGCGGGTTCACGCCGATGGCGGCCTGGGTGAGCCAGACCTCGCCCGGGCCGGGGGCCTGGGTCTCCGTGGGGTGAAGGCGCATCACCTCGGGGGCGCCGGTGGCGTGGAGGACGATTTGTTGTTGCTGCTGCTGTGCCATGCGCGCTTCCTACTCTGTTCAGTGTTCGGTTGGAGACCTGGCAAGCGTAGGCATGCGTGCCTGCGCCAGCAACCGGGCTGGCTGCAGTTCAGCCGTGCATGGGGTGCAGCAATGCGATGCGGGGCGCCCCCAAGCCCTCCGTCCGCAAGACGCAAGGGCCGGTATCGGCTCAGTCGTACCAGTAGTGGAATGGCCTCGCATCCCTCTTGGGCCAAAGGTTGGTGAAGTCCTCGCCCGTGGCTTCGCGGAACGCCACCCGCACCTTCTTCTCCACCTTGTTCGTGCCCAGGTACTTCCTGAACGTCAGAAAAGCGGCATTGGGAAAGCCGGTGTAGATGAAGAAGTTGACCGTGCCCGAGCCCACGTCGTGCCCATCGACCGAACAGGTCCTGGGCATGCAGGCGATCAGGCGATCTTCGAAGGCATGCACCTCGTCCAGCGAGGTGAAGTAGCTGTCGGGAAACTGGATCACCAGTTGGTAGCGAATGGGCTCGGTCGCCATGGGGCAGTGCCTGGATATGGGAGATTGCGGATGGATATGTGCAGTTAGGCATTGTGCCGCGCGCGCCGGCACCCGCCATTCGTGACCAGGTGTTTTTTGTGTGTGCACACGGCACCGAAACTGATAGAACCGCAGCATGCCCCGCACTACCCTCGCCACCCCGTTCCTCTGGCTCCTGGCCCTCGCCACCGGCTTGCTGCTGCTGGCCGCAGCCCCCGCCCGGGCCACCACGCTCAGCACCGGGTACGACACCTCATGCTCCGTCTCCAACGACTGGGGGGCCCAGTGCTGGGGCGCCGTGCCGCTGGCCAGGACCAGCACCGCGGGCATTGCCGACCTGCGCGCGGGCAAGGGCTTCAACTGCGCGCTGCGCAAGGACGAGACGGCCAGTTGCTGGGGCAACATGGGCAGCCTGTCGTTCGGCCCCGCCACGGTCGACACCCCGGGCCAGGCCATTGCAGGGGTGCGCGAGGCCACCCAGTTGGCCGTGGGCGCCACCCACGCCTGCGCGCTCAGCGGGGCCGTGGTGTACTGCTGGGGCGACGGCAGCCGGGGCCAGCGCGGCGCGCCGGTGAGCGCCACGCCCTCGGCGCAAGCCACCTACGCGCAAGGGCTGCACGACGTGGCCCGCGTGGCCGCCGGCAACGGCAGCACCTGCGGGGTCAAGCGCGACGGTACCGTATGGTGCTACGGCAGCGGCACCCCGCCGCTCACCGCCCCGGGCGGCATGGCCCCTGCGCCCGGCACGGGCATTCAGGTGCCCGGCATCAGCGATGCGGTGGACGTCGCACTCTTCGACGGCCATGCCTGCGTGCTGCGCAAGACTGGCGCCGTTGCCTGCTGGGGCAGCAACGCCAAGGGGGAACTGGGCATGGCCGCCAGCGCCACGCCGATGACCACACCGGTGGAAGTGCCGGGCCTGGGCAGCCCGGCCAAGGCCGTTGCCGTGGGACCCGGCTACACCTGCGCAGTGCTCACCAACGGAACGGTGAAATGCTGGGGCGGCAACCCGGACATGCAGTTGGGCATCGGCTACCAGCGGGACTTTGCCACGCCCGCCACAGGGCAGGTGCTGGGCATCACCGACGCCACGGCCATCGGCACGGGCGCAACGCACGCCTGCGCAGTGCTCGACGGCGGCTACGTCAACTGCTGGGGCGCCGGCCTTGGCCGTGGCGATGGCCTGTGCACCACCGTGGGGGCCCACTACCCAGGCGTGCAGTACAGCTACCCGACCTCCAATCTCGCGGCCTGTTTCAACGGCGCGTCCGCCACACCCTACGCCGTGCAGGACCTTGGCCCACTGGCCGATGCGAACCTGGTGATGGACTGGGCAGAGGCCAGCCTGCCAAGGGCCTTTCCGCCCCGGTTCAATATCCCCTCGCCGTCCGGCCGCATCGGAAACTACCTGGTCCGCGCCTATCCCGGCAACACCTACCTTGCCGTCAACGGCCACGGCACGCCACACCTGATGTACCTGGGCCCCGACAGCGGCGGCCAATTGGCCGACCTGGGCCGCCTGGCCCCCTGGGTGCGCCAGGCCCGCGCCAGCCAGCCCACCACACCGCCCATCAGCACCACGCTGCAGCTCAAGCAGGTCCTCGTCAATGTGGACTTCTTCCCCGGACCGCCGCGGACCAGTTGCAACAACCTGTCCGTCTGGTTCTGGCTCGGGGCCACCGCTGGCAATGCCCTGCCGGCCGGATTCAAGCCGACCGCGATCCGCCTGCTCAAGGGCGACACCTACCTGGACGTGCCCAACGTGGGCGAAGACAGCAGGTCGCCACCGCCCCCCGGTACCTACACGGGCCGGGCCTGGGGCTGCCCGGCCACCTTGATCCGTGGCGACGACGAAGTGGAGGTGGTGCTGTACTTCACCATCGATGGCGAGGCGGGACAGGTGCGGACACGGGCCAAGGTGATGGAGTCGTCCTGACACCACAACCGACCGCTCGGCTACCGCCCATTGGAAGTCCATGCGCTGCGTGCACAGCCAGACCGCTGCAACGCCCCATGCGGGCTGGAGCCTTTGCGAACGCCTTCACCGCCCGTGGATGCTGCTCACCATCAGCCCCCATCGGGATAGCTTTCCGTACACCGTGACCAAGCTGCCCACGGGCGGCATCTCGCCCTTGAAGCGACCGTCCACGCAGGCGCTGGAAGAGGTGGCTCCGTTGAACTCGAATGCCTCGCGCAGATGGCAGCCACGGTAGTATTCAGGCACCTTGAAAGAGACAACGCGCACCTGCACGCGGGTGGGCGAGCCCAAGGTCCAGCCCAGCATGGCAGACCAGCCCCAGGGCGCTACCAGCACCATGGCGGTGGTCAGGGCCACACAGCCTGGAAACATCCCCAGCCAACGCTTGGTCCAGGTCATCCCATCGCTCTGGATGGCCTGCGCCCCGCGTATCGTCCAGAACCAGAAGGCGGCGAAGACCGGCAACAGAACGGCGGCCAACCGGCAGGGGTGGATCGTCCGCTTCTTCGCTGAACGCCTTCTGCGCCTGCATGGCACGATCCTGGGCTTCAATGATTGCTTGCAGCCGCGCCTCGATGCGCGCGGTGGCTTCTGAATCCAGGCTTCCCCTGCGCTCGAGCGCCATGCCTTCGCGCAGCACGGCTGCCACCTCGGGCCCTAACTGGTCGATGGCATCGCCCGTGCTGGTGCCGGGCTGTGGGCCCAGGGAGATATCGCGGGCAACATGCGGCATGGAAGACGAGTTGACGAGTGGCTCACCTCCCATGCACCGTCCCCACATGCAACCCCCAGCGCGAAACCCGCCCGGCCACCACCACGGTATCGCCCGCGCGCGGCATCACCCCTGTCACGGAGGTGTTCACGCACACGCGGCCTGTGCTGCCACGAAACTCCAGGCGGGCGTACTGGGTGCAGCTGCTGGAAGTGCGCGGTGCCTCCACCGACACCACACGCACCTCCACGCGCGCGGGTTTGCCCACCAGCTCGCCCAGGTAGGCAGCCCAGCCCCAGGGGGCGGCCCCCACCGCTGCGGCGCCCAGCAGCGCCGCGAAGGGGTACGCCACCATCTGGCGCACGAACCAGGTGGGCATCTGCTGCACCCACCAGGGTGCCAGCACCTCCGTGCGGCACAGTGCCCAGTACCACAGCGGGGCCGCGGCAAGCGCCAGCCAGGGGGTTGCCGCGCGCAGCGTGGCGTGGCCGGTGACCAGGAAGTGCTCGCCCCGCGCCACCTCGAACAAGGCACCGCCAAAGATGAAGACGAGCAGTGCCACGAAGACCGCGGCCAGCTTGTAGGGCACAAACAGGCGCGCGGCAGGCTGCTGCTCGCGCCGCTGCTGGGCCTGCCGCATCCGTGCGCGGCGCTCCTGGTCCTTTTGTTTTTGCACCTGGCCCTGCACGCGCGACTGGGCGCGCTGCGGGGCGGCGGCCAGCTCTTCGCGGCTGCGGCGGCGCTGTGGTGGTGCATCGGTTGCGCGGGCGGTGCTGCCGGGTGTGGCAGTGCTCGTTGCGTAGGCGGCTGGCAGCGCAGGGGCCAGGCCTTCGGGGTGGCGATGGTCTCTCATGGTGTAATTTCTTATGGCTCGAAAACTCCCTCGCAGCCATCGTAAGCGCAGCCCTTGAATCGGCAAATTTCGCGTTTGCCATGCAGCTTGTGGGTGCTTTGGGCCGCCCCCAAGGCAAGGGAGCAAGCGCATGCAGCCCATGTGCCCCGGCACCGCACCACGGCACCAAAGAGCCTGCAGCATTCCTGGTTGTCACGTACCATGGCACGCCCTGCCGCAACTGTTTTGACCGAAAAGGAGCTGGACCACCATGTGCGATTCGAATGACCATGACGATCTCCACAAGTACACCCGCCGCGACTTTGCCGCGTGGGCGGCGTCGGCCGGCGTGCTGACCGCCCTGCCTGCGGTGGCCAACGCTGCAGCGGTGGCAGAGCGTGAGGTGACCATCACCACGCCGGACGGAAGCTGCGACGCCTACTTCGTCGCGCCGACGTCGGGCTCGGCCCCCGGTGTGCTCGTATGGCCCGACGTGTTCGGCCTGCGCCCGGCCTTCCGGCAGATGGGCAAGCGCCTGGCCGAGTCGGGCTACAGCGTGCTCGTCGTCAACCCTTTCTACCGACAGAAGAAGGCGCCAACCGCCCCCCAGGGCGGCCAGACGCCGATTGCCGAAGTGCTGCCGCTGATGCAGGCCCTGACGCCCGCCATGCACCTGAGCGACGGCAAGACCTTCGTGACCTGGCTCGACGCCCAGGCCGAGGTGGACAAGGCCCGCAAGATTGGCACCACCGGCTACTGCATGGGCGGGCCGATTGCGGTGCGCACTGCCCTGGTGTCCTCGGGCCGCGTCGGTGCCGTGGCCAGCTTCCATGGCGCCGCCATGGTGACGCCGGCGCCTGACAGCCCCCACCGCCTGGTGGCGCAGACCAAGGCGCAATACCTCATTGCGATTGCCGAAAACGACGACACCAAGGACCCCGAGGCCAAGGCCAGCCTGCGCACCGCGTTCGACAGCGCCAGGCTGCAGGCCGAAGTCGAGGTCTACCCCGCCGCCCACGGCTGGTGCCCTTCCGATTCGCGGGTCTACGATGCCGCCCAGTCCGATCGCGCCTGGGCACGCCTGCTGGCCACATTCGGCAAGGCACTGGCCTGATACCGGCCTGAACGAACGCATCCCGGGCGCCGCGGCGTCCGGGCATGCATGTTCCGGTTGCCCAGGGTCGGCCCCTGGGGGCGAGAGGTGGTACCCGGCGAGACCGGTTTGTCGGGCCTTGCAGCCGATGCTCCTCCTGCCGCGCACGCTGCTGGCGCTCTTAGAACCTGTTCAAGATCTTTTTGAACAGGTTCTTACACCCGCCCGCGAAACGCCCGGACCAGCATCCACACGCTCACCGCCATGCCCACGATGGGGATGGCCGCAACCACCGCCACCGCAGCGCGTGCGGCGGGCGCCCAGTCGAAGTCGCGCCCGGTGCGCCAGGCACCAAAGGCCGCGATCAGTCCCATCACGGCCATGCCCCGGCGAAAGCTCGCGCCTTCCTTGAAGAACAGGATCAGCAGCACCACGTTGGCCGCGCCGATGACCAGGGCCAGATGGCCCAGGTGCAGCGAGAAGGTGGTGTTCCGGTACCGGGGGTCGTCGGCAGGGTCGTCCTCCGCCTCGCGGTCGTCGATGCGGCCGCGCGAGCGAGCAGGGGCCGGGCCCTGCGGGGCCGCGGTCGCCGGCGCAGCGGGTGCGCCGCCAGTGCGGCCCCAGTCCGATGCCGACAGCGCCGCGGCGGCGCCACCGGCAACGGCGGTACCCGCGCTGCCTCCCATGCCTGCCACTGCCGGCGATGCACCGGCCCCCAGCCCCTTCTCGCGCAGCACGGCGCGCAGGCGGCCCGGTTCGCGCAGGGCCGCCACCAGGGCACGCACGGGGCCCTGCTCGTGGGGCGCGATCTTGAGGTCATCCACGCGCCTGGTGGTGCCGCGTGTATTGGCCAGCATGAAGAGTGCCTTGGCGACCTGCGCATCCCTGGGGCCACCGGTGCCGTCCTCGATGAAAACGCCCAGGTTGTAGGTGGCGTCGGCATGGCCGGCCTCCGCCGCCTGGGCATACCAGTCGCGGGCCTGCGCCAGGTTCACCAACCCGCCGTCGCGGCCGTACTGATCGGACGTGCCCAGATGGAAGGCGGCATGGGGGTTGCCCTCACGGGCGAACCAGCCCACCAGGTCGCGCGTGACCGAGCCGGTCCACACCACGGGAGCCATGGCGGGCGCCGACGGTGCCATGGGCGCAAGGCTCAGTCCGCCGGGGGATTCGGCCTCTTCCCTCGCTTGCCGCAGCTTCTGTTCCTGCTGCCACTGGTCCTTGGCTGCGGCGTTCCATTTGGCGGCCAGGGCCATGTCCACAGGGCCGCCCCAGCCGCGTTCGTGCATCAGTGCAAACAGGCGCTTGGCGGGTTCGTGGTCCCAGTCCACCGCGCGCTGGCACCAGTAGCGGGCGTTCTCGTAGTTGGGCTCCTCCCAACCGATCACCACCTCCAGCGCATACTGGAAGGCTGCCACCTCATGGCCCTGCAGGGCGATGGCCTCCAGAGCGTCTGCGGCTTCAATACGCTTTCTGGTGTAGAGCATCATCTGCTCGTTGTGCGTGAAGGCGTCGTCCAGCGCCTTGCGCTCGCCGTCCACGATCGTGAGCAGCATGTCGCCCGATGCGGACTTTAGCCGCGCCATCAGGGTCTGTATGCGCCCTTTCGCCTCGATGGGAAAGCGCTCGTAAAAGGCCTGCGCGTCCTGCCGGGTCGGTGCATCGTGCGCGCCCATCACCTGCAGCGCGGCTGCCAGATCGAAGTGGCGGCGCTGGCCCATGGTGCCAAAGCGCAGCGCGCGGCCCATGGCGTACAACGCGTGCGGGTTGCCACGCGCGGCCCAGCGCCGGTACTCGGCCCAGGCACTGGCATCGTCGCCCCGCTCGCGTGCCTGCACGGCAAAGCGCACCTGCAGGTCCGGCTCCTCGGGCACATCGCCATTGCCCAGGTAGTGCACGCCGCTTTGCGGGTCGTACAGGCTCAGCCCCCGCAGGGTGGCCTGCTCCCACGCAAGGTTGAAAGCCGCGTCCCAATGCTCCGTACGGGTGTTGATGCCAAAGCCGAGCGTGGCATCTTCGGTGACGCCGTCCTCGCTGCCGTCCAGCCACACGTCCATCGCTTCGGGGTAGCGCTCTTGCAGCACCCGTCCCCACTCCAGGAACTTGGGGTTCTGCCCTGGCGGCGGGCTGTCGCTGACGCGCTCGAACTGCGCATCGGCCTCCTTCTTGGTGGTCGGCCACGGCCAGTCAACTGGCTTTTCCCACAGTTGCAGCGTGTAACTCATGCTCGGTACCCTCCCAGGCTTGGCATCGTCGTTGTTGAGGCGGATTCTAGGGCGCCTGCGGCGCATTTCGTTACATGGCGCCTGTGACCGCAGCCACAGGCGCCGCGGGCCTGCATTCCTAGAATGGCCCGAAAACACTGCGAGAGGTTGAGGACCATGAACGACAGACCCACCCAGCCCCTTTTGTCGCGGCTGGCGCGCACAGTGCTCGCCCTTGCAGCACTGGCGCTGGCCACCGCTTTCACGCCTACGGCCTCCATGGCCACCACCGTGAGCATGGGCACCACCCACGGCTGCTCGGTGGCTGACACGGGCCAGGCCAATTGCTGGGGCAGCCTGCCGGTGCAGGACCAGGCGCCCTATGTGATCAAGGACATCAAGGTGGGCCGCGACTTCAGCTGCGCACTGGTGCTCAGCTCCGTGCGGTGCTGGGGCAACAATGAATTTTCGCAGTTGGGCACGGCCGCCGCGAAGCCGACCGGGCAGTTCGTGGAGGGGCTCGACCAGGCCGACCAGGTTGCCGTGGGGGCGCGGCACGCGTGTGCGTTGCTGTACGGATCGCTGCGCTGCTGGGGCGATGCCAGCCAGGGGCAGCTCGGCGAGCCTGCACGCACGGCGGTGGCCCGGGCCACCGCAATCCCCGGGCTGGCCAAGGCGGTGCACGTTGCCGCAGGCAACGGCGCCACCTGCGCGGTACAGGAGGATGGCCGCGTGCTCTGCGTGGGCGCCGGCAGCGGCCTGGCCGGCGCAGCCGATGCACCGCGCACGCCGCGCGAGCTGCCAGGCATCGGCGATGCGCTGGAGGTTTCCCTTTTCGACGGCCATGCCTGCGTGCTGCGCAGAGAGGGCCGGGTGGCCTGCTGGGGCAGCAACCGCTTTGGCGAGCTGGGCATACCGGCCAGCAGCGGCGCGCAGACAACCCCCGTCGAGGTCGCCAACCTGGGCGCCGCCGCCAAGGCCGTCGCCGTGGGCAGTGGCTATACCTGCGCCCTGCTGGTCAATGGCACCATCAGGTGCTGGGGCAACAACGCCAGCGGCCAGCTGGGTACGGCCCTCGGTGGGGCTGCCACCGGCCTGGTCACCGGCATCACCGATGCCACCGCCATCAGCGCCGGGCAGACAGCCGCCTGCGCCGTGCTGCAGGGTGGCTATGTGCAGTGCTGGGGCCAGGGCACGGGTTGGGGCAACGGCACCTGTGGCGTGCTGGGCGGTATCTACCCGCAGCATCCTGCCAGCTACGGCCCGATTGTCGACATCGCCATGTGCCGCCCGCTGGGCTCGTTCGCACCCCTGGCCGTCAAGGGCCTGGGGCCGGCCAACGATGCGGGCCAGGTACTGGACTGGGCAGAGAAGACCATGCCGGGGGCCTTCCCAGCCCAGGGCGCCAGCGCCCCGGATTTGGGCGATACCCTGTTCCACCTGCGCCAGTACCCGGGCGGCCACACGCTGGGCGTCAACGTGCACGGCACACCGCACCTGCTGTACCTTGGGCCTTTGACCGCAGGGCAACTGGCCGACCTGGGCCCGCTCAGCCGGTGGCTGAACGAGGCCAGCCTGGACGAGGGCCGGCTCAGCGACCTGCAGATGCAGGCCATGCCCTACATCGTCCAGATCAGTTTCGGCAATGTGTGCAACGGGTTCCAGATTCCCCACGCCATCCGCGGCGGGGCGAACGGCGTGCCTGAAGGCTTGGTGACCACCTCGGTGCGGGTGGAAAGCGGCAGCCGATCCATGGAATTCCCCGTCGACAACCGCTACCGCATCGCGGTGCTGACCACCGAGACCGACTGGATTTCCCAGCGCACGCGCCAGCCGGGCGAGCCCATTCCCGCCGGGATGAAGGAAGAGTCGGTGCTGTTCGGCCGCACGTCGGCGTGCCCCAGCTTCAATCCCCTGGGCCTGGACGTGGACCTGACCGTCTTCTACACCCTGGGCAACCGCAAGGGGCAGTTGCGCACCCGGGTCAAGGTCATCCCGAGCCCGACGGTGTAGGCAGGCGCTGCCGCGAAAGACCAGACCATGAACGACAACATGCGCCACGCCTCCCCGATTCTCTTGCGGCTGCTTGCAGGCGCCGCTGTCGTGCTGCCCACCGCCTTCGCACCGCCGGCAGCCATGGCCACCACCCTCAGCATGGGCACCAGCCACGGCTGCTCCGTGGCCGACACCGGCGTCGCCACCTGCTGGGGCACGCTGCCCATGGCGCCACTGGCGTACGAGGCGCGCGCCCAGGACATCCGCGTGGGCGAGGACTTCAGTTGCGCGCTGACGGGCACCTCGGTCCAATGCTGGGGCCGCAGCAATGCGTACTCGCAGCTCGGCAATCCGGTCCTGCAGGCCCCGTGGGGCTACACGCTCAGCGGCCTGCGCCAGATCTCCCAGATCGCCGTGGGCGCACGGCACGGCTGTGCCCGCACGAGTGAGCTGCAGGTGTTCTGCTGGGGCGACGGCAGCCAGGGGCAGATCGGCAGCGCGGTACCCACCACCACGGCCGAGGCCGTGCGCGTGGAGGGCATGGACACCATGACAAAACTCGCTGCCGGCCGGGCCAGCACCTGCGGCGTGATGGATGTGCCCAATGACCGCAAAGTCATCTGCGTGGGCGCCGGCAGCGGCCTGGCGGGTGCCGCAGAAGACCCGCGCACGGCGCGCGCCGTGCCGGGCATCACGGACGCCGTGGATGTATCCCTCTTCGCCGGCCATGCCTGCGTGCTGCGCGGGTTTGGCAAGGTGTCCTGCTGGGGCAGCAACCAGTACGGCGAGCTGGGCGTGCCGGCCAGCAACGCCCCGCTGACCACTCCCGTGGAAGTGCAAGGCCTGGGCGCGCCAGCCAAGGCCGTGGCGGTGGGTGATGGATTCACCTGCGCGCTGCTGGAGGGCGGCACCATCAAGTGCTGGGGCAACAATGCCAACGGCCAATTGGGCATGGGCCTGGCGCCCGGCACTGCGACACCGGCCACGGGCCTGGTGGTGGGCATCACCAAGGCCATCGCCATCAGCGCGGGCAAGACTGCAGCCTGCGCTGTGCTGGAAGGCGGCTACGTGCAGTGCTGGGGCGAAGGCGCCGGCTGGAGCAGCGCCCCGTGCCGCGTGCCGGGCGGGCTGTACCCGGGCGTGCCCGCCTCCTACGGCCCGGTGGTGGACCTCGCCATCTGCCGCCCGCAGGGCTCTGCAGCGCCCATGGCCGTGCAGGGCCTGGGGTCGGCCAACGATGCGGCGCAGGTGCTCGACTGGGCCGAGAAGACCTTGCCGCAGACCTTTGCCCCGCAGGCCGGCACCGTGCCAGCCGGCATCGACAAGAATCTTCTGTACGTGCGCGACTACCCCGGCGGCCACCGGCTGGCCATCAACGCCCACGGCACCCCGCAGCTCCTGTACGCGGGCCCCTTGAGCGCCGGGCAGGTGGCCGACCTGGGGCCCCTGAGCCAGTGGATCCGGGAGGCCGCGCTGCACGAAGGGCTGGGCAGTGGCCTTCAGTTGCAGGCAGACACCCACACCAACGCCATGCCTGGCCCCGACCCGTGCGCCTATCTGCAGACGCGGTACGGCATCCGTGGGGGCGCCAAGGCCCTGCCAGAGGGGCTGATGAGCAGCCTGGTGAAGGTGACAGGCGGGGGGCGGTCCGTGGAGCACACCGCACGGGGCGGGTACCGCAAAACCATCATGACCAATGACACCGACTGGATTTCCGACGGAACCCACATCCCGGGCCCCGGAACGCGGCTGGAACCCGTGCACCTGGGCTCTGCGGTGGGATGCTCGCTCTTCGCCGCCTTGCAGGGCGATGTGGAGGTGACCGTCTTCTACACCGTTGGCAACCGCAAGGGCGCATTGCGCGCCAAGGCGGTGATGAGAACGTCGTACTGAGGCGCGCGCCCTCGCCGCTTCTGCGCCCAGACTGCGCCTACACCACCGACACCGACGCGGCAGCCCCCTGCCCCGCCGAGCCCAGCACCGGCGGCGTGGTCACGATGGAGCGCAAATCCGGCACCGCCCGACGCAACGCCGCCAGGTCCGGCCGGGGCCGGCGCAATTCGGGCCGGGCCGCAAACGCCCGCTCCAGCGCCAGCGATGCGCCCAGCACCTGGTGGTCTTGCCGAAATCCGCCCACGATCTGCAGGCCAAACGGCATGCCAAGGTGGTCCGTGCCGCAGGGCAGCGACAGGGCCGGGTGCGTCATCAGCGTGACCACGTAGGTCAGGCCCAGCCAGCGGTAGTAGGTGGCCTGCTGCTCGCCGTTGATGGTGTCGGCATACAGCTGCGTCCACGCGAAGGGCGAGACGGGCGTGGTGGGCGACAGGATCAGGTCGTAGTCGGCAAAGGTGCGCTGCGTGGCCTGGATGATGCGCGTCTGCTCGGCCTGGGCCCAGGCGCTGTCGAGCAGGCTCATGCGCTTGCCCATTTCGTAGTTGGCGCGGGTGTTGGGGCCCAGGCTGTCAGGGTCGCGGTCGTAGGCGGCCTGCATGCCGGCCACGAAGGCCTCGGCGCGCAGCACGTCGAAGCAGCGGTGCGCGTCGCCCAAGTCCAGCTTCACCTCGTCGCAGCTGCGGAACAGGTGGCGCATGGCCGCGATCTTGGCGCGGAAGGTGGCGCGTATGCCCTCGTCCACCGCGCAGGTGCCAAAGTCCTCGGTATAGGCCACGCGCAGGCGGCCCAGGTCCACCTCGGGCGGGGTGAGGAAGCTCAGCGGGTCGAGTGGGTAGCTCAGCGCATCGCCCGCGTGCATGCCGGCCGATGCGGCCAGCTGCAGGCAGGCATCCTCGACCGTGCGGCCCATGGGCCCGACCACGGAGATGGGCGTCCACACCAGGGGCTTGCGCACGCTGGGCACCACGCCCGGCGATGGCCTAAAACCCACCACCCCGCACTTGGCCGCCGGTATGCGCAGCGAGCCCCCGGTATCGGACCCCGTGCACACCGGCAGCAGGTCGCAGGCCAGCGCCGCGGCCGAGCCGCCCGAGGAGCCCCCGGCGTTGAGATTCGGGTTGAACGGGTTGCCCGTGGCACCCCACACGGTGTTGCGCGAATTGGCGCCCGCGCCCAGCTCGGGCACATTGGTTTTGCCGGCCACGATGGCACCGGCGCGGCGCAGGCGCGCCACCAGCTCGATGTCCTGCGTGGGCACATGGTCGCGGTAGATGGCCGAGCCCCAGGTGGTGAGCAGGCCCTCGGTGGGCTCCAGGTCCTTCACGCCCAGCGGCAGGCCGTGCAGCAGGCCCAGGGGCGCCGTGCCATCCACCACCGCCTGCTCGGCCGCGCGTGCCTCGCTGCGCGCCCGGTCGAAGCAGGTAGCCGTGACGGCGTTCACGAAGGGGTTGATGCGCTCGATGCGGTCGATGCAGGCCTCCAGCAGCTCCACGGGCGAGACCTCCTTGCGCCCGATGAGCCGGCGCAGCGCCACGGCGGACTGCTCCACCAGCGCATCGCCAGGGCGGCTGGCGGTGTCGGGATACTCGGATGGGGTGGTGGTGGAAAAAGCGATATCTGGCATGTTGTCTCGGTGTGTTGTTCAGGGTGCCACGCGCTGCGCGCACAGCACTGGGTCAATCAGCAGTGATGTTCGAACGGGCTGCGACTGCACGCATCGCAGGCAGCTCGCGCTGGATCAGCTCGGCCGCCGCCGCACCGCTGCTGAACGCTGGCTCCATGCCCTGGGCCGTGAGCTTGGCCTTGGTCTCGGGGTCGGCCACGGTGGCGGCCAGGGCTTTTTCGAGCTTGGTGCGTACGGCGGGCGGCAGGCCCTTGGGCGCGGCCATCACCAGCCAGGTGTCCAGGTCGATGCCGGGGTATCCGGACTCGGCCAGCGTGGGCACATTGGGCAGCAGCGGCGAGCGCTTGGCCGTGGTGATGGCAATGGCCTTGATCTTGCCGGTCTTGAGCTGCGGAATGGTCGCGGCCACCGTGTCCACGGTGAAGGGCACCTGCCCGCCCATCAGGTCCGTCATGGCCGGGGCGCTGCCCTTGTAGGGCACGTGCGTCATCTTCAGGCCCGTGGCCTGCAAGATGGTTTCGCCCGCAAAGTGCGACGTGGTGCCGCTGCCGAACGAGCCGTACGAATACGCGCCCGGCGCCGCCTTCACATAGTCCACGAACTGCTTGACGCTTTGCACCGGCACCTGCTGGTTGGCCAGCAGGATCAGCCCCGTGCGGCCCGATATGCCGATGGGGTCGAACCCCTGCACCGGGTCGTACGGCAGGTTGCTGCGGATGGCCGGGTTCACCGTGAAGGTGGTGCCCGAGCTCAGCAGCAGCGTGTACCCATCGGCCGGAGCCTTGCTCACGTAGCCCGCGCCGATGATGGTGCCCGCGCCCGCACGGTTCTCGATCACGATGGGCTGGCCCAGCTCCTTGCCCATGCGCAGCGCGATCACGCGGCCCAGCACATCGGTGGCACCGCCGGGCGGGAACGGGATCACCAGCGTCAGCGGCTTGCTCGGGAAGGCTGCTGCGTCCGCCGCACGCGCCGGCGTGCTGAACAGGGCACCCAGTGCCGCCACGGTGGCCAGGCCGGCGAACAGGGCCGCATTCAGGCGGTGGGCACGGGCTGCGGCGGTGGGGGGCGCAAACGACATCGGTGATTTCATGGACAGCATTCCTGGAGCAAGGGTGGTCATGGGTCAGGCGTCACGCAAACGCCATGCAGCCATGGTAGAAGCCATCTCCCAGTGCCACAAGCGCAATGTTTAGAATTGTCGATTGCCGAAATCGCAATTGGGCTTGATGCCCCCTGAGTCGCTGCGCGCCTTCCCCCTCAGGGGGACGCCCCCAGTGCGGCGGGGCGGCCCTTGCACGGGGGCACTGGCCCTGGCCGCGCGAGTTTCACGGGCCGTCTGGGAGCAAGCGCTTGGAAACATGAACGATAGGAGCATCCCCATGTCCAGCCACATCCTGCAGGAGACCGCCGTCCGCTACTTCCTGGAGGTGGTGCGCGCCGGCTCGGTGAAGGACGCCGCCCTGCGCCTGAACGTGGCGCCCTCGGCCGTGAGCCGGCAGGTGGCGCGGCTCGAGCGCGAGATGGACACCCTGCTCTTCGAGCGCCAGGCACGCGGCATGGTGCCCAATGCGGCCGGTGAATTGCTGGCCGCGCACGCCAAGCGTGCCCAGCAGGACAACGAGCGCGTGCTCGGCGACATCTCGGCCCTGCGCGGCCTGCGCAAGGGCTTTGTGCGCGTGGCCAGCGCGGCCGGCTTTGCCTACGACCTGCTGCCCACGCTGATCGCGCGCTTCGGCGAGACCTACGAGGGCATCCGCTTCCACCTGGAGATGTGCGCCCAGGGCGAGGTGCCGGGCCGCATCCGCGACGGCGAGGCCGACATCGGCATCACCCTGAGCGGCCTGCCCGAGCCCGGCATCCGCCTGGAGCTGCGCCACCCCTGCCCCGTGCTGGCCGTCATGTCGCGCCGCCACCCGCTGGCCGCGCAGCGCCAGCTCTCGCTCAGCCAGGTGGTGGCCTACCCGCTGGCCCTGCCCACGCCGGTCAGCTCCATCCGCCAGCTGCTGGACACCAGCTGCAGCCGCCAGGGCCTGCAGTACAACGCCGCCATCACCAGCAACCACGCCGACTCGCTGGTGAGCTACGCCGCCACCGCCCCCGAGGCCATCGCCTTCTACGGCGAACTCTCGGTGCGCACCCGCCTGCCGTCGCTGGACCTGGTGGCCATTGCCCTGCGCGACCGCGAGATGAACGAGCGCTACCTGGAGGTGCAGACCCTGGCCGGCCGCGCCCTGCCCGCCGCAGGCAAGGCCTTCGTGCAGTTCCTCACCGAGCACATCAAGGCCGGGTAGATAGCAGCGGGCGCGGGGGTGCCCGCTGCATATATGCCGGCACTCCCCAGCGGGTGATCCGCGCGCGAGAGTGGTCTCGTACCACCCACCTCCGCGCGGAGCCCTTTCCATGAACCTGTACCAACTGGCCTCGCAAGATGAGGCCTGGGGGGCTTACGCCCCCGATGACGACACCACACCGCTGTCCGTGTGGTTTGCGGACCCGCCCGCCCCCGTGCCGCCCGGCCCAGTACCTATTGACGCGGCCCTGGACGCCGCCGCGCGCGAGTACGGGGTGGATGCCGATGTGCTGCGCGCGCTGGGCCCTGGCAGTTCGGTCGACTCCATCTTCGACACCGCAGCCTCGCTGCGCTCGCGCCTGGAGGCGTTTGGCGGCGACTATGCCCAGGCCCTGGCTTCCTACCGCCAGGAAGAAGAAGGCCACGGCGGCAATGCCTTGGCGGCACCGGCCGCTGCACCCCTCTCACCCCCACCGCAGGCCGATGCACGGATGCCCGCCCCAGCACCTGTACCAGCGCCAGCCCCCTCGGGACGGCCCACCGCAGTTGCGCCCAGGCCCCGGCCCGCAAGGCCCCAGGCCACTGCGCCCGTGCCAGGGCCACCGCCATCGCAGTCAGCCAGGCAAGACCTGCCCGCTGCCCCGGCAGACGGCAGGCTGAACGCCGCCAACGACCCGCGCAGCCTGATGTACAGCCAGGCCCCGGCAGCGCCAAGGCCTTTCGTGGAGGAGGTGAAAAGCCAGCTGGCATCGGGCGCGAAGACCCTGGCCCAGATGCTGCCGGGCACCGGCGCGGCCGCACGCTGGGTGGCCAACCAGCCCGAACCAACCACCGGCAAGGCCCCGCCCGCCAGCGTGGGCAGTGTGCTGGAGCGCGAGGCAGTGCCTGCGACAGACCTGCCCTCCCGCGATTTGCCGCTGCGGCCCGAAACACGCAAGGCCGCCAACAACGCCTGGGATGCGGCCAGCCCGCAGGACCGCCAGCGACTTCAATCCTTGCCAGGATGGCAGGGCCAGCTTGCGCGCGAGCGCGCCGCTCAGTTCGCACAGGCGGACAAGGGCATTTTCGCCGCGTCGCCGACAGCGGCCCTGTTCGATACCCGCGCAGAAGGCCGCACCAAAACGCTGATCGCCAAGGGCGAACACCCCGACTTCGCCCGCCGCGCAGCCTACGAAGGCGCCGCTGCGGGCGTCGCGCCAGGGCAGGAGGTAAAAGCCCTGGGCGGCACGGTGCAGCCCTCCACCTACGACTTCGCTACCAAGGACCTCTCCGACCCAGACCGCCCGGCCAACCTGCTCAACAACGTGGTGGGGCGCGGCGTTGCCAAGGGCGGGCTGGGCCTGGGCAAGGGGGTGGTGGGCATCAGCCAGTTCATCGAAGACCTGAGCGGCGCAGACGATGCAACGAAACAGCGCACCGCAGACCGCGCCACTTCATTGCGCGGCATGGAGCAGGCCATCGGCGAGCGCGGCACGCACCTGCAGCGCAATGCCGAAGGGGCCATCGCCTCCATCACGCAGCAACTGCCCATGCTGGTGACGGGCAGCTTCGTCCCCTCCCAGTTGCTTGCCATGGGCAGCATCGCCGCGCAGTCGTTCGGCCAGGAGTACAGCGACGGCAAGTCGCGCGGGCTCGACCCGCAGCAGGCCGCAGGGCGCGCAGGCGCGTTCGCCGCCTTCGAGGTGATCGGAGAGAAGTTCGGCCTCAAGGGCAACCTGGATGCCATCCGCAAGGCCACGCAGGGCATGCCATCGGATGCGGTGGCGGGCTTCCTGGCCAACCAGGTCAAAAAGGAAATCCCCGGCGAAGTGCTCACCACCACCGGCCAGTTCGCCGTGGACAAATGGGCCCCCGCAGGCATGGCGCTGAACCCGAACGCCACCTTCGAGGACTACTTCAGGCAGGTGGGCGACACCATCACCCAGACCGTGATGCAGGGCGGGATGATGAACGGGGGGAGGCGTGTGCTGGGGGGTATGGCCGCTGCGGCACCACCCGCACCATCCGCACCGCGGGCACAGGACCAGTCCACCACGCCAAACCCACCCCATACCCAAGAGGCGACCTACGAGAGCGGCACCGGCAGCACCACCGCCCCGGCCCCTGCTCCAGCGCCTTCACCAGCCTCCACGGCGCCGGCAACAGGTTACGACGGTGTCCCCGTGCCCGGCAACGCCACCTGGTCGGATGTCGCCACCGCCACAAGGAAGGCCCAGGCCGAGGCCGAAATACTGCGCCAGGCCGAGGCCCTGCCAGCGCAGGAGTCTGCCACCAGCACAGCGACCGCACCGGCCCCTGCAGCACCACCGGCCACTCCCCCGGCGCCCATGCAGGCATCGACAGACGGCAACCACAGCAGCACGCAGCAGAGCGCCGACGCATCGCCGCAAGTGCAGGTCAACCACGATGCTGACCAGGCGGACACAAGCCCCCAGGCATCCGGCATTCCAGCACCGGCACCAACACCTGCCGCCGCGGATGCCGAAGCCGACACCGGCGCCGCAGACCCAGCGCCCACAACCACCCAGCACGGCACCGCCCGCCACACCGCAGCGGCACAGGTCCAAGTCCCAGCCCCCATCAATGCACAAATCCAGGCCCTGGACTCCGGCATGCTCGTGGTCGGCGGCGACCAAGCCACCATCCTGGCGCACCTGCACGCAGGCGGCGTGCGCGGCGCCGAGCCGTTCATGGGCGCAACCATCGTGCCCGTGGACCAGGCGGCACTGGCACAGCGGGTTTTGCTTGAACCACCGCGCACCATGGCACCGCCAGACAGGACGGCAGGTCAGACACAGAGGTCTGGCAACAACGACCAGACCGCCGCGCCTATGGATGACATGTCCCGGGGACAACGATATGCGAGTGATACCAGAGGTCGCCAAGGGCATACCCGCTACACTTTCATCGATGACGACCGCCCCAACCGCTCCGACCTTTCCGTTGACCGGCACGGCAAAGGTGTCACATCACCAGAGACTGACGCTCCCATCGGTCCACGAGTCGGAGACGCGCGTGGATTATTACGATCCGGGCGGACCGTTGATCTGGGAGTCGGACGCGGTAGGCGAGGCAGCCTTTCCCCCGAACGAATTGCCGCAGATGCTTCAAGGCAGGGCAGTGCCAGCTTTTCCCTCCACGAGCCCACCCAACCCGACGATGGATACTCTGCAGGCACCACTTACTTCGCAGGAGCACCTGCTGGCGGATTGCACCGTGGAGGGCCGGGCCAAGGAGATCGCGCGGCACCCCGGGCCACTCTTGTGGGACTTGGAATCGCCGAGCGCATCACGCTTGCCGGCAGCCAGGCCCTCGTCGGTGAACGGGTAGATTCACCAGAGCACCTGGCAGAGCTTGCGCAGGTATACCGGGATCCCCGGTACGAAACGTTTCGGGTTTTCTTCGTCAGGGATGGCGAGGTGGTGCATGCCACGGGCGTGAGTTCACGCCTGCCTGATCGGACACCGATGGTGCCTTCGGGCATGACCGAAGCGCAGTACCTCGCACAATTTCGCGAAGGCATGCGCCGCACGGGAGCGCAGGGCTACTACATCCTGCACAACCATCCATCCGGCGATCCACAGCCGAGCCCGGAAGATATTGAGCTGACAGAGCACCTTGCCCGGCAGGTGCCCGGGATGCTCGCGCATGTGGTCATCAACAGCAACAAGTATGCGGTGATCACGCCCGAGGATGCAGCGCGCCGGGCGGCGCCCGCAGCCATGGTGCGTCTGAAGCATTTTGGGACAGACCGCCTACTGCAAGCCAGTAAACCCCTGGCTGCGCTGGGCCAGACCATCCCATCGCCCGACGTTCTGGCGATAGTGGGCAAGTCCATGCAAGGGCCCGGCTGGATGACCCTGGTTGGAGTAGGCTCTGATGGCCATGTGCGGGCCGTTGCCGAAGCACCTTCGAGCATTCTTTCGCGCAGCCCCACCTACTTGGCGGCCACGGTGCGTCGATTTGTTCGGATGTCGGGGTCTGTCGAAGTCTTTGCCGTGGGCGAGGCCGGTGATATCAACAACAGTCCGGTTCGGGGCGCTGTCGAAGCTGGCATTCTGCGCGATGCCGTGACCGACCTTGGTCAGTCTCTTGCCAATGGAGGACGGACAGTCACAAGGCCCAAGGACCGCGCGCAACTTCGAGAAGCGCAGAAGCACATCCCGGGGCCCATGCAAATGCAGCGCGACGGCACGCTCATGGTCAAGGGCGATTCCGTGCAGTTGGAAGAGCGCTTGCGCAAAGGTGGGGTGGACAGCGTGCTGCGGCGCGAAGGTGGCGTGCTCGTCGGGCTCGATCAGGTCGACAAAGCGCGGCAGTTACTGCAGCAGTCACCACACGCCCAAGCCTCGGCAGGCCCCTCAACGACGAGCCAGCAGCTCAACCGCAGCGCATCGCTGGTGCAGGACGGTAACTACGCTGCGCCAACATCCAAAGCCGAAGATGGATCTTCGCCTGCCAGTCGCTACAGCAACCGTTCAACGCCCCCCAAGGCCGAGCTTTCGCTTGAACGCATCGACCAGGTGATCCAGAAGACTCTTGCGGGGCTGGCTGGTGCGCCACCAGTCAAGGCCGTGGGCAGCCCCGGAGATATCGGACTCGTCGTGCCTGCGCAAGTAGTGGCATCGGGCATTACCCTCGGGAGTGGGGATATCTATGTGTTCCAGTCGGGTGTGGGCTCGGACCTGGACGTGCGGCTGGTCGTTTTCCATGAACTGCTCCATCGGGGTGTGCGCTTCCTGGTGCCACGCGCGCAGTACGTGCAAACCATGCTGGATCTGGCGGCAAGGGACACGCGGGTTCAGCAGTATGCCAATGAATGGAAGCGCACCGGCATCGTGCCACAGCAGCGCGAACAACTTGCGCGCCTTGGGTACAAGGGCAGTGAACTGCAAGGGCAGCTGGAGGCGATGGCGATCGAGGAGGGTCTGGCGCGGATATCCGAAGAGCTGAATGTCGATGTGAGCATGGGAACACGGTGGAAGCCATCGCGCATCCGTGCACTGGCCCAATGGTTGGCCACCGTGGCCGACAAGGCAGGTATGGCCAAGCTGGCGCAGGCCATAAGGGCCATGACCTACAACGAGGCCGAGCGCTTTGTGATGCGCGCCATCGATCACGCCGGGGCGGCAGGCGGCGATATCGAGAACTATGGCCGGGCTCGATTCAGCACCCGCAGTCCGCAAAATCCATGGACGCAGCCAATCGACTCCGCGCGCCTGGAGATGCAGCGCGACGGCACGCTCATGGTCAAGGGCGATTCCGTGCAGTTGGAGGAGCGCTTGCGGACCGGCGGTGTAGACCACGTGCTGCGGCGCGAAGGCGGCGTGCTCGTCGGGCTCGATCAGGCGGGCAAGGCGCGGCAATTGTTCAGTAACCCGCAGTCCACACAAGATCGCAGCGGAGCTGCGCTCCCAACGTCTGCAGTGGCGCAGAGGGAGGTCGCAACAAGCCAAAGCGACTTCGTTGCAGAAAACCATAGCAACGGCTACAGTGATAACGATGGACGCGTTCAAGAGCCCACCCAACCTGATGATGGACGAGGACCCACGACTGGTCGCTCGCGTGCTACCTCCCTGGACTCTGTGCGGGGGACTGGTAATGCCGTACCGACTGGAACCGCCTCTCTCGTGGGATCTGGATTCGCAGGACGAATTCAGCCAGCCGACGACCAAGGGACCAGCCAGGGGATTCTGCGGCGGAGTGGAGGAGCATCCTTATCGCGTCGGACCGCCACTCTCGTGGGACTCGGAATCGCCGAGCGAATCGAACGCGCCGGCAGCCAAGCCCTCCTTGGCGAGCAAGTAAACAGCCCGCAGCGCCTGGCCGAACTGGCCCAGGTGTATCGCGATCCCCGGTTCGAGACATTCCGGGTTTTCTTCGTCAAGGACGGCGTGGTGGTGCATGCCACCGGCGTAAGTTCTCGCATGCCTGGAACTACGCCGATGGCTCCTGCTGGCGTCAGCGAACAGGAATACGTGAACCAGATGCGCGACATCAAGCAGCAGACTGGGGCGGACTCCTACTATTTGCTGCACAACCACCCATCGGGAAATCCCACGCCCAGTCCTGAGGACGTTGGACTCACACGCATGCTCGGCGCGCATGTGCCGGGCCTGCTGGCCCACGTTGTCATCAACAGCAACAAGTACGCTGTGATCGACACTGCGAACCAAGGCAGAGAACCTGCCGACATGGTGCGCTACCAAGACTTTGGTGAGGACAGGCTGCTCAAAGCCAGCAAGCCCATGGCGGTACTGGGCGAAAAGATGGCTGGGCCAGACGACTTCGCCATCGTGGGCAAGTCCATGCAGCGGCCAGGCTGGATCACGCTCATCGGCACCGGCGCAGATGGCAAGGTGCGCGCGATCTCCGAAGCGCCAGCCAGCATCCTCACGCGCAGCTATCCCTACCTGGCGGCCACCGTGCGCCGCTTCATGCGCCAATCAGGCTCGGGCAGCGTTTTCGCGGTAGGCGACGCGGGCGACATAGGGTCCAAGCCTGTGCGCGATGCACTGGCCGCGGGCATTCTTCGTGATGCACTGCCCGATGCCGGACGCACACTGCACCAGCAGGGTGTGCATACGGGCGGCACAGGCTTCTCGCTGACCCGGGGGCGCCGGGTCGCCGAGGGCGAACCTGGGTCGAGCGCCCCAAGCGCCGTGAGCATGCACACGCAGCGCGACGGCACGCTGATGGTCAAGGGTGATCCAGCGCAACTGCTCGACCGCCTGCGGGGTGGCGGAGTGGACAGCGTACTGCTGCGCAAGGGCGGCGTGCTCGTCGGGCTCGACCAGGTGCACAAGGCGCGGCAGTTGCTGCAGCAGCCGCCGCCACGCGACTCGGCGTCGGCAGGCCCATCCCTGCCCTCTCAGCCTTCCCTTGCCTCCCTATCGGGCCAGCAATTCAGCCGCAGCGCGCCAGATCAAGCTTCACGGGCCAATAACCTGCCTTCCAAGCCCGCCACCGTGCAGTCCGTAAAGGCTGCCGTGGCCAAGCTCACCAACAGCATGGGCCTGCTCGCAGAGGGCCGTGGCCGCGTGGTGGTTGCCACCTCGGCCGACATCCAGGTGCACTGGGAGCCCCTGGTCGGCGAGGTGGACATGGGCTCGCAGGACACAGGTTTGGCCCAGGGGTTCTTCGATCCGCAAACCAACACCGTCTTCCTCATCGCCGACCACATCGAGGCCGGCCAGGAGATGGCCGTGGCCGCGCACGAGCTGGTGCACAAGCATGGCAAGGCGGTGCTGGGCGAAGCAAGGTGGAGGCAACTGCACGAGGTGATTGGCAGTTGGGCGAACAGGCCTGAGGGGAGCTTGGAGCGGCTGGTTTACGACGAGGCCATGGCACTCGTGCAGGCTTCACGGCCGGCCGGAGCGGATGAGACCAGCTACAGCAGCGAAGAACTATTCCCCTATGCCGTACAGGTGGCCATGGAGTTGGGGGTGCAGCCTACAGCGCTCATGCCGAACAACTCGGTGCAGGGCTGGCTGGCGCGGGTGCGCGCATCGCTGAAGGACGTGCTCGGCAAGCTGACGGGCAATCCGCAGGCTTTTGATGGGCAGGATTTGGTGGACTTGGCGTTTGGCATTGCACAGTTGGAGCGCTCAGCCTCGGCCCCGTCGGGTCTTGAGCGGCCCAACGGCAGGGCACCTTCCGCCCCCTATCTTCCCATCCAGATGAGCCGCGGGGCGGGAGATGACAACGCGGGTGCAGCACCGAAGAAAGGTCCGCTGGGAACGAAGGACAATCCCCGGCCCATTCCCTTCAAGGAAGAAGACCTCAAGGTCCGGATGTCAAAAGACAATCCCTACGCGGACGACATTGCTTTGCTTGTGGGTGAAGAGTATGTTGGCTTCGCCAACATAGAAGATGATGAAAAAAATGGACCTTCCCTGAATATTTCAAAAACAGCAAAAATAGAATCATCAGGAGAATTCGTGAAAATTGATGCCCACGGAGTGACTGAGGCAATGCTGAGAAAATTGATTTCTTACTACCTCGAAACGAAAGGGCATCTTCCGGTTGGGTTGCCAGGCAAACTGGCCAACAGCAATCTCAGAAATTTCCAAAAAGAATTCGACAAGCATCGCAAAAACAATCAAAATGGAACAAAGGATGATTGGGCACAGGCCGCGATAAGGGACATATCGTTCGGCAAAGCTAGGCAGAAGCTGGGATATGGAATTTTTGAGATAACACTAAAGGACCCGATTGACGTCGATGAACTGAAAGAAGTGCCCAGCAAATTGAATATTATTGCAAAGCAAAAATGATTATCAAAGGAGTTACCATGGCTGGTTTGCGCGATTCCACTCTAAAAGCACTGGAGCGTGATCTGGGAAGAGATGTATCGCAGGAAGAAGGAAGCTGCAGTAGTTACAGGGAGGTGTACGACCTCCACATTAATGATGTGCGGAAGCTTGCTCCTTTGGATGCGGATAGATACATAAGGTATCTTCTTGGAGGGTCGAGCCTTGGAAACGCCAAGCTCTTTACGTACTTTGTCGCCAAGGAGGGCATGGATATTGACCATTGGCTGGAAAATTATTACGAGAAAGAATGAAATAATTTTCTGCGACTTTTCAATCGCCGGAAGCGGTTAACGCATTGGTTCTGGCGAGCAGGCCCAGTCCTCCTCCCTGCCAAGCCAGCAGTTCAGCCGTAGCTCGCCAAATCAGAACTCCAGGGCCTGCCCTTCAAGCCTGCCACCGTTCAATCGGTGCGCGCCGCAGTTGCCAAGCTCACCAACAGCATGGGCCTGCTCGCAGAGGGCCGTGGCCGCGTGGTGGTGGCCACCTCAGAGGACATCAAGGCGCATTGGGAGCCCCTCATCGGCGAAGTCGACATGGGCTCGCAAGACACCGGTCTGGCCCAGGGGTTCTTCAACCCTAGAACCTGTTCACGATCTCGCAGGGGATCGCGTTGGAGCGCAATCGGGATGAGTGGATGCTTCGGATGCGCCGCATGGGCCCATGCCCATGCAAGCAGGCGGGGCGTCCAATCGCCCGATTTCGCTCCAACCCTTCGGGCAATGGCCTTGGCGGGCGGTCTGCGGCGTTGCGGCGCTTGCCGATAGCACGGGCTATCGGCTGCACCCCGCGCCTTGCACCCCATCCCGCCAAGGCCGCTGCGCGACCCCTGGGAGACCGTGAACAGGTTCTAAACCAACACCGTCTTCCTCATCGCCGACCACATAGAAGCCGGCCAGGAGATGGCCGTGGCCGCGCACGAGCTGGTGCACAAGCATGGCAAGGCGGTGCTGGGCGAAGCGGGGTGGAGGCAACTGCACAGGGTGATTGGCAGTTGGGCGACCAGGCCCGAGGGGAGCCTGGAGCGCCAGGTCTACGACGAGGCCGCAGCGCGCGTGCGGGCTTCGCCGCCAGACAGCGCAGATACTGCCACCTACAGCAGTGAAGAGCTGTTCCCCTACGCCGTGCAGGTGGCGATGGAACTGGGCGTGCAGCCTACTGCACTGATGCCGAACAACTCGGTGCAGGGCTGGCTGGCGCGGGTGCGCGCATCGCTGAAGGACTTGCTCGGCAAGCTGACGGGCAATCCACAGGCGTTTGATGGGCAGGATTTGGTGGACTTGGCGTTTGGCATTGCACAGTTGGAGCGCTCAGCCTCGGCCCCGTCGGGGCTTGGGCCGCCCAACGGCAGCGCACCTTCCGCTCACGGACTTCAGGGTTCGAATAACTACGGACAACGACCCAAGTAACGCCATTACGATGCTCGTGGACGGAGAGGATGTTGATTTTGCCAGCGTGGAAATAACAGATAACGGCCCAATTTTGAGCATTTCAAAAAAGTCAAAAATAAAATCAACAGAGGAGCACGTGATAATCAACGCCCCTGGAGTGACCGAGGCAATATTGAGAAAATTGATTTCTTATTACATTGAAACTACGGGGAGCCCCCCGATTGCCTTGCCTGGCAAGCTGGCTGAAGAAAATCTCAAAAATTTCCAAAAAGAATTCGACAAGCATCGCAAAAGCAATCACAATGGAACGAAAAATGATTGGGCGCAGGCCACGATAAGAGATATATCGTTCGGCAAGGCCAGGGGGAAAGTTGGATACGAGGCCTTCGAGATAACATTGAAGGACCCTATTGACGCCGATGGACTCAAGGATGCTCCTAGCAAGGTTAATATAATTGCCAGGAAAAAATAACTGTTAAAGGATTTGCTATGGCTGGGTTATATGATTCCACTCTAGAGTTCCTGAATCGTGATCTTGGGAGGGATGTTTCTCAGGAAGGGGGAAGCTGTCGTGATTACAGAGATGTATACAACCTACATCTGGAGGACGTGCGCAAACTTGCACGATTGGATGCGGAAAAATACATAAGATATCTCCTCGGAAAAGGGGCAAGTCTTGGAAATGCAAAACTCTTTGTGTACTTTGTCGCAAAGGAAGGAATGGACATTGATCACTGGATGAAAAATTATTACGACAAAGAATGAAATAAATTTCTACGATTCTTGAATCGCTGGAAGTGATGGGTGCGTCGGTTCTGGCACGCAGGAATCGATGGGGAAACCCCTGGAGGGAAGAGCGAGGCCATAGGCGCGCTCGGGATCCGTCCAGTTGGTCGTTTAATGGGTGAGTTAAGGTTGACGAGCTACTCGCCGTCCTGAAAAAACCCACGTCCCGCAAGCGCACCTGCAACAGCGCCCCAGCCCCAGGCCACCGCCCCCATAGAGGCACAGGTCCAGGCCCTGGACTCCGGCATGCTCGTGGTCGGAGGCGACCAGGCAGCCATCTTGGCGCACCTGCAGGCTGGCGGCGTGCGCGGTGCCGAACCATTCGCGGGTGTGACTCTGGTGCCCGTGGACCAGGCGGCACTGGCACAGCAGGTTCTCAGCCGCCCACCCGCTGCGTCGGCTGGCCCGGTTGGCACGCAGGCGGATCGGGGGTCTCAGCGCGCATCGGCAACGGCCACCTTGCCCCGGGCCAGAACTGCCGCACAGCTTGCGCCCTCTGCGACCCAAGCACCAACCGCTGGCAGTTCCATAGGTGGCCCCAGCCCAGTGGGTGCCAGAGCCCCTCGCACAGTTCATGGCTCACAGGCGAATGCTGGAGCGTCTCAGCCCGTGCCCGTCATGGAGATGCAACGCGACGGCACGCTGATGGTCCGGGGCGACCCCGTACAACTGCAAGAGCGCCTGCGCAAAGGTGGGGTGGACCCCGTGCTGCGGCGCAAGGGCGGCGTGCTCGTCGGGCTCGACCAGATGGGCAAGGCGCGGCAGTTGCTGGGCGGCCTTCAGCCTGCGCAACCTCACAATCCTGCACCAAGCCAAGGCGGCTTCGTTGCAGAGAGCTACCGCAGCGGCTACAGTGATGCCAATGGACGCGCTCAAAAACCTACACAGCCTGACGATGGCCGAGGACCCACGACTGGTCGATCCAGTGCTTCCACCGCTGACAGCGTGCGGGGGGCTGGTGATGCCGTACCGCCTCGACCCGCCTCTCTCGTGGGACTCGGATTTGCCGGGCGAATGGAGCCAGCCGACGACCAAGGGAGCAGCCCGGGGATTCTGCGGCGGAGTGGAAGAACGCCCTTACCGCGTCGGACCGCCACTCTCGTGGGACTTGGAATCGCCAAGCGCGTCGAGCTTCCCGGCGGCCAAGCCCTTGTCGGTGAACGGGTAGATTCGCCAGAGCAACTGTGCCTGCCGGCCGTTCAACGGCTGCGGCCCATGGCGTACCACCCGCCCTCCTCTACCCGCCCGTACGCTTCCACACCAGCCCCAGCGCCTTGAACTTCTGCCAGGCCGTGGCGCGTTCGTCCGAGAGCACGTCGAGAAAGTCCGACAGGCGTTTGGACTTGGCCATGGTGTAGACGGTCAGCGAGGTGGTCAGCACGAACACGATGGCGAAGATTGCCAGCTTGCGGCCCAGGGGGGCGTCGGCTTCGGCCAGCAGGTTCATGCCCAGGAAGCCCGTGGTCACGGTGCCGATCAGGCCGAAGATGGTCACGACCGTGAGCCGCACGACGGTATTGGCCTGGCGGCGCAGGCTGTCGGCGTCCAGGTACTGGTTCATTTCGCCGATGCGCTCCTTGACCTCCGTGTACAGCGGGTCCAGCCCGAGGTGGTTGGCGCACATGCGGAACAGGGCGCGCACCTGGGCCTGTTCGGACACTTCGTGGAACCAGTAGCGGTGCGTGAAACGCAGAAAACCGGCAAAGCTGTCGCGGATGGTGCGCTTGAAACGGCGCACGCTGGCGGCATCGGCAATGTCCAGGTCTTTCAGGGCCTCGGCCAGCCGGTCCGAGAACATCAGCAGCGCCGCCTTCTGGAAATGCGCGATCAAGAAGAGCAAAAAATGCTGGTGCCTGAACTGCGCCAGCACGCCCCGGTCGCGGCAGACATAGAACGGGCTGCCGGCATCGCCCAGCACCAGCAGCGAATGGCCGCTGCACAGGTAGCGCGTATTGGGGGCGGCGCCGCTGCCGCTCCAGAAGCGGTCGTAGCAGAAGCGCTTTTCGAAGTCGTCCAGGTACTCTTCGGCGTAGGGCAGGCCGGTGCCGTCGCCGGACATGGGGGCACCGGTCACCAGGCCAAGGCGCACGAAGTCGCTGCGGCTGAGTGCGCGCGGGTCGTCCAGCGCCAGAAAGGCCAGCTGCGGCATGCGGTAGTACTCGATCTGGCGGTAGCGCAGGGGGCCGCTGCGCTCGGAATGGTCGCTCACCAGCGGCTCCAGCAGCCAGGCCCAGTGCGCCGCGATGCGCGGGGCGCGGTGGCTGCTGACATGGGCCATGAAGAGGTCGCGCTGGTTGGCATCGGACTGGGCCAGCACCTGCCCGGCGGCGTCCAGCCACTCGGCGCTGTACAGGCAGTGCTGGGCATGGCCCTGCGCATCCCAGCCGGCGGGGTAGCCACGGCCGAAGCGGTACAGCAGCTCCTGCGCCTGGTCGAGCGCCAGGTCGCGGGCGCTGACCTCGACATTGAGCAGCACCAGGTCCAGGTCGAGAAAAAAATACAGGTCCACGTGGACGATGTCGAGCATGATCGGCGCGTCGCCGGGGCGCAGCACTGCCCGCACGGCGCTGACGTCGCTGCGCCGGAACACCCGCATCGGCGAGCCGGTGGCGCTGCTGCCTGGCTGGCTGCGGCCTTCGCCATACAGGAACCGCTGCACGTAGGGCAAAAAGGTGACGAACTCGTTGTAATGGCGTTCGTGAAAGCGGCTGCTGTCGCCCGTGAATTCGTCAACCACCTCGCGCCAGGGCGAGGCCTCCTCGCCCATGTCCGCCAGCAGTTGCCAGGGCTTGGCGTGCCGGCCTTCGGAGCCCCGCACCGGCATCAGGCGCAGGGGCCACAGCAAAACCTGGCGAAACTCCCGCACGCAGACGGGATGGGAATCAGCTGGCATGGGCAGGTCTTTCGTCGGGGTCGCGGGTTTCGTGGCAAGGCACCAAGGGCTGGACTGTAGCGACCATGCTACCCAAAACAGCAGGGGATGGGGTTGCACAGCACTGTGCTGCAGGCGCCGCCATGCGTGTGCCAAGCCTGCGCGCCATGGCTGCTGCTGCTACAAGCCCCGGCGCGTGGTGGTGACCCGGGGGTGCCTGCCGCCTCTGGCCACTGACTGCACCGAGGCGCGGCAACTCAGGGGCCAGCCATTTCAGGCGCGCCTGCCCCGTCCGGCCGCCTTGGCGCGGTACAGCGAGGCATCGGCGCGCTCCATGAGGCCGCGCCAGCCGTCGTCGCCCGCAAAGGCCACGCCCACGCTGGCGCCGATGAGCACCCTGCGCCCGCCCAGGTCGAAGGGCTTGGCGGCGGTGGCCACGAGCTTGTCGGCCACCTGCTCGGCGGCGGCGCGGCTGGGCATGCCGCCCAGCACCACCACGAACTCGTCGCCGCCCACGCGGGCCACCAGGTCCATGGGCCGCACCAGCGCCAGGAAGCGCGCGGCCACGGCCTGCAGCAACTGGTCGCCCACTGGGTGGCCCCAGGTGTCGTTGACGGGCTTGAAGCGGTCCAGGTCCACGTACAGCATGGCCACGCCGTGGGCCTCGCCGATCGGTATGCGCTGCAGGTAGGCCTCCAGGCCCTGCCGGTTCATGAGGCCGGTGAGGCCGTCGCGCTCGCTCAGGCCGATGAGGCGCGACTCGCGCTGGCGGTGGATGGTGACGTCGTCCAGCACGGCGATGAAGCCGTCGGGCGTGCCGCCTTCCGACAAGCGGGGCACCAGGGTGATGGCCATGTTGCGCTGGCGCCCGCCCAGGTGCAGGTCGAGCTCGAACGTGGTGGGCTCTCCGCCCTGCGCCTTCTGGATGTGGGCCATGCTGCCCTGCAGCTCCTGGATGGGCATGACCTCGCCGATCCTGTGGCCCACGATCTCTGCGCGCGAGGGCCCCACCAGCTTCTCGAAGGCGGAGTTGACGAACTCGTAGCGGCCTTCGCGGTCGACCACGGCGATGACGTCCGGGATCGCCTCGGCAATGGAGCTGAGCGTGCGCTGCTGGCGAAACAGGTCGGCGCGGGCGCGCTGCTGCGCCGAGATGTCGCGCATCACGGCGGTGTAGCGCACCACCTGGCCGGTGGCGTCCTTGTGCGACAGCACCGAATGGTCCACCGCGATCGGCTGGCCGGCCACTAGCACGGTGCTCTCGCCCATCCACACGCCGGTCTTGTGCACCGAGGGCATGACCTCGTCGCGGTAGCGCCGCGTGGTCTCGGGCGTGTTGAAGTCGGTGAAGCGGTGCTGCGTGACGTCGTAGCCGGCGTCGTAGCCCTGGGCCTGGCGCGCGGCCGGGTTCATGTAGGTCACGCGGCCGTCCTTGTCGGCCTGCACCACGTAGTCGGGCGTGGCCTCCAGGATCTGGGTGAGCATGTGCAGCGATTCCTCGGCCCGCTTGCGGCCGGTGATGTCCTGCAGCGCGCCGACCACGCGCACCGGCGCGCCGTGTTCGTCGTACTCGGTGTTGCCGATGGCGCGCGCCCACACGCGCCGGCCATCGGGGGTGCGCAGAGGGGCTTCGATCTCCCACTTCTGGCCGTCCTCGATGCCTTGCTCGAAGGCGGCGATGAGCCGCTCCTGCGCGCCCTCTTCGTAAAAGCCGACCACACCGGGCAGCGTGGGCACGAAGTCGTCGTCCACGCCGTGGATGCGCCGCACCATGGGCGACCAGTGCACCGTGCTGGCGGGCAGGTCCACCGTCCAGGAGCCCACCAGCGCCAGCTCGCCGGTGCGCTGCAGCAGATCCTGGTTGGCGCGCAATTCGCGCTCTACCGCCTGGCGCTGGCTGGTGTCGCGGATGAAGGCCGTGGCGCCAATGCCGCCAGCCATGCGCAGCGGCGCGATGGACAGCTCCACCGGCAGGCGATGCCCGTCCTTGTGCAGCGCATCCACCTCGAAGCGCCGGCGCAGCACCGGGCCCTCACCCGTTCGCTGCAGCCGCGCCATGCCATAGAGGTGGGCGCTGCGCATCTCGGGGGGGATGATGAGCTCGTGCATGGGCCGGCCGATGGCTTCGTCGTAGCTCCAGCCCAGGGCGGCCTGCGCCTGCGGGTTCCACTCGGTGATGAAGCCGCCGGGATCGATGCTGACGAAGGCGTCCTGCGTGCTGGTGAGCATGCTGTGCAGCGTCTCGTCGCGCGCAGGCCCACCCGGCGCTTCGCTGTGCAGGGTGCCCTTGGCCAGCAGGCCGGGCACCGGTGCCAGCGGCTGGCTGCCCAGCGCCATGCGTGCATCCCAGCGCGGGCGCTGGTTGGCAAAGGCGCTGTGCGTGCTGCGGATGGCGCTGGCATCGTCGAGCGTGCCCACGGCCACCTCGACCACGCCGGGCTGCGCATCCTCCAGGCGAAACAGCTGGCTGCCGCACTCGGGGCACAGCTGGCGAGCCCCGTGGTCGGACGAGCGCCAGGTGTGCATTGCGCCATACACGCGCAGGGTGCCCCTGTCGCCACCGACCCAGACCATGCCGGCACCGCCGGAGGCCCTGCGGCAGGTCTCGCAGTAGCACACCGCGGCCTCCAACTCCAGCGCATGCACGGCGTACTCCACACGGCGGCAAGCGCAGTGGCCTCTCAATACAACGGGAGCCGTCCTCATACGCAACCTTTGTCCCAGGGGCGGGGATCGACACAAACGGCCCTGCGCGGCGCGGGTCCGTGGTGGAAAGGTAACCGGTCTTGCCGCCCGGCCTTGTAGGACAGCTCCTATCCGGGCCGACTGTATCGCGTTGGTGTGGCATGGCAAGTGGCCAATGTCAGTGCGCGGTGGCCGCGGGCAGCGATTGCCGATACGGCAATCGAGGGTTCGAAAAACAGCGCAACGCAGTGGGTGTACCTGGCGCGGGCCGGCACAATAATCACCCCATGGAAACCATTGTTCTCGGCGCCGGCATGGTCGGCGTCAGCACCGCCCTGGCGCTGCAGCAGCGCGGCCACGCCGTGACCCTCGTCGACCGCAAGGCCCCGGGCCAGGAGACCTCGTACGGCAATGCCGGCATCATCCAGCGCGAGGCCGTGCAGCCCTACGCCTTTCCGCGCAACATCGCCACGCTGGCACGCATCGCCACCGGCCTGAGCAACGACGCCCACTACCACTGGGGCGCCGTGCTGCGCCTGGCGCCGCAGTTGCTGGGCTACTGGGCCGCGTCGGCGCCTGGGCGCTACGCGCCCATCGCCCAGGCCTACAGCCGCCTGATCGCGCACTGCCTGACCGAGCATGGCGGCTGGATTGAAGCGGCCGGCGCCGCCGACCTGGTGCACAGGCAAGGCTGGATGCAGCTGTACCGCACCGCCCCGGTGTTCGACGCGGCCGCCACGCAGGCCCGGGCCACCGCGGCAGCGCACGGCCTGGCCTGCCAGGTGCTGGACACGGCGGCCCTGGCCGCCGCGCAGCCCGTGCTGCAGATGCCGCTGGCCGGCGCCGTGCACTGGCAGGACCCGTGGACCGTGCGCGACCCCGGCGAGCTGGTGGCGCGCTATGCGCGGCTGTTCGTGCAGCGCGGCGGGCACCTGGCCACGGGCGACGCGATGGCGGTGCGGCAGGAGGGCAGCGGCTGGGCCGTGCAGGTGGACTCTGGCAGCATCAGCGCGCAGCACGCCGTCATTGCCCTAGGCCCCTGGGCCGGCGCCCTCACCACGCGCCTGGGCTACCGCCTGCCGCTGTTCAGCAAGCGCGGCTACCACCGCCACTTTGCCGGTGGCCCCAGCCTGACCATGCCGGCGCTGGACATCGAGCGCGGCGTGATGCTGGCCCCCATGGCGCGCGGCCTGCGCCTGACCACCGGGGCCGAGTTCGCGCTGCTGGACGCCCCCGCCACCCCCGTGCAACTGCGCCGCGCCGAGCAGTCCACACGCGAACTGCTGCCCCTGGGCGAGCCCGTGGAGGCCACGCCCTGGCTGGGCGCGCGCCCCTGCACCGCCGACATGCTGCCCGTGCTGGGCAAAGCGCCGCGGCACACGGGCCTGTGGTTCAACTTCGGCCACGCGCACCAGGGCTTCACCCTGGGCCCGGTCACGGGGCGCCTGGTGGCCGAGCTCATCAGCGGCGAGGCGCCGTTCGTGGACCCGGCGCCTTATTTGGCGCAGCGGTTTTTGTAACGGCGCCGGCCGCGCGCGCGGCACCTGCCCCCACCCTACTCCGCGCCCGGCAGGGCCCTCGGCGACGAAGCCTGCCTGCATCACCCATATTGGCGATTGTGGTGATCGCTCCATTGCCTTGAAATCAAGAAACCAATGGATACAAGTGTGTCCATGTGGACACATGTGTTTCGCACGCATCTTTCTTTGCTTTTCTCTCTACCACCTGCCGGCCACCACAACCCCAAGAAGCCCACGCCGGCGCAACCTCGGTTCACCACTGCCATGCTCCTCACCCGCACGTTCAAGCAAATTGCCGCCGCCGCTGCCATCGTCGTCGCCAGCCTTGGCGCCGCCAGTCCCGCATTCGCCGACATCACAGCATCGGCCACCAGCAGCGGCTCATCGAGCGCCTACACCCTGGTGGCCCGCATCACGCCCGAGGCACAGTACCTGGGACGTGGCAAGCTGTACTTCGTGATACTGCACGGCTCGCAGATCTACGTGCTGTCCGAGACCCGCGGCTTCATCCCCTACACGGGCGGCGAGCCTGCGGCCTACCGCACCATCACCCAGGCCACCGAAACCATCACCGTGCAGGGCTGGAACACCACCGCCCAAGCCGGCGCCTCCGTCTTCGTGGGCTTTGGCACCGACGTGATGGACATGATCAACAATGGCAAGTTCAAGCAAGTGGCCACGCTGCCCCAGGCACCTGCACCGACGCCGACGCCCCCCGTCGTGACCAACCCCTATGCGGTACACAACGGCAGCTACATGTGCTACGACGAGTACGGTCGCTCAGGCTCCATCACCGCCTCGTTCACCGCCAGCGCCACCACCATCGATGTGACCCGCTTGTCGAATATCCCCGTGTACTCCTACAGCCTGCCGGCAAGCACCATCCTCCAGGAGCCCGGCTACCGCATCTACCACAGCACACCCTACCCCCTCAAGCTGGTCATGCTCAAGCTGTCCGGCGGCTCGTACAGTCTGGCGGTCGGCTACCAAGGCAGTACGTACAGCAGCGAAATCATGTACGCCTGCACCAAGCTCTGACCAGGGCCGCGCGCCGGGCACGCTGCCCACGGCCTGCCAGCGGCCGTGGGCGGGAATCCCCTACACATTCACCGCCGCCCCATCCACCGCCCAGCGGCATTCCGCCATCCAGGTGGGCAGTGCGGGGTCGCGCACCACGGGCGCCAGGGCGCGCAGCGTGGTGTTCATCTGGCTGTCGAACCAGTGCAGCTTCTGCTCGGCGAACTGGATGGACGACAGCGCCTGCAGCACCAGCTTGCCGCCGTCCACCACCGGCAGCGGCAGCGCCGCGTTGAACGCCATGTCCAGCGATGGGTGGTCGCGCACCAGCTCCTGCAGGAAGGCGCATGCCGCATCGATGGCCTGCGCATGCCGCGCATGGAAGGCCGGGCTCATCTCCTGCGCGCCCAGGAACTTGGCAACGCCCGCGAGCGACTCGAACGGGGTGGGCAGGCGGGTAGGGGTGGGGGTCGAAGGGATGGGCATGGTGGCGGTCGGCAGGTCGAAGGGATGGCAACGGCAACAGCGCGCAGGCGCCATGGCAGGCGCGTTTTGACACAGTATGCGCCCAGCGCACGCTCCACGGCCCAGGCAAGGCGCAAAATGGACTGCGCGCCTGCAGCCGCAATGACAGCAGGAGCATGCGCGCCTCCACGTAAACCGCCGGCAATGCCACCGCGTTGAATGTGCTGTAACCGGACACCGCCATGCCCATCACCATGCCCCTTCCTGGTACCTTGCGCAGACTTCTGGCTGGCGCCGCCCTGGCACTGGGCCTGGGCGCCGCGCCCGCCTTCGGCCAGATCACCACGGTGGCCACCACCATCAGCGGCAGCACGCAGGCACTGAACTTCGCCATCAGCGTCAGCCCCGAGTCGCGCTTCCTCGGCCAGGGCAAGCTGTACTTCGTGCTGCTGCACAACGGGCAGTTCTACCTGCTGTCCGAGACGCGGGGCTTCGTGCCCTACACGGGCGGCGAGATCCCCGAGTACCGCACCATCCGCCAGCCGACCGAGACCATCGCGGTCAACAACTGGAACACCCGCGCGCAGCTGGGTGGGGCCGTCTTCGTGGGCTACGGCACCGATTTCTTCGAAATGCTGGCCAGCGGCCGCTACCGCCAGGTGGCCACCCTGGCGGAGTACCCCATCCCGCCCGGCGCGGGCGACCCCTACGCGGCCTACAGCGGCGCCTACCTGTGTTCCAGCGACACGGGCGCCACGTACAACGCCACCGCCACCTTCACGGCAGCGCAGGCGGTGGTGGACACCTCCCGTATCAACCCCATCCCGGTCCCCAGCCTCAGCCTGCCCTTCGACGGCCTGGGCAGCAGCGGCGACCGCATCTATGCCAACCGCGGCTTTCCGCTGTACCTGGTGTCGCTGGACACGGCCGCCGGCGCACGCTACCCGCTGGCACTGGCCTACCAGGCCAGCGATTTCAGCGCCTCGTACATCTACGTGTGCGCCCGGCGCTGAGCGCGCAGCCACCCCGCATCGCGTCCGCCACGCGCCGTCCAGCCCCGCCCGGCGACCGCCTGTCGGCGCGCAGCGCCATGTCGTGACATTTGGTTTCACGCCACAGCGCGCGCGACACCCCGGTGATAGATTCGCGCCTCGCCCGCCCCCTTGCCGGGCGATAGCCGCCCGATTCCACGCCAACCCATCCCGAACGACATGGCCGTTACCGTCTCCGACCTGCAGAACATGCGCTTTTCCGGCAACCCCCAGGCAGATGCCCTGCTGGGTGGCACGCCCATCTGGAACTTCTGGCCCGACGGGCGCAAGGTGATCTACTACACCTTCGACGCCAGCGCCGGCAGCGAGGCGACCAAGAAGACCGGCAGCGCGGTCACGGGCTTCAACGCCGACCAGAAACAGTCCACTCTGCAGATCCTGCAGCATGCTTCCGCCGTCACCGGCATCGTCTTCACCGAGGTCGCCACCTCGGCCCAGGCAGACCTGCACTTCGCCGCCACCAACCTGCAGGGCCCCTCCACCGCGGGCCTGGCATCGTCTGGCTATGGCTACAGCTACTCCGGCCCCAACCAGACGGTGAACTCGCTGAACATCGAGGCCGTGGTCTACCTGGACAACGTGGAGCACGCCGGCATCAACAACCGGCCCACGGCCGGTGGCGCCGGCTATGAAGTGCTGCTGCACGAGGTGGGACATGCGCTGGGCCTGTCGCACCCCTTCGACTCCTCGCACCCCCTGCCCGCGGGGCAGGACAACACCAACAACACCGTCATGTCGTACACGCATGCCGGCCCCGCCAAGACCACCTTCCAGGCCTACGACCTGCTCGCGCTGGACTGGCTCTACGGCCGCGATGGCCTGGGGGGCACCTACGGATTCAACTCCACCAAGGGCCCGACGCTGACCTTCGATACGGCGCCGGCGCCCGCGCCAGCCCCCGCTCCAGCGCCTGGCCCTGCCCCGGCACCCTCGCCCACGCCAGCCCCGGCCCCCAAGCCACCGGCACCCGCACCGACGCCGACGCCGGCCCCCACGCCCCCCAAGCCAGTACCGACGCCCAGCAACCCCAACCAGCCCAGTGGCACCCAGGGCACGGCCGACGCCGACCTGTTCAACAGCAAGCCCGCCAGCGAAAGCTTCACCGGCGCCGCTGGCGTGGACACCCTGCTGGTCCACGGCGCCCGGGGCGGCTACACCCTGCAGCCCACCGGCAGCGGCACCTGGCGGCTCAATGACAAGGGCGCCGGCCTGGACGGCATCGACACCCTTCAGCAGATCGAGCGCGTGCGCTTTGCGGACCACTCCGTGGCACTGGACCTGGACGGGGCCGCCGGCACCGCCGCGCGCCTCATCAGCACCCTGCTGGGCTCCAACGCGCTGAACAACCGCGGGCTGGTGGGTGCCGTGATCAAGGCAGTGGACGAATCCGGTGCCACGCCCCAGCAACTGGCAGAGCTGGCCCTGGCCGCCGTGGCCGGCCCCTCCGCCACGCCCGAGCAGGTCGTGGCTCTGCTGTACGCCAACCTGTTCGGCACCGCGGCCGATGCCGCCACCGTGCAGAACCTGGCGGGCCTGCTCCAATCGGGCAGCTACACCGGCGCATCGCTGACCTGGGCCGTGGCCAGCTCAGACCTCACTGCCAGCAAGATCAACCTGGTGGGGCTGAGCCAGACGGGGCTGGAATACGTCTGAGGGCCATACCGCGCGCCGCCGCCGGGCCTGTGGCCAAGGCGGGTAACGGCGCGTGCGCAGCAAGCAAGGCCCGCGTTGCCTCTGGCGCCAGATGGCGACGCCCCCTTTTTGGGGGATATCGCCCGCCAGCGATTTGCGCTCCAATCACTTTCGATGTTCCAAGGCAAGCATTGTTTTGCCAGGGGCAGACATGCTCGCCCCGCGCGCGCCAGTCCCCGGGGAGCAACCGTGCCCCGCTGGAGCCATGGCCCCCGGGGCACAACGCCTGGCCAACCCAGTGACTGGGGCATACCCAACGTGATTACCGCACTCTTCGAATTCACCCGCGCCGGCGTCTGCAGGTTTGCGCCCAGCGTATCCGCCTCCACGGACGCCCAGGCCGTGCTGCTCAACTGGGCCCTCATGGCCAACGACCGCTCATTCCGCGCGGTGCTCGACCTGCCTGACCGCCTGGTGGCCGAACTCAGCTGGAACGAGCGGCACGACACCGCCCAACGGAACGACCTCGACTCCTGGGCCCACCGCCTGGACGTCACCGTGTCCAACGCACTGCGCATGTCGCAGGTCGACCGGCCCATCGCGCGGCCCCTGGCGGCGTAAAAGGCCTTACCCGCGCCAGGCACTGCCTGAGCCAGCCCGCCCCCCCCTGCAAGCACTTGGCAGGGCCTTATCAGACCGCCGTGGCAGTGAACAAAGCGGCCAGCCCTTGCTCTCCTTCTGGCATGGCCACTATCTCGCATTGGATGTCACAGCCAGACCAGCGAACCGGACCACTTATATACACGAATTGCACAAATGTCACGCCAATGAAGTCCGTCGAACCGCCACTGCGCTGCAATCCGATGGTAAACCGGTCATGGCCATTGACATAGCCGGCAAAGAAAGCGTTTTCACCGCGCCACTCCGCAAAAAATGAAGCCAACCCATCCATATCTTTCTTTTTAAAATTCACTGCTTCACCTCTCATGAAACCGCTTTGGCAGAACCTTTCAGCAACCCAATGATTGGCATGCCTCTGTAAGGGCTGTCGGCAGGGGTTTTTTCGACGCGCTCCAGGACATGCCGGACAAATCGATTGATGATTTCCTTTTTTTTATTCCGGTTATTATTAGGAAGAAATCTCAAACAATCAGCAAGATGAATGGAAAAATCAATATCCCCTTCTCGCCGGTAGACTTCACCCCACAAATCCCTTTCAAGAGCTGCCCACGGAAATCGTGGGAGCATATGGCGATACCAGTAGCGCAGCTCAGGAAGCCTCGTGACCTGAAAGCTCAGCCGAAGAGCCCTTTGCATCAGTACCCGGTCACGAACTGCTCGCCTGAAAACACGAAGTCCCATGGAGTTCACTTTTGACACTTCGTGCGTCAGCAAAAAATCCAGGCACTCCCAAGCACACTCTCTTTCAGCATGGTTCACATATTGGGAAATGCCATTCTCCATTCGACTATCTATGGCATGAGACCCAATAGCTCGCCGAATCTCATCGATCGAAGAAAAATACATTCGACCCGCCTTAATAGTCATCGTGACGATCCTCAAATTTATCGAATGGCAATCTGAATTCTCGTGCCCAATCAGATCTTACCGGCTCCGGCCTGTAGTGCCCAGATGAATTCGTCCATCGAACAAGTGTTCCTTTGCTGTTCTCTCCTGATCCAAATTTTATTATTCCAGCGTACTCCACCGGCTGCCCTCGCGCAATGTCGATATGCCATTGCTTCTCTTGACCACCAGCCAGTCCAACGAAGATCTGTCCCCCTTGAATTACATAGTTGTAGGTTCCTTTTGCTGTCAGAGGCTCACCGGAGCCATGGATTTTCCGCCGGCCATCACTCCCCTGCCTTAGCTCACCCCTCTTCAGCCTGCGCGGGTCGGGCTGGTCCGTGAACAAATTTACAAACTGCCCATCGGCATTTCGCAGTTGAGGACTGCTGCTACCAACAAGGAATGGCGCGGAGACAGCATCCGTTTCTTGCTGCGTCGGCAAATTGCCTGCAGGTGGAGGTTCTCCAGGGGGATCCTCACGGGCCAGCACGGAATGGAGTGCTGGTGGATGTGGGGAATCCAAGGAAGCGGCTTGCGCAAAATCCGGTGACGCCAGCAAACCCATTGCCAGAGCTGCCTCGTGCACCGGCACCATCATTCCCTCAGAGAACCGTTTCGCGTCGCGCACGCCACCTGCGAGCAGCCCCGCCTCAATGGCATCTGGATCGCCACGCACAGCAAGCATGCCGGACGCAAGCTCAATGATCTGGTGGCCAACAGGTGCGGCGGGCGGCACGCCCGTGCCGTTGCGCCCAGGCAAGGAAAGCGGCAACGCCGCCAACGCCCGTTGCGCCTGCGCTGCTTGCTCTGGAGCCACCAACAGGCTGCGGTCAAACAGGAACACCTTGTCTACGCCTGCCTTGCCCCGAAAAGTTTCCAGCGCACGGGGATCACCCTCCACGCTCAGCGTACCTTTGTCGGTCAAGCGGACTGCACCGACAAAGGGTGCCAAAGGGGTCTTTCTTGAACACCTCCCAGGCTTCGCCAAAGCTCTTGGCCTCCAACACCGCGCGCACCTGCGGCCGCGTGGTCATGCGGCTTGCGGCATCGGCCAGGGCGCCGGCCTCAGCCGTGTCGGCGGCCATGCCGCCCAGGCGCTGGGAGGCGTGCGCGATATAGGTGCGCAGGCCCTGCGCCTGGGCGCTGTCGCCCCGGCCTTCGCCTACCAGTTGGGCCAGCATCTCCTGGCGCTGCAGCAACTGGTGGGCCGCGGCGCTGGCGTTCATGGCCTGCAGGCTGGCGGAGGCGTTCGTTGCGCCGGCAAAGACTTCGTCGCGCAGTTGCGTGAACTCATCGCCCAAGCGGCCGAGCAAGCCCTTGCGTGCGGGGGCCTTGGACGCGGCACTTGCCATGCTGCGCGCGACGGGCGGCGCATCCGCCATGATCGATTGCACAGGGGCATCACCCGGCCGGGCCGCGCTCGGACGCCAACCGCCGTTCACAGGCACTGTGGGCGCCGCGTCCGGCCGCGAGGAAGGCGATTGCTGCACGCCATCGCCCGGCCCCAGCGCCACAAGCTCGAACTGGGCCAATCAACGTCTGCGTCGAAAACGCCCGGCGCATCCAACAGCTCAAACCGGGACCAGTCCATCACCGCGCCTTTGCCTGCAGTTCAGGCCGGCCATTGCGCACCACGTACTGCGGGCCATTGGCATCTCGGACCACCGCTCCGTCGCGCGGCGCGGACGAGAGCGGCCGGTTCAGCTTGGCGCCGGTGCCTGCCAGCGAGCCGGGGCCAGTCCCTCCATTGGCGACGGAGCCCATGGGCTGCAGAGCCGCCTCCGCCCCAGGGCGCACACTTGGCCGCTCGGGCTGCGGGGCACTGCCGCGTTGGAAAGCCGCGACCGCATCGAAGGGCGAGCCGCTGCCCTGCTCCACCGCCACGGCGCTGGCTTCGGCCCGGTCGTTCAGGGCGAACTGCCGCTCTCCACGCGCATGCGCGTCGAGCTTGCCCGGGTCCAGGAACAGCGTGTACAGCCGCTGCAACGCCTGGGCGCCATTCTCGCGGTCGTAGGCGGCGCGCTCCAGCGTGGTGGTGGGTGGGGCAGCGCCCATGTCACCAGCGCGGTCGTAGCGGGCAAAGTCGCCCGCGGTGGGTGCCACCGCGTTCATCACGGGCATGCCAAAGCCCACGTCGGCCAGGCGCAGGCCGGCGTCTTCATCCATGGCACGCACGCGGTTGACCAGGTCCTGCCGCTGCCCAGGCGTCTGGGCGCGGGCAGCCTCCTCCATCAGGTTGAAGCCTCCGCGGCTGCCCACACCACCAGCACGCCCGGCCATGCGCTCCGCAGTCTGCTGCTCTTGCAGCTGCTGCAGGGCGCGCTGCGCCCGCAGTTTTTCTTCATCGGCAGCCATGGACGACATGCCGGCGCCCACACCCTGCAGCGTGCCGCCCAAGAGGTTGGCGAAAAAGCTCATTGCATACCCCCTTGCGCCATCTGCGCGAGATTCATCCCTCGCGGACCTGGTGCTGGTGGTGGCTGCTGGCCGCCCTGCTGCTGCAACTGCTCGGGCGATGGCATCAGCCCCTCATCCGCGTCCATGCGCATGTACTCGGCGATGGACTCCTGCATCACCTGCTGCAGGAAGGGCTCCAGCTGGTCGTCGGGCACCAGGCCGGCGTCGTTGGCGACACCCGCGATGTCCTTCACCAATTGCACCCCCGCATGCAACAGCACTGCCGGGTCCACAGGCTGGCCCGCCTTCTCCGAATCCATGGCCAGGAAGCGCAGCGTTTGCGTGCCCATGCGCACGGCAGCCTCCACAGGGTCGGCCTCCATCGCTTGGCGCCACTCCTGCGCCTGCTCGCCCATGATCTGGCGGGCGCGGCCCAGCAGCATGTCGAACTGGGCTTGCTGCTGGGCGGTGGGCTGCTGCTTGCCGCCGGTGGTGCCGGTCGTGGGATCGGCCTCAGGTGCGCCCTGCTGGGCCATTTCGTTCAGGTTCATGGTGGTAGTCCTTAGGCGACGCGAATGCCGGAGGTGCTGTGGTACTTCTTCTTGGCGAACTCCAGCTGCTCCTTTTGGGCCTTGCTGTTGGCCGCGGAGGTCAGGCCAGCACCCACGCCCTGAACGATCGCGCCCATGCCTTTCTCGCTGGTGGCCATCTTTCCGAGCCGGTCGAAGAAGCTGCCGGCCTCGGGAGCCGCTTTCGCTGCGGTGACTGCGCTCTTCGCCGCCGAGTCGAAGGCAGACATTCCTGCCTCCTTGGCCGCAGCCTGCGCGGCGGCCTTTGCCCCCGCAGCGTTGGCGCTGGTGGCTGCTGGGGCCACCGGACTGGCCGCCGGCGCGGAAGCCGCTGGAGCTGCTGCTGCGGGCCGCGAGGCGCCGGACAGGTCGGCCGTCCTGGATACCTCCGCGATCTCCTTCGTATCGGTGCCGGTAACCTGTGTTCCCTTCATCAGGTCCACACCCTGGGTAGATGTCGGAGTGGCCGCGGCAATACCCACGCCATCCGATGCGAGCTTGCCCCCCGCTGCCTGGTTGGCCAGGTTGAACGTGTTGTCAGCCATATCGAGACCGTTCGTCGCCAGGAGGGAAGATGCGTCGCTGGTACTGCTGAGCGCCGAGAAGCCATCCGACACCAATCCGCCAGCCGCATTGAACACGTTGTCAGCTGCGTCCAGACCGTTGACGGCCATGGCCGAGGAAGCATCAGTGGCCGCAGCTGCTGCATCCGCCCCGCCCCCTCCAAACCCACCATTCACTGCGCCGTACACCGCCCCGGCAATGTTCGCGATCATCACCAGGTCTTCCCCGAACACCTTGGAGGCCGCCTTGTTGATCTTGTTGTTGAGTCCTGTCACCTGAAAAGCCACGGACGCAATGGCGGTCACCGCGGTAGCAGAGATGCCGACAGCAGTGCCGATGGCCGCAGCGGCGCCGGTGTAGGACAGAAGGATGGGAACGATGATGGCCATGGATCAGCTCTCCAGTGCGGACACGTAGGCCGTGCCCATGACGCCAAAGCCGCGGCGGGCCATGACCTTGTTGAAACGGGCCGGATCGGCGATGCCGGCGTAGTCGTGCACCACCAGCTGCACCGCGCGCATGCGGGCGGCCCAGTCGCGCAGGGCGGCCAGCAGGCGCAGGCCCGAACCGTCCTCGGCGAACCACAGCAGCTCGTAGGCCGTCTGGCGGCGGTTGAAGAGGCCGGGCTGCACGATGCCGGCGATCAGGCCGTGCAACTCCCCGCCGGACTCGCTCACGAACACCGCGCCGGCCAGGCCGTGGATCACGCCCAGGAACGACGCCTGGACGTGCTCCAAGTCCACGGGCTGGTGGGCGAACTGGCTGGCCGCATGCTCACGCAGGGCCAATGCCACCAGGCCGGGCAGGTCATCGCGGGTGGCGCGGCGGATCAATTCGGACCTCCTGCTCCGCCACCTGCATCGCCGTCTGGCACTGAGGGTGCCGCTGGTGATGGTGCCGCTGTCGGAGGCGACGTCGGCATGGCAGTGAGCAGCCAGCTGTCCGGCGTGATGCCCAGGTACGAGGCCTGGTTCCCCAGACTCTTGTTGGTCATGGACACCACGCTGTCGATGGCTTCCCTCTTCTGCTCCGGCGACATGTCGCTGGTCTGGATGCGGAAGATCTTGTCAGTGCCGTCGTTGCGCAGGTTGGTGAGCGTGTTGCGGCCGTCCAGGGCCGTCTGCTGGTTGGTCTTCTTTGCATCGGCGTCGATCTGCATCTGGGTGCGCAGCACGCTGGTGTCGGGCTGCACGCTAGCTGCGCGCGATGCCGCCTCCAGCTGCGCGATCACCATCTGGTTCTGCGCCGCGAACTGGTCGCGCGCCGACTGGTAGCCGTTCTGGACGGCATCGCGCTCCAGCGTGAGCTGCTGCTGGCGGTCCAGCATCTTGTACTCGCGGTCGAACTGCTGCTGGGCCGCCCACTCGTTGGCCTGCACGTTGAAGTCGGCCATGTAGGCGTCGCGCACGAACTGGTTGTTGTCGCGCGCAAAGGTGTTGGCCGTGTTGGCGTTGAACTCGCCGGCGCGCGCATAGGTGCTGGCGTCCTGCTGGGCAATGGGCATGGCCGCGTCGTACATGGCCGCGTCGGCCGCCGTCAGGGCCATCGAGCTGTTGAGCAAGCCGCGCGTGTTGGCCGTCTGCAGCGCGCGGGCGCGGGCCTGCTGCATCAGCGGGCTGTCGTCGGCAATGATCTGCTGCAGCTGGCTGCGCACCGTCTCGTTGGGCGCCACGTCCCAGCGCGTCGCGCCCTGCAGCTGCGACAGGTTGATGCCCGTGGTGGGCGGCTTCTTCGTGCCCTTGGTCCAGCCCTTCTGGGCATCGTAGGTGTAGTCGTGGTAAGGCTTTTCGAGCCCGCCCTGCGTGCCGTAGCCGCCGATGGCCGAGTCCTCGGCCGACCAGCCGTAGATCTGGCCGAACTGCTTTTGTGTCAGGCCCATGCCGCTGGCCTGCTGCGCCGCCTCCTGGCTGGTCTTGCCCACGGACCACTGGCGCGCCGTGCCGATCTCGTCGGCGGTCAGGTCGCGCCCGCCCTCCCAGCCCGAGGACACCGGGGCCGCAGCCACGGCGGGCACGGGCGCGGGGGCTGGCGTGGATGCCGAGGTGTAGGCGCCTGCATCGGGCGTGCTGCCCCAGGCTTGGCGGGCCAGGTTGAACTGGTCCTGCGTCACGCCGAAGTTCTTGGCGCCGGAGTCGAAGATATCGGCATCGCTCATGCCGCCGGCCTTGGCGCTGTTGTAGGCCGTGGTGATCTGGTCTTGCGTGTATCCCGCCATGGTCAATATCCTTTGCTGCGGTCGGTGGTGCCGCGCTGCTGCGCCTGCAGGGCAATGCGGCCGGGCAGGGCAAGCAGGGCCTGCAGCTCCTGGATGGCGGCCTGCGCGGCGCGTATCTCGGTGTCGCTGGAACGCACGGTGGTGCACACCGTGGTCAGCTCGGCAATGCGCTCGGCCGCGTAGACCTCCACACCGCGCCAGACGGCCGTGGCGGGGTTGATCTGCTCCATCCAGCTCATGTGAAATTTCCTCCGGTCATATCCCCCTCCCGTTCATGGCGGCGAACTGCATCTCGGCGTTCAGCATCTGCGCGCGGTTGTCGCGGTCGGCCTGGCGGTCGGCCAGCACGGCGCGGGTCTTTTGCACCTCGAAGGCCTGGCGGCGCTGCACCTCGGCCTGACCGGTGCGCTCGCGTGCGGCGCTGCGTGCGGCGTCCAGCGCCATGCGCTGCTGCGCCAGCTCGCGCTGGGCCAGGCTTTCCTCGCGGCGCAGCTGCAGGCGGGCCTTTTCCAGCTCGCCCTCCATGGCGGCCTGCTCGCGCTGCTGGGCCACACGGTCGGCGCCGGGGTCGCCCTTACCGCCCTGGCCCGGGGGCTGCTGCGCCTCGGCCTGCTGCATGCGGGCGATCTCCTGCTCGGTGGGCAGCACGCGGTCGGGGTCGAGCTTGAAGGCGCGCGCAAACTCGCGCATCAGCCGCATCTGGTTGCTCGGCGGCAGGCCCATGGCCTGCGCCGTCTGCATGAAGGCCTGCAGTCGCTGCGCCTGGCCCTCCAGCTCCACCAGCGCGGCAATGCCCAGCGCGCGCACGCGGCTGTCGCCCTTGATCTCGGCCTTCTCGCTGTACTGCATGTTCCAGTCGAAGAAGCGCGTGATCAGCGGCGTGACGATGTCATCGTCCCAGTTGCGCACCGCGCGGCGCACCCACAGGTTGGCCGCGTTGTAGGCAATGCTCGCACCCGTGGCGCTCTGCATGTAGTTAGGCGCTTCGGTGCCCTGCAAAAAGGCCGGCAGCGTGCCCACCTCTTCGATCAGCTGCTTGCTCATGCCGAAGATGGCCTGCAGCTCCTGCAAGCGCGCATCGATGGCGATGAACTGGATGCCCTGGCGCGCGTCCGAGCCCGGGCGCTTGTTGCGCCAGAACTTGCCCGGCGCCATGCGCCAGGAGCCATCCACCGGCTCGATGGCCTGGTCGTCCACCACCACCTGGGGCAGCACGCACAGGCCCATGTTGTCGTGCATGGCACGGAACGCGCTGTTGGCGCTCTCCTGGTTGTCGCGCACCTCATACGGCATGCCAAAGCCGAAGATGCTGGCCTCGTCCATCTGCCAGGTGAACACGCTGTAGGGGTGCTCGTTGCTGTCGAGCGGGTTCAGCGCCGCCTTGAGCACCTCACCCTGGCTGCCGAACCAGACCACGCCGGTGTAGGTCTTCAGGGGGTCGTCCTCCACCGCGCAACCGCAGTCGGCCAGGTCCTGCGCGCTGATGGGGCCGTGGTACTCCCACACCTCGTAGCGCCGGTCCTTGGCGCCGCTGGCGCCGCTGATGGCGCGCAGCCGCTCGCGGTGGTTGTGGGTGGGCGTGGTCGGTTCGGCGCCCAGCATGCGGCGCAGCGCGTCGGCGTCCACATCGGGCATGTCCTGCAGGTCGGCCGCCTCCTGGCGCGTGAGGTAGTGGCGCTCGAACACGAACTCCGCCTCGCGGATGTGCGTGCTGCTCATGTCGGGAAAGAAGTTCCAGATGTCCACGCGCGATGCCTGCGGCAGCGGCTTGCGCGTGAGGCCCATCACATACGCCCCATCGCCCTGCTGCGCCCAGCGCTTGGTGGTGCGGAACATGGGCACCGGGCCCTTGATGACGCCCGTGCCATACAGCACCGCATCGTGGATCACGTCGCGCGCATGGCGCGGGTAGCTGCATTCGGCCAGCTGGTCGTCGATCTCGCGCTGCATGGCATCGCAGCGCTTGGTGGCCTCGTCCAGCATCTGGCCGATGGCCTGCTGGATGCCGCCGGCCGTGAGCATCTGCCCCTCGGGCGACTGCATGGGCGTGTCGGGTGGCAGTTGCCCGGCCAGGCCCAGGGCCTCGTCCAGGTCGGGCACGGGCGTGGGCTCGATCACATAGCTGCGCTCCTCGCTGGGGAACAGCATGTCGAACAGCCGCGCCTCCACCAGCCCGCACAGCCTGCGGGTCAGGGGCACGAAGACCCGGCTGCCGTACTCGCCCTCGTCGCCGAACATGCCCGGGTCGTACTGCCCGTTGAACTGGCGCACGTCCTTGTACCAGCGCTCCTCGGTCACCTGGCGCTGCTGCACCTGCTCCTGCGCCAGGGTGAGCAGCCGCCGGCCCAGCGCACCCACGCGCACGGCGCGGGCCTCGGCCTCGCGCCGTTGCTGCGCGGCATCGGCCTGGCTCGCCTCGGCCAACAGGGCCACCACTTCGTCGACCCCCATGGCACCGCTCGCAACCAGGGCGGTGATGTCGTCGGCGGCTTGATCGGGCAGGCCCTCTGCGAGGTCCTGGGGTAGTGGATAAGGCGGTGGATTGCGCATGCCTGCAGTGTTGCGGGCCGCCAACGGGCCGACAACGCGCGGCATATATGCAGGGCTGCACGCAGCCCGGCGCCTGCGTGCGCAACGGGCAGTGCGGCAAGCACCCTGCCGCTTTTTTTGTTGACCCCCCCGGATCTTTCACTTACTTTCAGGCGTTGCCCCAAAATGGGGATTTTCCAGGTGTGATGCAGACCCTTGCCTAGCCCTGCTGCCCGTGGCCGTTCAATCCGGCATTTCTGCATCCGAATTTCATGGCCAATACAACCCGCGCTCCCCACTACCATTTCATCACAGGGCTGCCTCGGGCCGGTTCCACATTGCTGTCAGCGCTACTGCTGCAAAACCCGCGGTTCCACGCCGGAATGACCAGCCCGGTCGGCGCACTGTATTCCGGCATGCTGCATCAGTTTGGCGCAGGCACCGAGTTCGGGCCCATCATCACCAAGGAAGAACGTCGGCGCCTGGTGCGGGGGCTGTTCGACTCCTACTATGCGGAGCATGCCGACAAGGCGGTGGTGTTCGATACCAACCGCATGTGGACAGCACACATGCCCATGCTGATGGACCAGTTCCCGGGGTCCAAGCTCATTGCCTGCGTGCGCAACGTGGCCTGGGTCATGGACAGCATCGAGCGGCAGTATGCGGCCGACCCGTATGAGATCACCCGCCTGTTCAATGACGACAACGAGCGCGCCACCATCTACAGCCGCGTTGATACCCTGGCCCAGCGCAACCGCATGGTGGGCTATCCATGGACGGCGCTCAAGGAGGCCTTCTACGGGGAGCACGGCGCCTCGCTGCTGCTGGTGGACTACGACCTGCTGGCCCAGGCTCCGCAAAAGGTGATCCCGCTGATCTACCAGTTCATCGGTGCCGAACCGTTCGAGCACGATTTTCAGAACGTGCGCTACGACGCACCCGATTTCGATGTGCCTCTGGGCATGCGCGGGCTGCACAAGGTGCGCCAGGTGGTGGGTTTCCAATCCCGCAAAACCATCTTGCCGCCCGACCTGTTCCAGCAATACGCCAAGCTGTCTTTCTGGATCGACGCCGCGGGCAGCAAAGCCAACGTGATCACCGCCAAACTGGCCCCCGAGGCCACCGGAGCCCAAGCATGAACCCGAGCGCCCTGAATTCCCCTGCAGCCGATTCCACGCTGCCCCCCCTGCAGGTGGTGTTTGTGGACTCCACCTTGCCGCAATGGCGTGAACTGCTCAAGGATGTCCCTGCGGGAGCCGAAGTGGTGGTTCTGGATGCGTCGAAAAACGGCGTGGGGCAGATGGCGGAGTACCTCAAGGACAAGGCCAACGTCGGCTCCGTGCACATCCTCTCCCACGGGGGAGATGGCTATCTGCTGCTGGGCAACACCATGCTGTCGTCGCACAACATCGACGACTACCAGGGCAAGCTGGCCGACATCAGCCATGCCCTCGCCCCTGGCGGCGACATCTTCCTGTATGGCTGCGATGTAGCCCAAAGCGCAACGGGGGTGGAGTTCGTCAACCAGCTGTCACAGCTTACCGGGGCCGACGTGGCGGCGTCCACCAACGGTACCGGTGCGAGCGGCGACTGGGTGCTGGAGTACCGCAGCGGAGAAGTCGCACAACCGTCCCTGTCGGCAGACAGCTACCAGTTCGACCTGGCCACCATCAAGGTGACCAATCTCAACGACAGCGGTGCTGGCTCTCTGCGGGCAGCGGTGGTGGCTGCCACGGGCAACGGCGCCGCAGACACCATCGTGTTCGATCCGGCGCTGTTCGCCAGCGGCATGGCCACCATCACGCTGACTACAGGTGCCCTGGATGTGCATGGCACCTCCAATGCCGATGCGTTCACCATCGTGGGGCCAGGCGAGGGCCTGTTGACCATCAGCGGCAACAACGCATCGCGTATTTTCGTGGCTGACAGCGCCTCCACCACTGCAAACACCTCGGCGCTTTCGATCTCGGGCATGACGCTGACCAATGCCAACAATACAGGCAATGCGCGCGACGCCTATGGCGGTGGCGCCGTGTTTTCCTACTACTCCGGGGCGCTCACTCTCGACCATGTGCGCGTCACGGGGAGCACCTCGGTGGGTAACGGCGGTGGTGTGGGATTTTCCGATGGAGCCGCCAACGTTTCCATCACCAACTCGACCATCTCAGGCAATACAGCGACAGGGAGTAGCGCCTACGGCGGCGGGTTCTCCGGGTTCGCTGGCAGTTTTTCCATTGATGGCAGCACCTTTTCCGGCAACTCCAGCCATAGAGGAGGCGGTGGCGCCCATATCTCGACGAATGGGGGCACATTCAACATCGTCAACACGACGGTTGCCAACAACAGCAGCAACCCCGCGGGCAGCAATACCATTGCGGGTGGCGGCCTGCTGATCATGGGAAGTACCGGGTCTGTGGTCAATTCGACCATCACGGGCAACCAGGTCAATGCCCCGGGCCTTGCAACCGTTTTTGATGGCGGAGGCATTGCCACCAACAATTCCACCATCACGTTCAAAAACACCCTGGTGGCCAACAACGCCAGCGCAACGAACGTCGCAGCCAATCAGAACCTGGTGCTGGGCCAGAACACCCAGGCCATCGGCAGCAACAACCTGATCACGAGCGTTGGCACCTACAGCAGTGCCACCAACTCGATGACGGGCACCATCACCACGCTGGGCACTGCGCTGGGATCGCTGTCGTACAACGGTGGTGCCGTGCAGACCATCGCGCTGGCCAGCGGAAGCAACGCCATATCGGCCGGCACCTCCACCGGCGCGCCCGTGCTGGACGCGCGCGGCTTCGGCCGTGGCGGCACCACGGACATTGGCGCGTTCGAGTTCAGCGAAAACGATGTCTTCAGTTTCACGGGGGTGGTGTCTCCGGCCAAGGGAGTCATCGACGTGCCGGTGGGGTACGACTTGCTGATCGAGTTTGGCAAGGGCGTGTCGGCCGTCGCAGCCAAGAACATCACCATCTACCGCCAGTCCGACAATGCGGTCCTGGAGACCATTGCGGCCAATGACAGCAGCAAGGTCACATTCAGCAGTGGCACGGGTGGCGCGAACAGCAAGGTCACCATCAACCCAACCGCCAATCTTGCCGGGCTGACTGCGTACTACGTGCTGATTGACAGCGGAGCATTCCAGGACGGTTCAGGCAACACCTTCAACGGCATCGCCAGCAACAGTGCCTGGACTTTCACGTCAGCGGCGTCTCCTGGTCCTGTCGTCACGGGCGTGACCTCCAGCACCGCCAACGGCACCTACAAGGTGGGCGACCAGATTTCCGTCCAGATTGCTTTCGACGCAGCGGTGACCGTCGTCGGCGCGCCCCAGCTCACCCTGGAGACGGGTACCACCGACCGGGTGGTCAGCTACGCCTCTGGCAGCGGCACCAATACCCTGACCTTCATCTACACCGTGCAGGCCGGCGATACCACCGGCGACCTGGACTACACCACCGCGACCGCGCTGGTGCTCAACGGCGGTACCATCCGCGATGCCGCCACCAACAACGCCATACTGATACTGCCCGCTCCTGCGGCTGCAGGCTCCCTGGGGGCCAACAAGGCCATCGTCATCGACGGCGTGGCCCCCACGGTAAGCGGCGTGTCGTCGAGCACCGCCAACGGTACCTACAAGGCGGGCGACACCGTTTCCATCCAGGTCACCTACAGCGAGAACGTCACCGTCACCGGAACGCCCCAGCTCACGCTGGAGACCGGCACCACGGACCAGGTGGTCACCTACGCTTCAGGCACCGGCACCAACACCCTGACCTTCACCTACACCGTGCAGGCCGGCGACACGGCTGCCGACCTGGACTACGTCTCGACCAGCGCACTGGCGCTCAATGGCGGCACCATACGCGATGCAGCCGGCAACAATGCCACGCTGACGCTGGCCACGCCAGGCACCGCCAACTCGCTGGGCGCCAACAAGGCCATCGCCATCGACACGGCCGCCCCCACCATCACCGGCGTCAGCTCCAGCACCGCCAACGGCACCTACAAGGTGGGCGACACCATCAGCGTGCAGGTCAATTTCAGCGAAGCCATTACCGTCACGGGCATGCCCCAGCTTACGCTGGAGACGGGCACCACGGACCAGGTGGTCAACTACGCATCGGGCAGCGGCACCAGCACGCTGACCTTCACCTACACCGTGCAGGCCGGCGACACCACTGCCGACCTGGACTACTTGGCCACCAGCGCCCTGGCGCTCAACGGCGGCACCCTGCGCGATGCGGCGGGCAACAATGCCACGCTGACGCTGGCCGCCCCAGGCGCCACCAACTCGCTGGGAGCCAACAAGAACATCGTGATCGACGGCGTGGCCCCTTCGCTCACGGCCGACACGGTGCCTGCCAACGCCACCTATGTTCTCGGCCAGAGCCTGGACTTCACGGTGACTTATGACCAGGCCGTGACCGTCAACACCGGCGGGGGCACACCGTACATCGCCCTCACGCTGGACACCGGAGGCGCTGTGCAGGCCGCCTATGTGTCGGGCTCCGGCACCGACACCCTGACCTTCCGCTACACCGTGGCCGCGGGCAACCAGGACACCAATGGCATCGCTGCAGCCTCCGCCATCACCCTGAACGGCGGCACCGTGCGCGATGCCGCCGGCAACAACGCGGCCACCACCGGTATCACCTTCGCCAGCACCGCCGGTGTGCTGGTGGATGCGGCCGCACCCACGGTCAACAGCATCACCCGCGTGGGCAGCGCCAGCACCAACGCCACCAGCGTGGACTACACCGTCACCTTCAGCGAATCGGTGACGGGGGTAGACACCAGTGACTTCACCGTGACAGGCGTCGGCGCAACGGGTACCGTGTCCGGCATCAGCGGCTCCGGCAGCACCTACACCGTGACGGTCAACGGCATCACCGGTGCCGGCACCCTGCGACTGGACCTCAACAACGCGGGCACGGGCATCGTCGACGGGCCAGGCAATGCGATTGCAACGGGCTACACCTCGGGCCAGATCTACACCATCGACACTGTCGCCCCCCCGCCCCCCTCCACACCCGACATGGTCGCCGGCAGCGACCTGGGCTTCTCCAATACGGACGACCTCACCAGCAACAACAGCCCCCTCATCTCGGGCACCGCCGAGGCGAACAGCAACGTCACCCTCTACGACACCGATGGCACGACGGCACTGGGCAACGCGTCCGCCGATGGCGCCGGCAACTGGTCCATCACCAGCACCGCGCTGACCCCGGGCGCGCACACCCTCACGACCAAGGCCACGGATGCGGCCGGCAATACCGGCACGGCCTCCAGCGGGCTGCTCGTCACCATCGACACCACAGCCCCCACGCTGGCCATCACCAGCAATGTCCCCACCCTCAAGATCGGTGAGACGGCCACCATCACCTTCACCTTCAGCGAAGACCCCGGCGCCACCTTCACCTGGAATGGGGCCGCGGGCGACGTGGTGGTCAGCGGCGGCACCTTGGGCGCCATCTCCGGTTCTGGCCTGACCCGTTCCGCCACGTTTACGCCCACGGCCGGCACCAACGGTGGCACTGCCAGCATCACGGTGGCCGCTGGCACCTACACCGATGCCGCAGGCAACAATGGCGGTGCCGGCCTGACGCCTGCGCTGACCTTCGACACCCAGGCCCCTGCCGCCCCCTCGGCCCCCGATCTGGTGGCAGGCAGCGATTCGGGCACCTTGTCCACGGATGACCTGACCCGCGTGACCACACCCACCCTCACCGGCACGGCCGAGGCGAACAGTTCCGTCACGCTGTACGACACCGATGGCGTGACGGTGCTGGGCACCATTGCCGCCGATGGCGCGGGCAATTGGTCCATCGCCAGCACAACCTTGTCGGAGGGCGCGCACACCCTGACCACCAAGGCCACGGATACGGCAGGCAATGTGAGCGTGGCTTCGGCGGGGCTGGTCGTGACCATCGACACCACGGCCCCTGCGGCCTCGTCCCCGCCCAACCTGGATGCCGCCAGCGATACCGGCGCCTCCAGCACCGACAACATCACCAGCGCCACCGCCCCCACCTTCTCCGGCACGGCCGGGCTGAACGCGGACGTGACCCTGTACGACACCGATGGCACCACGGTGCTGGGCAGCACCACCGCCGATGGCGCGGGCAACTGGTCCATCACCAGCATTGCCATGGCATCAGGCACCCACACCCTGACCACCAAGGCCTCGGACGCGGCGGGCAATTCGAGCGCGGCCTCCCTCAGCCTGTCGGTCACCATCGATCCCACGGCGCCAGCCTTTGCCTCGGCCACGGTCAATGGCAACCAGCTGGTGCTGACTTATGCCGACGCGGGCACGCTCGATGCGGTCAATGCCGCCGTGCCCGGGGCCTTTACCGTGATGGTGGGGGCCACGCCCAATGTGGTCACGGCGGCTGTGGTGAATGCCGCGGCAAAGACCGTGACACTGACCCTGACCACGGCCGTGACCAATGGCCAGGTGGTGACGGTGGCCTATGCCGACCCCAGCGGGGCCAATGACACCAACGCCATCCAGGACGCGGCCGGCAACGATGCCGCGACACTGGTAGCCACGGCGGTGACCAACACCACCTCGGCACCCGATCCAGGCCCCGGCAGGCCGCCTGCCACCCCCATCGACGGCGTGCCCGTCACCACCGAGCCCGGCCCCGGTGGCTCCACCATCATCACCATCCCGGTGGTGGTGCCCACCCGGCCCGATACCCCCGGCACTCCCTCGCCCCTGGCCGACATCCCCCTGGTCACCTCGCCGAGCGGTACCCCCATCGTCTCGGTCGGTGTGCCCGCCGGGGTCGGGTTGCAGGCCGAGGGCCTGACCACCACGACCATGGGCTCTGCCGCCCTGGCCGAACTCGGGTTCCGCATCGAGCGCATTGCCGGCGACAACCCCGAGCTGACCAATGCCGGCCAGGTGTTCTATGCCACGCTGGCACCCAACGAGCCCCTGTCCGTGCAGATCTTGAAGCCCACCATCGGTGCCGGGTATGACGGCTCACAGCCCCTGGTGATCAATGGCAGCTCCAACCCGGCCGATGGCAAGCAGGCGGTGATCGTGGATGCGCGTGCCTTGCCCGCGGGCACGGTGATCCAGGTGGACAACATCGAGTTCATCGCCGTGGTGGGTGCCGTGCGCATCATCGGCGGCGTGGGCCAGAACGCGGCCAGCGGTGACGGTGCAGCCCAGTGGATCGTGCTGGGCCCCGATGACGACATCATCCACGGCGGCGGCGGCAACGATGTGGTGGGCAGCGAGGCCGGCGATGACCAGGTGTATGGCGATGCGGGCGACGACATCGTGTTCGGAGGGGCGGGCAATGACCTGCTCTCCGGCGGCACAGGCAGCGATCGCCTGAACGGCGGAACGGGCTTCGATGTGGCGATCCAAGAGGGGACGCGCAGCGACTACACCGTGACCCTCGAAGGCGCAGGCATCAAGCTCACGCACACCGCCTCAGGTGTCTCGGACTGGCTGGTCGATGTGGAGCAGGTGCGCTTTGCCACGGGCCCAAGCCTCACGGTGGCGCACAGCGCGGCCGAGGAAGCGGCAGCCCATCTGTTCCAGAAGTGGCTGGGCCGCGGCCTCACACAGGGTGAAGGTGCCATCGTCCAGACCCTGGCCGGCCAGAGCGCCGAGCAGGTGGCCACCCTGTTCGCCCAGGTGTTCCCCACCCAGACGGCGGGCAAGACGGCTGCGCAATTGCTGGAAGGCATGGCCAGTGCGGACGCCATCCGCGTGGATGCAGTGCGCGAAGTCACGGTGACCGGCGATACCGGAAACAACACCATCAGCCCGACGCTGGGCTTGGCGCGGTATGTGGACGGAGGTGCAGGGGCAGATACCGTAGTGATCCCGGCCACCCTGGGCCAGACCCATGTGCAGCACAACAGCAACGGCAGCTATACCCTGCAGCGCATGACCGATGGGGCCATGCTGGATGTGACGCGGGTGGAGCGTGTCAGCTTCAGCGATACCAGGCTGGCGCTGGACCTCAATGGCAATGCAGGCCAGGCGGCCAAGCTGCTGGGGGCCCTGGCCGGGCCCGGCATGCTAGCCAACAAGGGCGTGGTGGGCGAGGTGATCCGCCTGCTCGATGCAGGCGCCACCAGCCAGACCATTGCGGGCCTGGGACTGCAGTTGCTGGGGGCGAGCACCCCCACGCAGGTCGCGCAGACCCTGTGGACCAATGTGGTGGGCCGTGCGGGCACGGACAGCGAGCTCAAGATCCTCACCGACATCCTGGCCGGCGGGGTCTCTGCGGCCGAGCTGGTGGTGCTGGCGGCCAACCTGGAGGCCAATGCGGTGCGCATTGACCTGGTGGGGCTCACGGCCAAGGGCTTGGAGTTCGCCTGACGGCAAAGGGGATCGATTTCGCCTGAGGGCGAGGGGATCGAGCTCGCCCGGCCATGGCGCCGCAGAGCAATAAACACTTCGTTTGCCGCTTACTTTCTGGTAAAAATGGACTGTCGCGGCCGATCACGCCCTGGGTTTCTCCAGCCCAGGCCGTAGTGCTGCGTCCCCGAGCCGAACGCCCGCGTGGGTATCCGGTCCCCCATGGAGGTCTGCTGCCGCAGGTATCCGATCTCCTGGCCGCCAGAACGAGGATGCAATCAGCATGGCCTACCCTTTAGACCTTCCCCACCCCACAGATGCGCACAGCCCCGTGCAGGTGGTCTTCATCTTCAACGACCTGCACGATGCGACGGCGCTGGCCACAGCCGCGCCCGAAGGCGCCGAGGTCGTGGTGCTCGATGGCATGCGTGACGGTCTGGCACAGATGGCCGGGCACCTGCAGGGGCGCAGCGGCATCGACGCTGTGCATGTCCTCTCCCACGGCAGCCCTGGCCGCCTGCACTGGGGTACCACCGTGCTGGACGCCGGCAACGCCCCCGAGCATGCCGACCTGCTACGCGCCATCGGCGGCGCACTCGCAGACGATGGTGACGTGCTGCTCTACGGGTGCCACTCTGGCGCGGGCAAGCAAGGGGCCGCATTGCTGCGCACGCTGTCCGACCTGTTCGGGGCCAACGTGGCTGCGTCCACCAACCTCACCGGCTCGTCGCACCTGGGCGGTGACTGGGTGCTCGGGCGGCACCACGGCACTGTCCACACCCCTGTGCTGGTGGGGCCAGCCTCCTATGCCGCGGTGCTGGCCGTGCCCACGGACGAAAACTACGATACCAATTCCGGCGCCAGCTTTTCTGCTGCCACGTTCACGCTGGACGGCATCAAGTACACCATCACGGGCACCGGCAGCTACACCAACGCCGTTTCCAACAGCAGCGCCACATCGCCGCTCGGCAACGATGGCGCAGACTACTTTCTGCGCTTCGACCAGGCGAGCGCTTCCGGGATTTCCAGCATCAAGGTGGAGGCTGCCGATGGCAGCGCATTCCGGCTGAACAACCTGAGTTTCGGTGCAACGGCGGATGCCAATGTCACCATCACCCCCAATGGAGGCGCGGCCCTGACCTACGCCAGCAATGGCACGCCCCTTGTTCAGCAGGGCGTGAATACGTCGGGCAATACCAACTTTCAAAGCATCACCAGTTTCACCATCGCCGGGGCGAACCTCTCCCTGGCCCTCGATGACCTGGATTTCGAACCTGCGGTCACGACGCCCGCCATCACCAGCGCCACCTACAACGCATCGACCGGGGTTCTCTCCGTCACCGGCATCAACCTCACCAACGGCGGCAGCGTCGATGTCAGCAAGCTCACCCTCGCCGGCCAGGGCGGCAGCTACACACTGACCAGCGGCAACGTCAACGCCAGCAGCACCACGGCCTTCGCGGTCACCCTCAACGCGACGGACAAGCTCAACCTCAACGGCCTGCTCAACAACAACGGCACGGCGGCCGTGGATGCCAGCACCTACAACCTGGCTGCAGCCGCAGGCTGGCAGTCCGGGGCTTCCGCCGACACCACCGGCAACGCCGTCACCGTCTCCAGCGTCACCGCCCCCACCATCACCAGCGCCACGTACGACGCCGAGACCCATGTCCTCACCGTCACCGGCGCCAACCTGGTCAAGACCAACGGGGCTACCAACGACGTCACGGTCAACAAGCTGACCCTCACCGGCGATGGTGGTGCCACCCGCGTCCTGTCCACCACGGACAACGTCGAGGTCACTTCGGCCACCAGCTTTTCCGTGACACTCTCGGGTGCCGACATCGTCGCGGTAGCGGGGCTGCTCAACAAGAATGGCACGACCTCCAGCGGAGGCGCCACCTACAACCTGGCCGTGGCCGATGACTGGAACAGCGTGGTCACGGGCGGCGACATCGCCGACCTCACCGGCAATGGCATCACCGTCTCCAAGGTGGCCGTGCCCACGGTCACCAGCGCCACCTACGATGCGGACACCGGGCTGCTGGTGGTCACGGGCACCGGGCTGCTGGGCAAGGGCGGGGCGGCCAACGATATCGTGGCCTCCAAGCTGACCTTCACCGGCAAGGCCCGCGGCACCTACACGCTGACCGATACCGCCAACGTGGAGATCACCAGCACCACCAGCTTCAGTGTGGCGCTGAGCCCCACCGACAGGATGGCGGTGACCCTGCTGCTGGACAAGGCAGGCAACAGCTCCAGCGACAACACCACCTACAACATCGCGTTTGCCGAGGACTGGAGCGCCGGTGCCGATGCCGCCCTGGTGATCGCTGATCTCACGGGCAATGCCATCATGGTCGGGGGCACGCCGCCTGTATCGACCACCGTGGATGGAACACCGGTCATCATCAGCACGGCGGCTGACGGCACCATCACCACGGCCGTCCCCGTGGTCACCAGCAACCGAACCGATACACCCGGCACAGCCACCCCGCTGGCCGACATCCCCCTCGTCAAGGCCGCCGATGGCCATGCCATCGTGTCCGTCAGCGTACCCACGGGCCTGGGCTTCACGGCCGAGGGGAAAACCAGCGGCGCCACGGGCGCGGCCGCGCAGGCCGAGCTCGGGCGGCGCGTCGATTCCGCGGCAGGCACCAACTCCGAGCTGGCCCCCCAGGTCAAGGCCTTCCTGGACACCCTGGGCGTCAACGAATCGCTGGTGGTGCAGACCATCAAGCCCACCACCGGCACAGGTTTCAACCCCAACGTGCCACTGGTGATCAGCGGCAGCGCCGCGGCGGGTGACGGCAAGCAGGCCATCGTCATCGACGCCCGGGCCCTGCCCGCCGACACCGTCATCCAGGTGGACAACGTGGCATTCGTCGCCATCGTCGGTGCCGTGCGCCTCATCGGCGGTGCAGGCCAGAACATGGCCAGCGGCGATGGTGCTGCCCAGTGGATCGTGCTCGGCCCGGGCAACGACACCATCCACGGCGGTGGCGGCAACGACGTGGTGGGCAGCGAGGCGGGCGACGACCAGGTGAATGGCGATGCCGGCGACGACATCGTGTTCGGCGGTGCGGGCAACGACCTGCTCTCCGGCGGCACCGGCAGCGACAAGCTCAATGGCGGCACGGGCTTCGACGTAGCCATCCAGGAGGGGGCGCGCGCGGACTACACCGTGACCCTGGACGGAGCGGGCATCAAGCTGACCCATACGCCTTCGGGCGTGTCCGACTGGCTCGTGGATGTGGAGCAGGTGCGCTTTGCGGCGGGCCCGAGCCTCACCGTGGCGCACAGTGCGGCCGAGGAGGCTGCCGCCTTCCTGTACCAGAAGTGGCTGGGGCGCGATCTCACGCAAGGCGAGGGCGCCATCATCCAGCCCTTCGCCAGCACATCGGCGCTGGAAGTGGCAACCTTGTTTGCCCAGTTCTTCCCGCAGCAAAGCGCGGGCAAGACGCCGACGCAGCTGCTGGAGGGCATGAGCACCGCAGGCAACATACGCGTGGATGCCATCCGCGAGATCAGCGTCACGGGCAATGCGGGCAACAACACCATCAGCCCCACGCTGGGCCTGGCGCGGTTTGTGGATGGAGGGGCAGGCACCGACACCGTCGTCATCCCGGCCACGCTGGCACAGACCCATGTGCAGCAAAACGCCAATGGATCGTTCACCCTGCAACGCACGACCGATGGGGCCATGCTCGATATGACGCGGGTCGAGCGCCTCACCTTCAGCGACACCAAGCTGGCGCTGGACCTCGGCGGCAACGCCGGCCAGGCCGCCAAGCTGCTGGGGGCCCTGGGCGGCCCGGCGCTGGTGAACAACAAGGCGGCGGTGGGCGAGGTGATCCGCCTGCTGGACGCAGGCGCCACCAGCCAGACCATCGCGGGCATCGGGCTGCAGCTGCTGGGCGCGCAGACGCCGGCCCAGGTGGCGCAGCTGCTGTGGACCAACGTGGTGGGCCGCTCCGGCACGCAGGCCGAGCTCAAGCCGCTGGTGGACCTGATGGCCAGCGGGGTCTCGTTCAACGAGGTGGTGGTGCTGGCCGCCAACCTGGATGCCACGGCTGTGCGCATCGACCTGGTGGGGCTGGCCAGCGAGGGGATCGAGTTCTCCTGAGGCCGCGCCTTGCGCAGGCAGGCATGCCTGGCCTGGCTCAGGCGCCGGATTTGCGCGGCGCACTGGCGGCGCCCTGCGTGGCGGGCGGCAGCAAGGCCACGGCGTTGCCCGGCGAGCGGCCCACTGCGTTGAAGCGCGACTGGTAGCCCCGCACCAGCTGCAGCAGCTGCGGGCAGGACTCCCGCTCCGGGCCGCACGGCGCGGCCCAGCCGCCCACGGCCCAGTTGCAGCCACTGGCATCGCGTTCAGGCAACGCGATGAGGCGGGGCTCCACCACGCCGAATGTTGGCTGCTGCAGCAGCACCTCCTGCGCAATCAGCGATCGGAGTTGTTCAAAGGTCTTCAGCTGGCGGTTCATGAGCTGGCCGTGTCGGTGGGACGAAGCCGCCATTGTCGAAAATCCGCCCCACCATTGTCAAAATCACCAATCAATTGTTCATAGACAATTCTTTTTGACAAGGTGCGGCGCAACTGCTGCCAGCGCCCGCGCCATCCAGTGCTCCCCATGGCCTGCGAGGCCAGCCCCTGGTGCGCCTGCCAATCCGGGCGGCGGCAAGAGGCACCGCCGCCACGCGCAGCTGCCTGCGCCCACACGGCAGCTCGGCAGCCCGACGCCTCCCCCGTCTCCTCCCTGCCGCCCTCACCCCGTCGCCCCATGCGCGCACCCGGATAGCCCCGGTGGCGGCAAGCATCAACTCCATTTTCATTGTCTATATACAACCAATAGTCTTATTTGACAATTTTTACCAGGATACCGAGACTGCATGCACCGCCACACAGAGCCCATGCAGCCATGAACCGACTTACCGACACCACGAGCTACGCCGATGCACAGAGCCACTTTTCGAGCGAGCGGCTGTGGGACCTTTTTGATGGAGACCGCCAGTCCTTCAACATCGCCCATGAGTGCGTGGACCGCCATGCGGGCCAGGGCCGCGATGCAGTGATCGTCTGCCGCGCGGACGGCATGGACGAGAAGATCAGCTTCGACGAGCTGTCACGCGATTCCTCGCGCTTCGCCCACTTCCTGGAGGCCCGAGGTGTGGGCCGGGGCGACCGCGTGGCCATCATGCTGGAGCCCTCGCGCGAGTTCTACACGGCCATGTTCGGCGTGATCAAGTGCGGCGCCATCGCCGTGCCGCTGTTCACCCTGTTCGGGCCCGACGGCGTGCGCCTGCGGGTGGGTGATTGCCAACCCGCCCTGCTGGTCACCAACGAGGACAAGCGCGACGTGGTCGCCGGCCTGGGCAGCACGCCGTTCGAGGTGTTCAACGGGGGGCTGTGGCAGCGGCTGGCCGCCCTGCCCGGGCAGTACCATGCCCGCTCGGCCCCTGAAGACCTGGCGGTGTTCCAGTACACCTCGGGCACCACGCGCGAGCTGCCCGAAGCCGTCAGGCACACCCACAAGGCCCTGGTCACGCTGATGGTGGCAGCGCTCTACGGCACGGGCCTGCGCCCGGGCGACCGCTTCATGTGCCCGTCGTCGCCTGCCTGGGGCCACGGGCTGTGGCATGGCACGCTGGCCCCGCTGGCGCTGGGCCTCACGGTGGGCAGCTACAGCGGCCGCTTCAACCCCGAGCGGCTGCTGCAGGCGCTGTCGACCCACCGCTTCACCAACATGTCGGCCGCCGCCACCCACTACCGCATGGTGAAGAACTGCGGCAAGGCGGCCGGGTACAGCTACCACTTCGAGAAGCTGTCCTTCACCGGCGAGCCCATCGACGACGACACGGCCGACTTCGTGCAGCAGCAGTTCGGCCTGCCGGTGTGCAGCATGTACGGCACCACCGAGATCGGCGTGGTGCTGGCCAGCTACCCCGGCGCGGCGGACTTCCCGGTCAAGCGCGGCTCGCTGGGCAAGGCCGTGCCCGGCACCGTGGTCGAAGTGCACGACGCCGAAGGCCAGGTCTGCCCGCCCGGCGTGACCGGCCAGCTCATGGTGCTGCGCCGCGGCCTGTGGGTGCCCACCAAGGACCTGGGCCGCACCGACGAGGACGGCTACTTCTACCACGGTGGTCGCGCCGACGACGTGATCATCTCCGCCGGCTGGACCATGAGCGCGGTGGAGATCGAGAACGTGATCCTGATGCACGAGGACGTGCTCGAAGCCGCCGTCATCGGCGTGCCCGACGCCATCCGGGGCCAGGTGGTCAAGGCCTTCGTGGTCTCGGACCGCGCGCACAGCGAGGCCTTCATCCAGGAGGTGCAGAACCTGGTGCGCACCAAGCTCAGCCAGCACGAATACCCGCGCCACATCGCCTTCGTGCCGGAGCTGCCCAAGACCCCCGCCGGCAAGGTGCACCGCAAGGTGCTGCGCGAACGCGAGGCGCTGGCCTGCGCCTGAGCAGCGCCGCGCCCATCGTCCTCCCCACCCGCTTTCACAAGTCAGTCCGTCAGCAAGTCAGTCCTTTACTCATCGATTCATCAACCACCACAAGGAGACTCCACCCATGTCAGCACGCCCCCAGCAACGCAGCTTTCCCAAGATCACCGACAGCGGCCTCGACGATCTGCGCGAACGCATCGGTGTCAAGATCGGCCAGACCGCCGAGCCCTGGTGCCACGAGGCCACGCGCGACAACATCCGCCACTACGCGCACGGCATCGGCGACGACAACCCGCTGTGGTGCGACCCCGACTACGCGGCCAAGACGCACTACGGCGGCATCGTCGCCCTGCCCAGCTTCCTGTTCGCCACCAGCCGCATCGTCTCGGGCTATGTGGGCGGGCTGCCGGGCGTGCACGCCATGTGGTCCGGTGCCGACTGGACCTGGCACAAGCCGGTGCGCCGCAACGACGTGATCTCCACCGAGGCCTCGCTCAAGGACCTGGTCGAGCACCAGACCCGCTTTGCCGGCCGCGCCATCCAGCAGATCTACCACGTGGACTTCTTCAACCAGAGCGGCGACAAGGTGGCCGAGGCCGACAGCTGGTGCTTTCGCACCGAGCGCGACCACGCCCGCGAGCAGGGCAGCAAGTACCAGAACGTGCGCGAGCGCGGCCCGCGCCAGTACACCGACGAGGAGCTGGGCGAGGCCTACAAGCTCTACCGCGACGAGGAAGTACGCGGCGCCACGCCACGCTACTGGGAGGACGTGAACGTGGGTGACGAGCTGCCCACCATGTTCAAGGGCCCGATGACGGTCACCGGCTTCATCGCCTACGCCCAGGGCTGGGGCGGCCTGTACATCCGCGCCAACAAGCTGGCCTGGAAGCTCATCGACGCGCACCCGGGCGTGGGCATCAAGAACCGCTTCGGCATCCCCGACGTGCCAGAGCGCGTGCACTGGGAAGAGGACTTCGCCCTGGAGGTCGGCGCCCCCGGTGCCTACGACTACGGCCCCGAGCGTACCTCCTGGCTCACCCACCACCTGACCAACTGGATGGGCGACGCCGGCTTCCTGCACAAGGCCAGCTGCAAGATCCGCCGCCACAACCCCGAGGGCGACATGCTCTTCATCAAGGGCAAGGTCACGCGCAAGTTCCAGGAGAACGGCCAGCACCTGGTGGAGATCGAGCAGCAGGCGCACAACCAGGACGGCGAACTCTCCGTGCTGGGTGGCGGCGTGGTCGTGCTGCCCAGCCGCGGATGAACCCCAGCGCCATGCAAGGCTTCAGCGGCGCCACGGCGCTCCAGGGCCTGCGCGTCGTGGACCTCACGCGCGTGCTGGCAGGCCCGCTGTGCACCCAGATGCTGGCGGACAACGGCGCCCTGGTGGTCAAGATCGAGCCGCCGGGCGGCGACGAGACCCGCCACCTGGGCCCGCCCTACGACGCCATGGGCCACAGCGCCTACTTCGCCGCGCTGAACCGCGGCAAGAAGGCGCTCGGCCTGGACCTCAGCCAGCCCGAGGCGCAGGAGGTACTGCACCGCCTGCTGGCCGATGCCGACGTGCTGGTCGAGAACTTCCTGCCCGGCACCATGGAGAAGTGGGGCCTGGGCTATGAAGCCGTGCTGGCCGCGCGCTACCCGCGCCTGGTCTACTGCGCCATCTCGGGCTTCGGCCGCGACGGCCCGCTGGGCGGATTACCGGGCTACGACGCCGTGCTGCAGGCGCAGTGCGGGCTGATGAGCATCAACGGCGAGTCGGCCAGCGGCGCCACGCGCATGGGCATTCCCATCGTGGACCACCTCACCGGCTACGTCGCGCTCACCGGCATCCTCATGGCGCTGTGCAGCCGGCACGGCAGCGGCAAGGGGCAGCGCGTGGAGGCCACGCTGTACGACACCGCGCTCAGCCTGCTGCTGCCGCATGCGTCGAACTGGTTCGCCTCGCACCAGGCGCCGGGCCTACTGGGCAGCGCGCACCCCAACATCGCGCCCTACGACAAGTTCCAGGCGCGCGATGGCCACGTGTTCATCGGCATCCTCAACGACAGCCAGTTCCGCCGCTTCGGCCAGCACCTCGGACAACCCGGGCTGCCCGAGGACCCGCGCTTTCGCACCAATGCCGACCGCCTGGCCAACCGCCAGGCGCTCAAGGCCGTGATCGAGGCGGCCATCGCCGCATCGGACTGCGGCCCGCTGTGCGAAGCGCTGATGCGCGTGGGCGTGCCCGCCGGCGTGGTGAACGACGTGCCCCAGGCCCTGGCCCAGGCCCACTGCGCGCACCGCCAGATGGTGATCCGGCAGGGGCCGTTCACCGCGCTGCGCACCCCGGCACGCCTGTACGGCACCCCGGCGTCGCCGGGCACGCCGCCACCGCGCTTTGGCCAGCATGCCGACGAGGTGCTGGCCGGGCTCGGATTCGACGAAAACCAACGCAGGGACTTCTACACCCGGGGCATTGCCCGTACCCTTCCCTTGTGATCTGCAGACCAAAAAAACCAGGAGACAAGCATGCGATCCATCGCTGCCACCATTGTTGTGACTGCGGCCAGCCTGCTGTGCCCGTGCGCCCCTTCGGCGCAGGCACAGGCACAGCCCCCCTATCCCACCAAGCCCATCCGGATCATCGTCGCCTACGCCGCCGGCCAGGGCACGGACGTCGCCACCCGCTACCTGGGTGAGCAGCTCGGGCGCGAGCTGGGCCAGCCCATCGTGGTGGAGAACAAGGCCGGCGCGGGCGGCATCCTCGGCACCGAGCTGGCGGCCCAGGCCGCGGGCGACGGCTACACCCTGACCATGGGCACCAACGCCACCCATGTGCTCAACCAGTTCCTCTATGCCAAGATGCCCTTCGACCCCGAGAAGGACTTCGAGCCCATCGCCATGGTGGGCACCTTCCCCATGGTGCTCGCCGCCGGTGCCGCCACCCCGTACCGCACCATCGGCGACGTGCTGGAGGCGGTCAAGCGCACGCCCGGCTCGGCCGACATCGCCATGCCCAGCACCTCGGCCCGCCTGGTGCTCGAGTTCCTCAAGGAACGCTCGGGCGCCCCGCTCTTCGGCATCCCGTACAAGGGCTCGGGCAGCGCGATGACCGACGTGCTCGGCGGACAGTTGTCCGTGACCATCGACACCCCGCTCGCACTGCGCCCCCACCTCGCAGCCGGCAAGCTGCGCGCCCTGGGCGTCACCTCGGCCACCGCCAGCAACCTGGCACCTGGCGTCAAGCCCGTCGCCGAGCAGGGCCAGGCAGGCTTCGAGTTCGTCGCCTGGAACGCGCTGTACGCCCCCAAGGGCACGCCAGCGGACATCACGCGCACGCTCAATGCGGCCGTCAACAAGGTCCTGGCCAGGCCCGAGGTGCGCCAGCGGCTGCTGGACCTGGGGTTCGAGCCGGCCGGGGGGAGCGCGGCTTATCTGGGGGTCTTTGCCAGGAAGGAGCGGCAGCGGTGGGCGCCGATCATCAAGGCGGCGGGGATCAGGGCGGATCAGTGATCTGTGGTTTTTAATTTGTGGGGCCGTGCTGCTGTGCTTATTGGATGGCGTGCTTTGGTTGAGGGCGGAGGCCGGGTCTCGGCCCGGCGGCCGAGGTACCTTTCTTTGCGTCGCCAAAGAAACGTACCCCAAAGA
>NZ_JBWKNZ010000016.1:0-167902 GCF_059415825.1 Acidovorax sp. GW821-FHT10A04
CAGCGTGGGTCTGGCTGGCGCAGGCTCGCATGCTCTTGGGGCGGCTCAAATAGGTTTCTTCTACACCCTCTTGGCGACGCAAGAGAAAGTTACTGCGCCGCCGGGCGCACATCCCGGCCTCCGACCTCACCACAGGCACGCGGGATCAAAGCGAAGCAACACCCCAAGAAAAAATCAGAAGCACCGAACCATCACCACATGCTCAATCCCAGCCTCGTCATAGGGCTCTCCGACAACCGAGAACCCAGCGCGGCGATAGAACCCCTCCGCATTGCCCTGCGCATGCAACTGCACCTCCCGATCCCCGCGCGCCCGCGAGGCGTCGACCAGGGCATCGAGCACCATGCGCCCCCACCGCGTGCCCCGCACCGACCGGTCCACCGCCAACCGCCCGATGCGCCCCACACCCGGCGCCTCCTGCAGCAACCGCCCCGTCGCTATCGCCTGGCCCAGGCGGTTGTAGACCACCGCATGGCGCGCGGTGGCATCGAGCGCATCGGCCTCGATCTCGGCCGGGATGCCCTGCTCGGTCACGAACACCGCCGTGCGCAGGCGGCCCGCATCGCGGCCCAGGGCGTTCCAGTCGCCGGTATTCACCTCGGCCAGGTCCTCGCCGGCTTCGAAGCCGGTAATGATCTGGCGCAGTACCTCCGGCACGGGGCGCGACTTCTGCGCCACGGGGTCGGCGAACACGTAGACCAGTTCGCCCGAAACCAGCAGCCGGTCCCCACTGAAGATGCCTGCCTCGAACAGGCACGAGGAATTGCCCACGCGCGCACAGCGCATGCCCACGTCCAGCGTGTCGTCCATGCGCGCCGAGGCGTGGTATTCGAGGCTCGCCTTCTTCACGAACATCTCGCCCTGCAGGGCGTGCATGCTGGCGTCGTAGGGCAAGGCCAGGGCGCGCCAGTACTCCGACATGGCGTTGTCGATGTACATCAGGTAGTGGCCGTTGAAGACGATCTTCTGCATGTCCACCTCGGCCCAGCGCACGCGCAGGCGGTGGAAGCAGCGGAAATCACGGCGTTGGGGTTGTTGGGCCATAAGGAAACGTCTCACTCCATGTGGAAAGCGGCACGCAGCGCGCGTGCCGCGTCGGCGTGGGCCTGGCGCGCTTCGGGGATCGCGCGGCCCATCTTGATGAATTCGTGCGTCACGCCGCGGTAGATCTCGAGGTCCACCGCCACGCCGGCCGCACGCAGCTTGTCGGCATAGTCCACGCCCTCGTCCACCAGCGGGTCGCACTCGGCCAAGCCGATCCACGCGGGGGCGACGCCCTCCAGGTCGTCGGCATGCAGGGGGGCAAAGCGCCAGTCCTCCCGCTGTTCGCGGGTGGTGACGTACTGGCCGAAGAACCAGGTGATGGCCGGCTCGTCGAGCACCAGGCCACTGGCAAAACGGGTGTGCGCAGGCGTGTCCTGGTGGGCTGCGCAACCGGGGTAGATCAGCAGCTGCAGCGCCAGCGGCAGGCCCGCATCGCGTGCGAGGATGGCGCTCACCGTGGCCAGCGTGCCACCCGCGCTGTCGCCGCCCACGGCGATCCGCGCCGGGTCGGCGCCCAGGCGGGCGGCATTGGCATGCAGCCAGGCCAGGGCATCCCAGGCATCGTGGGTGGCCGTGGGAAAACGGTGCTCCGGCGCCAGCCGGTAGTCGAGCGAGACCACCATGCAGCCTGCCAGGCGCGCGAGCTCGCGGCAGAGGATATCGTGCGTGCCGATGCTGCCGATGGTGAAGCCGCCACCATGCGTGTACAGCAGCACGGGCAAAGGCGCGCCGGTGGAAGGCGCATACAGCCGCGCGGGCAGTGCATGGCCATCTCGCGCGGGGATGGTGAAGTCCTCCACGCGGGGCAGTTGGGCCTTCGGTATCTCCAGCACGTCGGCACCGGCCGCGTAGGCAATGCGCGCATCCTGTGGCGTGCGGGTGTACAGCGGCGGGTGGCCCGCACGCGCCATGCGTTCGAGCACACTGCGCATCTGGGGGGTCAGGCGGTTGGCGTGGATATGCAGATCGGTCAACGCGAAAGCTTTCTCAGGGACAAAAAGGGGGAAGGGCTACTTGAAAGTGACGCGCACCGGCGCAGCACCCGGCAGGCCGTCATAGGTGGCCGTGACCGACAGGCCGGCCTTGGGCGGCAGCAGCGCCGAGAACGAACCCAGGCTCACCAGGTCGCCCGGCTGCAGGTGGATGCCCTCCTTGGCCAGCGCGCCGGCCAGCCAGACGACGGCATTGAGCGGATGGTCCAGGATATCGCTGCCCTTGCCGCCGCCCAGGCGCGCGCCGGCACCATCGGTAAGCGACACATTCATGTCGGCCAGGGCCTTGAGCAGCGCGTAGCGCTCGCCGCGGAAGACGGGCACCGGCAGCGGCGTGCCCGCAACGCCCAGGCGCGCGCCCACGTTGATGGCCGTGACGCCAGCGCCATTGAGCTGGGGCGGTGCCTGCACCATCAGGTCGGGCAGTTCGATGAAAGGAATGACCTGGTCGATGGCATCCAGCACATCCTCGGGCGTTTTGGCCTGGTTGATGGCGGCGCTTTTCACGCGCACCAGCATGTCGGCCTCGTAGAGAGCGCGCGCGCCAAAGGCCGCCTCCACGCTGGCACCGCTGGGCAGGACCATGCCCTCGTAGAGCTTGCCCCACACCGGCTTGTCGGTGTTGAAGCGCTTTTGCACCGCCGGGTTGGTGAGCCCCGCCTTGTAGCCCACGACCTTGCCCATGCGCTGCGCCAGCAGCTGGTTGAACTTGCCACGCGTGCAGGCGCCATCGGCGTCCGAGAGGTTCACCGGGTTGGGCGCCGGGGTGCGCGCCACGTAGTGGGCCAGCAGCTCGGCGGCCTGCGCATCGGTCAGGCAATCGGCGTGCACCGCTGTCACGCACGTGACGAACAAAGTGGCGGCCATGAGGGTTTGCTTCAGGGTCATGGGTGTCTCCCGGTTGTAAAGTCTCTGCGACAGGTTTTAGAGCAATCGTAAACGCAACTCCCGCAACACCATGGCCTTCATCTACTACGTCACCCAGATCCAGTTCGAGTTCGGCGCCGTGAAGCTGCTCCAGCAGGAATGCGAGCGCGTGGGCATCACCCGCCCGCTCGTCGTGACGGACCCCGGCGTCAAGGCCGCGGGGGTGCTGCAAAAGGCGCTGGACGCGCTCACGGGGCTGCCCGTGGCGGTGTTCGACCAGACCCCGGCCAATCCCACCGAAGCGGCCGTGCGCGCCGCGGTCGAGGTGTACCAGCGCGAGGGCTGCGACGGCCTGATCGCCGTGGGCGGGGGCTCGGCCATCGACTGTGCCAAGGGCATCGCGATCGCCGCCACGCACGAGGGCCCGCTCACCCACTACGCCACCATCGAAGGCGGCTCGCCGCGCATCACCGAGCGCGCTGCGCCGCTGATCGCCGTGCCCACCACCAGCGGCACCGGCAGCGAGGTGGCGCGCGGCGCCATCATCATCGTCGACGACCACCGCAAGCTCGGCTTCCACTCCTGGAACCTGGTGCCCAAGACCGCCATCTGCGACCCCGAACTCACCCTGGGCCTGCCACCCGCGCTCACCGCGGCCACGGGCATGGATGCCATCGCGCACTGTATGGAGACCTTCATGTCGGCCGCGTTCAACCCGCCGGCCGATGGCATTGCCCTGGACGGTCTCACGCGCGGCTGGGCCCACATCGAGCCTGCCACGCGCAACGGCAGCGACCGCGACGCACGCCTGCACATGATGAGCGCCAGCATGCAGGGTGCCATGGCCTTCCAGAAGGGCCTGGGCGCCGTGCACTCGCTCAGCCACAGCCTGGGCGGCGTGAATCCGCGCCTTCACCACGGCACGCTCAACGCCATGTTCCTGCCGGCCGTGGTGCGCTTCAACGCCGGCGCCGAATCGGTGCAAAAGGAGCAGCGCCTGGAACGCATGGCGCACGCCATGGGCCTGGCCGGCGCGCTCGACATTCCCGAGGCCATCCGCGACATGAACGCCCGCCTGGGCCTGCCCACGGGCCTGGCGGCCATGGGCGTGACCGAAAGCATGTTCGACGACATCATCAAGGGCGCGATGGCCGACCACTGCCACAAGACCAACCCGCGCATCGCCACGCCCGAGGAATACCGGGACATGCTCACCCAGTCGCTGTAGCAGCGCCGGGCGGTCTGGCGCCAGGCCGTGGCAATTCCCTGGCGGCGGCAGCCTGGCCACCCTGCAACAGCCTCCCCCATACGGGCGGGGCGCGGGCAGCGCCCGTGCAGCTAAACTGCTGCACTGTCAAACAATAATTAACAAAGTAATTAACGGGCCGGCGCTGCAGGGCGCCAGGCCCCGTTGCCACTGCTGAGCGAGGCGGGCATGCATGGTGGGAGTGCATGGCCGGCGCGCAGGCCGGGCCCTTGGCGCGCCGCCCGAGACGGGCTGGCGCCGGCCGATGGCGGTGCTGCGCGCGCTCTTTCATCCATTCCATGAAATGACTGGCTGATCCATCCATGCGCGCAGAAAAATTCAGGGCCTGGCTGACGCAGGGAACCTCTCCCCGGCTGTACCTCGCGATCCTGGTGATCATCGTGGCGGTCGTGGCCATGCGCTACCAGCAGCTGGTGTCCCTCGAAGAGCAGGAAGCCCACGACCGCGCCGTGGCCGAGCTCGCGCGCGTGGGCGACAGCCTGCTGCCCAGCCTGGTGGCGCTGGACCCGGCGCAGCGCGAATCTGCCGCCCGCGTGCTGCTGGCCACCCCCACCCGCTTCGGCCCGGCCGTGCAGTCGCTGCTGTGGCAGGTGCCGGGCCAGGCGCCCCTGCAGTGGGCAGCGCCGCCCGTGGCCATGCAGGCCCCTGCCTGGTTTGCCGACCTGCTGGACATCAGCCCACCCACGCAACGTTTCGGCCAGACCTTCGCCGACGGGCGTACCGGCGTGCTCACGGTCACCGCCGATCCCGGCATCCTGGTGGACCGGATCTGGAAGACTGTGGTCGTGCAGGCCCGGATCTCGGCGCTGAACATCTTCACCATCCTGTTCCTGCTGACCCTGATCCTGCGCGCCAATGCCCGCATGCTGCGCCGCCTGACCGAGGCCACGGACCGCTTCCGCCAGGGACACCTGGACACGCGCATGGACATCCAGGGCACGCTGGAATCGCGCGCCGTGGCCCACACCTTCAACGACATGGCCGGCAAGGTGCAGTCCCTGGTGCACTCGCTGCGCGAGACGCAGCAACTGCAGAGCGAGCAGTTGCACTTCACACGCCAGCTCATCGACGCCCTGCCCCTGCCGGTGTTCGTGCGCGAGGCGGACGGCACCTTCGTCGACGCCAACCGCGCCTGGCAGCGGCTGTTCCAGAACGGCGACCCGGGTCTGCCGGGGCAAGGCATGTTCCCCGGCCTCACGGCGCCGCACCTGCTCTCACCCGCCCAGTCCCGGCAGCTGGCCATGTCGCAGGACAACGAGGTCCTGGTGCAGCCACCGGGCCAGCTGGCGCGCACCATGGCCTACTACGAGGCGCCCTTCACCAGCACGAACGGCGCCGTGGCCGGCACCGTGGGCACGCTGGTGGACATCACCGAGCGCAAGCGCGCCGAGCAAGCCCTGCGCAACGAGAAGGACCGTGCCCAGGTCACGCTGGCCTCCATCGGCGATGGCGTGATCACCACCGACCTGGCCGGCTGCATCGAGACCATCAACGAAGCCGCCCAGCTCATGACCGGCTTCACCGCCGAACAGGCCATGGGCGCGCTGCTCGACGATGTCTTCCGGCTCTATGAGGAGCCGGCGAGCCAGGCGGCCACGCGGGCCACCGGCGAAGCCACCGTGGTGGCCCCCACCCGCCCGGCCATGCAGGAGGTGCTGCTGCACCGCTCGGGTGAGCGCTATGCCATCGAGTACACGGCATCGGCCATCCGCCAGGGCAGCGGGCGGGCATCGGGCTGCGTGCTGGTGTTCCGCGACGTGACCGAGGCCAGCCACCTGCGCCACCAGATCTCCTGGCATGCCCGGCACGACGCACTGACCGGCCTGCTCAACCGCGCCTCCCTGGCCGAGCGGCTCACCCACGCCCTGTTCGTGACCGGCCGCAGCCCGACCTTGCTGGCGGTGTGCATGCTGGACCTGGACCATTTCCAGGCCATCAACGACGCCCATGGCCACCGCATGGGCGACCGCCTGCTCAAGGAGGTGTCCCAGCGCCTGAACACCTTTGCCACCGGCAGCAGTGCCGCGGCGCGCCTGGGCGGCGACGAGTTCGTGCTGCTGCTCAACCACCAGACCGACGTGCCCGCCATCGAGGAGCAGGTGCGCCAGCTCATGCAGCAACTGGCCGCGCCCTACGCCATCGACGACCGCCTGCTGCACACCACGGCCAGCGTGGGCGTGGCCGTGTTCCCGCAGGACGACGTGAACCCCGACACCCTGCTGCGCCAGGCCGATCAGGCCATGTGCCAGGCCAAGCGCTCGGGCCGCAACCGCATGCACCTGTTCGACGTGCAGCTCGACCACGCGGTGCAGACCCAGCATTCGCGGCAGACCCGGGTGACCCAGGGGCTGCAGGCCGGAGAAATGCGCCTGTACTACCAGCCCAAGGTCAACCTGCGCACCGGCGAGGTACTGGGCATGGAGGCCCTGCTGCGCTGGCAGCATCCCGAGCAGGGCCTGCTGGGGCCCCAGCACGTGCTGCCGCTGCTGGAGGACGCTGAGGTGGTGGCCGAACTCGGCGAGTGGGTGCTGCGCGAGGCCCTGGCCCAGATGCGGCAGTGGAGCCTGGCCGGCGCGCAGTGGGAGGTCAGCGTGAACATCGCTGCGCAGCACTTCCAGCGCGCAGGCTTCGTGGAGCGGCTCAAGGACCTGCTGCTGACCTGCCCCGAGGTGCACCCATCGCGGCTGGAACTGGAAATCCTCGAATCCGCCGCGTTGCAGGACATGCAGTACATGCGCAGCATGATGCACAGCTGCCAGGCGCTCGGCGTGCGCTTCGCGCTCGACGACTTCGGCACCGGATTTTCTTCTCTCTCCTACCTCAAACGCCTGCCGGCAGAGACCATCAAGATCGACCAGTCCTTCGTGCAGGGCATCCTGCACGACGAGGACGACCTGACCCTGGTCAATGCCATCGTCACGCTGGCCCGCGCCTTCAACCGCCACGTGATTGCCGAAGGCGCGGAAACCCCGGCCCATGGCGAGAAGCTGCTCGCGCTGGGCTGCGAACGCGCCCAGGGCTTCGGCATCGCGCCGCCCATGCCGGCCAGCGAGGTGCTCGCCTGGGCACGGGCGTACGAAATGGCGCGCCTGCAGCCGCGGCCCGCTGCGCCCACACCCGCACGCTGAGGGCGGCGGCGGCCAGCCGCTGCGCAGCTACAGCGGCTGCACCGCCGCCATGTCGGGCCGCTCCAACCACGCGGCAAACTCGTCAGCCAGCTGCCGGCTCGCCGCCGTGGCGCCCAGCCAAGCCCTGGCGCGGGCCGCAGCATCGGTGCCGTAGTGGGTGAAATCGTTGCGATCAGGCAGCTTGCTGTTGGGCAGGGAACGCACCCACTCGGGGTGCGGCGAGAGCACCACCATGGAATCGAGTGCGCTGGTCGAGCGGTGCCGCCACTTAAGCCCCTTGTCCAGCCAGCCGGGCACCACCTGCTGCTGGAAGTGCGGGTACAGCACCAGGCCGCTGCCGGCCCGGGCCGCACCCTCGACCACCTGCGCCATGGGCGACTGGTGGTAGCCCAGGTGCAGGTGGTAGTCGGTGATGCCTCCGTCCCAGTAGGCACCGCGCGGGGCACCCGGAATGTCGTGCACGGCCTGCAGCACGAAGGGGATGGAGCAGCTGGCCTGCAGCGCGGGCATGAAGTTCTGCTCGGTGAGCTGCACCTGGCGCGTACGGAAGTCGGCCGTCCCGAAAGGCAAGGCAGCACCCGTTGCAAGGCCTGCATCCGGCGACGAGAACACCACCCGCTCGAGCCATGCGCCCAGGGCCTTGCGGTGCACCGTATTGCTCAGGAAGGCCCCGAGGTAGCCGAGCGGCGTGCCCACCCGGTGCTCGCGCGCCAGCACATGCCGGCCACGCGAGGTGACGATGTGCAGGTGGTAGCGTGGGTGGCTCAGCACCTCCCCGACCCGACCGCCATAGAAGGCCTGCAGGTTCTGGCCAAAGCGTTCGCTCACGTGCGACGCCGGGGGCCGCTTCTTGCCTGGCGGCAGCTCATAGCTCTGGTGGATGTAGTCATGCTCCAGCCGCTCGAAGGCCGCCACCGAGCCGCCCAGGCAGGCCGTGGCCATGCGCCAGGCGCCGATGGATGCGCCCACCAGGTGCACCGGCTGGCGGGAGCCGGCCAGCCACTCGCCAAACAGAAACCGGTCCAACGGGCCCAGGATCAGGCCCTTGGGGCCGCCGGCCGCCGCGGGGACCACGCGCACATCGCCCGGTTGCAGGCCATGCTGTTCAAGGTGCTGGCGGGCGCGCGGGCCCGCATGGATGCGCAATGCTTTCATGCCCTGCATTGTCCCAGAGCGGTCATCATACGGATTTGCCTTCAACCGTCTAACGTCGTTGGTTCGCCTTGCCGTGCTGTGCTACAGCACTGTCTGCGGCTTCCCGCCTAGTTGTGCGATTGAACGCCAATCCGTATCAGACCACGTAATCCGCCGGTGCCTCGGGGCGCACGTTCCAGTCGATGGGGTCCTGCTGCAGCACCATGTCGATGTCCAGGCCCAGCACCAGCCCCACCTCCCCCGGGAAGGAGACGGCCAGCTCGTTCTCGTTGAGCCCGGCCTCGCGCGCACGGGCACGCCAGGAGGCCAGGTGGATCACGCCGGCCAGCGGCTCGTAGGCCTTGTTCTCGAACGGTGCGTCCTGGTACTGCAGGGCGTCGACCACGACCTCGGGAAGTTGCCAGCGCCGCGCCAGCCCGGCCGACACCTTGCTGTAGCAGTAGCCGAAGATGCGCTGCTCCACCTTGGTACGGCGCAGGTCCAGCGGCGCCACCAGGGTGTTGACCGAATGGGCCTTCTCGGGATCGGCCAGGTGGATCACGAGTTCGCCCAGGGCATGCAGCAGGCCGGCCGTGTAGGCGGCGATCTGGTCGTGGTGCACCAGGCCGGCCAGCGAGCGCGCTAGCTTGGCGGTATTGAGGCTGTAGCGCCAGAACTGCTGCATGTTGACCCCGGGCACGGAGCGCGAGGTGGTGCCCAAGGGCGCCGATGTGACCAGCCCACGCAATTGCGCGGTGCCCAGCAGGGCCAGGGCCTGGGGAATGCCGGCAATCTGGCGCGGCATCTGGAAAGCCGGGGAGTTGGCCAGCTCCAGCAGGCGCGCGGCCAGGGCCGGGTCGGTAGCAAAGAGCTGGTTCATGCGCCGCAGGCTGGGCTCGGGCTGGGCCAGCTCGCTCATCAGCAGCGCAACGGTGCGCGGCAGGCTGGGCAGGGCCGCCGGCTGTGCCAGCAGTGCATTCAACTCCATGGGTGACTGGACCTCTGGTGGGACAAGTGCCGATTATGGCGCTGCCCGCCGCGCCCGGCCATCACCCAAACCGGCCGTGCCATCCTACCTGCACGGGCGGTAGGGGTGGCGGTACCAACGGTCAGCGGGCGCTGCCCGTGGGACTTTAGCGGCCCTTGGTCTGCTGCAGCTTGGCGAAGGCCGATGCCATGGCCGATTGCTGCGCCGGCTCGGGCGCACGGCGGCCGCCTTGCGGCTGCTGACCGCGCCCCGCGCCCTCGAAGCGGTTGTCGCGGTAGCCACCGCGGTCGCCCCCCTGGCGTGGGGGGGCGTCACCGAGCTTCATCGACAGGCCGATGCGCTTGCGCTCCACGTCCACCTCCATGACCTTGACCTTGACGATGTCGCCGGTCTTGACCACTTCGCGCGCATCGTTCACGAACTTGTGCGCCAGCTGGCTCACGTGCACCAGGCCATCCTGGTGCACCCCAAGGTCGATGAAGGCACCGAACTGCGCCACGTTGCTCACCGTGCCCTCCAGGATCATGCCCTCCTTGAGGTCCTTGATGTCTTCCACGCCGTCGTTGAAGCGCGCCACCTTGAAGTCCGGGCGCGGGTCGCGACCGGGCTTTTCGAGTTCGCCCAGGATGTCCTTGACCGTGATCACGCCGAACTTCTCGTTGGCGAAGAGCTCGGGCTTCAAGGTCTTGAGCATGTCCGCGCGGCCCATGATCTCGGCCACGGGCTTGCCGGTCTTTTCCATGATCTGCTCGACCACGGGGTAGGTCTCGGGGTGCACGCCAGTCATGTCCAGCGGGTTGTCGCCGCCGCGGATGCGCAAGAAGCCCGCGCTCTGCTCGAAGGTCTTGGCGCCCAGGCCGGCCACGTCCATGAGCTGCTTGCGGCTCTTGAACGCGCCGTTGGCCTCGCGCCAGCGCACCACCGCCTTGGCCACGCTGGCCGACAGGCCCGAGACGCGGCTGAGCAAGGGCACGCTGGCCGTGTTCAGGTCCACGCCCACGGAGTTCACGCAGTCCTCGACCACGGTGCCCAGGGTGCGCGCCAGCTCGCTCTGGTTCACGTCATGCTGGTACTGGCCCACGCCGATGCTCTTGGGGTCGATCTTCACCAGTTCGGCCAGCGGGTCCTGCAGGCGGCGCGCAATGCTGGCGGCGCCACGCAGGCTCACGTCCACGTCGGGCATCTCCTGCGAGGCGTATTCGCTGGCGGAGTAGACCGAGGCACCGGCTTCGCTCACCACCACCTTCTCGATGGCGCGCTCGGCCTTGGCGGCCAGCTTGATCAGGTCGGCCGCCAGCTTGTCGGTCTCGCGGCTGGCCGTACCGTTGCCGATGGCGATCAGGTTCACGCCATGCTTTTCGGCCAGCTTGGCCAGGGTGTGCAGCGAGCCCTCCCAGTCGCGGCGCGGCTCGTGAGGGAACACCGTGGCGGTTTCCACCAGCTTGCCGGTGTCGTCCACCACGGCCACCTTCACGCCGGTGCGGATGCCCGGGTCCAGGCCCATCACCACGCGCGGGCCGGCGGGCGCCGCCAGCAGCAGGTCGCGCAGGTTGTCGGCAAACACCTTGATGGCGACCTTCTCGGCATCGTCGCGCAGGCGGGCGAACAGGTCGCGCTCGGTCGAGAGGCTCAGTTTCACGCGCCAGGTCCAGGACACGCACTTGCGCAGCAGGTCGTCGGCCGGGCGGCCGGCGTGGCTCCAGCCCAGGTGCAGGGCGATCTTGCCTTCGGCCAGGCTGGGCTTGCCCGGCTCCGGCTCCACCGGCAGCACCAGCTTGCCTTCGAGGATTTCCAGGGCACGGCCGCGGAACACCGCCAGCGCCCGGTGCGAAGGCACGCGGCCGATGGGCTCGTCGTATTCGAAATAGTCGCGGAATTTGGAGACTTCGGGGTCGTTCTCGTTCTTGCCGTCGATCTTCTTGCTGCGCAACAGGCCCTCGGCCCAGAGCCATTCGCGCAGCGACTGCACCAGCACGGCGTCTTCGGCCCAGCGCTCGGAGAGGATGTCACGCACCCCGTCCAGCACGGCCGGCACGGTGGAGAAATCGGCGCCGGTCTTGCCGTCGTCCAGCACCTCGGGGGGCTTGGTGAAGGCAGCCGCCTCGGCCGCGGGGTCCAGCGTAGGGTCGGCAAACAGCTTGTCGGCCAGCGGCTCGATGCCGAACTCGCGCGCCATCTGGCCCTTGGTGCGGCGCTTTTGCTTGAAGGGCAGGTAGATGTCCTCCAGCTCCTGCTTGGTGGGCGCGCTGGCGATCGCCACGCGCAGGGCGTCGGTCAGCTTGCCCTGCTCGTCGATGCTCTTGAGCACCGCGGCGCGGCGGTCTTCGAGCTCGCGCAGGTAGGACAGGCGCGCTTCCAGCTCGCGCAACTGGATATCGTCGAGCCCGCCGGTCACTTCCTTGCGGTAGCGGGCGATGAAGGGCACCGTGGCCCCCCCGTCCAGCAGCTCCACCGCTGCGCGCACCTGGGATTCACTGACTTTGATTTCTGCGGCCAACTGCCGGACGATCTGCTGCATGGGTGGGCAAACTCTCTGAAACTCGAAAAAATACGCGAAGCGCGGGAGTTTGCCACAGGCACTTTTCGTAACAGCCCGGCATCCCCTCGGAAATACCCCAGGGTTCGTAGAATGCCTGCACTGCCTCTTGCCAGTCCCAACCAGCCCAAGCCAGCCCCCCGCCCGCCAGCCATGACGCCCCTGCCCTTTCCCGTCCGCACGGAATGCCCTCCAGGCGCCTGTGTCTGCGAGCGGGACGCGCTGATGCAGACGCCTGGCGGCGACACCCGCATCCTGCAGCTGACCCAGGCCGAGGAGAAGAAGCTGATCACCCGGCTGGAGAGCATCTCCAGCCTCGCGGACCTGCGCCGCATGCAGGAGCGCATGCAGCAGCAGTTGGGGATCCGCATCGCCATCAGCCTGAGCCCCAACGAGGTGCGCACCCTGCGCGGCATCGCCATCCTGGTGGAGGACCAGCGCGGTTTGTGCCGCAAGACCCGCCAGGCCATTCCGGCGGCGATCAAGAAGGGCATGGACCAGCGCCCCGAGATCGCCTACGAACTGCTCGACGAAGGCGGCCTGTTCGCCGGTTCCTGACACCCGGGTCGGCCGGCGCCCCCCAGGATGGCGCTACCATCCTGCCATCCCCCGTTTCCGCTTGTTTCCCCGTTTGTCCCGGAGTCCCCATGGCCGCTGCTGAATCAGGCACCGAACTCGTCAAAGTCGTCGTGCTGCTGGCCGCTGGCGTCATTGCCGTCCCCTTGTTCAAGCGGCTCGGCCTGGGCTCGGTGCTGGGCTACCTGGCGGCCGGCCTGGCCATCGGCCCCTTCGGCCTGGGCTTCTTCAGCGAGGCGCAGACCATCCTGCACGTGGCCGAGCTCGGCGTGGTGATGTTCCTCTTCGTGATCGGCCTGGAGATGCAGCCCACCCGGCTGTGGAACCTCAGGCGCCAGATCTTCGGGCTGGGCCTGGCCCAGGTCGTGGTCTGCATCGCCCTGCTCACCGGGGCCGGCGTGGTGGCAGGGCTCTCGTCGGCCGTGGCCTTCATCGCGGCCTCGGGCTTCGTGCTCTCGTCCACGGCCATCGTGATGCAGCTGCTCGACGAAAGCGGCGACACATCCACCCCGCGCGGCCAGCGCATCGTCTCCATCCTGCTGCTCGAAGACCTGGCCATCGTGCCCTTGCTGGCCATCGTGGCCTTTCTCTCGCCCGCGCCGACTGGGGAAGCCGTCTCGCGCTGGGTCACCGTGGGCGTGGCGCTGGCCGCCGTGGTGGGCCTGGTCGCGGTCAGCCGCTGGCTGCTGAACCCGCTGTTCAGTGTGCTGGCACGGGCCAAGGCGCGCGAGGTGATGACCGCCGCCGCGCTGCTGGTGGTGCTGGGGGCGGCGCTGGCCATGCAATGGGGCGGCCTGTCGATGGCCATGGGCGCCTTTGCCGCGGGCGTGATGCTCTCCGAATCCACCTTCCGCCACCAGCTCGAGGCCGACGTGGAGCCGTTCCGCGGCATCCTGCTGGGCCTGTTCTTCATGGGCGTGGGCATGGCGCTCGACATCCCGCTGGTGCTGCAGAATTGGACGCTGCTGCTGGGCGGCGTGGTGGCCTGCATGGCCATCAAGGGCATCGGCGTGTATGCCGTGGCGCGCTTCACCAAGGCCGCCCATGGCGAGGCCCTGCAGCGCACCATGCTCATGGCCCAGGGCGGTGAATTCGCCTTCGTGCTGTACTCGGCCGCCGCTGCCGCGGGCATCGTCGAGGCGCGCATGAATGCCGTGCTGACCGCCGCCGTGATCATTTCCATGGCGCTCACGCCGCTGGCCGTGCTCTCGCTGCGCTGGCTCATGCCACCCGAGCCCGCCCAGAACATGGACGGCGTAGAGGCCGCCGACGGCCTCAAGGGCACGGTGCTCATCATCGGCTTTGGCCGCTTTGCGCAGATCGCCAGCCAGCTGCTGCTGGCGCGGGGTGTCGACATCGCCATCATCGAGAACGACACCGACATGATCCGCGCGGCCGCGAAGTTCGGCTTCAAGGTCTACTACGGCGACGGCACGCGCCTGGATGTGCTGCACGCCAGCGGCGGGCACCATGCCAAGTCCATCCTGGTGTGCGTGGACGACGCCAAGACCACCACGCGCATCGTCGAGCTGCTCAAGCACGAGTGCCCGCTGGTCCCGGTGCTGGCGCGCGCCTTCGACCGGCAGCACGCCATCGAACTGTTGCGCCTGGGCGTGGACTACCAGATGCGCGAGACCTTCGAGTCGGCCATGGGCTTCGGCATGCAGGCGCTGGAAACCCTGGGCGTGGACCCCGAGGAAGTGGCCGAGGTGGCCGAGCGCATCCGCGCGCGCGATGCCGACCGCCTGCAGCTGGAACTGGCCGGTGACAAGGATGGCGCGCGCCAGTTCTTCCAGGGCGACAAATGGGTGCCCACCCCACTCACCCAACCCCAGCGCGAAGGCCGTGCCCTCAATGACGAGGCGGCCGATGCCATCGAAGACCCGCTGCAACCCGCGGCGGCCACGCCGCTGGCATGAGCGGCATCCAGGACGACCTGTTCGGCGGCCCGCCCGCGCCCTCCCCTCCTCCCGCTGCAGCCACCCCATCCGCAGCAGAGGAGGCGCCGCCCAGCAAGCAAAAAAAGGGCATCGGCGTCGCCGCCCAGCCGCAGGACGAGGCCTTGCACGCGCTGGCCCAAAGCCTGCCCCCCACCCTGCACCTGGGCACCTCGACCTGGACCTACCCGGGCTGGAAGGGCCTGGTGTGGGAGGGTGAGCATTCCCCTGCGCAGCTGTCCAGGAACGGCCTGTCCATCTACGTCCAGCACCCGCTCTTGCGCACGGTGAGCATCGACCGCAGCTTCTACCGCCCGCTCACGGTGAGCCAGTACGAACGCTATGCGAGCCAGGTGCCCGACGACTTCCGCTTTGTGGTCAAGGCACCGAGCCTGGTGACCGATGCGCTGGTGCGCAGCGAGGACGGCCGGGGCCGCGAACCCAACCCCGCCTTTCTGAATGCCGACCTGGCGCGCACCGAGTTCGTGGAGCCCGCGCTGCAGGGCCTGGGCCGCAAGATCGGGGCACTGGTGTTCCAGCTCAGCCCCCTGCCCATGGACCAGCTCGACCGCCTGCCCGAGGTGCTGCAGCGCCTGCGCGCCATGCTGCTGGCCCAGCCGAAACTGGCGCCCATCGCGCCCGACGGCATCCTGGCCGTGGAGGTGCGCGACCCCGAGTGGATCAGCTCGCACTGGATGGCCCTCGACTTCGCGGCCGTGCTGCGCGAGGCCGGGGCCACCTACTGCATCGACCTGCACCCCAAGATGCCGCCGCTGGCAGAGCAACTGCACATGCTGCGCGCCCTGTGGCCGGGCCCGCTGGTCTGCCGCTGGATGCTGAACACGCGGCACGGCCCCTATGGGTACGAAGAGGCCGAAAAGCTCTACGAGCCCTTCGACAAGGTGCACCACCCCGACCCCGAGAACCACGAGGCGCTGGCCCGTCTGATCGCCGGGGTGACCGGCGCGGGCCAGAACGCATACGTGTGCATCAGCAACCATGCCGAGGGCTCGGCGCCCCGCACCATCCGCACCCTGGCCGAACGGGTGGCGGCGCAGCCGCCCTCCCGCAAGAAGGCCTGACGCGGATCAGGCGCTGGCGGCGGCCACCGACTGGTCGCTGTGCCCCGCCAGCGTGATCCAGGCCAGCGCCACGCCCACCAGGGCCCCTGCGGCCATGCCGACCACCATGGGCAGCGGCTTGCCATTGGCGAACAGGCCCACGATGCCCATGGCGGCCGCGCCCGTGAGCATCTGCAGCGTGCCCAGCAGGGCCGAGGCCGTGCCCGCGATGGCGCCATGCTTTTCCAGCGCCAGCACCGAGGTGGTGGGAATCACCAGCCCCATGAGCGCACTGGCCACGAAATACAGGCCGATGAGCACCGCCAGCTGATCCCCGCCGAGCAGGTAGTAGCCGAGCATGGCCACCATGACCAGGCCCGAGCCGGTGGCGGCCGCCTTGACCAGGCGCACCAGCCCGAAGCGCTCGCCCAGTGCGGCCGTGAACTGAGAGGTGCCGATGAAGGCCGCCGCATTCACCGAGAACGCCAGGCTGTACTGCGTGGGCGTGAGGCCATAGTGGTTGATGAGCACGAAGGGCGAGCCCGCCAGGTACACGAAGAAGCCCGCCATGGCGCAGCCGCCGATGAACACCAGGCCCAGGTAGTGCCAGTCGCGCAGCAGCAGCCCGTAGGCGCCCAGGGCACCGCCCAGGCTGCTTTCCACGCGCTCGGCCGCGGGCCGGGTCTCGCCCAGGCTGGCATAGACCAGCGCCAGGCCCGCCACGGCGGCCACCGCCACCACCCAGAACACGCCGCGCCAGCCGGCCAGGGCAATCACGCCGCTGCCCGCCAGGGGTGCCAGGATGGGCGAGACGCTGAACACCAGCATCAACAGCGACATCAGCCGCGCCGCATCGGTGCCCGTGTGCAGGTCGCGCACCACGGCGCGCGGAATGGCCATACCCGCCGCCGCGCCCAGGCCCTGCACGAAGCGCAAGGCCACCAGGGTCTCGATGTCGGTGGCCAGCGCGCAGCCCACGCTGGCCAGGGTGAAGAGCCCCAGGCCAAAGTACAGCGGCGGCCTGCGCCCCACCATGTCCGACACCGGTCCATAGAACAGCTGGCCCGCGCCCAGCGAGAGGAAAAAGGCCGTGAGGCTCCACTGCACGGCCCCCACGGATGCACCGAGGCTGGCCCCGATCTCGGGCAGCGCGGGCAGGTACATGTCGATGGCGAACGGGCCGATGGCCGAGAGCAGGCCCAGTATCAGGGCCATCTTGAAGAAACCGGATGAATGCATAGCCCGCCATTGTGGCGGGCACCCCAAAGGCCCCTGGCAAGCGGCCTGGAAGGTTTCAGGGTAGGCGGCAGCTCAATCGGGCAACGGTTCCACGCGGTTGCCGCCCGCCTGCCGTGCCCGTGCCAGGGCAGCACTGGCGGCGCGCACCAGTTCATCGGGGCGCTGGTCGCGCACCGGCACCATCTGCGCCACGCCGCCGCCCATGCTGACCCGGCCCAGGGCCGACCCCTCGTGCGGCAGCGCCAGCGTGCGCACGGCCACGACGGCCCCTTCGGCCAGGGCGTGGGCTTCCTCGAGGCTCGCAGCCGGCAGCAGCAACACAAAGGCATCGCCCCCAAACCGCGCCACCAGGGCGCCCGGGCGTTCCTGCAGCATCTGCGTGAGCGTGACGGCCAGGGTCTTGAGGCAGGCGTCGGCTGCCAGGTGGCCATGGCGGTCCATGAAGTGGCGCAACGCATCCACCTCCAGCAGCACCAGCGCCAGCGGCGTGGCGGCGCGCTGGGCGCGCTCCCAGGCCTGCTGCAGCACGTGGTCGAACTGGCGGCGATTGCCCAGGCCGGTGAGGTTGTCGGTGCGGTCCATGGCATCGATGCGCTGCTGCGCCTCCGCCAGAGCCCGGGTGCTCTCCTGCAGCTGTGCCTGCAGCACCCGGTGGTCGGTTTGCAGGCGCGCCATGGTGGCCGAGGCGCTTCCCTGCGGCAAGGGCCCCGAGGGCACCGAGGTGCCGCTGTGCACGATCTTCCACTCCGCACCTTCCAGGCGGAACACCAGCACCAGGCGCGCCACCGGCACCTGGCCAGCCGGGGTCTCGCCCGCGTCGGGCCCACGCACATGCACCAGCGCCGTGGCCGAGACCACGTCCTCGGCCAGGTCCTGCAGGCACAGGTCCAGCACCTCGATATGCATGTGCTGCGGCACCAGGGCGAAGTCCTGCAGGATGGCGGCCACCCATTCGCTGCGGGTGTGCACGAGCCGGTCGCTGCGGCTGGCGTAGCCGCTGAACTGGGTGCTCAGGCGCGCGATCAGGCGCTCATCGCGCGTGGAATACAGCGCGATGTAGTCGTCGAACAGCTGGCGGATGAGGGTCTGGCGATCCGGTCGCATCGGTGCGGGCTCCCCGTCAGGGGCATCCTGGGTGAAAGAAAAAGAGGCTGTGCGCACTGCCGCGCGCGCCAGCGCAGGGCGCGACGCACTGTAGCACCCCGGCACGAGGCGGCGTGCATGCCGTGCGCACTTCATGCGAACATCGGCCTGTATGACGCACTTTGCCCACAGCCCCTCTCCGCGCCGCACGCTGCTGGCCCTCGCCTGCCTCGGCGGCCTCGCCGCCCCGGTGGCCGCCCTGGCGCAATCGGCGGCCGAGCCCGGGCCCAGTCTGGCGCTCTCGGCCGATGGCAGCCTGGTGGTGGACACGCGCGCCAAGCTGGCCTGGCCGCGCTGCGTGGAAGGCATGCAATGGAACGGCCGCAGTTGCACCGGCACACCGCTGGAACTGGACTACGTCCAGGCCCAGGCCCATGCCCAGGCGCGCTGGAAGGCCGAGGGGGTGCCCTGGCGGCTGCCGCGTGCCGCAGAACTGCGCCGCCTGGTCGACAAATCGGCCAGCACGCCCGGGCTCGACGCCCGGCTGTTCCCCGCCGCACCCTCGGGCTGGTACTGGGCCTCCAATACCAATGTGCAAGGGGGCCTGGCGGGCAACCAGTACAACTACGGCAACGTGGAGCGGGCCCAGCGCCAGGTGCAAGGCGGCGAGAGCCTGGACTCCACCCGCGTGAACCAGCGCTTTGCCGTGGACCTGCAAACCGGCGACATCCGCTCGGACGCAGCGAAGTTCAGCAAGCTGCACTTTCGCCTGGTGCGTACCTATACCGATCAATGAAGGCATGGGCCACCGGGCGCCGATGCCCTCAGGCTTCCCCTCCCCCTGAAAGACGCCCCTGCATGGCCAGCCCAGCCCCCATCGCCGTCGTGATCGAAGACGAGCCCCAGATTCGCCGCTTCGTGCGCGGCGCGCTCGAAGCCGAAGGCTGGCAGGTGCACGAGGCCGACACCCTGCAGCGTGGCCTGACCGAGGCCGGCACACGCAAGCCCGACCTGCTGGTGCTGGACCTGGGCCTGCCCGACGGCGAAGGCCTCACTCTGATCCGTGACGTGCGCCAGTGGTCCAGCGTGGCCATCATCGTGCTCTCGGCGCGCATCGACGAGGCCGACAAGATCGCCGCGCTGGACGCCGGCGCCGACGACTACCTGACCAAGCCCTTCGGCGTGGGCGAGCTCATGGCGCGCGTGCGTGCCAACCTGCGCCGCCCGCGCGCCACGGGCGCATCGCAGGAGGAAGACACGTCCTTCAGCTTCGGCGAGGTCACCGTCGACCGCCAGGCCCGCCTGGTGCAGCGCGGCGGCCAGGAGGTCCACCTCACGCCCCTGGAGTACCGGCTGCTGTCGGTGCTGGTCGCCAATGCCGGGCGCGTACTCACGCACCGCCAGTTGCTGCGCGAGGTCTGGGGCCCCTCGCACAGCGAGCAGAGCCACTACCTGCGCATCTACATGGGCCACCTGCGCCAGAAGCTGGAGACCGACCCGGCCCAGCCGCGGCACCTGCTGACGGAAACCGCGGTGGGCTATCGGCTGATGCCATGAGCCTCCTCATCCGTGGAAGAACTTGGCCGGCCAGGTCACCAGCCACGGGAAAGCCACCATCAGGAACATGATGGCGAACTCCGCGATCATGAAGGGCACGACGCCCTTGGTGACGTCGTCCATCGACATCTTGCCCACCCCGGCCACCACGTTGAGTACCGTGCCCACGGGCGGTGTCACTAGGCCGATGGAGTTGTTGATGATGAACATCACGCCGAAATAGACCGGATCAATGCCTGCCGCATTCACCACCGGCATCAGCACGGGCGTGAGGATCAGGATGGTGGGCGTCATGTCCATGGCGGTGCCCACGGCCATCACCAGCACCATGATGGCCGCCATGAGCAGGATCTTGTTGTCCATGAAGGGCTGCAGCAGCCCCACCACCTTGGACGGCAGGTCGGCCACGGTGATGAGCCAGGCGCTGACCATGGCCGCGGCAATCAGGAACATCACGATGGCGCTGGTCTTGGCGGCGGCGACGAAGATGCCGTAGAGGTCGCGCCAGCTGATCTCGCGGTAGATCACCGCCGAGACAAAGAGTGCGTACACCGCCGCCACCACGGCCGCCTCTGTGGGCGTGAACACCCCCATGCGCAGGCCCACGAGGATGATCACCGGCAGCATCAGTGCCCACAGGGCCTTGCGCAGGGCCGTGAGGATCTCCGCGGCGGACTTGCGCGGTGGCGGCACGATCTTCTCGCGCCGCACCAGGAAGGCCCAGGTGAGCCACAGCGCGGCACCGATCAGGATGCCCGGCACGATGGCCGCGAGGAACAGCTTTGAGATCGACACGTTGGCCGCCACCCCGAAGATCACCAGCCCGATGCTCGGAGGGATCACCGGGCCGATGACGCCGGTGGCAGCGATCAGCCCGCCGGCACGCGACTTGTCGTGCCCGGCCTTGACCATCATGGGCAGCAGCAACGCGGTGAGCGCGGCCGCATCGGCCACGGCCGAACCCGACAGGGCCGACAGCAGGCAGCCGGCCATGATGGTCACATAGCCCAGCCCGCCCTTCACATGGCCCACCAGCGCCAGCGCGAAGTCCACGATGCGGCGCGACAGGCCGCCCACGTTCATGATTTCGCCGGCCAGCATGAAGAAGGGCACGGCCAGCAGCGGAAAGCTGTCGGCCCCGCCGATCAGGTTCTGCGCGAGGATCTGCGCGTCGAACAAGTCCAGGTGCCACATCAGCGCCACGCCGCTGGCCAGGAGCGAGAAGGCGATCGGGATGCCCATGGCCATGGCCAGCAGCAGCGATCCGACAAAGACGAAGATGGTCATCGCGCGCCCTCCTTGCCGCGGGGCGCTTCGGTGCCTGCCGCGCCCAGGATCTGCTGCAACTGCACCGCCTCTTCGGACTCCTGCACCATCACCAGGTCCTCGTCGGCGATCTGGCCGCTGAGCAGCTTGTACAGGTCGATGGCCAGGATCAGCGCCGCGCAGACGGCGAACACCAGGCCCGCGCTGTAGACGATGGCCATGGACGCGCCCGTGGTCGGCGCCGTCACGTCCCAGTTGATGCGCGCCTGCGCCAGGCTGCCCTGGAACAGCAGCCAGACGATGTAGAGCATGACCCCGTGCCCGAGGGCCAGGCAGGCCTTCTTGCCGGCCGCCGGCAGGCGCTGCACCACCATGTCCACCCCCAGGTGGCCATGCTCACGCAGCGCGACGATGGCCCCGAGGAAGGTCATCCAGATGAAAAGCCAGCGCGACACTTCTTCCGACACGGTGATGCCGGAATTGAAGCCGTAGCGCAGCACCACGTTGCCGAACACCAGCACCACCATCAGCGCCAGCATGGCGGCAATCACCGCCTCCAGCACACGGCAGGCGCGGTCCATCCATCGATTCATGTTGTCTTTTCCTGTGATCGTCTGGATGGCAGGCGTCAGGCCGCCTGGGAGGCTTCGCGCAGGCTTTCCACCAGCGAGCGCAGCGCCGCCAGGTAGGAATGCGGGCCGAAGCCCTGCACCGTGGCCTTGACGGCCGGCGAGATGATGGAGTGCGCGCGCCAGGCCTCGCGCGCGGCGATGTTGGACATATGCACCTCGATCACCGGGAAGGGCATGGCCTTGATCGCGTCGTGCAGCGGCACGCCATGCTGCGTGAGGCCGGCAGGGTTCACCAGCGCGCCCTGCGCAGCGTCGATGTGCTCGTGCAGGAAGTCGATCAGCGCGCCTTCGTGGTTGGACTGCAGGATGCCGAGTTCCACGCCGAGCTCGGCGGCGAGCTTCTGCAGGCGCTCGTTGATCTGCGCCAGCGTGGTGGTGCCGTAGATATGGGGTTCGCGGCGCCCGAACAGGTTCAGGTTGGGGCCGTGGAGGACGAGGATTTTCATGGGGTGTTCAGGGTTGGGAGCGGCTGACAATGCTCAGCGAAGCGGTTCTGGCTAGGCGCTACACGTCTGATTGATTGCAGGCAGTGCGCATAGCACGACAAGACGCAGCAACGACGCCAGAAGAGTTTTGCCAGGCGCTCTTACTTGCGGATGCGGGCCAGTTCGTCGTTGTAGAGCTTCACGATGGCCGGGTCGTAGGTGGCCGCGAACTTCTCGATCACCGGCTTGGCGATCTGCTGCATGCGTGCCAGCTCGGCGGGCGCGATCTCGTTGTAGGCCATGCCCTTGGCCTGCAGGTCGCCCACCGAGCGCTGCGCTGCGGCGCGGCTCACCTGGCGCTGGTAGCCACGCGCCTCGTTGGCGGCATCGTTCATCATCTTCTGTTCGGCGGGCGAAAGCTGGTCCCAGAACTTCTTGCTCACCAGCACGATGTTGGCGGCGTACACGTGGTTGGTGGCGCTCACGTACTTCTGCACCTCGAACATCTTGTTCGACAGGATCACCGCATAGGGGTTCTCCTGGCCGTCCACGGCCTTGGCTTCCAGCGCGCCGTAGAGTTCGGCGAACGGCATGGGCACGGGGTTGGCCTTGAAGGCCTTGAAGGTCTCGAGGAACACCGGGTTCGGGATCACGCGCAGCTTGAGGCCGTCGAAGTCATCGGCCTTGGTGATGGCGCGCTTGCTGTTGGTCACGTTGCGAAAGCCCAGGTCCCAGTAGCCCAGGGCCACCAGGCCCTTCTCGGGCAGCTTGGCGATCAGTGCCTGGCCCAGCGGGCCATCGAGCAGCGCATCGGCCTGGGCGAAGTTGGCCACGGCGAACGGGAAGTCCACCAGCCCGAATTCCTTGACGATGCCGGCCAGCGAGGTGGTGGCCGGTGCCGACATCTGCTGCACGCCGCCCTGCAGCGCCGACTGCTGCTGCATCTCGTTGCCCAGCTGCGAGGCCGGGAACTCCATCACTTTCATCTTGCCGCCGCTCTTGGCGGCCAGCAGCTCGCCAAAGCGCTTGACGCCGAAGCTCACGGGGTGGTCGGCGTTGTTCAGGTGGCCGAAGCGGATCACGCGCTCCTGCTGGGCGGCGGCGGGCAGCGAAGCCATCAGCAGGGACAAGCCGGCGGCCGCCAGGATGCAAGCAGTTTTTCTCACGGGACATCTCCATCAAAAGTCGGACCAGGGACATGCATCCGGAACACCGGTTGCGCCTTGGGATGAATCGTAGTTAAAAAGTGGAAACTCTTTCCATAGTAGAAACCCTTTAACAAATTTTGGTACATTGCCGCCATGTGGCTGGCCCCCGTAGGGCCTGTCCGCAGGAAGACGACCACCGAAAGAGACCCACGCCATGAGCAGCATCCTCGAGCGCAGCTTCAAAGTCCTGGAGCACCTGGCCCCGCACCCCGAGGGCAAGGCCCTGTCGAGCCTGGCCTCCGAGCTCGACATGCCCCTGAGCGCCACGCACCGCCTGCTGGCCGAGCTGGTGCGCTGCGGCTACGTGCGCCAGGACCACAGCCAGGGCAACTACATGCTGACCATCAAGCTGGTGTCGCTGGGCCTGGGCTTCCTGAGCGCCACGGGCGTGGTGGACATCGCCCAGCCCCTGCTGGACCGGCTGGCCGCCGAATCCGGTGAGCTGGTGCGCCTGGCCGTGGTCGATGGGGACGAGCTGACCTTCGTGGCCAAGGCCCAGGGCGCCGTGCGCGGCCTGCGCTACGACCCGGACATGGGCCTGTCGGTCAACCTGTCGTGCAGCTCGGCCGGCCATGCCTGGCTGTCCACCATGAGCGACGAGGAAGCGCTGGCCCTGGTATCGCGCCAGGGCTTCGGCAAGCCCGAGGATTACGGCCCCAATGCCCCGACCACCGTCAAGGAGCTGCTGGCCTACCTGCGCACGGCGCGCCAGCTGGGCTTCAGCACCATCGTCGAGGTCTTCGCGCCGGCCATGACGGCCATGGCCGCACCCATCCGCCGGGGCAATGGAACGGTACTGGGGGTGGTGACGATCGCCGGCCCGCTGGTGCGCCTGACGCCCGAGCGCATGCAGGCCCTGGGCCCTGCGCTGCTGAACACCACGCACGACCTGGCACTGGCCAGCGGGGGGTCTGCCTTGTTGAAGAAACGCGGTTAGGACCTGGGCGCGAACAGCGCCAAGGTGTCGTGGGCGAAGGCGCCCTCGATCTCCAGCATGCGCATCTTGGTGGCCGCGCCGCCGCCAGCGGAAAACCCTCCCGTCTTGCCACCTGCGGCCAGGATGCGATGGCACGGCACCACCGGCGCAAACGGGTTGTGCCCCAGTGCCTGGCCCACGGCGCGCGCGGCCCCCGGCTCGCCCAGGGCGGCGGCCATCTCGCCATAGGTCATGGTCTTGCCGGGCGGGATGCGCCGGGCCAGCTCATAGACACGGGCATTGAAGGGCGGCACACCCTCGGTGGCCAGCGGCACATCGAGCAGGTCGTCGTGCGCGCCCGCGAGCAGGGCCACCACGCGCGCCGCCCAGGCGGCCACCTCGGGCGGCATGGGCGATTCGGGCGCGCCTGGAAAGCGCCGCTGCATGCGTGCGCGGGTGTGCGCCTCGCCCGCGTCCTCGGGCAGCTGCACGCCGACCAGCAGGGGGCCATCCCAGGCCAGGCCGCAATGCCCCACCGCCGTGGCGAACAGCGCAAAGCCCTGGGCTGCCGATGGCCCGCGCTTTTCAGTCTGCACGCAGCGCGGCCTTGAGCTGGGCACCGATCTCGGGCTTGCTCGCAAAGGGGTCGGTGGGGTTGCGCATCTGCATGATGTCTTCCATGCGCGTCTGCACCGAGGCAATCGCCTGCGGGTGGCTGTAGATGTAGAACTGGCGCTGCGCGACGGCATCGAAGACCTTCTGGGCCACCTCGGCCGCCGTCACCTTGCCGCTGCCCACGGCCTTGTCGGTCATGGCCTGGCCGATGAGCTGGCTGCGCGTGGGCTTGCCGGCCTGCAGCTCGCCGGGGCGGTTGCGGTGGCTCTGGCTGATGCCCGTGGGCACGAAGAAGGGGCACAGCACGCTGGCGCTGACCTGGTCGGTCACCAGGGCCAGATCCTGGTAGAGGGTTTCGGACAGGCTCACCACCGCGTGCTTGCTCACGTTGTAGACGCCCATGTTGGGCGCATCGACCAGGCCGGCCATGCTGGCCGTGTTGACGATGTGGCCGCGCCAGGCCGGGTCCTTCTTCGCGGCGGCGAGCATCATGGGGGTGAACAGGCGCACGCCGTGGATCACGCCCCAGAGGTTCACGCCCAGCACCCACTCCCAGTCCTTGGCGGTGTTTTCCCACACCAGGCCGCCCGCGCCCACGCCGGCATTGTTGAACACCAGGTGCGGTGCGCCGAAGCGCTGCTCCACGTCCACCGCAAGCTGTTCCATCTGCCCGGCGTCGGACACATCCACCTTGCGCGCCAGCACCTGCGCCCCCGCAGCCTGCGCCTCGGCGGCAGCCGCGTCGAGCGCGTCCTGCTGCACATCCACCAGCACCAGGTTCATACCCAGGCGCGCACCGATGCGCGCGCATTCGAGGCCGAAGCCCGAACCCGCGCCCGTGAGCACGGCTGTCTTGCCCTTGAAGTCGTCGATCATGTTGCTTTCTCGGCCTTTCGCAATGTGTAGCCAATCCGGGGGAAGTGCACGTGCAGCAGGCCCGCGCGCGGGTCGGTGCGGCGCAGGGTGTAGCGGGTGCGGGTGGCGGCGATCAGCTCGCCCTCCGTGGGCTCGGTGCCGAAGCTCTCGGCGGCAATCGTCACCAGACTGCCCAGGGCAATGCCATGGTCGTCCTGGAAGACGTCGTCGGCCAGGGGCAGCGGGTCCAGGCCGGCGGCCACGGTGATGGCGTCTTCGGAACTGAGCTTGTCCATGCGGCCATGGCCCAGGGCCGCCACGCGGTCCATCCATTCGAGCACGGCGGGCGTGGCGCTGAAGATGTCGGCCATCACCGGCACGCACTGGCGCGTGAACCACAGTGGGTGGTAGGCGGCGAAGTCGGCCAGGCAGGGCTCGGCGCCGAACAGGAAGTCATGCTCCTCGGCCATGTGCGCGATGCGGCGCAGGTAGGAGCGGTAGGCCGCCGTGGCATCGGCCGAGCGCAGGCGCTGCATGCCGGCGCTCATCTCGCGGCGGTCCTCGCCAAAGGCCTGGGCGGCACCCGGCGGCAGGTTGGCGAACATGACCGCCGCACCCTTGGGCTGCAGGTTGTAGGCCATGGCGGCCCAGAACAGGGTGGTGTCGGCCCACTGCGCGAACACGCGCGCCACGCCCTTCAAGTGCGGCGGGTAGAGCACGGGCTCGGGCTGCACATGCTCGAGCACGTCGCAGATCAGGGCCGAGTCGCAGTAGATGTCGGCGCCGATCTGCAGGAACGGCGTCTTGCGGTAGCCGCCCGTGAGGGCCACCACATCGGGCTTGGGCGCGATGCTGGGGATGATCACCGACTTCCAGGCCAGTTGCTTGTAGCCCAGTGCCAGGCGGATCTTTTCCGAGAACGGGGACGAGGGGTAATGGTGCAGGATCAGGGAGGTGGTCATCAGGTGCTCTCCGGCAAGACTGTGTTGGTGGGTGGCGTCGCTCATGCAGGCAGTGCGCGGTCCAGCAAGGCATCGAAATCCACGCCCGCGCCCAGCGTGCCGAAACTGTAGCCCCAGTCGCCGCCCAGGCGCGAGTCGCAGAAGGCGCCGAACACGCTGGCCGGCGCGCTCTTGTACAGCAGCGCGGCCTGCACGGTTAGGGCCACGTCCTGTGCCAGGCGCCGGGCCTCGGCCTCGGTGGTCATGGCGTCCACGCGCAGCGGCAGTGCGCTGGCCATGCGGTCCAGCGCCGCATGGGCACCGCGTGCCGGGGCCAGTTCGTCGGCCAGTGCGGCCGCGGTGTCGGCGCGGCGCACGGCGCGCAGCAGGTCCAGCGCCATGATGTTGCCCGCGCCTTCCCAGATGGAGTTGAGCGGCATCTCGCGGTAGATGCGGGCCATGGTGCCTTCGCCGCCCTCCTCCACATAGCCGTTGCCGCCCAGGCATTCCATGGCCTCCTGCGCGAACGCGCTGCCGCGCTTGCAGATCCAGAACTTGGCCACGGGCGTGAGCAGGCGCGCCATCACGGCCTCATGGGGGTTGCTGTCCTTGTTGTCGAAGGCGCTGGCCAGGCGGATGGACAGGGCCGTGGCGGCCTCGCTCTCCAGCGCCAGGTCGGCCAGCACGTTGCGCATCAGCGGCTGCTCGATGAGCTTCTTGCCGAAGGCCATGCGCTGGCGCGTGTGCTGCAGCGCCAGCGACAGCGCCTGGCGCATGAGGCCGCTGGTGCCCAGCGCGCAGTCCAGGCGCGTCATGGTGCCCATCTCGAGGATCTGGGCCACGCCGCGCCCCTCCTCGCCCACGCGCCAGGCCAGGGCGTCGACGAACTCGACTTCGGAGCTCGCGTTGGCGTGGTTGCCCAGCTTGTCCTTCAGGCGCTGGATGCGGATGGCGTTGAGGCTGCCGTTGTCACCTTCCGATGGCAGCACGCGCGGCAGGAAGAAACAGGTGAGCCCGCCCGGCGCCTGGGCCAGCACCAGGAAGGCATCGCACATGGGGGCCGAGAAGAACCACTTGTGGCCCGTGAGCCGGTAGCGCGCGCCCCAGGCGTCGCTGCCATCGGCCACGGCCTGGGTGGTGTTGGCGCGCACGTCGGAGCCGCCCTGCTTCTCGGTCATGCCCATGCCCATGGTGAGCGCAGACTTCTCTGAGAACAGCGCCAGGCGCGGGTCGTAGCGGGTGCTGGCCAGGCCGGTGCTCCAGTCGGCCCACACGGCGGGGTTGCCGCGCAGCGCTGGCGTCACGGCATAGCTCATGGAGACCGGGCACAGCACCGAGGGCTCGGTTTCGGTGAAAAGCATGAAGCCGGCCGCGCGCTCCAGGTGCGCATGCGCGGCGCCTGCGTCCGTGCGCGACCAGGGCGTGGCATGCAGGCCGTGGCGCAGCGCGGCGCCGATCAGGGCGTGGTAGCTCGGGTGGAACTCCACCGCATCGGTGCGGCGGCCCACGCGGTCGTGCGTGTGCAGCTCGGGCTTGTGGGTGTTGGCCAGGCGCGCATGCTCCTGCATGGCGGCCGAGCCCATCTCGGCGCCCAGGGCCGTGAGGCCGCTCCTGTCCAGGCCCGGAGCATGCAGGGCCACGGCGTCCTGCAGCGGCCGGTTGCTGGTGAACAGGTTCACATCCGAGAGCGGCGCGCTCTGGTTGAAGACCGTGTGCGTGGCCGATACCGTCGAAGACAGAGAGGTCATGGGGAACTCCACAGCATTTCGATATGGGGGATGTCGTCCTCGAGGTACTCGTCCGACACCGCCACGAAACCCAGGCTGCCATAAAAGCGCTGCAGGTGCGCCTGGGCGCTGATGCGCACACCACGGCCCGGCCACACCTGGCGGCAGCGGGCCAGCCCTTCCTGCATCAACAGGCGCCCCGTGCCATCGCCACGCGCCTCCTTGGCAGTGACCACGCGGCCGATGGAGGGCTCGGGGTAGTTCACGCCCGGGTCCACCACGCGCAGGCAGGCCTGCAGCGCACCGGCACCATCGTAGCCCAGCAGGTGCCAGGATTGCTTGTCGGCCCCGTCCGGGTCCTGGTAGGGCCCCTGCTCCAGGATGAAGACCTTGCAGCGCAGCGCCAGCGTGTCGTGCAGGGCATGCACGCCGAGGTCATCGAAGCGGGCCCAGGTCCAGTGCAGGTTCAACGCCATGTGCGGGTGCGCTCCTTCAGATGAGTTTGACCAGTTGCTTGCCGAAATTCTTGCCCTTGAGCAGGCCGAGGAAGGCCTCGGGCGCGGCGGCGATGCCTTCTGCAACGGTCTCGCGCGGGCGCAGCTTGCCGGTGCCCACCAGGGTGCCCAGTTCCTTCAGCGCCTCGGGCCAGACTTCCATGTGCTCGCTGACGATGAAGCCTTCGATCTTCATGCGGTTGATCAGCATCAGCGCGGGGTTGGCCATGGGCAGGGGCTGGCCATCGTAGCCGGCGATCATGCCGCACAAGGCCACGCGGCTGAAGGCGTTCATGCGCAGCATCACGGCGTCCATGATCCAGCCGCCCACGTTCTCGAAGTAGCCGTCGATGCCCTTCGGGCAGGCTTCCTTCAAGGCCTTGGACATGGCCTTCACGTCGCTGTGCTCCTTGTAGTCGATGCAGGCGTCGAAGCCCAGTTCCTCGACCGCATAGCGGCACTTGTCGGCACCGCCCGCAATGCCCACGGCGCGGCAGCCGCGCGCCTTGGCCAGTGCAGCAAAGGCGCTGCCCACGGCGCCCGTGGCGGCGCTCACCACCACGGTGTCGCCTTCCTTGGGGGCGATGATCTTCACCAGGCCGTACCAGGCCGTAACGCCGGGCATGCCCACCGCGCCCAGGTAGTGCGACAGCGGCACATGCGTGGTGTCCACCTTGCGCAATGCACCGGGCGTGTTGGCGTCGACCACGCTGTACTCCTGCCAGCCGCCCATGCCCACGACCTTGTCGCCGACGGCGTACTTGGGGTTCTGGCTCTCGGCCACCTCGCCCACGGTGCCGCCGATCATGACTTCGCCGAGGCCCTGGGACGCCGCGTAGCTCTTGCTCTCGTTCATGCGGCCGCGCATGTACGGGTCCAGGCTCAGGAAATGGTGGCGCACCAGCACCTGGCCGTCCTGCAGCGCGGGCGTGTCGCTGGCGACGAGCTTGAAGTTGCCGGCCACGGCCTCGCCCTGCGGGCGGTTGTCGAGCACGATCTGTTGGTTGCGGGCCATGGGGAACTCCTTGGAAAACAATGGGGTTGTGGAGAGGCCCATGGCCTCTCGGAAAAAACTCAGTCGCTCGAAATCGACTTCAGCGGCTGGCCGGTGGCCGGGTCTACCGCCCGGCGCACGTACTTGAAGGTGCCTGTCGCATGGCTGCACAGGCGGCCCTCGGCGTCATAGACCGAGGCCTCGGTGAAGGCCATCGATGCCGTGCGGTGCAGCAGGCGGCCCTTGGCCACCAGCGGGCCGCGCGCGGCCTGCATGAAGCTGGTCTTCATCTCGATGGTGACCACGCCGTGGTCCGGCGTCTCGCTGCGCGCTGCGGTGGCCATGGTCACATCCAGCAAGGTCATGGTGGCGCCGCCATGCGTGACCTCGAAGGAATTGAGGTGCTCAGGCGCCGCCTCGTAGTGCAGCTCCGACTCGCCCTGCTGCATGCGGTGCAGCGTGAAGCCCAGGTGGCTGACAAAAGGAATGGGAACACCGAAATTCAGCACAGGCAACTCCAGAATGCAAAGGGAGAGACTGCAAGCATAGACCCTGCCGCCCCCCTGAATGGCAGGCCCGCGCGCCATGGGCGCGCAGGCCTTGAACGGCCTCAGCCGCCCGTGACGATGCTCACGCCGCCGTCCACCGCCAGCCACTGGCCGGTGATGTGCTTGCCGGCGTCCGACGCATACAGCGCGCACAGGCCCTTGAGGTCCTCGTCGTCGCCCAGGCGGCCCAGCGGCGCGTGGGCGGCCAGGGCCTCCTCGCCCATGGCCTTCAGGGTGCCCACCGTCATCTTGCTCGGGAAGAAGCCCGGGCAGATGGCGTTCACGCGGATGTTGTACTGGCCCCATTCGGCGGCCAGCGCACGCGTGAAGTTGATCACCGCGCCCTTGGAGGTGTTGTAAGCAATGGTGTTCATGCCCTTGGGGTTGCCGCCCAGGCCGGCGATGGAGGCCACGTTGATGATGCTGCCGCTGCGCCGGCCGATCATGCTGTGCTTGGCGATGTGCTGCGACAGGATGAAGTAGCCGCGCACGTTGAGGTTCATGACCTTGTCCCAGGCTTCCACGGGGTGGTCTTCGGCGGGCGCGCCCCAGGCGGCGCCGGCGTTGTTGAGCAGGATGTCGACATGGCCCAGGCGCGCCAGGGCTTCCTCGCCCAGGCGGCGGATGTCGGCCTCGTTGGCGCAATCGGCGGCGATCCACTGGGCGTCGATGCCGGCAGCCTTCAATTCGGCAGCGGCCTCTTCCAGGTCGGACGCCTTGCGCGAGCTCAGCAGCACCTTGGCGCCGGCCTCGCCCAGCGCCTGTGCCAGTTGCAGGCCCAGACCGCGCGAGCCGCCGGTCACCAGGGCGGTCTTGCCGGACAGGTCGAACAGTTGTTGGATGGTGCGGGTGGTCATGTCGTCGTCTCCTTGGGTTTGTCGTCGGTGGATGCGCAGGGCATGGTTGCCATGCGCTCTGAAAAACGGGGCAGCGCAGGAATTGTGCGGCGCAACCAAGGTGCGCCGTGTCGCCTGTGCGATTTCAGGCGCTGGACTTCAGGCGCGAGCGCACGCCGATCAGCACCACGCCCACGGCCGCCAGCCCGCCGCCGGCAGCCGACAGCGCCCAGCCCAGCGCCTCGTCGGCACGGGCCGTGGCAAGCCCCAGCACCAGCGTGAGCAGGCCGCCGTAGATCAGCGCCCAGATGAGCTGGTGCATGCGCTCCAGTGTCTGCGGTGCGGCCATCAGAAGGCGTCCTCGGGGAATACCGCGCAGGTCGCGTCGCGGGTGCTGACGACCTGCAGCCAGGCGCCGATCTTGGGCAGCTCGTAGTGGAAGAAAAAGCGCATGGCCCCCATTCTGCCCACACCCGCGGGCTGCGCCAGCGCCGGGTCGGCCTGCAACGTGGCCAGGGCCACGTCCAGCCAGACCCAGGCCAGCACTGTGTGGCCGAAGGCCTGCATGTAGGGCACGGCGTTGGCCAACGCATCGGTGGGCTGGCCCGTGGACCAGGCGGCTTTGGTGGTGGCTCCCACCTGCTGCAGCGCGCTGCCCAGGGCATTGGCATGCGCGGCCAGCGCTGGCACCTGGATGGCGCGCTCGATGGTGGCGTTGATGCGCGCCGCCAGCAGTTGCAGGCCGCGGCCGTTTTCCATCAGCACCTTGCGGCCCAGCAGGTCCATGGCCTGGATGCCGTGCGTGCCTTCGTGGATCATGTTCAGGCGGTTGTCGCGCCAGTACTGCTCCACCGGGAAGTCGCGCGTGTAGCCATAGCCACCATGGATCTGGATGGCCAGGCTGTTGGCCTCCAGGCACCACTCGCTGGGCCAGCTCTTGGCGATGGGAGTGAGCACTTCCAGCAGCAGGCGCGCCTCGTCGGCCGCGGCCGAATCGCCCGTGGCCTGCTCATCCACCAGGCGCGCGCAGAACAGGTTGAGCGCGAGCGCGCCTTCGCCGTAGGACTTTTGCGCCAGCAGCATGCGTTTCACGTCGGCGTGCTCGATGATGCGCACCTGCGGCTGCGCCACGTCCTTGACCACGGCGGCGGCCGCGGCATCCTTGTCCTTGGGGTTCTGCACCGGGCGGCCCTGCGGGCGGTTCTTCGCGTAGTCGAGGCTCGCGTAGTAGCCCGCCAGGCCGAGCACGGTGGCCGCCATGCCGATGCCGATGCGCGCCTCGTTCATCATGTGGAACATGCAGTGCAGGCCCTTGCCGGCCTGGCCTACCAGGTAGCCCACGGCACCGGCCTCGCCATCGACCGGGTACTTGCCCTCGCCGAAGTTGAGCAAGGTGTTGGTCGTGCCGCGCCAGCCGAGCTTGTGGTTCAGGCCCGCCAGCGCCACGTCGTTGCGCACGCCGGTCAGGTTGCCGTCGGTGTCCACCAGCTTCTTGGGCACGATGAACAGCGAGATGCCGCGGGTGCCGGGCACCAGCTTGCCATCGGGCCCGGGGATCTTGGCCAGCACCAGGTGGATGATGTTCTCGGTGAGCTCGTGCTCGCCGGCCGAGATCCACATCTTGTTGCCCTTGAGGCGGTAGCGCGGCCCCAGCGGGTCGCTTTCGAAGCCTGCGCCGTCGGGTACGGCGCGCGTGGCCACGTCGCTCAGGCTGGAGCCGGCCTGTGGCTCCGACAGGCACATGGTGCCCGAGAAGCGGCCCGAGAATTCGTTGAGCGCGAACACGGTCTTCTGCGCCTCGGTGCCATGCACCATGAGCAGGTTGGCATTGCCCACCGTGAGCAGGCCCGAGCCCATGCTGATGGACGCCAGGCCGAAGAAGCTGTTGGCCGCAGCCTCCACCGTGTAGGGCAGTTGCATGCCGCCGATGTCGTAGTCCTGCGCGGCGCTGAGCATGCCCGAGGCCGCATAGGCCTTCTGCGCATCGTGCGTGCACTGGGGCAGCGTGACCTTCTCGCCGTCGAAATGCGGTTCCTGCGTGTCGACCGTGCGGTTGAACGGCGCGTACTTCTCGCGCGCGATGCGCTCGCAGGTGTCGAGCACGGCGTCGAAGGTGTCGCGCGAATGGTCGGCAAAGCGCTCGCGCTCGGGCAGGGCCTGGGCCTCGAGCCACTGGTAGAGAAGGAATTCGACGGTGGGGCGGTAGCTCATGTGTGAAAACCCTGGAGAAAACGCGCACACAGCGCAGGGATGGGCCACCGGACCGCACCGCCGCCGCGCGGGGCGGCGGTCACATGCCTGGCGGCGACTATTTCTTGTGGTTCAGGACGACTTCGGAAAAGCACCAGTAGTCCATGTCGTCATTGGGGTTCTGCTGGCAGTTGTTCTCGCCGATCTGCAGGCGCCGCGCACCGGCCGGCAGGCTGGCGAACTGGACCTTCAGGGTCTTGCGCTTGCCGGGACGGATCTGGTCCATGCCGTTCTCGCACGACATCAGGCCCGTGCTGCTTTCCTGCTTCAGCACCTTGCCGCTGTCCAGGTCCTTGAGCATGAATGCTTCCGGCTTGTGGCTGGGCTGGGCGCAGGCCTCGACGATGTCCCGCTTGCTGCTGTTGCGCAGCACGATGGTCACCGTGGTGCGCTCGGGCGTGATGGCCACCTCCTGCAGGATGGTGTCGGGGTCATCGGCCAGCGGCTGGTTGAGCCGGTAGCTCTGCGCATGGGCGACAGTGCCCACAGTGGATACGACCAGGACGGCCAGGGCTGCGCAAACCTTCGTGAACATGGATGGATCTCTCTTGATGGAATGGTGATTGTTGTAGGCCTGGGGCGGCGCGCAGCCGTGGCCACACGCCGCCTGCAGACCGGCCGCTGAAACGGCCGGTCTGCATTGTCCCCAAACCCGGTGTGAGCAAACGTAAGCGCCGTAACGCCTGCGCGCCCCTCACCAGAGACCCATCAAAGCACTTCGAAGATGCCCGCAGCGCCCATGCCGCCGCCGATGCACATGGTCACCGCCACGCGCTTGGCGCCGCGGCGCTTGCCTTCGATCAGGGCGTGGCCGGTCAGGCGCTGGCCCGACACACCGTAGGGGTGGCCCACGGCGATGGCACCACCGTTGACGTTCAGGCGGTCGGCCGGAATGCCCAGCTTGTCGCGGCAGTACAGCACCTGCACGGCGAAGGCTTCGTTCAGCTCCCACAGGTCGATGTCGTTGACGGTGAGGCCGAGCTTCTTGAGCACCTTGGGCACGGCGAACACCGGGCCGATGCCCATTTCGTCGGGCTCGCAGCCGGCCACGGCGAAGCCGAGGAAACGGCCCAGGGGTTTGAGGCCCTTCTTGCTGGCGTACTCTTCGCTCACCACCACGCAGGCACCGGCGCCGTCGGAGAACTGGCTGGCATTGCCGGCCGAGATCAGGCCGCCGGGCAGCGCCGAGCGCAGGCCGCTGATGGACTCGACCGTCGTGCCTTCGCGCGTGCCTTCGTCCTTGCTCAGGGTGACCTGCTTGGTGATCAGGCCCAGGTTCTTGTCGGCCACGCCGGCCGTCACGGTGATGGGGGCGATCTCGGCATCGAACAGGCCCGCGGCCTGCGCTGCGCAGGCCTTCTGCTGGCTGGCGGCGCCGTACTCGTCCATGGCTTCACGGCCGATGTTGTAGCGCTTGGCCACCTGCTCGGCGGTCTGCAGCATGCTCCAGTAGATTTCGGGCTTGACCTTGTCCAGGGCCAGGTCGCGCAGCATGTGGATGTTCATTTCCTGCTGCACGCAGGAGATGCTTTCCACGCCGCCGGCCACGTACACGTCGGCTTCGCCGGCGATGATGCGCTGGGCCGCCAGGGCAATGGTCTGCAGGCCCGAGGAGCAGAAACGGTTGACCGTGACGCCCGACGCCGTGACCGGCAGGCCGGCGGCCAGCGCGATCTGGCGCGCGATGTTGGCGCCGGTGGCGCCTTCGGGGTTGGCACAGCCCATGATGACGTCTTCGACGTCGGCGCCGTCGATGCCGGCGCGCTCGATGGCGTGCTTGACGGCATGGCCGCCCAGCGTGGCGCCATGGGTCATGTTGAGGGCACCCTTCCAGCTCTTGGCGAGCGGGGTACGGGCGGTGGAAACGATCACTGCGGAGGTCATGGGAAAAATCCTTTCAGGGGTGGAACGCACCGGTGGCCGCCAGGGGCGTGCGCATCATCCGGTGCGGCTTCACTGCATCAATCGGTGGTTCGCTCAGGCGAACGCCTTGCCTTCGGCTGCCAGCTTGGCCAACAGCGGCGCGGGCTTCCAGAACTCCGCATCGTCGTTGGGGTTCTTGGCAAAGCGGTCCATGGCCTGCACCACGTTGAACAGGCCGACTTCGCTGGCGTAGTGCATGGGGCCGCCACGGTAGATGGGGAAGCCGTAGCCCGTGAGGTAGACCATGTCGATGTCGCCGGACTTGCTGGCGATGCCGTCTTCCAGGATGTGCGCGCCTTCGTTGACCAGGGCGAACACCAGGCGCTGCACGATTTCCTCGTCGGAGATCTTGCGCGGCGTGATGCCCAGCTCCTTGCGGTGGTCTTCGATCATCTTGTTGACCAGATCGCTCGGGATCGCGTCGCGCTTGCCGGCCTGGTAGTCGTACCAGCCTGCGCCGGTCTTCTGGCCGAAGCGGCCCAGCTCGCACAGCTTGTCGGCCGTGCGGCTGTACTTCATGTCGGCGCGCTCGACGGCACGGCGCTTGCGGATCGCCCAGCCGATGTCGTTGCCGGCCAGGTCACCCATGCGGAACGGGCCCATGGCAAAGCCGAACTTCTCGACCGCGCGGTCCACCTGCTGGGGCGTGGCGCCTTCGTCCAGCAGGAAGCCGGCCTGGCGGCTGTACTGCTCGATCATGCGGTTGCCGATGAAGCCATCGCACACGCCCGAGACCACCGAGGTCTTCTTGATCTTCTTGCCGATGGCCATCACGGTGGCCAGCACGTCCTTGGACGTCTTGGCACCGCGCACCACTTCCAGCAGCTTCATCACGTTGGCGGGGCTGAAGAAGTGCATGCCCACCACGTCTTCGGGGCGCTTGGTGAAGGCGGCGATCTTGTCCACGTCCAGCGTGGAGGTGTTGGAGGCCAGGATCGCGCCGGGCTTCATCACGGCGTCGAGCTGCTTGAACACGGCTTCCTTGACGCCCAGCTCCTCGAACACGGCCTCGATCACGAGGTCGGCATCCTTGAGGTCGGCATAGTCGAGCGTGGTCGTCAGCAGGGCCATGCGCTGCGCGTACTTGTCTTCCTTGAGCTTGCCCTTCTTGACCTGGGCTTCGTAGTTCTTCTTGATCGTGGCCACGCCGCGGTCCAGGGCTTCCTGCTTGGTCTCCAGGATCTTGACGGGAATGCCCGCGTTCAGGAAATTCATGGAGATGCCTCCGCCCATGGTGCCGGCACCGATCACGGCGACCGACTTGATTTCGCGCTTGGGCGTGTCGGACGGCACGTCAGGGATCTTGGACGCTGCGCGCTCGGCCATGAACAGGTGGCGCAGGGCGCGCGACTCGGGCGTCCACATCAGGTTGATGAAGATCTCGCGCTCGAACAGCATGCCGTCGGCAAACTTGCGCTTGGTGGCAGCCTCGACCGCGTCCACGCACTTGGCAGGCGCGGGGTAGTTCTTGGCCATGCCCTTGACCATGTTGCGCGCGAACTGGAAGTAGGCGTCGCCTTCGGGGTGCTTGCAGGGCAGGTTGCGCACCAGCGGCAGGGGGCGCACCTCGGCCACGCTCTGGGCAAAGGCCAGGGCTTCGGCGGCCAGCGCCTCGGGCGAGGCCACGAGCTTGTCGAACAGCTTCTGGCCGGGCACGGAGCCGATCAGCTCGCTCTTGACGGGTTCGCCGCTCACGATCAGGTTCAGGGCGGCTTCGACGCCGATCACGCGCGGCAGGCGCTGCGTGCCGCCGGCGCCGGGGATCAGGCCGAGCTTGACTTCAGGCAGCGCAATGCTGCAGCCAGGGGCCGCCACGCGGTAGTGGCAGCCCAGGGCCAGTTCCAGCCCGCCGCCCATGGCGACGGTGTGCATGGCGGCCACGACCGGCTTGGCCGAGTTCTCGATGGCGGCGATCACCGACAGCAGGTTGGGTTCCTGCAGAGACTTGTCGGTGCCGAACTCCTTGATGTCGGCGCCGCCGGAAAACGCACCGCCAGCGCCGGTGATGACGATGGACGTGACCGCTGGATCGGCATTGGCGCGGCCGAGGCCGTCCACGATGCCTTGGCGGGTTGCCAGGCCCAGTCCGTTGACGGGGGGATTGGCCAGGGTGATCACGGCAACGGAGCCGTGGACTTTGTATTCAGCGGTCATGCTGTTGTTCCTTGGAGAGTGAAAAAGAACGATCGTGCGTTTTTATTGTAGAGACTTCGCGCGGCCCTGGCGTGTCAATTTGTCCCGGTGGGGACATGGCTCCTGGCCGCCAACCCGTCTCTTCGGGCAAAAAAAGAGGCGCCATGAGCTATCAGGCGCCTCTCTGTCATGCGTTGGCCGGAGTCGTCAGACCTCCAGCCACTCCTTGCGGATGTAGTTGTCGGCACGCAGGCTGTCGGGCGTGCCCTGGAAGACGATGGAGCCGTGGCCCATCACCAGCGCGCGGTCCGAGATCTTCATGGCGATGGTCAGCTTCTGCTCGATCAGCAGCACCGAGATGCCGCGCGCCTTGATGGTCTGCAGGTACTGGCCCACCAGTTCGACGATCTTCGGTGCCAGGCCTTCGGTGGGCTCGTCGATGATGATCAGGTCGGGGTCGCCCATCAGCGTGCGGCACAGCGTGAGCATCTGCTGCTCGCCGCCGGACATCACGCCCGCCTCGGTGTGCTGGCGCTCCTTGAGGCGTGGGAACATCTCGTACATGTCGTCGAACGACCAGCGGCTGCCCTTGCCGTTGCCCTTCTGGCCGAGCAGCAGGTTCTGGTGCACGGTGAGGTTGGGGAACACGTCGCGGCTCTCGGGCACATAGCCCAGGCCCAGGTGGGCGACCTCGTAGGCCTTCTTGCCGTTGAGGTCCTGGCCCTTGAAGTTGACCGTGCCCTCCCAGTCCACCAGGCCCATGATGGCCTTGGCGGTGGTGGATCGGCCCGAGCCGTTGCGCCCCAGCAGCGCCACGATCTCTCCGGGCTGCACTTCGAAGCTCACGCCATGCAGCACATGGCTCTTGCCGTAGTAGGCGTGGAGGTTGTCAATTTTCAGCATAAATCAGTGTCCCGCGCCCTGCTCGTCGGCCACGGCCGAACCCAGGTAGGCCTCCTGCACGCGCGCATTGGCGCGCACCTTGTCGGGGGTGTCGAAGGCGATCACCTCGCCATAGACCACCACGGCGATCTTGTCGGCCAGGCCGAACACCACGCCCATGTCGTGCTCCACGGTCAGCAGGGTGCGGCCCTCGGTCACCTCCTTGATGAGGTGGATGAAGCGCGTGGTCTCGCTCTTGCTCATGCCGGCCGTGGGCTCGTCGAGCAGGATCACGTTGGCGCCACCGGCGATGGTGATACCGATCTCCAGGGCGCGCTGCTCGGCGTAGGTCAGGTTCATGGCCAGCGTGTCGCGCTTCTTGTCGAGCTTGATCATCTCCATGAGTTCCTTGGCACGCTGGTTGGCATCGTGCAGGTTCGACAGGAAGCGCAGGAAGGTGTAGCGGTATCCCATGCTCCACAGCACGCCGCAGCGCAGGTTCTCGAACACGCTCAGCTTGGGGAAGATGTTCGTGATCTGGAAGCTGCGCGACAGCCCCATGCGGTTGATCTCGTACGGGGCCAGGCCGTTGATGCGCTGACCGTTGAGGATCACGTCGCCGCTGGTGGGGGCGAAGCGCCCGCTGATGAGGTTGAACAGGGTGGACTTGCCGGCGCCGTTGGGGCCGATGATGGCCACGCGTTCGCCGGGTGCCACCACGAGATTGGCACCGCGGATGATCTCGGTCTTGCCGAAGCTCTTGCGCAGGTCACGCAGTTCGAGCGCACAGCCTGCGGACGATGGATTGGCGGTCATGGTAGTGCTCACAGCGCCTCTCCCCGCTTGATGGCATGTTCGATCTCTTCCTGGATGGTGCTCCACTGGCGCAGGAACTGGCGCCGGCACATCTCGAACAGCGCCAGCCCGGTGAGGAACACGAAGCCCGCACCGAACCAGGCCGTGAGGCCCTTGGCATCGACCATGGCGCCCAGGAACTTGAGCTCGGACCCGAGGGCCGCGTTGAGCTGCAGGTGGTAGGTCATCTCCACCATGCAGGCGGCGCCCAGCACGGCCACCAGGCCGGTGCCGGCCAGACCCAGGTAGGACACCCAGAGCTGGCGCAGCTTGCCGTACTTGGCGACACGCAGGTTCATCATGATCAGGCTGGCGATGCCGCCGGGCGCATACATCACCATGAACAGGAACACCAGGCCCAGGTACAGCAGCCAGGCCTTGGAGATCTCGGACAGCAGCACCGAGGCCAGCACCAGCAGCACGGCGCCGATGATGGGCCCGAAGAAGAACGTGGCCCCCCCCAGGAAGGTGAACAGCAGGTAGCCGCCCGAACGCAGCACGTTCACGCTGTCGGCACCGGTCACGATCTCGAAGTTGATGGTGGCCAGGCCGCCGCCGATGCCCGCGAAGAAGCCCGCGATGATGAACGCGAAGTAGCGCACGCGCTGCGTGTTGTAGCCGATGAACTCCACGCGCTCGGGGTTGTCGCGCACCGCGTTGAGGATGCGCCCGAGCGGCGTGCCCGTGAAGGCGAACATGGCCGCCGTGCAGACGAAGCAGTAGGCCGCGATCAGGTAATACACCTGCATGCCGGAGCCGAAGTTCAGCCCGAAGAAGGGCTTGCCGTAGACGCGGTCGGTGGTGATGCCGCCCTCGCCGCCGAAGAACTCGGGGAACATCAGCGCCATCGAGGCCACGAGCTCACCGATGCCCAGCGTGATCATGGCGAAGGTGGTGCCCGACTTCTTGGTCGTCACGAAGCCGAGCAGGATCGCGAAGAACATGCCGGCCAGCCCTCCGACCAGCGGGATGAGCACCAGCGGGATCGGCATCTCGCCCTTGCCCGCCATGTTCATGGCATGGATGGCGATGAACGAGCCCAGGCCGGTGTACACCGCATGCCCGAAGCTGAGCATGCCGCCCTGCCCCAGCAGGATGTTGTAGGACAGGCAGATGATGATCAGGTAGCCGATCTGCGAGAGCATGGTCAGCGCCAGGCTGCTGCGGAACACGTGCGGCGCCACGATCAGCATCGCGGCGAACAGCGACCAGATGACGAAGCGGCCCACGTTCCAGGGCTTGAAGCGGTAGTGCGCAGCCCCCTGCGAGGCAGCGGGTGGGTTGGCGTGCGGTGCGGCGCCGGAGACGGTAGTGGTGGATGAGGTCATGGCATCAGTCCTCGCGGGTGCCCAGAAGGCCCTTGGGACGGAAGATCAGGATGAGCACCAGGAACAGGTACGGAAGAATGGGCGCCACCTGGGAGATGGTGAGCTTGAGCAGGGGGTAGCCGAAGGTCTGGTCGGTCACGGCCACACCGAGCGGGCGCAGCACGTGGATCATCGAGTAGTCGAGCGCCACGGCGAAGGTCTGCACCACGCCGATGAGCAGCGAGGCCAGGAAGGCCCCGGCCAGCGAGCCCATGCCCCCGACCACCACCACCACGAAGATGATGGAGCCGACCGACGCCGCCATGGCGGGCTCGGTCACGTAGGTGTTGCCGCCGATCACGCCGGCCAGGCCGGCCAGGGCCGCACCGCCGCCGAACACCAGCATGAACACGCGCGGCACGTTGTGGCCCAGGGCCTCGACCATCTCGGGGTACTTGAGCGCCGCCTGGATCACCAGGCCGATGCGGGTGCGCGTGAGCAGCAGCCACACCGACAGCAGCATCAGGATGGCGATCAGCATCACGAACGAGCGCGACTTGGGGAACTGCGTGCCGTACAGGCTGAACAGGGGGCCCTGCAGTTGCTCGGGCAGGCCATAGGGCACCGTGGCACGGCCCCAGATCAGCTGCACCACTTCGAGGATCAGGTAGGACAGGCCGAAGGTCACGAGCAGCTCGGGCACATGGCCGAACTTGTGCACGCGGCGCAGGCAGTAGCGCTCGAACGCGGCGCCCAGCGCAAACACGATCAGCGGCGAAACCACCAGCGCCGGCCAGAAGCCGATGACGCCAGAAATGCTGTAGGCAAAGTAGGCCCCCAGCATGTAGAAGCTGGTGTGCGCAAAATTGAGCACACCCATCATGCTGAAAATCAGCGTGAGTCCCGAGCTCAGCATGAACAGCAGCAGCCCGTAGCTCACGCCGTTGAGCAGGGAGATCACGAAAAACTCAAGATTCATCGCAAATTTTCACAACAAGGGTAAAAAAAAGGCCCGAGCCAGGTCGGGCCTCCAGAAACAATGAAGAGCGGATCACAAAACTCAGCGAAGCGGTTCTGGCTAGGCGCTGCGTCGCAGGCAGTACGGTCAGTACGACAAGACGCGGCAACGACGCCAGAAGAGTTTTGTTAGCCGCTCAGAGGCCTTAGGGGCGCTTCATCTGGCACGAGGTGGGCGTGCTGGCCACGAAGGGCTCGTAGTACTTCACCGGCGTGAAGGTGTAGCCGGTGCTCTCCGAATCGAGCGGGAACTTGCCGCCGGCCTTCTCCCACTTGGAGATGAACAGGCCCTGCTGCAGCTGGTGGTCGGTCTTGCGCATCTCGACCTCGCCGTTGAAGCTCTTGAACTTCATGCCTTCCAGGGCGGCGGCCACCTTCACGGGGTCGGTGGACTTGGTCTTCACGAAGGCCTCGGTGAGCATCGAGAAGGCGTGGTACACGGAGCCGGTGTACATGTCGTCGTTGAACTTCTTCTTGTAGTCCACCACGATCTTGTTGAGTTCGCCCGGCAGGTTGATGTGCGCGTAGGCCACCATGTACACGCGGCCTGCAGCGGCGGCACCCATGGCCGTGGGGCTGCCGGTGACCGAGCCGTAGTAGGTGTAGAAGTTGACGTTGTTCAGGCCGGCGTCGTTGGCGGCCTTGATCAGCAGCGCCAGGTCGGAGCCCCAGTTGCCGGTGATCACGCTGTCGGCGCCCGACTGCTTGATCTTGGCGATGTAGGGCGAGAAGTCACGCACCTGGGCCAGGGGGTGCAGGTCGTCGCCGACGAACTGCACGTCAGGGCGCTTGCGGGCCATGATTTCCTTGGCGAACTTGGAGACCTGGTGGCCGTGCGAGTAATTCTGGTTGATCAGGTAGACCTTCTTGACCTCGGGAATGTCCTTCATGAAGGTGGTCAGCGCTTCCATCTTCATGGAGGTGTCCGCATCCAGGCGGAAGTGCCAGTAGCTGCACTTGCTGTTGGTCAGGTCCGGGTCCACGGCAGCGTAGTTCAGGAACACGACTTCCTTGCCGGGGTTGCGCGCGTTGTGCTTTTCCAGCGCGTCGATGATGGCCAGGGCCGGGCCCGAGCCGTTGCCCTGCACCACGTAGCGCGCGCCCTGGTCCATGGCCGAGCGCAGGGCGCTGGTGGTCTCCTGCGGACTGAGCTTGTTGTCGATGCCGATGATCTCGAACTTCACTCCGGCAGCGTTCTTCTTGTTGAACTCTTCGGAGACGAACTGGAAGCTCTTGAGCTGGTTGGTTCCCACGGCCGCCATCAGGCCCGAAAGCGGGTCGAGCCAGGCGATCTTGACGGTCTCACCTTTTTGAGCGAACGCCGCGCCAGCGCTCGCCAACAGGACGGTGGCTGCTACAGCCTTCATAGCGAATTTCATGGTTCTGTCTCCTTGTAAATCGACACGACGCAGCGTACCGCGTTGCAACACGACGCCCCTCAGGGATTGCCCCTACCGGCGTCGCACACGTGACTGGCGCAGTGCTCCCCCGAGCACCGCACCAATCTGGATCACAGGCCCGGAAGCCTGTAGTCCTTCAGTTGCTCACGCAACTTTGTCTTGAGCATCTTGCCCGTGGCACCGAGGGGAATCGCCTCCACGAACACCACGTCATCGGGGATCTGCCACTTGGCGGTCTTGCCTTCGAAGAAGGCCAGCAGCTCCTCGCGTGTGACCTCGGCACCGGGGCGCCGGACCACGGCCACGATGGGGCGCTCGTCCCACTTGGGGTGCGGCATGCCCACGCACGCGGCCATGGCAATGGCCGGGTGGGCCATGGCGATGTTCTCGATGTCGATGGAGCTGATCCATTCGCCGCCGGACTTGATCACGTCCTTGCTGCGGTCGGTGATCTGCATGAAGCCGTCGGCATCGATGGTCGCCACGTCGCCCGTGGGGAACCAGCCGCGCCCGTGCTTGTCCTTGACCAGCGGGTGGCCGCCCTCGCCCTTGAAGTAGCTGTCCACGATCCACGGGCCCTTGACCAGCAGGTCGCCATAGGTCTTGCCGTCCCAGGGCAGCTCCTCGCCATCGCCGCCGACGATCTTCATGTCCACGCCATAGATCGCGCGGCCCTGCTTGAGCAACACCTTCATCTGCTCTTCCTTGGGCAGCTCGAGGTGCTTGTTCTTGAGCGTGCACAGCGTGCCCAGCGGGCTCATCTCGGTCATGCCCCAGGCGTGCAGCACTTCGACGCCGTAGTCTTCCTTGAAGGCATGGATCATGGCCGGTGGGCAGGCCGAGCCGCCGATCACCGTGCGCCTGAGCGTGGAGAACTTCAGGCCCGCCGGCTTCATGTGGCCCAGCATCATCTGCCAGACGGTGGGCACGCCGGCGGCGTAGGTCACCTTCTCGGCTTCGATCAGTTCGTAGATCGACTTGCCATCCATGGCCGGGCCAGGGAACACCAGCTTGCAGCCGGTGAGCGCGGCCGAGTACGGAATGCCCCAGGCATTGACGTGGAACATGGGCACCACCGGCAGCACCGAGTCGCGGGCCGAGAGGCACATCACGTCGGGCAGCGCCGCGGCATAGGCATGCAGCGTGGTCGAGCGGTGGCTGTACAGCGCGGCCTTGGGGTTGCCCGTGGTGCCGCTGGTGTAGCACATGCTCGAAGCCGAGTTCTCGTCGAACTCGGGCCAGGCGTAGTCGGGCGACTGCGCACCGATCCAGGCCTCGTAGCTCGTGAGGCCGGGGATGCCGGAGTCCGCGGGCAGTTTGTCGGCGTCGCACAGCGCCACCCATTTCTTCACCGTGGGGCACTTGGCGTGCACGGCCTGCACCAGGGGCAGGAAGGTCAGGTCGAAGCACAGCACCTGGTCTTCGGCGTGGTTGGCGATCCAGGCGATCTGCTCGGGGTGCAGGCGCGGGTTGATGGTGTGCAGCACGCGGCCAGAGCCGGAGACGCCGAAGTACATCTCCATGTGGCGGTAGCCATTCCAGGCCAGCGTGGCCACGCGGTCGCTGAACTCCAGGCCCAGGCCGTCCAGGGCATTGGCCAGGCGGCGTGCACGCTGGGCCAGGTCCTTGTAGGTGTAGCGGTGGATGTCGCCCTCCACGCGCCGCGAGACGATTTCGGCGTCGCCATGGTGGCGTTCGGCGAACTCGATCAGCGACGAGATCAACAGGGGTTGGCTCTGCATCAGGCCCAGCATGTGTGCTCCTTGGATTTTGTGGTGAAAGTGGCAATCATCGTAACGCGCGCAGGCCTGCTGCGGGGTCTCCGAAGCGCCCCTTTCGGCTGCGTGCCACGCGGCTTTGCTGGCTGCGCAGTGTGCAGCGCGGGGCCTGCCGCGCCAACACCTGTCGCCCACCCGACAAAGGCCAAGGGATTACCCTGAACGGCGGGGGCTGCAGCGACAATCCGCGGCATGCTCTGCACCGCCCCGCACGCCCAGCGCTTCATCACCGCCCAGCCCTGGTTTGCCGGGCTGCCGGCCGCCACGCAGGAGCGCGTGCGCGCCGGGGTGTTCGAGGAAAGCGGCGACAAGGGCGATGTCATGAAGCCCGCCGGCAGCGCGGTGCAGGGCTGGCATGCCGTGCTCTCGGGCCTGGTGATGCTGCAGAGCCCGGCCAGCCGCGGCCGCTCGTCGGCCTTCATCGGCGTGCCCGACGGCGAGTGGTTCGGCGAAGGCTCGGCCATGAAGCCCGAGCCGCGCAGATACCACGTGGTGGCATTGCGCCCTACCCGGCTCATGTGCCTGCCGCTGCCCGTGTTCGCCGAACTGCGCGAGACCAGCCTGGCGTTCAACCAGTTCCTGGTGCTGCACCTGAACATGCGGCTCGGCCAGGCCATGACCATCATCGAGGCCGGGCGCACGCAGTCCACCGAGCACCGCGTTGCGCTGTACCTGAGCCGCCTGTTCTGGCGCAGCACGCGCCGGCTCAACCTCACGCAGGACGAGCTGGGCCAGCTCGTGGGCCTGTCGCGCCAGACGGTCAACCGCGTGCTGCGCACGCTCGAAGGCATGGGCATCGTGTCGCTGGATTTCGGCAAGGTGGCCATCGTGGACGACGATGCGCTGAACGCATACCTCGCCGCCACCGCAGCAGCATGAACGGACATGGGAAGCAGCATCAGGCCTTGTACCCTTACTGAACGCTCAGGCGCGTGGCCTTCAGGTCGGCATCGAAGATGAACTTGCGCGGCCAGGGCTGCCATTCCTGGCCCAGGCCGGCATGGTTGGGGTTGCCGGTGTGCACGAAGGCACGCACGCTGTCCATCATCACGCCCGAGAGCGCCAGCCGGCCCGGCTGGTTGGCCGTGCTGTTGGCTGCCTTGGCCAGCAGCGAGGGGCCGAAGTTGCCGAACACGAAGGGCAGGTCGAAACCATGGGCCGCACCGTACACGTCGTTCCAGGGCGCCGGCTGCTGGGCCCAGTTGAACTGGTAGCTCCAGACGTTGGACTGCTGGGTGCGCAGGGTGTTGAGCAGGCTGTCGCGGCTGGGCTCGATGAACACGCTGCCCAGGAGCTTCATGCGCGCGTTGTAGCCCGTGCCGGGTGCCGTGACCGGCAGGTAGGACGGATCGATGATGTCCGCCGTGGTGAGCGTGGTGGCCGCGTCGGGATTGAAGGCCTGCGTCATCGCGAAGCGCTCGGCATCGCTGATCTTCATGCCCGGCTTGCCGCCCAGCAGCGCCAGGAAGGGCGCGAACAGCTTGGCCTCATCGGCCGTGTAGCCCGAGAGCACCGGCACCTTGTGGTAGCGGCCGGCGGCCATCTCGGCGATCGGATCGGCGGGCAGCACCACGTTGTCGGGAATGGGGCCGGAGCCCGTGAGCCCCGCGCGCAGCACCGTCTGCAGCACCACGCGGCCATCCTTGCCGCGCAGGTAGCTGGCAGTCTGCGCAGGCGTCCAGCCGGCAACCACGGCCGCAGCGCCCATCGTGTCGGAAGCCAGACCATCGGCCTGCACCAGGGCGCCGAGCAAGGCGGCCGACTGCGCTGCGTACTTGGACGCCGGATTGAGCGTGGGAATCGAGCCCGCGGGCAACTGGCTCGCCAGCGAGGTACCGCCACTGATCGGCAGGGCCTTGTGGAACAGGCCTGCGGCCTGGGGCGAGGTGAGCAGCGCCAGCACGTTGCCGGCACCGGCCGACTGGCCCATCAGCGTGACGTTGCCCGCATTGCCACCGAAGTTGCCGATGTTGCGCTGGATGAAGGACAGCGCCTGCACGTTGTCGAGCAGCGCGTAGTTGCCGGTGTAGGCCTGCGTGCCGGTGTGCAGCTGCGGCATCTGGAAGAAGCCCAGCACGTCGAGCCGGTAGTTGGCCGTGACCACCACGGCATTGGCCGAGCGTGCCAGCGCCGCGCCGTCGTAGACCGGGTCGGCCGTGTAGCCCGAGATGGCGCTGCCGCCATGCAGGAACAACAGCACGGGCAGGTTGTCCTGCGTGGTCGCGGGGCGCCAGATGTTCAGCGTCAGGCAGTCCTCGCTGCCCACGGGCGTGCCCAGGGTCTGGCCAATGCTGTCGTCGAAGCGGTTGTTGGCCCCGGGGCCGTACAGGCGCCCCATCTGCAGGCAGGCATTGCCAAAGCGCGTGGCATCGCGCTCGCCGCTCCAGGCCACGGGCGCCACCGGCGGCTGCCAGCGCAGGTCGCCCACGGGGGGCCTGGCAAAGGGGATGCCCTTCCACGCATAGGTGCCCGTGCTGGCGCTGGCATCCACGCCGCGCACCGTGCCGTACGCGGTCTCGCGCACCTCGGGCGGGGTGCTGGAACCACCGCCGCAGCCGGCGACCGCCAGCACGGAAAGAACTGCTCCCAGGCATTGGGCACGCCAGCGCACATCAACCATGTCTTGTCTCCTTCGGGGTTTTCTGGAATGGGTCGGGCCTCTGGCTCGGGTACAACCGGGAACAGGGCACAACCTCGACCGTGATTGTGGAAAGCAGCTGGCCATTCGTTACTATCGCAACCTTGCCAAAACACTGACTTCAGCGCACCACCGCGCGTAAACCCTGATCCCCTTCAGCCCCTGATTTCCACCCGATGAATCCCCGTACCAGTTCCGCCGCCTGGGTGCGCGGCACCACCGACATGATGGCCGCCGAGGGCCTGCCCGTGGCCGAGCTTTGCGCCGAGGCCGGCATCGACCTGGCGGCACTGCAGCAGCCGCATGCGCGCGTGGATGTGGACCGGATCAGCCAGCTGTGGGACCTGGCCGTGGCACGCTCCGGCAAGGTGGACCTGGGGCTGTGCCCGCAGCTCACCGCACGCTACGGCAACGTGGACGTGGTGGGCTATGCGCTGGCATCGGGGCCGAACCTGCTGGTGGGCTTTCAGCACCTCACGCGCCACATGGCCGTGATCTCCGACTGCACCGCGTTCGCGCTGGAGCGCGAAGCGCGCGGCTACTGGTTCTCGATCGCGCACATCGGCGGCACGCGCCCGGTGCCGCGCCAACGGGTCGAGTACGCGCTGCTCACCCTGTTCACACTGTGCGGATGGCTTACGCGCCGCGAGCTCACCCCCCTGGCCGTGGAACTGAGCACACCAGCACCATCCCCCGGCAGCGAGGCCCGCTACGAGAAGGCTTTCGGCCTGCTGCCGCGCTTCGGCCAGCCGGCCAGCCGCATCCTGCTGGCCGAGGCCGACATGCTGGCCGACATCCCCACCCACAACCCGAGCCTGTGGGCCATGCACGAGCGGCTGGTGGAGACCGAGCTCGACCACCTGGGCCATTCGCTGGCGAGCACGCGCGTGCGCGCCGAGGTGGCGCGCATCCTGCACAAAGGGGAGCCGCGCCGCGACGACATCGCTGCGCGCTTGAACATGACCGACCGCACCCTGCAGCGCCGGCTGCAGGCCGAATCGGCCACCTACCAGCAGTTGCTCGACGACACACGCCGCGAACTGGCGCGCCAGTACCTGGCCGACCCGCGCCGCAACCTCACCGAGGTGGCCGACCTGCTGGGCTTTGCCGACCAGAGCAACATGTTCCGCGCCTGCAAGCGCTGGTTCGGCATGCCGCCCGGGCAGTACCGGGCGCAGCTGCAGCATGGCGCCTGACAGCGCCCACCGGAGAGCGCTGCCAACGCTCAGGCGTCTTCGGGAATCAGCCCCTTGCTGTTGAACGCGATCTGGCCGTACATCAGCTCATAGACCAATTGCTTGATCTCGATCTGGTTGAACGGATCGCCGTCCTTGAAGCTCACCTCCCACTCCCGCGTCCCCTCGTCGTTGAGCACCACGGAATCCGGACGCAGGCGCACGGCAAAAATGGGCAGCCGGGTGCCAGTGAGAGGATTGAGCGTGAGAAACATGACCCGGCCCCACACTGACTCGGCGCCATCGCTGCAGATCAGCAGGTAGGGCGACGACTCACCGGAGGGTGTGGTGATCACCACGTCCTGTCCCACATCGGCCACGAAGAAACCCACGTCCGGCAGGCCGCTGGCCTGCTTGAGCGAGGCAAGGAATCCCGTGTACGCCTGCCGGATTTCATGGCAGTCGCGCGCCCTGCGCAAGGCCGTCTGGCTGTTGGCGGGCATTTTTTCGGTGAACATGGGTCATCTCCAATAGGTCTGGAGACAGTGGCAGGTGCAGCCCGGAAGGTCAACACAATAACGACCATTGCGCATGGATCGCCTCACGCCACAGCCGAGCCCCACCAAAGCCGAACCCCGAAGCTCAGCCCTTGTTTCCCGGCACCATCTGGATGGTGGCCAGCCCCACCTGCCGGCGCGGCACCAGCCAGTGCACCCACAGGCCGCGCAGCCAGGCCAGGGTGAAGGCCAGCGCGAGCACCAGCACACCCCAGTGCTGGGCCTGCCAGGCAATGTAGAACGCGAATGGCTGTGCCATCAGCCCGGCCAGGCAGGCCAGGCGGCGCGCCGGCTCATGGGCGGACTGGGACAGCCATGCGGCAACAGCGCCGCACAGTGCGATGGCGATCTGGTCGAGTGTCATGCCGGCATGCTCCGCGCAGCCGCTCAGGCCAGACGCACTTCGAAGTAGGCGCCATCGACCTCGCCCAGGCCCTGGTAGCCAGCCTCGCGGGCGGCGTTGGCGGCCTTGGTCCACTGGCCGGCCAGCGCCAGGTCCTCGGCGCTCACGTCGCTGCCGTCGGACTCCTGCAACTGCATCACGGCGCGCAGCGCGTCGGCCACCACGTCGGCGCCACCCAGCTTGCGCTCCAGCACCCGCAGGTACCGGCCCTCGGCCGCCATGCGCTCCCTGGGGGGCAGTTCAGGATAGTCGCGCAGGGCTACGGTACAGGTCGTTTCGATGGCTTCCATGCAAGGCTCCTTTGAGATACTGTGAAAATATACAGTATTTCAAAGACAAAAGCACCCTGCACACGCGCCACTGTGGCGATGGCGCCGCACTCCCCGTGCCACCGGCGCTGGCTCAGGCCTCGACCATGGCCGCGCGGGCCACCTGGTTGCGCCCGGCCCGCTTGGCCTGGTACAGGGCCTCGTCGGCACTGCCGTAAGCGGCATCGAAGCTGCTGCCCCGCTCCTGCCAGCTCACGCCGAAGCTGGCGGTCACGCGGCTGTGGTCCGGCAGCTGGAAATCATGGGCCGCAATGGCCCGGCGCATGCCCTCGGCCGCATGGGCCGCCGATTCGAGCGAGAGGCCGGGCAGCAGCGCCGTGAACTCCTCCCCGCCCACGCGCCCGATCTGGGCGATGGAAGGCGCCACACCCTTGAGGCAGTCCACCACGCCGCAGATCACCGTGTCGCCGACCGGGTGGCCGAACGAATCGTTGACGCGCTTGAAGTGGTCGATGTCCAGGACGATCAGCGCCAGGCTGTCGCTGGCCAGGTAGCGGTTGGAGCGCTCGATGATGGCCGCGCGGTTGAGCACGCCCGTGAGCGGGTCGTGCGTGGCGCGGTACTCCAGCTGGCCGGTGAGGTCCTGCAGGCGCTGGTTGAGCTGGTTCATCTCCAGCTCGGCGCGGTCGCTGCGCCGCACCATGCGGCGCGTTTCGCGCAGCAGGCGCTCGTAGGAGGTCAGGAGTTCGCCCAGGGCGTGGCGGTGCGCGCTCGGCGGGCTGGCCGCGTCATCGAAGGCCAGGCGCGCCGCCTGCAAGGCGCGGCTTTCGGCATCGAACAGGTCAGGTGCGTCGGACATCGAAACCCGTCACGCCGATTTCACTGCGTGGTTGACGAACTGGATGGCCGTGAAGTCGTCCTTGAGCTCCTGGCCGAATTCGAAGATGGTGTCGTCCTCTTCGTCGTGGAACCAGTTGAGCACCACCTCGTTGCCCGCCTCGGCGGCATCGCTGAGCAGGCCCACCAGGTTGAACAGCATCTTCGTGCTGGAGCTGTTGAAGTACGCCAGGGCGATGCTGACGCTGATCTTCTTGTCGCTGCAGGCACCCAGGTAGGCCTCCAGCTGGCGCAGGATGTCGCCGTAGAACGCCGCAGCGTTCTCGGGGTACGACTCGCCACGCAGGCCGAGCGTGTTCTCGTCGAACTTGAAGTCCACTTCCGGCGAGCTGGGGGTGGGGGGAATGTAGAGGTTGTCCATCCGGGATTTCAGGGTGTGGGGCCAGGGGTTCTAGGCCCGAAAACAGAAGAAGGTCAGGTCGTCGCGGCGCTGGTGGCTGCCCTGCCAGGCCTGCAGCGCCTGCTGCATGGCGGCGTTCAGTTGCGCGGGGGTCTGCTCGCGCTGGGCCACGATCACCTCCTGGATGCGGCGCTTGCCGAAGGTGATGGCCTTGGGGCCGCCGACCTGGTCGATCAGGCCATCGGTGGTCACGAACACCAGGCTGCCGGGTGCCAGTGCCACGGTGCGTGTGGTCCAGGTGTAGTCGAACGCGCTGTCCACGTAGCCCACGCCCTTGCGCTCGCCGGCCACCACCTGCACGGCGTCGACACCGGGCTCCAGCACGAAGAGCGAGAGGTTGGCGCCGGCAAAGCGCAGCTCGCGAGTGGCGGGCTCGTACCAGAAGCAGGCGGCATCCATACCGTCGTCCGACCCGGGGGTATCGTCCTGGCCGTCCATCTGACCGAGCATCTGCTTGATGGAGCGGTTGACGCTGGACAGCAGCTGTGCCGGATCGCGCGGACCGAACTGCTCGATGGCCTTGCCCAGGGTGCTCGATGCGATCAGCGTCATGAAGGCGCCGGGCACGCCATGGCCGGTGCAGTCGGCCACGGTGGCGAACCAGCCGTCGGGCATGGCGGTGAACTGGTAGAAGTCGCCGCCCACCACGTCGCGCGGCTCCCAGACCAGGTCGGCATCGGCCTGGGCCTGCACCAGGGCATCGCGCGAAGCCCGCAGCATGGAGCGCTGGATCACGCTGGCGTACTCGATGCTGTGCATCACCTGGCGGTTGCGCGCGGCCTGCAGTTCGGCCACCACGCGCATCAGCTGCAGGCCGTGGCCGACGCCGACGAAAGATCCGTCGCGCGCAACGATGAAGCCGTCCGACAGCGCCTTCTCGCCATATTCCACGGTCTTGAAGGTCAGCTCCTCGATGCCCATGGCGGCATCGACGATCAGCGGCGCCTTGTCCATGAAGGCGATGCAGTTCTTGCGCCCGTAGATTTCCCAGCGGTAGGGCTTGCTCATCTCGGACATGAAGATGTCGCGGTTGATCAGCCCGATGGGGCGGCCCTTCTCGACCACCGGCAGGCTGATCAGGTCCTTGTGCTCGGAGAATATCTCCATGACCTTTTCATTGGTCTCCTCGACCGCCATCCAGGGCACCTCGACACACATGTCCCCGGCACTGGGCTGGCGAAATCGCGGACGGCAGTCTTGCAGATAGGCGGGGAGTTCGGACATGAGGAGGGCCGTCGCGGCAGGAAATGTCACCAGAGCTTACAAGTCACATATTGCGGTTGCGTGACAAATGGCCCCGCCAGGGACTGCCATGTCATTCACTGGGCGCCAGGCCCGGCACCAGGCGCCCATGCCTTGCCTGCCATCGCCCGGCTAGGGCCGGGGCGGGCGCCGCCTGCGCCGCCGTGCGCGGATCGCGGCGCACCAGTTGCTGCAGGTACTGCGTGAACGGCAGGGGCTTGGCAATGCCGAATCCCTGCACATAGTCCACGCCATAGGCGGCCAGCAGCGAGCGCTGGGCCGGCGTCTCGACGAATTCGGCGATGGTCGTGAGCCCCATCGTCCGCGCCACGTCGCAGATGGCCAGCACGACGCGCTGGTCGACCCGCGAGGACAGCACGTCGCGCACGAAGCTGCCGTCGATCTTCACGAAATCGAGCGGCAGCGACTTGAGGTAGTCGAAGGTCGCCAGGCCGGTGCCGAAATCATCGAGCGAGGTGCGCGCCCCCATGGCGCGCAGGCTGGCCAGCAGGTCCACGGCGCGGCTGCGCTGCACGATGCCGGCGGTCTCCGTGACCTCGAAGCAGAACATCGCGGGGTCGAGCCCGCTGGCAGCCAGGCACTGGTCGATGTGGGCGAGCAGCCGCGGGTCCGACACCGACGAGCCCGACAGGTTGATCGCCACCTTGCCCAGGTCGCGACGGGAGATGCCATGGGCCACGAGGGCCGCAAACACCTGCGTGATGACCCACCGGTCCACCTGCGGCATGAGGCCGTAGCGCTCGGCCAGCGGCAGGAATTCCCCCGGCAGGTGCGGCGATTCGCCGCCCGAGGACCAGCGCAGCAGCACCTCCACGCCCAGGTCGCCGTCGTGGTCGCCATGCGCCGACCGGATGGGCTGGCAGGCCAGCCACAGGCCACTGGTCTGCGGGCTGCCGGCGGGCAGGCGCAGGGCGTCCTTGAGCGCCTCGATCTGGGACAGCTGGCCCCGGCGGATGCGCATCAGGTGGCCCGGCGCCAGGTCCATGCCCTGCGCATGCCGGTCGCTCAGCGCGGGGTCGCCATCCACCTCGCACAGCAGCATCAGCGCTGCCAGCAAGTCGTCGCCCAGGGCCTGCCCCTCGTCCAGCGGCAGCAGCCCGAACGCTGCCTGGATGCGCACGCTGTGCTCGGCGAAAACATAGCGGCGCCCGTCCAGCGCGGTGCGCAGTTGCAGCAGCCGCGCATGCACGTCGCCGGCCGCCACCGGCACGGCCACCACGAAGAACCCATCGCGCGGCCGCGCATAGAGACAGCCGCGGCCCAACTGGTTGCGCAGGTAGATGGACACGTCCTGCTCGATCTCGCGCGTGGGGCCCAGGCCGATCAGGTCCACCACATGCTCCAGGTTGTGCAGGCTCATGCCGATCAGGTGGACGGGGCCCGGCCCCGCCGCATTGAGGGCCTTGAGCAGGCCGCGCTCGTTGAGGAAACCCGTCAGGCCATCGTTGCTGGCGGCCTCGTGCAGGCTGCGCTCCATCTGCCGGCGGTGCTCCATCGTGGCCGAGGCAAAGAAGCTGAGCGCCGCCAGGCAGACCATGAGCACGGCCTGGTCGAGCACCATCAGGTAAGGGCTGTGGCCTGCCGGCAAGGGGGGCGTGAAGGCCAGCAGGGTCAGCGCCGAGAGCGCCGTGGCCAGGTGCACGAACAGCGGACTGCCGCGGTAGGCGGCCCAGGCCACCAGCAGGAAGACGACGTAGCGCACGGATGGACCGATGCCCGCCCCGACCACCGAAGAGCCCCACTGCGCCATGGCCATGACGAGCACCAGACCTGCCAGGCAGAAGGTCTGCCACCGCGCCCACTGCAAGGGGCCGGCCCGCCAGCCGCCATCGAGCGCGTGGGCCGCCATCTCGGTGAGCCGCGTGAACAGCAGGATGCCGAACACCTCGGACATGCCCATGACACCCGCCACGCGCAGGACGCCGCCCGGCGGCCCGCCCGGAGCGAGCAGGAACTGCCAGCTGCCCAGCGCCGTGAGGACCGCCGCACCCGGCAGCACGGTCAGGGCATGGAAGCGGATGGCCGTGGCAACCGGGTTGCGCCCCGCCTCATGGCGCCGGTCCCGCTGCATCAGCCACCACACCAGGCCGACGGCAGCCACCAAGGCCACCACGCCGATCAGCGACTGCAGCACGGGGATGCCGTGCAGGGCATGCCACAGAGCCACGGCCGCGCCCAGGAACCACAGCATGCGCAGCCCATAGGCCAGCACCAGCCCGATGGCGATGCCGTCGGCCGGCCAGACGAGGCTCATGTCCAGGCTGCCGAAGGCATAGGCCTGCGAGGCCTGGGCCACCACCATCCACAGCAATGCGCCCGCCAGACCGCGTCGGTGGTCGAAAGGCAGCGGGCCGGTTGCGGGAACAGGTGTCGAGGGCATAGGGGTTGCAGGATAAGGCAACCCGCGGGTTGCCCGGCGGCGGGCGCAGCAGGGACGCCGTGGCGCCCCGAGCCTCACCTTCGCATGGCAATGTGACAGGAATGAGGCATGCTGTGGCTTTCCGCCCGCAGACCGGCCAGGGCAAGGCCGATCCAGGGACATTCGCTGACAGGCCGCGCCGGCGTCCTGCGCTACGCTGGCCACGCCCTTGCCACTCCCACCTTCGCCCATGCTCCCTGCCCTTGCCCCGCACCGCCATCCGCCCGGCTACCGCGCTCCGGCCCTGTCCACGGTGCTTGCGGCGCTGGCCGCCCTGGCAGCAGCACCCGCCATGGCGCAGCCCCGAGAAGGGGGCACGCTGGCCCCTGTCGAGGTGCAGGGCAACGCCGAGGCCCAGCGACGCTTCGACAGCGCGGCCAGCCACACCAGCGTGCCGGTGGACGGTTTCACGGCCGCAACGCCGCTGGTCCACCTGTCCGAACTGCTGGCCGGCCAGGCCGGCGTGGTGGCGCTGGACCGGCAGAACCATGCGCAGGACCTGCAGATCGCCGTGCGCGGCTTCGGCGCGCGCTCCACCTTCGGGGTGCGCGGGGTGCGCATCCTGGTGGACGGCATTCCCGCCACCATGCCCGATGGCCAGGGCCAGGCGGCCACGGCGCAGCTGCAGTCGGCCGCCCAAGTCGAGGTGCTGCGCGGCCCGCTGGCGCAGCTCTATGGCAATGCCGCCGGCGGCGTGCTGCAGGTGAGCACCCGCGACCCGCGCGCGGGCGGCGGGGCCCAGGCCTCGGTGGCTGCAGGCTCATTCGGCCAGCGGCTGGCCGGTGCCTCGTTCGACTTCGGCGACCGCGCGCTCTCAGGCCTGCTGGACGTCTCGCGCTTCGAGACCGATGGCTGGCGCGACCACAGCGCCGCACGGCGCACCCACCTCAACGGCAAGCTCGTGGCCCGCCCCGATGCGGACACGAAGATCACCGCCCTGCTCAACCTCTACCACCAGCCCGACGCACAGGACCCGCTGGGCCTGACGCGCGCGCAGTTCCACGCCAACCCGCGCCAGGCACCCGAGGTGGCCGACATCTTCGGCACACGCAAGTCGGTGGCGCAGAACCAGTGGGGCCTGGTGCTGGAGCGGCAACTGGGCGCCGCCGACAGCGTGCGCGCCCGCGCCTACGGCGGCAGGCGCTCGCTCACCCAGTACCTGTCGTTCAGCGGTGCGGCCGAAAACAGCGCCGGCGGCGTGGTCGACCTGGACCGCGACTACCACGGCCTGGGCCTGGCCTGGACGCACAGCGCGAAGATGCCCTCGGGCCTGCCGCTCACCTGGACCCTGGGCGTGGATGCCGACCGGCTCTCCGAGCAGCGCCAGGGCTTCGTCAACCAGAACGGCGAGGCCGGCGCACTGCGCCGCAACGAGCGCGACCGTGCGGGCAACACCGACGTCTTCGCCCAGGTGGACGCCTGGCTCGCGCCCACCTGGCGCGCCGTGGCAGGCGTGCGCGCCAGCCGCGTGGACATGCGCGTGAGCGACCACTTCATCACCCCCACCAACCCCGACGACAGCGGTGCGCGCCGTTGGCGCCAGACCAGCCCGGTGCTGGGCCTGGTGTGGAGCGCCGGCGACCAGCTCAACCTGTATGCCAATGTGGGCCGTGGCTTCGAGACCCCGACCCTGGCCGAGATGGCCTACAGCCGGGACAACACCGGGCCCAACTTCGGTCTGGCAGCCTCGCGCAGCCGCCAGATGGAGATCGGCGCCAAGTGGCAGGGGGCCGTGCACCAGGTGCAGGCTGCCTGGTTCGACGCGCGCAGCCGCAGCGAGATCGTGCCCGCCGCCACGGTGAACGGCCGCACGGTCTTCCAGAACGCCGACAACGTGCGCCGCCGCGGGCTGGAGCTGGCCTGGAGCGCGCAGGCCGGCGCCTGGAAGCCGCGCGCAGCCTACACCTGGCTCGACGCCTTCTTCGGGGATGCCTACGCGGGTGCCGGGGGCGCCCGGGTGGCCGCAGGCAACCGCCTGCCCGGCACGGCGCGCCACGTGGCGCAGCTGGCGCTGGACCATGCGCCGAGCGCCGCATGGCAACTGGGCGCCATGCTCGATGTGTCCGGCAAGGTGTTTGCCAACGACGTGAACAGCGAAGCGGCCCCCGGCTTTGCCGTGGTGGGCCTGCGCGCCGGGTACACATTCGGCGACGCCACTGCCAGCACGCGCTGGCAGGCCTGGGCCCGTCTCGACAACCTGCTGGACCGGCGCTACGCGGGCTCGCTGATCGTGAACGACGGCAATGGCCGCTTTTTCGAGCCCGCCGCGGGCCGGCGCATCATGGTCGGACTCAGGGCCCAGTTCCTCTGAGTGCTAGCCCGCTGGCGAAAAAACAGCGGGCGCGTCCTGCATGCCCTGGCGCCAGGTCTTCACGTCGGCAAACTCGCGTGTGCAGCCCGTGCACAGGAGCCGCTCGGTGGCGCGCAGCACGCCCTGGGTGTCGCGTGCCACGACGCGGCGGTAGCTGGTCGCTCCACAGAAGCCACAGGAATTCGCGGGGGAGTATTTTTGGGATTGCATTACTGATTGCTTATACAGCAGTGGCCTGCCACACCCCCTGGCAAGGGCAATGGCCTTCTTCGGCGATGCGATGCTTGCGCGCCGTTGGCGAAAAATAGCGACAGAAGATGCCATCTTGCCGCTGCTTTTCGACGCATTGCCTCCGGAGCCTCGTCTCTGGCGCGCATTTCATGTAACAGCTGCAACGCCCGGGCCCCGCTTTTCGGGATCCTGGCCCATATGAACGAAAATACGCGGTTTTGCCCACGGGGACCCGTTTCCCGGATGACTGCCTCCCATGAGGGCTGCAGGCGAAGTGAATGGCTACCCCCGGGATGTATCTGCACCAACGAATCGATAGCTCACGCCTCGTCGTCCTGCTCGCGCAATGGACGCGGGCAGAGCGTGCCCCGGCACAGCAGGACGTGGCGGAACAGCTGGGCCAGTGGCTGAGTGTGGTGGATGCGGTCGAGCTCAATGGCTCGCTGCGGTCGATCGAGGCCCATATGGCCCCGTCCGCCGCGGGAGACGAGGCGGCCATCGATACACAGGCCCTGGAGGACCTGCTGCACAAGACCAAGGCCGACCTGACGCGACTGGCAACAGCCCCTGCCCGGTCGGCCCGGCCGCTGCGCGAACGTGCCGACAACACCCCCGTCGAGCAGCCCGACCCGCAGGTCCAGGCCGATTTCGCAGCCCATGGGCCGCGCTATGCGGAGCAGCAAAAGCAGCTGGACGCCCGCCTGGGTGCCCTGCGCACCCACGTGCGCGCCGCCCTGCTCAAGGGCCCAGCGCCCCTGCGGCAATTGGCGGCGCTGGACGGGGTGATGGAGCAGATGCTGGGCGCGCGCGAGCAGCGCCTGTGGGCATCGCTGCCCGGCCACCTGGAGCGGCGCTTCGTGCAGTTGCGCAAGGCGCACCAGGCCCGGGTGCAGGCCTCGGGCCAGGCCGACGACCCGCTGCGCTGGCGCCAGGCCGGCGGCTGGCTTGCCGGTTTCGAGCAGGACCTGCAGGCCCTGCTGCTGGCCGAGATGCAGGTGCGCATGCAACCGATCATGGGGCTGCTGGAGGCAGCCCGCAACGAGAACAGAAGAACAGGTAATCAGGAATGAACAAGAGTGTGATGGCCGGCGTGTTTGCAGCCGGCCTGGCGGTCGCCGGTTGGGTGGCCTGGGGTTTCGTGGGCACCAGCCCACTGGCGCTGGCCATGACGGCCGTGATCGCGGCGGTCTACCTGCTGGGCGCCTACGAGCTGCAGCAGTTCCGCTCGGCCACCGGCGCCCTGGCCCGCGCGCTGGCCGATGTCCCGGTCGAGCCGCAGGCGGACCTCGCCGCTTGGCTGGAGCGCCTGCCCCCGGCCCTGCGCCACCCCGTGCGCCAGCGCATCGAGGGCGAGCGCGTGGCGCTGCCCGGCCCGGCCCTGGCACCCTACCTGGTGGGCCTGCTGGTCATGCTGGGCATGCTGGGCACCTTCCTCGGGATGGTGGTCACCTTCCAGGGCGCGGTGTTCGCGCTGGAAGCCTCGTCCAACCTCGACGCCATCCGCGCGGCGCTGGCCGCGCCCATCAAGGGTTTGGGCCTGGCGTTCGGCACCTCGGTGGCCGGCGTGGCCACCTCGGCCATGCTGGGCCTGATGTCCGCCCTGGCCCGGCGCGAGCGCCTGCAGGTGCTGCGCCTGCTCGACACCCGCATCGCCACCCTGCTGCGCCCCTTCTCGGCGGCGCACAAGCGCGATGGGATGTTTGCCGCCCTGCAGACCCAGGCCCAGGCCATGCCGCTGATTGCCGAGCGCCTGCAGAACCTGATGGAAGGCCTGGAGCGCCGCCACGGGCAGCTCAACGAGCAACTGGTCAGCCACCAGCAGGGCTTTCACCGCGAAGCCGCGACCGCCTACACCGCGCTGGCCAGCACCGTGGGCGCATCGCTGCAGGACAGCCTGGCCGCCAGCGCCCGCCAGGCCGGGGACAGCATCCGCCCGGTGGTCGAACAGGCCATGGCCGCTCTGGCGCAGGAGGCCGAGCGCTCACACCTGCGCCTGCGCGAGGCCACCGATGCGCAGATGCAGGCCCTGTCCACCCAATGGGAGGGCACGGCCCGCCAGGTGGCCGCCACCTGGACCGACGCACTGCACAGCCAGCGCGAGACCCAGGGCCACCTGGTCACACAGCTCGACGGCGCGCTGCAGACCGTGGCGCAAGGCTTCGAGCAGCGCACGGGTGCGCTGCTGGGCTCGCTCAGGGAAACCGTGGACCACTCCCACGCCGCCCAGGCCGCGGCCGACCAGCAACGGCTGGAAGGCTGGAACCGCTCCATGGAGGGCACGGCCAGCGCCCTCACCGCCGAATGGCAGCGCGCAGGCGAGCGGACCGCAGCACAGCAACGCGAGGTGGGCCTGGCACTGGCCGGTGCTGCCGCACAACTCGACCAGACGCTGCAAGCCGCCAGCCAGGCTTTCGACCAGCGCGCGGGCAGCCTGCTCGCCTCGCTGCAGGACACGGTCGCCCAGTCCCATGCGTCCCAGGCCCAGGCCGACCAGCAGCGACTTGAAGGCTGGAACCGCTCCATGGAAGGCATGGCCGGCACGCTGGCTGACGAATGGCAACGCGCCGGCGCCCAGACGGCAGAGCAGCAACGTGCCGCAGGCCAGGCCCTGGAAGGCGCCGCCACGCAGCTCGAGCGCGCACTGCAGGCCGCCACGCAGTCCTTCGAGCAGCGCGCCAGCGCCCTGCTGGCATCGCTGCAGGACACCGTGGCGCAGTCGCATGCGGCACAGGTACAGACCGACCAGCAGCGCCTCGAAGGCTGGAACCGCTCCATGGAAGGCATGGCCGGCACGCTGGTTGCCGAATGGCAGCGCGCAGGCACGCAGACGGTGGAGCAGCAGCGTGCCGTGGGCCAGGCCCTGGAGGGCGCGGCCACACAACTTGACCGCGCACTGCAGGCCGCCACGCAATCCTTTGAGCAGCGCGCCAGCGCCCTGCTGGCATCGCTGCAGGACACCGTGGCGCTATCGCACACGGCCCAGGTGCAGGCCGACCAGCAGCGCCTGGAGACCTGGAGCCGCTCCATGGAAGGCATGGCCGGCGCGGTCACGGCCGAGCTGCAGCGCGCAGGCACGCAGGCCACGGAACAGCAGCAGGGCCTGTACCGCACCCTGGAGGAAACGGCCTCCCAGCTGACCGACCGCATGTCCGGCCAGGTGCAGCAGACCTTGGGCAGCACGGCGCGCCTGATGGAACAGTCCGACGCGCTGCTGCGCACGCGCGTCGAGGCCGAAGCCCGCTGGGAAGAGGCCCAGGGCGAGCGCATGGACAGCCTCACCGCCGTGTGGCGCACCGAGCTCGCAGCCCTGCGCGATGACGAGGCCGCGCGCGGCCAGGCAGCCGTGGAGCGGCTCGATGCGCTGCAGGCCGCCGTGGCCGGACACCTGGCCACGCTGGGCTCGGCGCTCGAGGCGCCCCTCACGCGCCTGCTGCAGACGGCATCCGACGTGCCGCAGGCCGCGGCCGAGGTGATCACCCAGCTGCGCCAGGAGATGACTCGCTTGGGCGAGCGCGACAACCTCGCGCTGGAAGAACGCACGGCCATGATGGAGCGGCTCGCCACGCTGCTGCATTCCGTCAATGAGGCCGCCGTGCAGCAGCGCGCCGCCATCGAATCGCTGGTCGGTTCGGCCGCCCAGGTGCTCGAGCAGGCGGGCCAGCAGTTCAGTGAGGCCCTGGGCACGCAAGCCGGCAAGGTGGACGAGGTGGCCGTGCACGTGGCGGCCAGCGCCGTGGAACTGGCCAGCCTGGGTGAGTCGTTCAGCCACGGCGTGGGCTTGTTCACCGCCAGCAACGACAAGCTGCTGCAGGGCCTGCAGGGCATCGAAAGCGCCATCGGCCAGTCCCTGGGCCGCAGCGACGAGCAACTGGCCTACTACGTGGCCCAGGCGCGCGAGGTGATCGACCTGAGCATCTCCTCGCAGCAGGGCATCGTCGAAGACCTGCGCCGCCTGCACGGGCAGGCTGCGGCCACCGCATCGGCCCAGGGAGTGGCCGCATGACGGGGATGGGTTTTGACGACACCCTGGACGACACCACCGAGCAGACTGCCCCGGTCTGGGCCGTGTTCGGCGACCTGATGGCCGGCCTGCTGGGCGCCTTCGTGCTGATCCTGGTGGGCGTGCTGGTGGTGCAGATCGACCTGGTGAGCAGCCTCAAGCAGGAGGTGGAAAAACGCCAGGCGGAAGAGCAGCGCCGCATGGCGCTGGAAAAGGCCCTGGCCATCCCCCTGGCCAGCGGCCGCGTGACGGTGAGCAACGGCCGCATCGGCATCAGCGGCAGCGTGCTGTTCGCCACGGGATCGGCCGAGCTGCGGCCCGAGGGGCGCCAGTTGCTGACCACCCTGGTGCAGCCCCTGCTGGTGTACCTGCGCGAGCGCGACGAGATGCTGATGGTCAGCGGCTTCACCGACAACACCTTGCTGCGCAGCGGCGGCAGCCAGCGCTTTGCCGACAACCTGGAACTATCGGCCCAGCGCGCGCTGACCGTGACCCGTGCCCTGGCCGAAGAAGGCATGCCTTCGTCCCAGGTGTTTGCCGCAGCCTTCGGCGCCGAGCAGCCCGTGGCCGACAACGCCGACGAAAAGGGCCGCGCGCAGAACCGCCGCGTGGAAATGGCCCCGGTGCCCAGGGCATCCAAGCCCAAACCGCCATGAGCGAGCCCACGCTGGAGTCCTTGAAGGCGGATGGCAGCGACGGCCATGATCCCGCGCGTTTCCAGTACCTGGAGGCTCTGGCGCGGCGCATGCAGGCACAACCGCTCGCCGTGCAGGCCTTGCTGCAGCAGCGGCTGCAGGCCGCCGTGGTCGACTACGCCGCGCGGGCCGGTGCTGCCACCCCATCGCCAGCACCGCCCTTGCGCGCCACCTGTGCAACGGACTCGCCTCTGGCCCTGCTCAACCGCAATCTGGCTGCACGCGCGCAGGCCGAGGCCGACCACGTGCGCACCAGCGAAAGCACCAGCACATCGGAAATGAAGAGCGTGCGCCAGTTCAGCGAGGTCTGGTCCAAGATCTCCGCCGACCAGCAGGTCACGCAGGCACTGCACAAGGCGCCCGAAAACGCAGGCCCCCTCAACTCGCACAAGCTCATGCTGCGCTCGCTGGGCCTCATGCGCGGGCTCTCGCCAGACTACATGCGCAGGTTCATGGCGCAGATGGATTCACTGCTTTGGCTGGAGCAGACGAATGCCGATCTGGCGCGCCCGGCGCCCAGGGCGCCACGCCCGAACCGCACCAGGCGGTAGATCGAGCGATAGGCAAGCACCCACTGCGGCTACCATGCCAGGCATGCACCCGCCAACGCCTGGGGACGTCCCGCCACCTCATCGCCAGGCACTGCGCGCCATTGCCGCCTTCGAGGCCCTCAAGGGATTTGCAGCCCTGGCGGCCAGCCTGGGCTTCGTGGGGCTGCTGCACCACGACCTGCACCACATCGTGGCCTCGTTGATCGGGCACATCGGCCTCGCGCCCGGCGACCGCTATCCGGCCATGGTTCTCACCGACATCGATCACCTGATGGGCACCAATCTCAAGCCCTTGCTGCTTGCCGCCGCAGCCTATGTGCTGGTGCGCTTCGCCGAGGCCTACGGACTGTGGCAGGACCGGTGGTGGGGCGAATGGCTGGGCGCGCTGTCCGGAGCGCTGTACATCCCGTTCGAGCTATGGCACTTCGCGCACAGGCCGAGCGTGGCATCGGCTGCTGTGGCGCTGGCCAACATGGCCATCGTGGGATTCCTCGGGCAGCAGCTGTGGCGGCGCCGGCGTCAAAGTCCATGAATGCGCACCACGGTGCGCAATCCTGCAGGCATTGGCCAAGAAAAAAGGCGCTCATCCGGTCAGGATGAGCGCCTTTGGTCGTTAGGTGGTGGAGCTGGCGGGAATTGAACCCGCGTCCGCAAGCCTTCACCAGGCAGATCTACATGTTTAGCGGTCTGATTTGGATCTCGCCGCCTGTGTCGCGCAGTCGCACGCTACACCGGCCGCCAGCACCCTTGAATCTCGCCCCAACCCAAGGTACCCGGATTGGAGCCAGCCCATGTAATTATCCTTGCAGCCGGGAGGCGCTGATTGCTCAGAACCCCCTTGCCCAGCCCATCGGCCAACTGTTGCAAGGCTCACTGGCAATTAAGCAGCGAGTGCGAAACGTTCGTCGTTTGCAGTTAGTTTGTTAAATCGAGATTTACGAGCGTGAATCAAGCTCGACATGCACCACACTGACTCCGAACCCACGTCGAAACCAGGACAGCCCCAGACTTCCTATTTTAGGCCTGTCCCAGCAGTTGCAAGAGCTCAAAGGGAGATTTAATTGCAGCGTGCGCTCCCCAGGCATGCGGGGCCTGGGCCGAGCCCAGGTAGCCGTAGGTGGCGGCCACGGTGCCCATGCCGGCGGCCAGGCCGGCCACGATATCGCGCTCGTCGTCACCCACGTAGATGCACTGGCTGGCGTCGATTTTCAAGCGCGCAGCCGCCTCCAGCAGCGGCGCCGGGTGCGGCTTGGCATGCGGCGTGGTGTCGCCGCTGACCACAGCGCCCGCGCTGGCGAACAGCGGCATGGCGCGCGTGAGCGGGTCGGTGAAGCGCATGGCCTTGTTGGTCACCACACCCCAGGCCAGGCCCCGGGCCTGCAGCGCCTCGACCAGTGCCGGCACGCCCTCGAACACCTCGGTAAGCACCGTCATGCGCGCTTCGTAGTTGGCAAAGAACTCCTCGCGCAAGGCGGCGAACTCCGCGTCCTCGGGCTTGAGGCCGAAGGCCTCGCCCAGCATGCCGCGCGCACCGGCGCCGGCCATGGGGCGGTAGCGCGCCAAAGGCAGGGACTCCATACCCCGGTCGGTGCGCATCTTGTCGGCGGCAGCGGCCAGATCAGGAGCGCTGTCGATCAGGGTCCCGTCCAGGTCGAACAGGACGGCGCGGATGTTGTGGAATACAGGATTCAGGGCGGGTGTCGTCACGGAAACGGATCTCTCAGGTCAAATCAGGCCGCGCGCTGCGTTGCGAACATATAGTTCACGCTGGTGTCGTTGCTCAGCCAATAGCGCTTGGTCAGCGGGTTGTATTCCAGCCCCCGGGTCTGCAGCACATCGAGACCCGCGCTGCGGCAGTGCGATGCCAGCTCGCTCGGGCGGATCATCTTGGCGTATTCGTGCGTGCCGCGCGGCAGCATGTTGAGCACGTACTCCGCCCCCACGATGGCCAGCATGAAGGCCTTGGCATTGCGGTGGATGGTGGAGAAGAACACCCAGCCGCCGGGCTTGACGAGTTCCGAGCAGGCCTTGACGACGGAGGCCGGGTCGGGTACGTGCTCGAGCATCTCCATGCAGGTCACCACATCGAAGCTGGCGGGCTGCTCGGCTGCCAGTGCTTCCACGCTGATCTCACAGTACTGCACCCCTTTGGTGCCGGCCTCGAGCGCATGCAACTGCGCCACGCGCAGCGCCTTGGTGGCCAGGTCGATACCGGTCACGTCAGCCCCCTTGCGCGCCATGGAGTCGGCCAGGATGCCACCGCCGCAGCCCACGTCGAGCACGCGCTTGCCGCCCAGGCCGCTCAGGGCGTGGATCCAGTCCAGCCGCAGCGGGTTGATCTGGTGCAGCGGGCGGAACTCGCTGTCCGGATCCCACCAGCGGTGGGCCAGCGCGGAAAACTTGGCCAGCTCGGCCGGGTCGGCGTTGACAGGGGGGATGGTGGTCGTTTCTTCGCTCATGGTGTGCATTGTCAACGATGCTGCATGCCCATCACAAAGCCGCACCCCTGGCAGTCCGTCCCAGGGAATGCTTTTGCTGCCATATATATAGATATAGGGGCATGCACGGGTTGCACGCGGGGCACGGCAATTTGTAACAGTACAGAATCCGGAAAGGTCTGGACGAAAAAAAGCCCCGTTGCCGGGGCTTTCTTGGTGCGAACCAATCGAAAGATTAGTTAGCGCGGGTGCCAACCACTTCGATTTCCACGCGGCGGTTCTTGGCGCGGCCTTCAGCGGTCTTGTTGTCAGCCACTGGTTGCTTTTCGCCCTTGCCTTCGGTGTACACGCGGTTCTTTTCGATGCCCTTGGACACCAGGTAAGCCTTGACGGCTTCGGAACGGCGGACCGACAGCTTCTGGTTGTAAGCATCGGAACCCACGGAGTCGGTGTGACCCACGGCGATGATGACTTCCAGGTTGATGCCCTTGACCTTGGAGACCAGGTCGTCCAGCTTGGCCTTGCCTTCTGCCTTCAGCACCGACTTGTCGAAGTCGAAGAATGCGTCAGCAGCGTAGGTCACCTTGCTGGCCATCACTGGTGGCTGAGCAGCTGGAGCTGGTGCTGGTGCTGCTGCTGGAGCAGCGCCAGGAGCTGCTGCTGGAGCAGCAGCGGCGGGTGCTGGAGCAACAATGGCGCCATCGCAGCCTGGAGCGGCGGTAGCCGGCGTCCAGTTGGCATTGCGCCAGCAGTATTCGTTGGTGCCGTTCTTCCAGACCAGTTGGCCAGAAGCATCTCTCCAGTTGTCAACGGTTTGGGCGCCAGCGGCGGTTGCGAGCGCTGCAGAGGCAAACAACATCGCCACTTTGTTCAGTTTCTTCATGGTTCTCCTCTTGGGGAAAAAGCCGCAGCCGCGCTGCGAATCAGGACGCTTGAGGTGACCATCACCCAAAGCGTTCAAACGATTGTGCCATACGTAACAGGGCAAAAGCGCCCGCACCGCATTGGGGCCCGTAGGACAAAACCGTAATTGCGGCGATATGTTGCGAGAGCGCGACACGCTTTCCCCTCTAAAATGATTCTCCTTCGCCGTCACCGCCGCCCTATGACCCAGTTTGCCAAAGAAACCCTGCCCATCAGCCTCGAAGAGGAGATGCGGCGCAGTTACCTCGACTACGCGATGAGCGTGATCGTGGGCCGGGCGCTGCCCGACGCGCGCGATGGCTTGAAGCCCGTGCACCGGCGCGTGCTGTTCGCCATGCACGAGCTCAACAACGACTGGAACCGGCCTTACAAGAAGTCCGCGCGTATCGTCGGCGACGTGATCGGCAAGTACCACCCGCACGGCGATTCGGCGGTATACGACACCATCGTGCGCATGGCGCAGGACTTCTCCTTGCGCCACATGCTGGTGGACGGCCAGGGCAATTTCGGATCGGTGGATGGTGACAACGCGGCAGCAATGCGGTACACGGAAATCCGCCTGGCGAAGATCGCGCACGAAATGCTCGGCGACATCGACAAGGAAACCGTCGACTTCGGCCCCAACTACGACGGCAGCGAAAAAGAGCCACTGGTACTGCCCAGCAAGCTGCCCAACCTGCTGGTCAACGGCTCGGCCGGCATCGCGGTGGGCATGGCCACCAACATCCCGCCGCACAACCTCAACGAAGTGGTCGATGGCTGCCTGCACATGCTGCGCAACCCCGATGCCACGGTCGACGAGCTGATGGAGATCATCCCCGCGCCCGACTTCCCCACGGCCGGCATCATCTACGGCATCAATGGCGTGAAGGACGGCTACCGCACGGGCCGTGGCAAGGTTGTGATGCGCGCCAAGTGCCACTTCGAGGACATCGATCGTGGCCAGCGCCAGGCCATCATCGTCGACGAGCTGCCCTACCAGGTCAACAAGAAGACGCTGCAGGAGCGCATGGCCGAGCTGGTGCACGAAAAGAAGATCGAGGGCATCAGCCACATCCAGGACGAGTCCGACAAGTCGGGCATGCGCCTGGTGATCGAGCTCAAGCGCGGTGAAGTGCCCGAGGTGGTGCTCAACAACCTGTACAAGCAGACGCAGTTGCAGGACACCTTCGGCATGAACATGGTGGCGCTGATCGACGGCCAGCCCCGCCTGTGCAACCTGCGCGACCTGATCAGCGTCTTTCTGCAGCACCGCCGCGAAGTGGTCACGCGCCGCACGGTGTTCGAGCTGCGCAAGGCACGCGACCGCGGCCACGTGCTCGAAGGCCTGGCCGTGGCCCTGGCCAACATCGACGACTTCATCGCCATCATCCGCAACGCCCCCACCCCGCCGGTGGCCAAGGCCGAGCTGATGGCCCGCCCCTGGGACAGCAAGCTGGTGCGCGAGATGCTCACCCGCACGCGCGCCGATGGCGGCGTGGTCAGCGCCGACGACTACCGCCCCGACGGCCTGGAAAAGGAATTCGGCATGGGCCAGGACGGCCTGTACCGCCTGTCGGAAACGCAGGCCCAGGAAATCCTGCAGATGCGCCTGCAACGCCTCACGGGCCTGGAGCAGGACAAGATCGTCGCCGAGTACAAGGAAGTCATGTCGGTCATCGAAGACCTGCTGGACATCCTGGCCAAGCCCGAGCGCGTCTCCACCATCATTGGCGAAGAACTCACCTCCATCAAGACCGAGTTCGGCCAGAGCAAGCTCGGCGCACGCCGCAGCATCGTCGAGTACAGCGCGCAGGATCTGTCCACCGAGGACCTGATCACCCCCACCGACATGGTGGTGACGCTCAGCCACACCGGCTACATCAAGAGCCAGCCGCTGTCCGAATACCGCTCGCAAAAGCGCGGCGGACGCGGCAAGCAGGCCACGGCGACCAAGGAAGACGACTGGATCGACCAGCTCTTCATCGCCAACACGCACGACTACATCCTGTGCTTCTCCAACCGCGGCCGGCTGTACTGGCTCAAGGTCTGGGAAGTGCCGGCAGGCTCGCGCGGCTCGCGCGGTCGCCCCATCGTCAACATGTTCCCGCTGCAGGAGGGCGAGAAGATCAACGTGGTGCTGGCGCTCACCGGCGACATGCGCACCTTCCCGGCCGACCGCTACGTGTTCATGGCAACCAGCATGGGCACCGTGAAGAAGACCGCGCTCGACGAGTTCAGCAACCCGCGCAAGGGCGGCATCATCGCCGTCAACCTCGATGACGGCGACTATCTGATCGGCGCCGCCCTGACCGACGGCCAGCACGACGTGATGCTGTTCAGCGATGGCGGCAAGGCCGTGCGCTTCGACGAGAACGACGTGCGCCCCCTGGGCCGCCAGGCCCGCGGCGTGCGCGGCATGACGCTGGAAGACGGCCAGAGCGTGATCGCCATGCTGGTGGCCGAGGACGAGACACAAAGCGTGCTCACCGCCACCGAGAACGGCTACGGCAAGCGCACCAGCATCGTCGAGTACACGCGCCACGGCCGCGGCACCAAGGGCATGATCGCCATCCAGCAGAGCGAGCGCAACGGCAAGGTCGTGGCCGCCACGCTGGTGCATGCCGATGACGAGATCATGCTCATCACCGACAAGGGCGTGCTGGTGCGCACCCGCGTTTCCGAGATCCGCGAGCTGGGCCGCGCCACGCAGGGCGTGACGCTGATCGCGCTGGACGAAGGCTCCAAGCTCAGCGGCCTGCAGCGCATCGTCGAGAACGATGCCAACGTGGTCGAGGGCGAAGGCGGCGCATCGGATACCGGCAGCGATGCCGCACCGGACACCGACAGCCCCTCCGAGTCCTGACGGACTGCATGTGCGCGGCAGCACCCCGGGGCACACCGGGTGCTGCACGCCATGCGCCTTCGGGCAGCATGAAGCAATGCGGGCCAGCGCAGCGCAAGCCGCCAGCCCACCGAGACAGCCATCCATTTTCCGTTTTGCCTGACATGAACCGCCCCTACAACTTCTCCGCCGGTCCCGCCGCCATTCCCGCCGAAGTGCTGCAACAGGCCGCTTCCGAAATGCTGGACTGGCACGGCAGCGGCATGGGCGTGATGGAGATGAGCCACCGGGGCAAGGAATTCCTGTCCATCTACCAGCAGGCCGAGGCCGACCTGCGCACGCTGCTGGCCGTGCCCGCGAACTTCAAGATCCTGTTCATGCAGGGCGGCGGCCTGGCCGAGAACGCCATCGTGCCGCTGAACCTCTCGCGCGCCGCTGCGGTGGACTTCGTGGTCACCGGCAGCTGGAGCCAGAAGTCGCAAAAGGAGGCACGCAAGTACGCCTCCGAGGTCAACATCGCCGCCAGCAGCCAGGACAGCGACTTCACCACCCTGCCCGCCCCTGCCACCTGGAACCTGAGCCGCGGCGCGAGCTACCTGCACATCTGCAGCAACGAGACCATCAACGGCACCGAATTCCACGAGCTGCCCGACCTCAAGGCGCTGGGCACGGATGCGCCGCTGGTCATCGACTTCTCGTCGCACGTGGCCTCGCGCAGCGTGGACTGGTCGCGCGTGGGCCTGGCCTTCGGCGGCGCGCAGAAGAACCTGGGCCCCGCCGGCCTGACGCTGGTGGTGGTGCGCGAAGACCTGCTGGGCCATGCCCTGCCCGCCTGCCCGAGCGCCTTCGACTACAAGACCGTGGCCGACAACGAGTCCATGTACAACACCCCGCCCACCTGGGGCATCTACGTGGCGGGCCTGACCTTCCAGTGGCTGCTGCGCCAGCGCGAGGGCGAGCTCACCGGCGTGGCCGCGATGGAGCAGCGCAACATCGCCAAGGCACAGCTGCTCTACAACACCATCGACGCCTCGCAGCTGTACGTGAACAAGGTGGCGGCCAACTGCCGCTCGCGCATGAACATCCCCTTCTTCCTGCGCGACGAGTCGCGCAACGATGCCTTCCTGGCCGGCGCCCGCGAGCGCGGCCTGCTGCAGCTCAAGGGCCACAAGTCCGTGGGCGGCATGCGCGCCAGCATCTACAACGCCATGCCATTGGCCGGTGTACAGGCGCTGGTGGACTACATGCGAGAATTTGAACAAAAGCGCGCCTGAGTCCCCCTTCCCAGCCCCCTCCCGCCGGACGCCCGCCAGAAAAGTTGCCCTTTCATGACCCAACCGCAAGCCTCCCCTGATCTCGCCAGCCTGCGCGTGCAGATCGACTCCATCGACCAGCAACTGCTCACGCTGCTCAACCAGAGGGCCCTCGTGGCCGAACAGGTCGGCGAGGTCAAGAAGCGCGAGGGCACGCCGTTCTTCCGGCCCGACCGCGTGGCCCAGGTCATCGACAAGATCCAGACCGCCAACCCCGGCCCGCTCAAGGATCCGCATGTGGCCGCCATCTGGCGCGAGATCATGTCGGCCTGCCTGGCGCTCGAATCGCCCCAGCGCGTGGCCGTGCTCGGCCCCGAGGGCACCTTCTGCGAGCAGGCAGCCATCGAGTTCTTCGGCGGCGCCGCCGACCTGATGTACTGCGCCAACTTCGATGAGGTGTTCCATGCCACGGCCGCCGGCAGCGCCCAGTACGGCGTGGTGGGCGTGGAGAACTCTACCGAAGGCGTGGTCACGCGCTCGCTCGACCTGTTCCTGCACACCCCCACCCACGTGGTGGGCGAGGTCAGCCTGCTGGTGCGCCACAACCTGCTGCGCACCAGCAACTCGCTCGACGGCATCGAGGCCGTGCTGGCCCACCCCCAGGCCCTGGCCCAGTGCCAGGCCTGGTTGTCCAAGCACCTGCCGCATGCCGAGCGCCGCCCGGTGTCGAGCAATGCCGAGGGCGCCCGCCTGGCCACCACCAACCCCGCCTGGGCCGCGCTGTCGAGCGAACGCGCCGCCACCCAGTTCGGCCTGCACATCGTCTCGCACGCCATCCAGGACGACGCCTACAACCGCACGCGCTTTGCCATCATCTGCCTGCCGCACACGCTGCAGACGCCACCGCCCTCGGGCAAGGACTGCACCAGCCTGGTGGTCTCGGTGCCCAACCGCCCCGGCGCCGTGCACGACCTGCTGGTGCCGCTCAAGGCCCACGGCGTGTCCATGACGCGCTTCGAATCGCGCCCTGCACGCACCGGCCAGTGGGAGTACTATTTCTACATCGACCTGGACGGCCACCCCGCCCAGCCCCATGTGGCGCGCGCCCTCGAAGAGCTGCGCAGCCTGTGCGCCTTCTACAAGGTGCTGGGCACCTACCCGGTTGCGCCATGAGCCTTTGCATGCCCATGCGCCCCCCTGAAAGCCCGGCGATCGCTCCCCGTCGCCCCATGCCGGAATCGCACCATGTTTGAACAATTGGGACTCATCGGCTGCGGCCTCATGGGCGGCTCCTTCGCCCTGGCGATGAAGAAGGCCGGCCTGGTCAAGCGCGTGGTGGGCTACAGCAAGTCGCCCTCCACCACCGACCGCGCCCGCCAGATGGGCGTGATCGACGTCGAAGCCCCCTCGGCCCTGCTGGCCGTGGCTGGCGCCGACATCGTGCTGGTGGCCGTGCCCGTGGCCGCCACCGAGGCCACCCTCAAGGCCATCCGCCACCTGGTCACGCCCAACATGCTGATCATGGACGTGGGCTCCACCAAGGCCGATGTGGTGCAGGCCGCGCGCCGCGCACTGCGCGACCAGGTGGGCTCCTTCGTGCCGGCCCACCCCATCACCGGCCGCGAGGTCTCGGGCGTGGAGCATGCCGATGCCGAGCTGTACTCCGGCCGCCAGGTCATCCTGACCCCGATCGAGCGCACCCTGACCACCCAGCTCAGCCAGGCCGAGACCGTATGGACCGCCCTGGGCTGCCGGGTGAGCAGCATGTCGCCCGAATCGCACGACGCGGCCTTTGCCGCCGTGAGCCACCTGCCCCACCTGCTGGCCTTTGCGATGATGAACAGCATCACCGGTCAAGCCAATGGCGACGACTTCCTGTCGCTGGCCGGCCCCGGTTTCCGCGACTTCACGCGCATCGCCGCCAGCGACCCCAAGGTCTGGCGCGACATCCTGCTGTCCAACCGCGAAGAGCTGCTGGCCCAGTCGCGACTGTTCCAGCAAACGCTGCAGAACATCGAGCAGGCCATGCAGAAGAGCGATGCGCAGGCACTGGAAGACATGATCACCCTGGCCAGCGAGACCCGCGCGCACTGGCGCATGGGTGCGCAGCGCACGAGCAAGGGGCGTTGATGTTCAGCACCCCCTGGCTCGACCTGCCGGCCCTGGACGCCGCAGGCGGCGAAGTCCACCTGCCCGGCTCCAAGAGCATCTCCAACCGCGTGCTGCTGCTGGCGGCCCTGAGTGCCGGCACCACCACCGTGCACGACCTGCTGGCCTCGGACGACACCCGCGTCATGCTCGACGCCCTGCGCCAGATCGGCTGCACGGTGGACGAGGACGGCAGCACCACCGTGCGCATCACCGGCCTGGGCGGCGGCACACCGCGCTCGCCCGCCAAACTCTTCATGGGCAATGCCGGCACGGCCATGCGCCCGCTCACGGCCGCGCTGTCGCTGCTGGGCGGCGAGTTCGAGCTGTCGGGCGTGCCGCGCATGCACGAGCGCCCCATCGGCGACCTGGTGGATGCACTGCGCCAGCTCGGCTGCCAGGTCGAGTACCTGGGCAATGATGGCTACCCGCCCCTGCGCATTGCGCACGGCCAGGGCGTGCCGCCCCTGGCGCTGGCCGCGCCCATCCGCGTGCGCGGCGATGTCTCCAGCCAGTTCCTCACCGCCCTGCTCATGGCGCTGCCCCTGGCCGCGCGCGGGCAGGCCATCGAGGTCGAGGTCGTGGGCGAGCTGATCTCCAAGCCCTACATCGCCATCACCCTGCAGTTGCTGGCGCGCTTCGGCATCGCGGTCACGCACCAGGACTGGCAGCGCTTCACCATCCCCGCGGGTTGCCAGTACCGCTCGCCGGGCGAAATCCATGTCGAGGCCGATGCCTCCTCGGCCAGCTATTTCATCGCCCTGGGCGCGATTGCTGCAGGCCGCGAAGGCCTGCCCGAAGGCATCCGCATCCACGGTGTGGGGCTCGATTCCATCCAGGGCGACATCCGCTTCGTCGAGGCTGCGCGCGCCATGGGCGCTCAGGTCACGGGCGGAGCCAACTGGCTGCACATCCGCCGCGGCGAGCCCGGCCAGGGCTGGCCGCTCAAGGCCATCGACCTCGATTGCAACCACATTCCCGACGCGGCCATGACCCTGGCCGTGATGGCGCTGTACGCCGAGGGCACCACCACGCTGACCAACATCGCCAGCTGGCGCGTGAAGGAGACCGACCGCATCGCCGCCATGGCCACCGAGCTGCGCAAGCTTGGCGCCACGGTGGAGGAAGGCGCCGACTTCATCCGCGTGACCCCGCCCGCGCAGCTGTCGGACTGGAAAGCCGCCAGCATCCACACCTACGACGACCACCGCGTGGCGATGTGCTTCTCGCTGGCAGCGTTCAACCCGGCCGGGCTGCCGGTGCGCATCGAAGACCCCAAGTGCGTGGCCAAGACCTTCCCGGACTACTTCGAGGCATTGTTCTCGGTGGCGCACGCCAGCACCGAGCGCATTCCGGTGATCTGTATCGACGGCCCCACGGCCTCGGGCAAGGGCACCGTGGCAGCGGCCGTGGCCCGTCGCCTGGGCTACCGCTTCCTCGACTCGGGCGCCATGTACCGCATCACGGCGCTGGCCGCCCTGCGCCAGGACCTGGCCATCGACGCCACCCACGAATCCCGCATTGCCGACATGGCCAAGACCCTGCCCGTGCACTTCGAGGGCGGGCGCGTATTGCTGGGCAACGACGACGTGACCGACGCCATCCGCACCGAAGAGGCAGGCATGAACGCCTCGCGCGTGTCCTCCCTGCCCGCCGTGCGCGAGGCCCTGGTGGACCTGCAGCACAGCTTTCGGCGCCTGCCGGGCCTGGTGGCCGACGGGCGCGACATGGGCACGGTGATCTTCCCGGGGGCCCCGCTCAAGGTGTACCTGACGGCCAGCGCCGCCTGCCGTGCGGAGCGCCGGTATAAGCAGTTGATTTCAAAGGGATTTTCAGCTAACATAGCCGACCTTCGCGCAGACCTTGAGGCGCGCGATGCGCGGGACAGCTCCCGCAGCGTCGCTCCCTTGAAGCCCGCGCAGGACGCCCTGGTGCTGGACAACTCCGAATTGACGATTGATGAAGCCGTCGATCAGGTGCTTGCCTGGTGGCAGGAGCGCCAGCCCTTTGCAGCCTTGGCCGCACGGGGCTGACTGGCAGGGCCGCAAGGCGCTGCCAACCGGGGCGAAAGCCCTGCAAGGCCCCCACGGTACCGCTCGCTCACAAGCGCACGGGCTGTGTGGATCAACCACAACCTAACCCGCGGCTTTGCCGCAAAAAACCACCGCAAGCAGCTATAAAAACGGAAGCAATGGTGCTCCCGGAATCCTGTTTGTGGCAAGGAAACACATGTCCGAATCTTTTGCCGCCCTTTTTGAAGAATCCCTGCAGCGTACCGAAATGCGCCCAGGCGAAGTGATCACCGCCGAAGTCGTGCGCGTGGAACACAACTTCGTCGTGGTCAACGCCGGCCTCAAGTCCGAAGCCTACGTGCCGCTGGAAGAGTTCAAGAACGACAAGGGCGAAGTCGAAGTCCAAGTGGGTGACTTCGTGTCGGTGGCCATTGGCTCCATCGAAAACGGCTACGGCGACACCATCCTGTCGCGCGACACCGCCAAGCGCCTGGCTTCGTGGATGAGCCTGGAAAAGGCCCTGGAATCCGGCGAATTCGTCACCGGCACCACCAGCGGCAAGGTCAAGGGCGGCCTGACCGTTCTGGTCAACGGCATCCGCGCATTCCTGCCCGGTTCGCTGATCGACACGCGTCCGATCAAGGACCTGACGCCTTACGAAAACAAGACCCTGGAATTCAAGGTCATCAAGCTCGACCGCAAGCGCAACAACGTGGTGCTGAGCCGCCGCGCCGTGGTGGAAGCCTCCATGGGCGAAGAGCGCGCCAAGCTGATGGAAACCCTGAAGGAAGGCTCCATCGTCCAAGGCGTGGTCAAGAACATCACCGAATACGGTGCGTTCGTGGACCTGGGCGGCATCGACGGCCTGCTGCACATCACCGACATGGCATGGCGCCGCGTGCGTCACCCATCGGAAGTGGTGACGGCTGGCCAGGAAATCACCGCCAAGATCCTGAAGTTCGACACCGAGAAGAACCGTGTCTCGCTGGGTCTGAAGCAAATGGGCGACGACCCATGGATGGGCGTGAACCGCCGCTACCCCCAAGGTACGCGCCTGTTCGGCAAGATCACGAACATTGCCGACTACGGCGCGTTCGTCGAACTCGAACCCGGCATCGAAGGCCTGGTGCACGTTTCCGAAATGGACTGGACCAACAAGAACATCGCTCCCGCCAAGCTGGTTTCGCTGGGCGACGAAGTCGAAGTCATGGTTCTGGAAATCGACGAAGACAAGCGCCGCATCAGCCTGGGCATGAAGCAGTGCAAGGCCAACCCATGGCAAGAATTCGCACAGGACACGAAGCGCGGTGACCGCGTCAAGGGTCCGATCAAGTCGATCACCGACTTCGGCGTGTTCGTGGGCCTGGCTGCCGGCATCGACGGCCTGGTGCACCTGTCCGACCTCTCGTGGAACGAACCCGGCGAAGCCGCTGTTCGCAACTACAAGAAGGGCCAGGAAGTGGAAGCCATCGTGCTGGCCGTGGACGTGGACCGTGAACGCATCTCGCTGGGCATCAAGCAGCTCGACGGCGACCCATTCACGACCTTCGTGACCGTGAACGACAAGGGCCAGACGGTGACCGGCAAGGTCAAGACCGTGGACGCCCGGGGCGCTGAAATCGACCTCGGCGAAGACATCGTGGGCTACCTGCGCGCTTCGGAAATCTCCCGCGACCGCGTGGAAGATGCCCGCAACGTGCTCAAGGAAGGCGACGAAGTCACCGCTGTGGTGGTCAATGTGGATCGCAAGACCCGCAACATCCAGCTGTCGATCAAGCAAAAGGACATGGCCGACGAGCAAGGCGCGATGGCCAGCCTGAGCCAGCAATCGAGCCGCGAAAGCGCCGGTACGACCAGCCTGGGCGCCCTGCTGCGCGCCAAGCTGGATAACTCCGACAAGTGAGTGACGGCTTGACCTTCTGAAGGTCTCTGTCAGCGGGCGCCTCGTGCGCCCGCTTCTCTTTCTACCCGACATCCCGATACCATGACCCGCTCTGACCTTGTTGAAGAACTGGCCGCCCGTTTTGGCCAGCTCACCCACCGCGATGCCGAGTACGCCGTCAAGACCATTCTTGACGCCGTGGGCGACGCGCTGGTGCGTGGCCATCGCATCGAGATCCGGGGTTTCGGCAGTTTCTCGGTGAACCACCGCCCGCCCCGCATGGGCCGCAACCCACGCAGCGGCGAGGCCGTGGCCATCCCCGAAAAGCGCGTGCCCCACTTCAAGCCAGGCAAGGCCTTGCGCGAAGCCGTGGACAAGCGCACGGCCGAGATGGAAGACGACGGTACGCCCACCTCGGCAGCTGCGGCCAAGGCCACGGGCACCGCGGGTTGACGCACTGCCGGGGCCGCGCGTCAACCAGGGCGTGCATTCCCCATGGGGGTGCGCACCATCCCAGGGACGGCGCCACCAGCGCCTTAGAATCTCCCCACCACCGGGGAGCCCCATGAAATACCTCCTGTGGCTGCTCAAGGCAGCCATTTTTTTTACCCTCTTCGCGTTTGCGCTGAACAACCAGCAGGACGCCACCGTGCACTTCTTCTTCGGCACGCAGTGGCGCGCGCCGCTGGTGCTGGTCGTGCTCACGGCATTCTCCGCCGGCCTCATCGTGGGCGTGCTGGGCATGGTGCCGCGCTGGTGGAAGCACCGCAGCGTAGCCCGCCAGGCCCTCAAGCAGGCGCCCCCCGCAACCCCCGCCAAGGCCGCCGTCCCGGCCGAAGCCGCACCTGCCGAGATGCCGCCCATCCATGGAATTTGACCTCAGCTGGATCCTCCTGGGCCTGCCGCTGGCCTTCGTGCTCGGCTGGCTGGCATCGCGCTTTGACCTGCGCCAGCTGCGCGCCGAAAACCGCCGCGCGCCCAAGGCCTACTTCAAAGGCCTGAACTTCCTGCTCAACGAACAGCAGGACCAGGCCATCGATGCCTTCATCGAGGCCGTGCAGAACGACCCCGACACCTCGGAGCTGCACTTTGCCCTCGGGAACCTGTTTCGCCGCCGCGGCGAATACGACCGGGCCGTGCGCGTGCACGAGCACCTGCTCTCGCGCGGCGACCTCAGCCGCACCGACCGCGAACGCGCCCAGCATGCGCTGGCGCTCGACTTCCTCAAGGCCGGCCTGCTCGACCGCGCCGAAGACGCGCTCAACCGCCTGGAGGGCACGCCCTTCGAGGCCCAGGCCCGGCTGGCGCTGCTGGCCATCTACGAGCGCTCGCGCGACTGGCCCCACGCCACCACCATCGCGCGCAAGATGCACGATGCCGACCAGGGCGACTTCAGCACCCGCCAGGCGCACTACCTGTGCGAGCAGGCAGCGGCCCTCAGCGGCCAGGCCGACCATGCCGGCGCCCTGGCCCTGCTGGAGCAGGCCGTGGCCGCGGCCCCGGGCGCCGCGCGCGCGCGCATCGACATGGCGCGCCTGCAGCACCTGATGGGCCAGCCCGCCGCCGCGCTGGCCACCCTGAAGGCGCTGGGCGAGCACAACCCCGCCGCCCTGCCCCTGGCCGCACCGCTGATGGTCGAGGCGGCCGCCAGCACCGGGCAGACGGTGCAGGCCCAGGCCCTGCTGCAGGAGCACTATGACGGCGGGCCCTCGCTGGACGTGCTGGAGAGCCTGGTCGCCATCGACACCGCCCAGGGCGCCGCAGAAAGCGCCCGCCAGCGCTATGTGGACCACCTGGACAAGGAGAAATCCCTGGTCGCCGCCGCCAAGTGGCTGGCCGGCGAGAAGCTGGAGCACGAGTCCTTCCACCCGCAGGTGCAGCGCGCGCTGGACCACGCCGTCAAGCCGCTCACGCGCTACCGCTGCGCGGCCTGCGGCTTCGAGGCGCGCCAGCATTTCTGGCAGTGCCCGGGCTGCCAGACCTGGGACAGCTACCCCGCCCGCCGCGTCGAGGAACTCTGATCCCCCACGCACAGGGCAGGACCGATATGATGGCCGGCACCCAACAACACACCGAGGGAGTTGCATCCATGTCCATCTTCAAGAAGTTCCTGCTCATCGCTGCCCTGCTGTTTGCCGGCACCGTGTCGGCCGCCGTGGACGTGAACAAGGCCAGCGCGGCCGAGCTCGACGGCATCAAGGGCATCGGCCCGGCCATGTCCGAGAAGATCATCAACGAGCGCAAGAACAGCGAGTTCAAGGACTGGAACGACTTCATCGGCCGCGTGGGCGGCGTGGGCGAGAAGACAGCGGCCAAGTTCTCGGCCGAGGGCCTGACCGTCAATGGCAAGCGCTTCAGCGCCGCCGCCCAGGCCAAGGCCGACAAGAAGAAGAAAGAAGCAGAAGCCAAGGCCAGCAAGACGGCCGCCAAGGGCGAAGACAAGCCCGCGCGCCAGAAGAAGGACAAGGCCGCAGAGCCTGCTGCCGCCGCCCCGCAGGCGGCCGCCAGCGGCGCCAAGCAGTGAAGCCGGCCCGCCCTGCGGGCGCCTCCGCATGGCACGCAGCAGCCCGCTTCGGCGGGCTTTTTCATGGCCAGCCCCCGGCCATGCGGGAGCCCTCTCTCCAGACGCTGAAAAGGGACTTTGGGAGCACGCCCTAAAATCGTTCGGGCATGCCCCTGATCACCCTCATCCTTCTCCCCTTCATCGGCAGTCTTCTCGCGGCCGTCCTGCCCGCAAACGCCCGCAATACCGAGTCCACCCTGGCCGGGCTCATCGCCCTGTTCTGCACCGTGCAGGCCGCGCTGTACTTCCCCCAGATCGCCGGGGGCGAGGTGCTGCGCCAGGAGATCACCTGGCTGCCCGCGCTGGGACTGAACCTGGTGCTGCGCCTGGACGGCTTTGCCTGGATGTTCTGCATGCTGGTGTTGGGGGTGGGCTCGCTGGTGGTGCTGTATGCGCGCTACTACATGTCGGCGGCCGACCCGGTGCCGCGCTTCTTCTCGTTCTTCCTGGCCTTCATGGGCGCCATGGTGGGGGTGGTGCTCTCGGGCAACATCATCCAGATCGCGCTGTTCTGGGAGCTGACCAGCCTGTTCTCCTTCCTGCTGATCGGCTACTGGCACCACCGCAAGGATGCGCGGCGCGGCGCGCGCATGGCGCTTACCGTCACGGGCACGGGCGGGCTGTGCATGCTGGCCGGCATGCTGGTGCTGGGCCACATCGTGGGCAGCTACGACCTGGACCACGTGCTGGCCGCCAGCGCACTGATCCAGGCCCACCCGCTGTACCTCACGGCGCTGGTGCTGATCCTTTTGGGCGCCTTCACCAAGAGCGCCCAGTTCCCCTTCCACTTCTGGCTGCCCAATGCCATGGCGGCGCCCACGCCGGTGTCGGCCTATCTGCACTCGGCCACCATGGTCAAGGCCGGCGTCTTCCTGCTGGCGCGGCTGTGGCCGGCCCTGGCCGGCACGGAGCAGTGGTTCTGGCTGGTGGGCGGCGCGGGCCTGTGCACCTTGCTGGTCGGTGGCTATGCGGCCATGTTCCAGAACGACCTCAAGGGGCTGCTGGCCTACTCCACCATTTCGCACCTGGGCCTCATCACCCTGCTCCTGGGCCTGAACAGCCCGCTCGCGGCCGTGGCCGCCGTGTTCCACATCATGAACCACGCGACCTTCAAGGCCTCGCTGTTCATGGCCGCCGGCATCGTCGACCATGAGAGCGGCACGCGCGACATCCGGCGCCTGTCGGGCCTGGTGCGCATGATGCCCATCACCGGCACGCTGGCCATGGTGGCCAGCGCCGCCATGGCCGGCGTGCCACTGCTCAACGGCTTTTTGTCCAAGGAGATGTTCTTCGCCGAGACGGTGTTCGTGAACACCGTGCCCTGGCTCGAAACCTTGCTGCCCGTGGCCGCCACGGTGGCCGGCATCTTCAGCGTGGCCTATTCGCTGCGCTTCACGGTCGACGTGTTCTGGGGCCCGCCCGCCACCGACCTGCCCCACACCCCGCACGAGCCCCCGCACTGGATGCGCGTGCCGGTCGAGCTGCTGGTGCTGGCCTGCCTGGTGGTGGGCATGCTGCCGGCCTGGTCCGTGGGTGCCGTGCTGCAGGCCGCCGCACGCCCCGTGGTGGGGGGCGAATTGCCCACCTACAGCCTGGCGGTGTGGCACGGCTTCAACACCCCGTTCGTGATGAGCCTGGTGGCCCTGGCCGGCGGCATCGCGCTGTACCTGCTGCTGCGCTGGCTGCGCGCGCGTGGCGCGCTCGATGCACCGCCGCTGATGCGCCACATCAATGGCAAACAGCTTTTCGAGGGGCTGCTGGCCTGGCTTTCGCTGGCCGGGCGCAAGGGCCGGAGCCTGCTGGGCACCGGACGCCTGCAGTGGCAGATGCTGTGGCTGGTGGCCGCGGCCCTGGTGGCCGGCACGCTGCCGCTGTGGGCGCGTGGCCTGCCCATCGGTGCGCGCGAGCAGCTGCCGCTGTCGCCGGCCTTCGCGGTGCTCTGGTTCCTGGGCTCGATGTGCGCCGTGGCCGCCGCCTGGCAAGCCAAGTACCACCGGCTGGCCGCGCTGACCCTGCTCGGCGGCGCGGGGCTGTGCACCTGCCTGACCTTCCTGTGGTTCTCGGCCCCCGATCTGGCGCTCACGCAGATCGTGGTGGAGGTGGTGACCACCATCCTCATCCTGCTGGGCCTGCGCTGGCTGCCGCGGCGCGACGAGAGCCTGCGCGTGCCCACGCTGGCGCAGGAGCGGCGCACGCAGCTGCGCCGCTACCGCGACATGACGCTGGCCCTGCTCTCGGGCGCCGGCATGGCGCTGCTGTCTTTCGCCATGATGAGCCGCCCCTTCCCCGAAAGCACCTCCACCTTCTTCCTGGAGCACGCGCTCACCGACGGTGGCGGCACCAACGTGGTCAACGTGATGCTGGTGGATTTCCGCGGCTTCGACACCTTCGGCGAGATCGTGGTGCTGGGCATCGTGGCGCTCACCGTGTATGCGCTGCTGCGGCGCTTCCGCCCGGCGCGCGAGGTGATGGACCTGCCGCCCCAGCAACGCGCCGTGCCCGCCGACGTGGCCACCGACCTGGCCAACCCGCGCCAGACCACCGACACCGCCGTGGGCTACCTCATGGTGCCGGCCGTGCTGGTGCGCCTGCTGCTGCCGTTTGCCACCCTGGTGGCGGTGTACCTCTTCATGCGCGGGCACAACGAGCCCGGCGGCGGCTTCGTGGCGGGCCTGGTGTTCTCGGTGGCGCTGCTGCTGCAGTACATCGTCTCGGGCACCTCCTGGGTCGAAGCCCACCTGCCGCTGTACCCGCGCCGCTGGATCGGCACCGGCCTCCTGATCGCCCTGGCCACGGGCCTCGGTGCGCTGTTCTGGGGCTACCCCTTCCTCACCAGCCACACGGCCCACCTGCACCTGCCGGTGGTGGGCGAGGTCCACGTGGCCAGCGCCCTGTTCTTCGACATCGGGGTGTTCACGCTGGTGGTGGGCTCCACCTTGCTGATCCTCACGGCCATTGCCCACCAATCGGTGCGCAGCCACCGCTTCAACGCCCGCGCCGCCGAGGAGGCACAGGAGGAACAGGCCGCGGCCATGGCCGCACTGGCGGCATCCCCCCTGCAGAACAACAACACCCCAGGAGTCCGCTGATGGAACTGATACTCGCACTGGCCATCGGCATACTCACCGGCTCGGGCGTGTGGCTGCTGCTGCGCCCACGCACCTTCCAGGTCATCATGGGGCTGGCGCTGCTGTCCTACGCCGTGAACCTGTTCATCTTCAGCATGGGCCGTCTGGGCCTGGCCATCGACAAGGAACCGGTGCTGCAGCCCGGCCTGCCGCAGGACCTGGCCCACTACGCCGACCCCATGCCCCAGGCGCTCACGCTCACGGCCATCGTCATCGGCTTTGCCATGACGGCGCTGTTCCTGGTGGTGCTGCTGGCCTCGCGCGGCATGTCGGGCACCGACCACGTGGACGGCACGCACTCCCCCGACGCGCAGGAGACGCACTGATGGCCGAGTTGACCGCGCACGTCACGGCGCTGCTCATGCCCCACCTGATCCTGGCGCCGATCGCACTGCCCCTGCTCACGGCCGGCCTCATGCTGCTGCTGCGCGAGGAGCGCCAGCGCACCAAGGTGGCCATGAACCTGGTCTCCACCTTCCTCGGCCTGGTCATCGCGGTGCTGCTGCTGGTGCAGGCCAAGCAGCCCGGCGTGCAGACCAGCCTGGGGGTGTACCTGCCGGGCAACTGGCCGGCGCCGTTCGGCATCGTGCTCGCGCTCGACCGCCTCTCGGCCATGATGCTGGTGCTGGCCAGCACGGTGGCGCTGGCCACGGTGCTGTTCTCGGCCGCGCGCTGGCACCGCGCGGGGGTGCACTTCCATCCGCTGTTCCAGTTCCAGCTCATGGGCCTGGCGGGCGCCTTCCTCACGGCCGACCTGTTCAACCTGTTCGTGTTCTTCGAGATCATGCTGGCCGCCTCGTACGGCCTGCTGCTGCACGGCTCGGGCCGGCCGCGTGTGTCCGCCGGGCTGCACTACATCGCCATCAACCTCGCGGCCTCGTCGCTGTTCCTGATCGGTGTGTCCATGCTCTATGGCATCACCGGCACGCTGAACATGGCCGATCTGGCGCGCGGCATCGCCGGCATCGACCCGTCCGACCGGGGCTTGCTGCATGCGGCGGCCGGCATCCTGGCCGTGGCCTTCCTCATCAAGGCCGCCGTGTGGCCGCTCAACTTCTGGCTGGTGCCGGCCTACAGTGCCGCCACGGCGCCGGTGGGCGCGCTGTTCGCGCTCATGACCAAGGTCGGCGTCTACAGCATGCTGCGCCTGTGGACCCTGCTGTTCAGCAGCGAGGCGGGCGACTCGGCCCAGTTCGGCAGCCAGTGGATCGTGGGCGCAGGCCTGGTGACCATGGCCTTCGGAGCGGTGGGCATGCTGGGCTCTCAGCGCCTGGGGCACCTGGCGGGCTACGCGGCCATCCTGTCATCGGGCACGCTGCTGGCGGCCATGGGCTTCGGGCAGACCCTGCTCACGGCCGGCCTGCTGTACTACCTGCTCGGGTCCACGCTGGCGGTGAGCGCCCTGTTCCTGCTGACCGACCTGATCGAGCGCTGGCGCAACGACGGCGCCAGCCTCGCACCGCACGAACAGACCGACGACGCGCCCTTCCTCACCGCCGACCTGGTGCACACGCAGGGCCTGAACCTGGACGAGAAGGAGGAGGTGCTGATCGGCCAAGTCATCCCCGCGGCGGTGGCCTTTCTGGGCCTGGCCTTCATGGCCTGCACGCTGGTGATCGCCGGGCTGCCGCCACTGCCCGGCTTCGTGGGCAAGTTCGCCATGATCCATGCGCTGCTCAACCCGCTGGGCATGGGGTCCTCGGGCGGCTTCGCGCTGGGCTCTGCGGGCTGGGCCCTGCTGGCGCTGATGGTGGCCACCGGCCTGCTGGCGCTGATCGCCCTCACGCGGGCCGGCATACGGCATTTCTGGGCCTCGCACGACCGCGCCTCGCCCAAGCTGCTGGTGCTCGAAGGCCTGCCCATCGCCATGCTGCTGGTGGCTTGCGCACTGCTGACCTGGCAGGCCGGCGCCGTGATGCGCTACACCCAGGCCACGGCCGATGCGCTGCACGCGCCCGGCACCTACGTGCGCGCCGTGATGTCCGCCATGCCCGTGGCCAACCCACCCGGCACCACCCCCGGCGCCAACGGAAGGCCGCAATGATGATCAAGCGCATCGTCCCCGCCCCCCTGCTGTCGCTGGCGCTGCTCGGCCTGTGGCTGCTGCTCAACCGCTCGCTCAGCGCCGGCCACCTCGTGCTGGGCAGCGTCTTGGCGCTCGCCATCCCGCTGCTCACGGCCGGCCTTCGCCCCCTGCCGGTGCGCATCCGCGCGCCGGGCGCGGTGCTGCGCCTGGCACTGACCGTGATGGCCGACACCGTGCAATCGAACATCGCCGTGGCGCGCCTGCTGCTGTCGCCCCACCGCAGGCGCCACCCCTCGGGCTTCGTGCAGATTCCGCTGGAGCTGCGCGATGCCAACGCCCTGGCGGTGCTGGCCGTCATCGTCTGCATCGCCCCGGGTACGGCCTGGGCCGAGCTCTCGGTGGACCGCAGCATGCTGATGCTGCACGTGCTGGAGGTGGACGATGCCCAGGCGATCGCGGCGCTGATCAAGCAGCGCTACGAGCGCCCCCTGATGGAGATCTTTGAATGACGACCACTCCCATCCTCGCCTGGGCCCTGCCTGCGGCCCTGTTCATGCTGGTGCTGGCCATGGGCTGTGCGCTGGTACGCCTGCTCAAGGGCCCCTCGGCACAGGACCGCGTGCTTGCGCTCGACTGCATGTACCTGAACGGCATGCTGGCCATGCTGGTGCTGGGCCTGCTGTACGGCAGCAAGAACTACTTCGAGGCGGCACTGCTGCTGGCGCTGTTCAGCTTCGTGGGCTCCATGGCCATGGCCAAGTTCCTGCTGCGCGGCGAGGTGATCGAATGAATGAGGTCGCAAGCACCCTGCCCCTGTGGCTGGAGATCGTGGTGGCCGCCCTGGTGCTGCAGGGCGCCGGCATGGCGCTGCTCGGCGCCACCGGCCTGCTGCGGCTGCCGACCTTCTTCGAGCGCCTGCATGCGCCGTCCATCGCGGCCACCATGGGCTGCTGGTGCATCATGCATGCCACGGTGATCTACTTCTCGGTCGCCGATGGCAGCCTGGCGCTGCATGCGCTGTTGATCGCCGGCTTCGTGGCCGTCACGGTGCCGGTGACCTCCATCTTCCTGATGCGCGCCGCCCTCTTCCGGGCCCGCCAGGCGGGACAGGACGTGCCGCCCAGCCTGAGCAGCGTCACGCCTGCAGGCCGCAAGGACCTGTAGGTCCCTGCAGGTCAGCCCGGGGTTCCGAAGCCCCCGCCCCCGGGCGTATGGATCTCGAACACATCGCCCGGCTGCATCTGCGCCTGGCCGATGTGGTCGAGCGCCTCCACCTTGCCATTGGCACGCACCACCTTGTTGAGGCCCACCGCCCCCGCGGAACCGCCGGCCATGCCGAAGGCGCCATGGTGGCGGCCGTTGGAGAGGATGCTGGCCGTCATCGGCTCCAGGAAGCGCACGCGGCGCACACCGCCATCACCACCCGCCCAGCGGCCGGCACCGCCCGAGCCCTTGCGGATCTCGTAGCCTTCCAGACGCACCGGGAAACGGAACTCCAGCACCTCGGGGTCGGTGAGGCGCGAATTGGTCATGTGGCACTGCACCACGCTTGTGCCCGCAAAGCCGTCCACCAGCGCACCCGAGGCATCCCACACGCCGCCGGCGCCACTGCCGCCCGAGATGGTCTCGTAGTACTGGTAGCGCTCGCTGCCGAAGGTGAAGTTGTTCATGGTGCACTGCCCCGCCGCCATCAGCCCCAGCGCGCCATAGATCGCATTCGTGATGCAGGTCGAGGTCTCCACGTTGCCCGCCACCACCGAGGCCGGCGGGTTCGGGTTGAGCATGGAGCCCGGCGGAATGATGACCTTGAGCGGCTTCAGGCAGCCCGCGTTGAGCGGGATGTCGTCCTGCACCAGGGTGCGGAACACGTAGAGCACGGCGGCCATGCACACCGCCGTGGGGGCGTTGAAGTTGTGCGTCTGCTGCGCGCTGGTGCCGGTGAAATCGATCTCGGCGCTGCGGCTTTTCGCATCCACGCGCACGGCCACGCTGATCTGCGAGCCGTTGTCCAGCGGCAGGGTGAACTGGCCGTCCTTGAGGCGGGTGATCACGCGGCGCACCGACTCCTCGGCGTTGTCCTGCACGTGGCGCATGTAGGCCTGCACGACGTCGAGGCCGAACTCGCCGACCATGCGGCGCAGTTCCTGCTGGCCCTTTTCGTTGGCCGCGATCTGGGCGCGCAGGTCGGCCATGTTCTGCTGCGGGTTGCGCGAGGGGTACTCGCCGCTTTCCAGCAAGGCGATCATCTCGGCCTCGCGCAGCACGCCGCGCTCGACCAGCTTCACGTTGTTGATCTGCACGCCCTCTTCCTCGATGCGCGTGGAGAACGGCGGCATGGAGCCCGGCGTGATGCCGCCCACATCCGCATGGTGGCCGCGGCTGCCCACGTAGAAGGTGGGCTCGGCTTCCTCGCCGATGTAGACCGGCGTGATCACCGTGATGTCGGGCAGGTGCGTGCCGCCGTGGTAGGGGTCGTTGAGCACGAACACGTCGCCCGGCTGCATGCGGCCGGCGTTGTCGCGGATCACGGTCTTGATGCTCTCGCCCATGGAACCCAGGTGCACCGGCATGTGCGGCGCGTTGGCGATCAGGTTGCCCGCCGTGTCGAACAGCGCGCAGCTGAAATCCAGGCGCTCCTTGATGTTCACCGAGTAGGCCGTGTTCTGCAGTTGCAGGCCCATCTGCTCGGCAATGTTCATGAACAGGTTGTTGAACACTTCGAGCAGCACCGGGTCCACCGTGGTGCCCACGGCATGCTGCACGGCACGCGCCACGCGGCGCTCGAGCAGCAGGTGGTCGAGGTCGGTGAGCTGCGCCTCCCAGCCGGGCTCGACGATGGTGGTGGCGTTCTTCTCGGCGATGATGGCCGGGCCCGGGATCACGTCGCCGGGGCGCAGGTCCTCGCGCACCACCAGGGCCGCGTCGTGCCAGGCGGGCACGCCGTCGGTGCCGCCGGTGTACATGCGCACCGTGCTGCGGCGCGGCACCTCGCGCGCGGCCTGCAGGGCATGGCGCGGCTCCACGGGCGCATCGCCGGCCACCACGGCCTCGACCGAGACGGCCTCGACCACCAGGCCCTTGCCCTGCATGAGGAAGGCGAAGCGCTGGCGGTAAGCCGACTCGAATGCCGCCGTGATGGCCTCGATGGCGCCGAACGGAACGATGAGGGCGCTGTCGCTGCCCTCGTAGCGCACATGCACGCGCCGGTGCACCGTGGCGGTGCCATCGCCGGCCTGCTGCTCCAGTTCGGCGCGCGCGGCGGTCGCCAGGCGCTCCAGCACGGACTCGATCTCGGCCAGCGCCTCAGGCGCGAGCTTGCGCTCCACCGCCTGTTCGCGGATCACGTTCTGGTCCGCCAGGCCCATGCCATAGGCGCTGAGCACGCCGGCCAGCGGGTGCACGAACACGCGCATCATGCCCAGGGCATCTGCCACCAGGCAGGCATGCTGGCCACCGGCGCCGCCAAAGCATTGCAGCGTGTAGCGCGTCACGTCGTAGCCGCGCGCCACCGAGATCTTCTTGATGGCATTGGCCATCTGCTGCACGGCAATCTGGATGAAGCCGTGGGCCACGTCCTCGCCCGCACGGCCGGTCTGCTGCGACAGGTCGGCAAACTTCTGCGCCACGGCATCGCCGTCCAGCGCCTCGTTGGCGCCATGGCCGAACACGCGCGGGAAGTGTGCGGGCTGGATCTTGCCGACCATCACGTTGGCATCGGTCACGGCCAGCGGGCCACCGCGGCGGTAGCTGGCCGGGCCGGGGTTGGCGCCGGCGCTCTCGGGCCCGACGCGAAAGCGCGCGCCGTCGAAGCCGAGGATGGAGCCCCCGCCCGCGGCCACGGTATGGATGCTCATCATCGGCGCGCGCATGCGCACGCCCGCCACCTGGGTCTCGAACTCGCGCTCGAACTCGCCCGCATAGTGGCTCACGTCGGTCGACGTGCCGCCCATGTCGAAACCGATCACGCGCTGGTGACCTGCCAGGCCCGCCGTGCGCGCCATGCCCACGATTCCGCCGGCTGGACCGGACAGGATCGCGTCCTTGCCCTGGAAGGCATGGGCGTCCGTCAGCCCGCCAGAGGATTGCATGAAGTACAGCGGCACGCCCGGCATCTCGCTGGCCACCTGCTCCACGTAGCGGCGCAGGATGGGCGAAAGGTAGGCATCGACCACCGTGGTGTCGCCGCGGCTCACCAGCTTCATCATGGGGCTGGTGGCATGCGATGCGCTGACCTGCGTGAAGCCGGCCTCGCGCGCGATGCGGGCGGCCGCTTCTTCGTGCGCGGTGTAGCGGTAGCCGTGCATGAAGACCACGGCCGCACTGCGCAGGCCGGCATCGTAGGCGGCCCACAGGCGCTCCTTGAGGTGCGCCTCGTCCAGCGCCTCGATCACCTCGCCGTGCGCGCCCATGCGCTCCTGCGCCTCGATCACGCGGCTGTAGAGCAGCTCGGGCAGCACGATGTGCCGGTCGAACAGGCGCGGCCGGTTCTGGTAGGCGATGCGCAGCGCATCGCGAAAGCCCTTGGTGGTGATCAAGAGCGTGGGCTCGCCCTTGCGTTCCAGCAGCGCATTGGTGGCCACGGTGGTGCCCATCTTCACGCACTCCACCGCCTCGGGTGTCACCGGCTCGCCGGCCTTCAGGCCCAGCAGGTGGCGGATGCCGGCCACGGCCGCGTCCTTGTACTGCTCGGGGTTCTCGGACAGCAGCTTGTGCGTGACCAGCGTGCCGTCGGGCCGCTTGCCGACCACGTCGGTGAAGGTGCCTCCCCGGTCGATCCAGAATTGCCAGCGTGCGGGGTGGGTGGAGGCAGAAGAAGCCATCGTCATGAAATCGGTAGGTAAAAGGGAGAGGACCCGCGGACGGTGCTGCCGCAAATCAAAGGGAGGCCGCCGAACGCGCCGCCTGGTCGTACATGCCCGAGAGCACACGCAGCAAGCGGGCCAGTTCGCCGATGTCGCGGTTCAGGGCATCGTCGGCATGCAGCGCGTCGATCAGGCAGCGCTCGCGGATCTCGCGGTAGCGCTGCACATAGGCGCGTCCCACATCGGTGGCCGCGTAGGTCACCTCCTTGCCATTCTTCTGGGACGCCACCACGCCCAGGTTCTGCAGCTTTTTGAGGGCGTAGTTCACCAGGTGCGTGTCTTCCACGTTCATGATGAAGCAGATGTCTGCCAGGCGCTTGTCGCGCGCCCGGTGCGTCACGTGGTGCAGCACCACCACATCGAGCGGCGTGAGGTCCTTGAGGCCCGCCGCCGACATGCAGTGCACCACCCAGCGGTGGAAGGCATTGCCCGCGACGATGAGGCCGAACTCGAACTCGCTCATCTCCGCGCTCTGCGCCGACACCAGGTGCGCGGAGGACACGATGGGCCCGGAATCGCGCTTGGCACTGGCCGCAGATTTCATGGGGGTCGCCTTTGCAAGGAATCGGAAAAGACTGGCACGGGATATGCATGGGCATTGTAGGCAAGTCACCAATGATTTGTTGGCAATTTGTCAACGTTCAGGCAAAACACCTATGCGGTAACGAGTTGTTTTCGATACAGTCGCCTGACTTCCCCCACCCACGTCCCTTCCACTTGCGGAGCACTCCATGAAGCGTCGAATCCTCCCCGTCACTGCGCTCGGCCTGGCACTGGCCTTCGGCTTCACCGCCACCTCCGCCGTGGCCCAGGCCAAATGGGACCTGGCAGCAGCCTACCCGGTCAGCAATTTCCACACCGAAACCCTGATGCAGTTTGCCAAGGACGTGGACACCGCGACCGCAGGCAAGCTCAAGATCACGGTGCACGCCAACGCCTCGCTGTTCAAGGCCAACGAGATCAAGCGCGCCGTGCAGGGCGGCCAGGCCCCGGCCGGCGAGGTGCTGCTGGGCAACTTCGAGAACGAGAACCCGCTCTACGGCGTGGACGGCATCCCCTTCGTGGCCACCTCGTACGCCGACTCCAAGCGTTTGTATGACGCGCAAAAGCCCTACCTCGACAAGCTGCTGGGCACCCAGGGCATGAAGCTGCTGTACGCAGTGGCCTGGCCGCCGCAGGGCATCTACGCCAAGAAGGAACTGGGCTCCGTCGCCGACCTGCGCGGCATCAAGTGGCGCGCCTACAGCCCCGCCACGGCCAAGATCGCCGAACTGATCGGTGCCCAGCCCGTGACCATCCAGGCGGCCGAACTGTCGCAGGCCCTGGCCACCGGCGTGGTGGAAGCCACCATGACCTCCGGCTCCACCGGCTACGACAGCAAGATCTACGAAAGCATCAAGCTCTTCCACGACACCCAGGCCTGGCTGCCCAAGAACGCCGTCATCGTGAACAAGAAGGCCTTCGACGCGCTGGACAAGCCCACGCAGGATGCGCTGCTCAAGGCCTCGGCCGATGCCGAATCGCGCGGCTGGAAGCTCAGCGAGGAAAAGACCGAGTGGTACAAGAAGGCACTGGTCGAGAAGGGCATGAAGATCGTCACGCCCGCCCCCAAGCTGATGGCCGACATGCGCCAGGTAGGCGAGATCATGCTGGCCGACTGGACCAAGAAGGCCGGCCCCGATGGTGAAGCCATCATCGCCGCCTACCGCAAGAGCGCGCCGGCCACGCCGGCCAAGAAGTGACGATGCTGCGCCGCTGGCTCGACCGCATCTACCTGGCCGCCGGCGCCCTGGGCGCCGGTTTCATCGTGCTGATCTGCGTGCTCATGGTGGCGCAGAGCATCATGCGCGAACTGGGCCTGCGCACGGGCGCCATCAACGACATCGTGGCCTGGTTCTGCGCGGCCGCCGCCTTCCTGGCCATGGCCCATGCCTTCAAGCACGGAGACTTCGTGCGCGTGACGCTGCTGCTGGAAAAGCTGCCGCCCCGGCGCTGCCGCCAGCTCGAGGTGGTGGCGCTGGCCATCGGCTCCGTGGCCGTGGGCTACCTCATGTGGGCGGCCTGCAGCTACACCTATGAGAGCTGGGAGTTCAACGACATCGCGCAGGGCCTGCTGCCCATGCCGCTGTGGATTCCGCAGCTGAGCTTTGCGCTCGGCTCCATCCTGCTGTGGGTGGCCGTGGTCGATGAATTCATCATCGTGCTGCGCGGCGGCGTGCCGACCTTCGTGCGTGCCGTCGAAGAACGCCACGCCAAGGGCGATTTTTCTTCCGACATCTGACCCGTCACTCCCAATAACAACAGGTCGCCTGCCCCGTTGCGGGGACAGGGGCCACAAGAAAGCACGACATGGATATTCTGATGGTGGGCGGCGTCCTGCTGCTGCTGATGCTGGTGCTGCTGTCCGGCGGTGTCTGGATCGCGATGACCCTGGCGATCTGCGGCTGGGTGGGCCAGGCCTTCTTCACCTCCACGCAACCAGCCAAGAACCTGTTCTCGGCCTTCTGGGAGAGCAATGCCAGCTGGGAGCTGGCGGCCCTGCCGCTGTTCATCTGGATGGGCGAGATCCTGTTTCGCACCAAGCTGTCCGAAGAGATGTTCGAGGGCCTGCGCCCCTGGCTCAACCGCGTGCCCGGCCGGCTGATGCACACCACCATCCTGGGCTGCGGCATCTTCGGCTCGGTCTCGGGCTCGTCGGCCGCCACCTGCGCCACCATCAGCAAGGTGGCGCTGCCCGAGCTCATGAAGCGCGGCTACGACGAGAAGCTGGCCCTGGGCGCGCTGGCCACGGCCGGCACGCTCGGTATCCTGATCCCGCCGTCCATCACCATGGTGGTGTACGCGGTCGCCGCCGATGCCTCCATCATCCGCATCTTCTTGGCGGGCTTTCTGCCGGGCATCCTGCTGATGCTGCTGTTCTCGGGCTACATCGGCTGGTGGAGCCTGCGCAACCCCGACAAGGTGCCCGCGGCCGACCCGCCCTCGACCCTGCGCGAGAAGATCCGCAAGTCGGGCAACCTGATCCCCGTGGGCGTGCTCATCGTGTTCATCGTCGCGGTACTGGTCACCGGCTATGCCACGGCCACCGAATGCGCGGCCTTCGGCGTGCTGGGCTCGCTGGGCCTGGCGCTGTGGAGCCGCTCGCTGACCTGGCAGAACTTCAAGGACGGGCTGATGGGCACCACGCGCACCAGCTGCATGATCATGTTCATCCTGGCGGGGGCCGCCTTCCTGACCAAGACCATGGCCTTCACCGGCATCCCGCGCGAACTGGCCGAGTGGGTGAACGCCATGCACCTGTCGCCGTTCGCGCTGATCAGCGTGCTGGTGGTGGTCTACCTGGTGCTCGGCACCGCGCTCGACGGCATCAGCATGATCGTGCTCACCAGCGCCGTGGTGCTGCCCATGATCCAGCAGGCCGGGTTCGATCTGATCTGGTTCGGCATCTTCATCGTGCTGCTGGTCGAGATCGCCGAGGTCACGCCGCCCGTGGGCTTCAACCTCTTCGTGCTGCAGAACATGACCGGCAAGGACAGCAACACCATCGCGCGTGCCGCCATTCCGTTCTTTCTGTGCCTGGTGGTGTGCATCGCCATCATCACCCTCTTTCCGCAGATCGTGACCATCCTGCCCGACCTGGTCATGGGCAAAGAGAAATAGACTCCCCCCTGAGGCGCTTAGCGCCACGGCGCGTCCGCCAGAGGCGGCCGCCCTTCGTTGCCGTCCAAGCCTGCGCAGGCAGGCTTGGAGCCGCGGCACTCAGCCCCCTCTCCCACCTCGCTGCGCGAGTCGGGAGGGGGAAGCTCCCAGCGCGGCGGGGCGGCCCTTGCGCGGGAGCACTGGCAGGGGCCGTGCCAGTTTTCGCGCGCGGTTGTTCTTGCGCCAAAATGGCGCTCCAACCAACACGGAGAGAACACACCATGCTCGCAGTCGTTGCCATCTGCATTGGCGCCAGCCTGGGCGCGCTGGCGCGTTGGCGGCTGGGGTTGTGGCTCTCCACGGCGGGCTCGGTGCTGCCCTGGGGCACGCTGGCTGCCAATCTGGTGGGGGGCTACCTGGTCGGGGTGTGCGTGGCCGTGTTCCAGGCCCTGCCGCAGCTCGATCCGACCTGGCGGCTGGCGCTGGTCACGGGCTTCCTGGGCGGGCTCACGACGTTTTCGAGTTTCTCGGCCGAGGTGGTGGGCATGCTGCTGCAGCAGCGCTATGTGCTGGCGCTGGGCACGACCGGGCTGCACGTGGCGGGCTCGCTGGCACTGACCGTGGTCGGGCTGCAGAGCACCGCCTACCTGATGGGCCAGGGCACGCGCTGAAGACGGCGCCCCGGCCGCTTCCGGTCCCTGCCGCCCATCGCCGCAACCGCCTTCGGGCGGTTTTTTTTCGCCCGGCATTTAAGTTTTCTGCGGGGCCCTCCGCCTTGTGAAGGTACGGGCGACAAAACGCTGCCTGTAACCTACCAAACCAGGAGTTAACTGACATGCTTAGCCTGCACACGAATTCGGCTTCCCTCTCCGCCCAGGCAGTCTCGGGCTCGACCAACAAGGCCCTGTCCACGTCGATGACGCGCCTGTCCACGGGCTTCCGCGTGAACTCGGCCATGGACGACGCCGCCGGCCTGCAGATCGCCACCCGCCTGAACGCCCAGGCCCGCGGCATGGCCGTGGCCCAGCGCAACACGCAAAACGGCATCTCCATGCTGCAGACCGCTGAAGGCGCGCTGGACGAAGTCAACAACATGATGCTGCGCATGAAGGACCTGGCCACGGAAGCATCCAACGCCACCTCCAGCGCCGCCGACAAGACCGCCATGGACGCCGAATTCGACGCCCTGGCCGCCGAAATCGACAGTATCATGACCAACACCAAGTTCGGTGGTCAGGCCCTGCTGACGGGCGGTACCTTCGCCGCTGCCGCCACGTTCCAGATCGGTGCCTCAGGCGCGGAAACCTATGCCTTCGACGCAAGCGCATCGATGACGGCCCTGGCCACGGCCATCACAGCCCTGAAAGGTGGCGACATCACCGCCGCCGGCAACGGCGTCATCGCCCTGGCCGACACCGCCTCGGCCGCCGTGGGCACGCTGCGCTCGGCCATGGGTGCCGCCGCCAACCGCCTGGACCATGTGTACAACAACCTGTCCAACATGACCCAGAACACCGAAGCCGCCAAGGGCCGTATCCTGGACGTGGACTACGCTTCGGAATCGGCCAACATGACCACCAAGCAAATGCTGATGCAAGCCAGCACGAGCATGCTCAAGCAGTCGAACAGCATGTCGCAACTGGCACTGTCGCTGCTGCAATAAGGCGCTCTTGCAGCACCCGGGCAGGCCTTTCGGCCGGCCCGCACCAGCCAACCGCATGCGGTTGGCTTTTTTTTGGCTTTGGCACGATGAGAGGAGCACCGCATGGCGTTGGAGCGAGTGGGCAGCCCCGCGCCTGCAGCCCCTGCCGGGCGGGCCGTGCTGGCGCGCCCCGGCGCTGCACTGCCGGCCACGGCCCTGTCCCGCATCGACCCGGTGGAGCCCCTGCTGCGCCTGCGCGTCGCAGCCGCGTTCGATGGCGGCTTGCTGGCCCGCGGGCCCGAGGGGCAGCAGGTGCAGATCCCGGCCTCGGCCCTGGCGGGCCAGCGCTGGGATCCCGGGCAGCTGCTGCTGGTGCGCGTGGTGGCCACCACACCCCAGCTGCAGCTCGCCGTGCTGGGCCCGGCCGAGGAACCCCCGGCCTCTTCGCCCGCCCCGCCGCGCAGCGCAGGCGGCGGCGAACCGTCCCGCCCACAAGCCCAGCCCCCTGCCCTGCAGCCCGACCAGGCCGGCATCCACCGCCTGTTGCTGGCACCCCTGCAGGTACCAGCCCTCGCCGCGCAGTGGCGCAACCTGGTGCTGGCGCAGTTGCGGCAGGCCACCTCCGGGCAGTCGCCCGCCGCACCATCGCCGATGCAGCCGCTGCACAGCCTGCAGCGCAGCGGCGGCATGGCCCTGGGCAGCGAGCCCCCCGCCCAGGCGCTGCAGGGTCTGCTGGTGTTCCATACCCTGTTGTGGCCTGGGGTGTGGCTCACGTTCTGGCCCCTGCCTGCCCGCGCGCGCCCGCCTGGCCAGCGCAGGAACACAGCCCAGCGGCTGGGCCTGGAACTTGAGCTGCCCGGCCTGGGTCCGGTGCGCGTGGACCTGGAGCTGCAGGGCCAGGCCGTGGCCGTAGTGCTGTGCACCACCGGGGCCGATGCCGTGCCGCTGCTGCACAGCCGCGCCACGCTGGCGGCCGCTTCGCTGGCCCGCTCCCACCTGCACCTGGTGCACTGGCAGGTGCTGCAGCGCCACCCGCTGCCGCCCATGGCCCCCCTGCCGGCCTCGGCAGCGCAGTGGGGTCCGGCAGACCTGGCCCTGCCACCCGGCCTGTTCCGGGCTGCGGCCGAGGTACTGAACGCGCTCAGCCCACCGTTCCGATGATGCTGATGTCGCGGTTCTCGGGGATCTCGTTGTACGACAGCACGGCCAGCCCCGGGGCGAACAGCCGCGCATAGCGCGCCAGCAGCGGCCGCACCTGGGGCATGACGAGCAGCAGCGGCGGCGTGGTCTGCTGCTTCATCTGGTCGCGCGCCAGCGGCATGTGGGCCTGCAGCTGCGACAGCAGGTTCGGGTCGATGGCATAGTTGTCCAGCGCCACCTTGGCACCGCCCTGGCGCGCCTGGTTGAGCGCACCCAGCAGCATGTTCTCGAGCTCGCCCGTGAGATTGAAGACCTTGAGCTCGGGGCGCGGCCCGCACAGGCCCTCCACGATCTGGCGGCGCAGCGTGCAACGCACCTCGGCCGCCATGAGGATCGGGTCCTTCGTCGTGTCCACGGTGTCGAGCAAGGTGGTGGCGATGGGCACGATGTCCTTGAGCGAAACGTTCTCGGCCAGCAGCACGCGCAGCACCTTGAGCAGCTGCGCATGCGTCATGGCCTTGGCCAGCGCCTCGGCCAGCCGGGGCGCCAACGCCGCGAGGCGCTCCATGAGCTCCACCACGTCTTCGTGGCCGAACAGTTCGGGCAGGTTCTCGCGCACCACCTTGCCCAGGTGCGTGGCGACGACGCTGGGCACGTCCACCACCTGGTAGCCCAGGCCCAGGGCATGGGCCTTGTCACCGGGACTGATCCAGACCACCGGCATGCCGTAGGCCGGGTCCACCCCGGGCTCGCCATCGACCTCGCCGTAGAGCTGGGGCGAGGGAATGGCCATGAGCTTGTCGGCCGGCACCTCGGCGCGGGCCACGGGCGTGCCGCGCAGCTGGATCACGTACTGCGAGGGCTTGATGCTCAGGTCGTCGCGCACGGCCACGGCGGGCAGCAGCAGGCCCAGGGTCTCGCTCTGCGTCTGGCGCACGCCCTTGACGCGCTTGAGCAGGGGCGCGCCCTGGGCCTTGTCGATCAGCCCCACGAGGCGGTAGCCCAGCGCCACGGCCAGAGGCTCCACGACGGGCAGGCTGCGCCAGTCGATGTCGGCAGGGGGCTCGGCCGTGGCCAGGGTCGCACTCAGGGCCAGCGCGTCGGTGGCCGGCAGGGGCCGTTGCGCGCGTTTGGACTGGCGCCAGGCCACAAAGGCCAGCACCGCCGCGAACCCCAGAAAGCTGAGCCATGGCATGCCCGGGATCAGGCCCAGCGCCGTCATCAGCGCCGCCGCGCTGTACAGCGCCTGGGGCGAAGCCAGCAGCTGGCCGCTGACCTGGCTCTCGAAGTCGCCCGAGTCGCTCACGCGCGTGACGATGATGGCCGCCGCAGCCGACAGCAGCAGCGCCGGGATCTGCGCGACCAGGCCGTCGCCGATGGTCAGCAGCGCATACTGGCGGAAGGCGTCGCCGAAGGACAGATCGTGCATCAGCGCGCCGATGGCCACGCCCCCGATCATGTTGATGAACAGGATCAGGATGCCCGCGATGGCATCGCCGCGCACGAACTTCGAGGCGCCGTCCATGGCGCCGTAGAAGTCGGCCTCCATGCCGACCTCGCGCCGGCGGGCCTGGGCCTTTTCCTGGTTGATGAGGCCGGCGTTGAGATCGGCGTCGATGGCCATCTGCTTGCCCGGCAGCGCATCGAGCGTGAAGCGCGCCGACACCTCGGAGATGCGCTCCGAGCCCTTGGTCACGACCACGAAGTTGATGATCATCAGGATGACGAACACCACCAGGCCGACCACGAAGTTGCCGCCGATCACCACGTTGCCGAAGGCCTCGATCACCTGGCCCGCCGCATGCGTGCCCTCGTGGCCGTGCAGCAACACCACCCGCGTGGATGCGACGTTGAGCGCCAGGCGCATCAGCGTGGTGCCCAGGATGACGGTCGGGAAGGTGGAGAACTCCAGCGGCCGGCTGACCGAGACGCTGATCAGTATCACCACGATGGACAGCACGATGTTGAACGTGAACAGCACGTCCAGCAGCGCCGGCGGCAGCGGCAGGATGATCATGGCCAGCAGGGCCAGCAGCATCAGGGGCGAGGCAAAGCTGTAGCGGCGCAGGAGGTCGCGCAGTGCGGGCGGCAGGAAATTCATGGCGAAACGGGGGGCGACAGATGGGGGGGCACGGCCACGTCGGTGGGAGGCCGGGGCTCATGGGGACGCTGGCCGGCCTTGAAGGCCTTGAGCTGCAGCACGTAGTTGAGGACCAGGGCCACCGCCGTGTACAGCGGGATCGGTATCTGCTGGTGCACCTGGCTGGTGTGGTAGATGGCACGCGCCAGCGGCGGCATGCTCACCACTTCCACGCGGTGCTCGCGCGCCACCTCGCGGATGAACAGCGCCATTTCGTCCACGCCCTTGGCGACTACGAAGGGCGCCTGGGCCCGGCGCTCGTCGTACTTGAGGGCTACGGCATAGTGCTCGGGGTTGACGATCACCACGTCGGCCGTGGGCACGGTCGAGCGCACGCTGCGCCGCGACAGCTGGCGCTGCAGCTGGCGGATGCGTTGCTTGACCTCGGGGCGGCCTTCGTTGCCCTTGTGCTCCTCCTTCTGGTCCTGCTTGCTCATGCGCTGGCCGCGCAGAAAGAAGAACACCTGCACGGGCAGGTCAATCAGGCCGAACAACACGAACACCAGGGCCATGGCGAAGACCCCGGAAAGCGCCATGTCCCAGCCGTGCGCGAGGGCATCACCGAGAGCCATGCCCTGCAGGCGCAGGTAGTCAGGTGCGGTGCGGGTGCACAGGTACCAGAGCACAGCAGATAGCAAGGCGGCCTTGAGCACCGAGGCGAGCACCCCGGCCAGGTGCTTGCCACCGAACAGCCGCCCGAGGTTGGCCAGGGGGTTGAGCCGGCTGAACTTGGGCTGCAGGTTCTCCGACGAAAACACCCAGCCCCCGGGGACCAGGGAGGCCAGCAGCAGCAACAGCGGCATGAGCGCGAGCGGCGCCACGAGCTTGAGCACCAGCAGCGCGGCGGCCAGGAAGAGCATGGACCAGGCGTTGTCCAGCGCGCCGTCGCCCTCGAGGTGGGCCAGGCTGTAGTGGAAGATCTGCCGGAAGTCCTGCAGGTAGCCGGGCATCAGCCAGACCACCAGGTACAGGCTGGCCACGATGCCCACCGCGGTCACCAGGTCCTTGGAGCGCGCGGCCTGGCCCTGCTCGCGGGCCTTCCTGAGCTTCTGCGCCGAGGGTTTTTCGGTCTTGTCGCCGCTGGAGGACTCGGACATCAGCGCCGCTCCAGCATGCTCAGGCGCAGCATCTCGAGGACCTGGGTGGTCATGCGCAGGTAGTGCTCGGGCAGGTAGCGCACGAGCAGGGCCAGCATGACCAGGCCGAACAGCGTGACCACGGAGAAGCCGAGGGCGAAGAGGTTCAGGGTGGGTGCCACGCGTGCGAGAAAGCCGAAGCCCAGCTGCACCACGAAGGTGGCCAGCACCACCGGCAGGGCCAGCAGCAGCGCGGCCGAGAACACCCAGGCCACATTGAAGGCCACGCTGCGCAGCGCCGGCACATGGATGCCCCCGCCCACGGGCCACTGCTGGAAACTCGCGCCCATCACCTGGGTGACGAGCAGATGGCCATCCATGGAAAAGAACACCAGCATGCCGAGCACGGACAGCAGGCTGGACACCACGTCCGAGGAAATGCCCGACAGCGGATCGTTCATGGTGGCCATCGACAGCCCCATCTGGCTCGACACCAGGTAGCCCAGCACCATGATCACCGAGGTGGTGAAATGCAGCGCCAGCCCGAGCAGCCCGCCGATGGCCGCCTGCTCGATGGTGGCCACCACCGCGTGCAGCGACAGCGGATCGATCTCCACCACCGGCCGTGCCACGGGCATCAGCACCACAGCCAGCACCAGGGACAGCAGCAGGCGCAGCGTCACGGGCACGCCGCCATCACCGAGGATGGGCGCGGCGCTGAGCAACGCCATGATGCGGCAGAACGGCCACCACAAGGCCAGCAGCTGGGCCAGCAGGCTGGGAAAGACGGCATCCATGGCAGGCCTGAGACCTAGCCCACCAGTGTGGCGGCGCGCTGGAAGATCTCCACGCAGAAGTCCATCAGCAGCCCCGCCATCCAGCGGCCGCCGACGATCACCGCCAGCAGCGTAACCAGCAGGCGCGGCAGAAAGCTCAGGGTCTGCTCGTTGATCTGCGTGGCGGCCTGGAAGACCCCCACGATCAGGCCCACGATCAGCCCCGGCACGACCAGCACCGCCACCAGCAACATCACCAGGTGCAGGCTCTCGCTGACCAGATCGACCGCGATTTCAGGTGTCAGCATGTCAATAGGCCCGGATGCTGGTGATCAGGGTATTCACGGTCAGCGTCCAGCCATCCACCAGCACGAACAGCAGCAGCTTGAGCGGCAGCGAGATCACGAGCGGCGACAGCATCATCATGCCCATGGCCATGAGCACCGAGGCCACGACGAGGTCGACCACCATGAACGGGATGAACAGCATGCAGCCGACCTGGAAGGCGGTCTTGAGCTCGCTGAGCACGAAGGCCGCCAGCTTCACCGTGAAGGCATGCTGCGCGGGCTCGGCCACCGGCGCCTCGCCGGCCAGGCCCGAGATCTGCTGCAGCGCGCTCTTGCTGGTCTGCGAGAGCATGAAGCGCGACAAGGGCTGCTCGGCCCGCTGGAGCGCCACCTCCAGGCCGATCTTGTCCTGGTCGTAGGGCAGGAAGGCATTCGCCCAGATGTCCTCGCCCACGGGCCGCATGACGAGCAGGGTCAGGATCAGGGCCACGCCCGTCACGATGCGGTTGGGCAGGCCCTGCTGCAGCCCCAGGGCCTGGCGCAGCAGCGACAGGATGATCACGAAGCGCACGAAGCTGGTCATCATCAGCATCAGCACGGGCAGCAGCCCGAGCAGCGTCATGATGACCAGGACCTGCGTCTTCACGGTGAACTCGGTCTGGGCGCCCTTGGCCCCCACGCTGATCAGCGGCACCGTGTTGGCACCCCAGGCCGTATCGCTCCAGCCCAGCGCCAGGGCGAGCAGGGCCACAGCGGCCCAGCCGGCCGTTCGTCGCAACGTCATGGTCAGGCCCTCCGGCTCAGTTCGGAGCGTCTATCGACAGCAGGTCCAGATCGGCCAGCTCGATCACGCGCAGGCCGTAGTTCTCGCCCGCGACCACCACCTCGGCACGGCCGATCGGGGTGCCGTTGACCTTGATCACCAGCGGCGTGCCCGCCACGGCATCGAGCTCCACCACGCTGTCGTGCTGCAGGGCCATGACCTGGTCGAGCGTGATGTCGGCCGAGCCCACCTCCAGCGTCAGCGTGACCGGTATCTTGCGCAGCATCTGCGCGAAATCGCGGCGCGGGCGCGGCGCGGCCACGGCGGCCTCGGCCAGCGGCAGGCCCTCGTCCGCAAGGTGGGGGGGAAGGTCGTCCAGCAGGGTGTCGAACCCGGGGTTGTCTTGGCTCATGGCAATTGGTAGCGTCACGCTGCGTCGTTGAATGCGGTGAGCCACAGCCCACCCTTGTGCTCTGCCACCGTGGCGGTGAACAGGCGCGAATCCTTGATGAGTACATCGGCCGTCTGGAAGCTGACCGGGATCACATCACCCGGGCGCAGGTCCATCACCTCGCCCAGCGTCATGCGCCGGCGCAGCAGGCGCGCCGACAGGCGCACGGGAATGCGCCCTGCCAGGGGATGGGCTTCGGCATGCAGGCGCTCGCGCCGTGCCTGGGTGCGGCCGGACGTCAGCCGGGCGAGCAGGCGTTCCATCCAGGCCTCGTCCAGACCGATGTGCACCTCGGAGCGCAGGCCCCAGCCGGGCTCCTCCACGGTCAGCACGAGCGACCAGGCGCCCACGGCATCGCGCGACTGCGCAAGCCACTGCACCGCCCCTTCGCCCTCAGTGCCCGGCTGCGGCCCCATGGCCAGCGCAGCCAGGCCGGCCTGCACGCGCTGCACCAGGGCGGTCACGATGTCCTCGCCGAGCCGGCGCGCAAGCCGGTCCTCGGTCGCGGTGAAGGGAATGGCGGCCGGATCCAGCACCGCCCCGCTGCCCACGCCATAGCGGCAGTGCAGCAGGCGCAGCAACAGTTCGCGCTCCACCGCCACCCCCATGCGCCCCTGCGGCATGCCGTACACCTGCCAGCGCGGCGACGGACTGGCAGGGCGATGCACCATGCGCGCCTCTGCCACTGCGAGGCGCGTGCCGTAGCGCTGGTTCATGCCCTGGCGCAGCAGATCCGACAGGTCGGCACCGAACTTGCGCGCGAACGGCGCCAGCAGGTGCACCGGCCGCCCCAGGGTGCGTGCGTCCAGCACCGGATGGAGCCCCGCCGAGAACTGCGCGGATTGCATCATGTCAAGTCAGATCGAAAAACGTTAAACAATGCTGCACGTAGGGCAACGAAGGGAGGCTTGGGCCAGGCAGTTGGGCTATATTGGTCTGCATCCAGGACCGCAACAGGCCGAGCGCCCCACGGCGCATTTCCGACCCACTTGGACATTTGAGTGCAATTGGTGCAACATTTTACAGGCGGTCACAAAAATGTCCAGTTTTAGGACCTCTTTTTAAGAAGGCGTTATTTTTGTCGCCAATTTGCTGCACACCAAGCAAAACACCATGATCGAGCCCAAGCATTCCGATCCGCACGACCCCGCATCCGGCGATTTCACAGGCGAGGAGCAGCAGCCCGCCAGCGTCATCTCGCGCCGCCTGCACGCGTTCTTCAGCGCGCAGGGCTGGCCACGCCACAAGCACTCCTCGCAGCTGGCAGTCATCCTGGGCCTGTCGCGCTCGGGCGCCTTCCGCAAATTCCAGGACGGCTCCTTCTCCAGCGCCGACCTGCTGGCACTCGCCCAGTACTTCCAGGTGGATGTCAGTACGCCGCTCAGCAACCAGCCCAGCCAGGCCCAGCGCGAATCCGCAGACGCCGTGGCAGCCCAGATGCCGATGGGCCCGCGCAGCCTGGCCTGCATGGCCACCCTGGGCACCGAACTCGGCCCCCACGAGCATTGCGAGCTGGTGGCCACGCGCGATGGCAGCGAGTGGCGCATACAGCCCTACGCCGATGCCCCGAGCGCCGTACCACGGCACCGCGTGCTGCACCTGTTGATCACCCCCCTGCAGCGCCCGCTGCCACGCATCGCCATCCTCGAGGACTCCGCCGACCTGGCGGCCAACCTCCAGGAGGCCTTCACGCGCTCGGGCTACCACGCCAGCGCCTTCGCCTCGGCCTCGGACCTGTCCTATGAAGCAGCCATCGCGCCGTTCGACGCCTATGTGGTGGACTGGTGGCTGGGCGGCCAGACCGCAGCCGATGCGCTGCGCGCCATCCGCCGCGCCCAGCCCGCGGCACCGCTGATCCTGACCACCGGCGCGATCGCCTCGGGCAATGCCGCCGAAGAGGAGATTGCGCGCATGGCGCTGACCCTGCGCATCCAGGTGATCGAAAAGCCCTTCCGCCTGGCCCTTTTGATCTCCCAGGTGAAGCAACTCCTGGGCGAAAGCAGCTAGCTCCACCCCGGCCCGGCCGGCACATCCCGGCCACCCCCCTGGCGCTGCGCGCAACCCGCAGGGCACGAGACTGGCGCAGCCCAGGCCAACACCCTCGTGCAAGGGCCGCCGCGCTGCACCGGGGGCACCGCCTTCAGGCAAACAGCTGCATGGCCGAGCGCAGGCGCCCCACCGAGATCGGTTTTTCGAACTTTGCGGCCAGCAGCAGATCCCCCTGGGCATCGCTCTCGTGGTAGGCCGACAGCGCCACGATGGGCGTCTCGAGGTTCAACCCCCCGGGCTGGCGCGCCGCGCGGGCCACGTCGTAGCCGCTGCCGTCATGCAGGCACAGGTCCAGCACCATGCCGTCGTACTTGGCAGCCTGCAGCATCTGGACAGCACGGGCCACGCTCGCAGCGCCGTCCGCCTGGGCCCCCAGGGCCTGCAGCATGGCCAGCAACCCCTGGCGCACGTCGTCGTTGTCGTCGACCACCAGCACGCGCAGGCGCTGGGACGCGGGCGCCGCCACCCGGACCTCCTGGGTGCGCTCGACCTCCACCGGAATCTGTACGATGAAGGCCGTGCCCTCGCCCACGCGGCTCACCACCCGGGCCGTGCCCTGCAGCAGGTCGGACATGAGCTTGACCACCGCCAACCCCAGGCCCGCACCCTGCGGGGTCTTGCTGCCGCGCACGAAGGGCGCCCACACATCGACCGAGGCGTCGAAGCCCGGCCCCCGGTCCATCACGGCAATGGTGACCTGGGCGGGCGCTTCCTGCACCTGCACCGAGCACAGCACTTCGCCGGGACTGGCGTATTTCACGCTGTTGGAGATCAGGTTGGTGATGATCTGCCGCAGCCGGGCAGGATCGGTGATCACCCGCGGGCAGGGCTCCGGATCCACGCACACCTCGAGCCGCACTCCGCGCTCGCGCGCCGCCTCCTCATACTCGGCGACGATGATGCGCATCATCAGGTCGGGCTGGAACAGCATGGGCGACACCTTCAGGCGCCCGCCGCTCAGGCGCGCGAACTCCACCGTGTCGTTCATCTGCGCCTCCAGCTGCTGGGCGCTGCGGCGCAGGCGCCGAAACGCCTGATCGTCCGCGGGCAGGTGCCCGCTGAGCTCGATGAGCTCCACCGAACTGATCAGCGTCTGCAGTGGGGTCAACATCTCGTGGGCCATCATGCCCAGGAACTCATTGCGCTCGGCCAGCGTCTGCTGCGCCTGCTCCAGCGCCAGGCGCGCCCTGCGCAAGCCCAGGTAGACGGAAATTCCCCAGCCACCCGCCGCCAGGACCAGCACCCCTCCCACCGCGAGTTCCAAACCGTACTGCATAGCTGCGTCACCGCCTGAGGCGGCCCCTCACCCTTGCGCTCCAGCGGAGCGAGAAGCCTGTGCAACAGATACACATGCTACTGAAAAATCAACGATCTCCCCGATTTTGCCGCATTTTCCTATGGAAAACCCTTAAAAACGCCCTCGAGAGGCCACAAACCTTCATCACCGTAGAACACAAGGTAGCACAACACGCAACAAAGCATCAAAAACCCCAATGCTGCAATTTTTTGATACCCACAACGCATCATTTGTAAAATCTCACTTACAATGAAGAACAAATTGCAACCATTGCCTGGGTGACTCCACCCGCACGCCCGGGTTGCACGGCGATTTTTGAAGGATGCCCCCATGAGCCAAGCAACCGCTGCCCTGATCCAGGCCGACCTGCGCCAGATCCAGGACCAACTGAGCACCCTGAGCGCCCCGGCCCCGATCCTGGGAGCTGCAGGCGAAGCCGATGCGGCTCCCGGGGCCGGCGGTTTTGCGGACCGCATGATGGCGGCGGTGCATGGCGTCAACCAGCAGGACCATGACGCCGGGGTGAAGATGGCCGAGGTGGACAGCGGCGCCAGCGATGACCTCGTGGGTGCCATGCTCGCCAGCCAGGAGGCCAGCCTGTCGTTCTCCATGCTGATGCAGGTGCGCAACAAGGTCATGGGCGCCATGGAAGACCTGGTCAAGCTGCCGCTGTAAGAGCGCTCTGGAGTCTTGCGCGTGAACGCCACCCTGAAATCCGGCTGGGATCGCCTGCGCACGGGCGGCCTGCCCCGCATTGCGCCGGCCTTCGTGAAGAGCCTCGCCCCCCTGGTCCTGCTGGCTGCGGGCCTCACCGCCGTGGTGCTGATGTTCCTGTGGAATGCAGAGGCCGGGTACAAGCCGGTGTTCGGTGCGCGCGAAAAGGTGGCTGCGGCCGACATGATGTCCGTGCTCGAAGCCGAGCAGATCCCCTACCGCATCCACCCCGAAAGCGGGCAGGTACTGGTGCCTGAAAAGTCGCTGGGCAAGGTGCGCATGCTGCTGGCCGCCAAGGGCGTGACCGCCAAGCTGCCGGCCGGCCTGGAGCTCATGGACCGCAACGACCCACTGGGCGTGAGCCAGTTCGTGCAGGACGTGCGCTTTCGCCGCGGCCTGGAGGGCGAGCTGGCCCAGAGCATCGGCGCCCTCGACGCGGTGGAGTCGGCCCGCGTGCACCTGTCCATCGCCAAGTCGACGTCGTTCGTGATCAGCGACGGCGCGCAAAGCTCGGCCTCGGTGATGCTCACGCTCAAGCCCGGCCGCCGCCTCGGCTCGGAACAGGTCGCCGCCATCGTCAACCTCGTGGCGGGCAGCGTGGCCAGCCTGTCGCCCCAGCGCGTGCAACTGGTGGACCAGAGCGGCAACCTGCTGTCGGCCCACGTGGACCTGAGCCAGGGCCTGGATGCGCTCAACGGCGGCGAGGCCGCCGCGCGCCACCGCGACGCGACGCTGCGCAGCATCCGCGATCTGCTGGCACCGGTGCTGGGCGAGGACAACTTCAAGGCCAGCGTCACCGCCGAGGTCGACGAGGACCGCATCGAGGAAACCCAGGAAAAATTCGGCACCGACCCGCGCGTGACGGCCGAGGCCGTGCGTGACGAGCAGGACCGCGCCCTGGCCGCCATCGGCGTGCCCGGCTCGCTGAGCAACCGCCCCGTCAACTCCGACCCGGCCGCAGCCCCGCCCGCCGACCCGAACGCCGCCGCCAATGCCAACACGGCCCGCAAGAACGCCACCACGCGCCAGTACGCCTACGACCGCAGCATCAAGCAGATCAAGCGCAGCCGCAGCCGCCTGAGCAAGCTGCATGTGTCGGTGGTGCTGAACACCGCCGTGGCTCCCAAGGGCGCCACCACCGGCTGGAGCGATCCCGAACTGGCCCATATCGAAAAGATCCTGCACAACGGCCTGGGCATCAATGCCGAGCGCGGCGACCAGCTCATCGTCTCGGCCCTGGCTTTCCGCGCGCCTCCCGCACAGCAAGCCTGGTGGCAGCAGCGCGACACCGTCGTCGACTGGGGCATGCCGGTGGTCTACCTGGTCGCGGCGCTGCTGGCCTTCTTCCTGGTCGTGCGCCCCCTGGTGCGCAGCGCCCAGCAGCGCCTGGCTGTCCCCGCCCCGCTGGCCCTGGGCCAGTCGCCGGCCCTGACGCCCGTGGTAGCGCTCGACGAGGACAGCAGCACGGCCCCTGCCGCCGCCAGCCCTGCCGCGGTGGCCGGCCCCGGCGCCATGCCGGTGGTACCCCTGCTGGAGGACTACGACCTGCCGCCCCCCGGCTCGCCCGTGGATGTGATGGTGAGCCACCTGCGCGTGCTGGCCGAGAAGGAGCCCGAGCGCGTGGCCGAAGTCGTGAAACAGTGGATTCAGAAACATGGCCACCCGAATTGACCCCCCGATCGCTGCCGCCAGCGACTCTGCCGGCAACCCACTGGAGCAGGCCGCCATCGTGCTGCTGTGCATGGGCGAGGAGCCTGCCGCCGCCGTGCTGCGCTGCCTCTCGCGCGAGGAACTGCTCGAAGTCACGCAGGTCATGTCGCGCCTGAGCGGCATCAAGGTCGAGACCGTGCGCGCCTCCATGCAGCGCTTCTTCGACGACTACCGCGAGCAAAGCGGCGTGCACGGGGCCTCGCGCTCCTACCTCAAGCGCTCGCTGGATCTGGCACTGGGTGCCGATATCGCGGGCAATGTGCTCAACAGCATCTACGGCGACGCCATCCGTCCCAAGATGGCGCGCCTGCAATGGGCCTCGCCCAAATGGCTGGGCGAGCGCATCGCCCAGGAGCATGTGCGCATGCAGGCGGTGTTCCTGGCGTTCCTGCCACCGCCCCAGGCCAGCGCCGTGATCGAAGCCCTGCCCGAAGCCAGCCGCGACCACGTGCTGCTGAGCATGGCACGGCTTCAGGAAATCGAGAGCGAGTGGCTGATCGAGCTCGAGGAGATCGTCGAGCGCTGCCTGGACGACCTGGGCACGCAAAGCGCCACCGTCGAAGGCTCGCGCCAGGTCGCGGAGATCATCAACCGGCTGTCGGGCGACAAGCGCGGCATGATCGAACTGCTGCGCGCGCACGACCCCGAGGTGGTGTCGGCCATCGAGGTCCGCATGTACGACTTCTTCATGCTCTCGAACCAGACCGAGGCCGTGCTGATCCGCCTGCTCGACGACATCCCGCTCGAGCAGTGGGCCATCGCGCTCAAGGGTGCCGAGCCCCCGGTGCGCGACGCCATCCTGCGCGCCATGCCGCGCCGCCAGGCCCAGAGCTTCGAGGACCTGCTGCGCCGCGCCGGCCCCATGCCGCTGAGCCGCGTGGAGCAGACGCGCCGCGAGATCATGGCCCAGGTCAAGGCCCTGGCCGATGCCGGCGAGATCCAGATCCAGCTGTTCGCGGAAGCCACCGTCGAATGAAGCAACACCTGCGACTGCACCGCTTTCCGCCCCTGGCGCAGCTGCGGGACCGCCCCCAGGCGGTGCCGGGCGGCGACGCGTCCCTGGTGGCCGACGGCTTCCAGGAAGGCCTGGCCAAGGGCTACGAAGAGGGCCTGCAGTCGGGCTGGCACAACGGCCACCAGGAAGGCCTGGCGGCCGGCCTCGAGGAGGGCCGCAGCCAGGGCATGGCGCAGGGCCGCGACGAAGCCAGCGCACGGCTGGAGCAGATCGGCGCGCCCCTGCAGGCGGCCCTCGAACAGGTGCAGCAGCTGCAGGCCGACTACCAGGCCGCCATGCGCAAGGAGGTCGTGGAGCTGGTCGCCAAGGTGGCGCGCCAGGTCATCCGCTGCGAGCTCGCGCTGCAGCCGCAGCAACTGCTGGCCATGGTCGATGAAACCCTGGCCACCCTGCCGCGCGTGAGCGACGAAGAGGTGCAGGTGCACCTGAACCCCGAGGAGTGCCAGCGCCTGCACGAGCTGCAACCCGAGGGCGCCAAACGCTGGAAGCTGCGCCCCGACCCCCGGCTCGAGCCCGGCGAGTGCCACGTGCACGCCGGCAACCACGAGGCCGACGCCGGCTGCCGCCAGCGCCAGGCTGCCGTGATGGAGCAGGTGTCGGCGCAGTTGCTCGACACACCAGCCCCCGCCGTGGCGCAGGCAACGCCATGATCGCCGCCGCGCTGCGCAAGCTGGAGCTCGGTGCCGTGCCCGTGGCCACGCCCACGGGGCGGCTCGTGGGGGCATCGGGGTTGCTGCTCGAGAGTGCGGGCTGCGCCCTGCACACGGGGCAGCGCTGCCATATCGAAACCGCGACGGGCGGCTGGATCGACGCACAGGTGGTGGGCTTTCGCGAAGACCTCTCCTACCTCATGCCCTTCAAGAAGACCGAGGGCCTGGCCACGGGTGCCCGCGTGCTGCCGGCCCCCGACCGCTCGGACCTGATGATCGGGCCCAGCTGGCTCGGTCGCATCGTCAACGGCCTGGGCGAGCCGCTCGATGGCCTGGGCCGCCTGGGGGGCGAGCATGTGCTGCCCCCCCACCCACCGCATGTGAACCCGCTGCGCAAGCGGCCCGTGGACAAGCCGCTGGACGTGGGCGTGCGCGCCATCAACGGCCTGCTCACGCTCGGCCGGGGCCAGCGCGTGGGCCTGATGGCCGGCAGCGGCGTGGGCAAGAGCGTGCTGCTGGGCCTGATCACGCGCCAGACCGTGGCCGACGTGGTGGTGGTGGGCCTCATCGGCGAGCGCGGCCGTGAGGTGCGCGAGTTCATCGAGCGCTCGCTGGGCCCCGCCGGCCTGGCCCGCGCCGTGGTGGTGGTGGCACCGGCCGACGAATCCCCGCTGATGCGCCTGAAGGCCACCGAGCTGTGCCATTCGATCGCCGCCCACTACCGCGACCAGGGCCAGCATGTGCTGCTGCTCGTGGACTCGCTCACGCGCTACGCCATGGCGCGGCGCGAGGTGGCACTGTCGCTGGGCGAGCCGCCCGCCACCCGCGGCTATCCGCCCTCGGTCTTCAGCCTGCTGCCACAGCTGGTGGAGAGCGCAGGCAATGGCGAGAACGCCCAGGGCAGCATGAGCGCCATCTACACCGTGCTGGCCGAAGGCGACGACCAGCAGGACCCGGTGGTGGACACGGCACGCGCCATCCTGGACGGGCACATCGTGCTCTCGCGCGCGCTGGCCGAGCGCGGCCACTACCCGGCCATCGACATCACGGCCTCCATCAGCCGCTGCATGGCCCTGGTCAGCACGCAAGAGCAGCAGCGCGCCGCACGCCAGTTCAAGGAGATGCTGTCGCGCTACGCCCAGGTGCGCGACATGCTGCCGCTGGGCGCCTATGTGCCGGGCGCAGACCCGGCGACCGACCGCGCCGTGGCCCTGTACCCGCGCCTGGAGGCCTTCCTGCACCAGGGCACGGCCGAGGCGGCCCCCCTGCAGGACACCCTGGCCCGGCTCGACGAGGTGATGTCATGAAACCGGAGCAGACCATCGCCAGCCTGGCCCGCCTGGCCGAGCTGCGCCAGCGGGAAGTGGAGCGCCAGCAGGCCGAGGTGGCCGGCAAGCAGCGTGTGCGCGAGCGCTACCAGCGCAACCTGGAGCGCCTGGACACGCTGTACCGCAATGTGGGCGCCAGCGGCGCCAGCCTGGCGGCAGCGGCCCTCAACAGCGGCAACTACAAGCACAGCGTGATACAGCTGGCCCATGCGCACCGCAACGACCTGGCGCTGCACGATGCCGACCTGGCGGTTTCGCGCCAGGCCCTGGCCAGCGCCTCTCGCCGGCACGAATCCGTGAACCAGCTGCTCGAACGCCAGCGCCAGGACCTCAAGCGGGCCCAGGGCGTCCAGGAACAGAAACGCCAGGACGAGATGGCAACCCTCATGTGGCAACGGAGGCCCGCATGAGCACCGCCTTGCACCACGCCGATTTCATAAAGCGCGCATTCGTGTCGCCTTCTGCCTCAGACCGCCCTTTTTCACCCGTTTTGAGAGGAATCTGACATGGCAGACATCACCCCCAGCACGATGGCGACCCAATTGGCCACGTCGTACACCGCGCGCGCCCAGAGCCTGCTGACATCGCAGGCCAAGTCCGCCCAGGCGACCAGCACGGCCCTGACCAAGCTGCAGTCGGCGCTGACCGCCTTCAGCTCGGCCCTCAGCGGCCTGGCCGGCGGCGCCGGCAAGAGCCTGGTGCAGCGCACTACGTCGCTCAGCAGCACCGGGTTTGCCACCGCCACAGCCAGCGCCTCGGCACCGGCCGGCGGCTATTCGCTGTTCGTGCAGCAGGTGGCCACGCCGCACCAGGTCGCGTTCGAGGACCTGCCTGCCGTGCCGGTCTCGCTGGGCGGACCGCTGGTCGTGAAGCTGCAGGACGGCACGGACTTCACCGTGGCCCTGACCCAGGCCGACTCCGACAACGACGGCACCATCTCGCAAACCGAAATCGCCCGCGCCATCAACCAGGCGAACGAGAACCAGGGCAAGGTGACCGCCACCACGGCCACGGTGGATGGCAAGACCCAGCTCGTGCTGTCGTCGGGCAAGACCGGCGACAGCGGCCGCATCACGCTGGACACCAGCGGACTGCCCGCCAGCAGCCTCAAGACCGCCCTGTCCACGGCCAAGGAACTCTCGCCCGCCCGCGATGCCGTCGTCTATCTCTTCGGCGACGCCACCACCGGCACCCGGCTGCAGCAGGCCTCCAACACGGTGACGGCCATCGACGGCGTCACCGTGACGCTGACCAAAGCCATGCAGGCGGGCGACAGCCCGCTGGTCGTGACGGTGGGCAACGACGACAGCGGCACCACGGCCAATGTGCAGAAGTTCGTCGACGCCTACAACGCGCTCGAGAAGACCCTCGACGACCTGACGGCCATGGGCGCGGACGGCAGCACCCGGGCGGCGTTCGCGTCCGACGCCGGGCTGCGCTCCCTGCGCGACCGCATGGGTTCGGTGCTGCGCCAGAGCCACGGTGGCATGAGCCTGTCCCAGTTCGGCATCAGCACCGACCGCAGCGGCACCATGACGCTGGACAGCGCCAAGCTGCAAAAGACCCTGGCAGCACACCCCGAAGGCCTGGACAAGCTCTTTGGCAACGCCAGCCTGACCGGCTCCAGCGGCGTGCTCGGCGCCTTCAGCGATGTCGTCAAGAGCTGGACAGACACCAGCAAGGGCCACATCCAGCAGCGCAAGGCCTCGCTGGACACCCAGCAAAGAGGCCTCACGGCACGCCAGACCCGCCTGGATACCCAGTACGACATGGCCTACAAGCGCTACCTCGCGCAATTCACCCAACTGCAGAACCTGCAGTCGCTCATGGGCGACAACAGCAGCCTGCTCAGCAACCTCGGGGCGGCCTGAACCGCCCCTGCCCCTCCATGGACTACGACGCCTACCGCAGCTACCACGCCGTCAACCTGAACGCGCAAACCGCCAATGCCTCCCCGGTGCAGCTGGTCATGATCCTCATGGACGGCCTGCTCGAGGAGCTGGCGCGCGCCAGGGGCCACATCGAAGGCCGGCGCTACGAGCTCAAGGCGCGCAGCCTGGACAAGTGCGTGGACATCCTCAATGGCCTGTCCAGTGCGCTGGACTTCGACAGCGGCGGTGAGGTGGTGGCCAACCTGGGCCGCCTGTACGAGTACTGCGCCTGGCGCCTGCACAAGGCCGGCCTGGAACTGCAGGCCGAGATGGTCGACGAGGTGGTGGGCCTGCTCACCACCATCCGCAACGGCTGGCAGAACGTGCAGGCCGCCCATGGCTGATCCACGGCACATGCTCGATCTGGCCCGGCGCCTGCGCGAGGGCACGTTGGCGCGCGACTGGGACGCGCTGGCCCGCACCAGCCTCGAGCTCACGGCCCTGCTCGCGCCCCTGGCTGCCGACCAGGCACGTGCCCCGGCCCAGCGCCAGGCCCTGCGCGAGCTGCAGCAGGCGCACCAGCAGGCCCATGCCCTGTGCAACACCGCCGCCGAAGAGCTGCAGCGTGCCCTGGAGGAGCTGCGCGCCCACAAGGACGGCTGGATGGCCTATGCCGCCCACGGCGAGATGAACGAGTCCACAACATGAGCCTTTCCCTGCCCCAGGCCCTGCCTGCCGCCCTGCCGCTGGCCCCCGCCGGTCACTCCCAGGCCCTGCTTCCTGGGGCCCCGGGAACACCGGCCGCCGGCGTGCCCGCCGGCACCGGATTCTTCCTGGCCCTGCAACAGACGGCCCTGCCCGCGCTGTGGGCAGCCGCACCGCCGCAGACCGGTGCCGTGCCCGCCGCGCTGGCGCCCCCCCTGGCCATGCCTGGCACCGTGGCCGAACTCCCCGCCGGCGACCTCCTGGCCGAGGCCTCCGAGGACAACCCGCCGGCCGAGGATGCGCCGACCGCGGCGCTGCTGGCCCCGCTGTTCGCACCCATTGCAAGCACCCCGGCTTTCCAGCCGCATGGCCTGGCCCTGCCGCCTGCGGCCGCACAATGGAACGCGGCGGCCACTGCGGCCACGGCCTTGGCGGCCCCATCCACGCCCGCAGTGGCCATGGCCATCCCGGGCGCAACCCCCACCACGGCGCAGGACGCCCTGCCCTCGTTTGCCACCACCGTCCTGCAGGCGCAGTCGCCGCAGCCCACCGTGACCCCGCAGGCCGCGGCGCTGCAGGCACCGGCACCCGCTGCCACGCCGACAGAGGCCATGGCGGCACCGCTCGAGAAGGTGCTGGCGGCCACCGCCACTGCTCCGCGCGAGGTGACCATGGCGGCGTGGAACCCGGCCCTGGCCGACGGCCTGTCCGCCGCGCCCCTGTCCACGCCCCCGGCGGCAGCAGCAGTGGCAGCACGCAACGATGGCACGCCGACCACGGCCCTGGTGGAAGCGCTGGGCGAGCGCATCGAGTGGCAGATCCGGCGCGGTACCGAGCGCGCCCAGATCCGGCTCGATCCGCCCATGCAGGGCCAGCTCGAGATCACCGTGCGCCGCGACGGTGCCGGCCTCCAGATCCACCTGAGTGCCACGCACAGCGACGTGGTGCGCCAGCTGCACGCCATCAGCGACAGCCTGCGCGGTGACCTGTCCATGCGCCAGGCCGGCGACGTGACGGTCACGATCGCCCAGCACGCACCGCGCGAGCACGACGGCCGCGGCCGCCAGCCCCAGGACAACGCCCCCGAGGCCGAGGGCCCGGGCCAGGCCCTGGCCGACGCCGAACGCGATCAGCCGCCGCAGGCGTTTGCACTCTCCACCTCCCAAGGCTGACCGATTCCATGACCAAAACACGGCAACTCATTGCGTTCTCTCTGGTGGGACTGGCCATGGCCGGCCTGGGTGGGGGTGGCGCCTGGTGGTGGCTCAAGAACCGCGCCCCTGCGGCCGATACCGAGCAGGCCCCCGCCAAGCCGGTCTACGACAACCAGGAATACAAATACGTCAGCCTGGACAAGGTGATCGTGATGCTGCGTGGCCAGGCAGGAGAGCCGATGGCGCACTACCTCGCGGTGGACCTGGTCTTCAAGGCCCCGGCGGAGAAGGAGCGCACCGTGAAGGAACACCTGCCGCTGCTGCGCAGCGTGGCGGTCTCCGCGCTGTCGACCTACCCGCTCGAGAAGGCCTCGAAGATGACCATCACCGAGCTGGCGGCAGACATCAATGCAGCCTACCAGGCCAGCTACGAGCGCGATCGCAAGGAACAGCCCTTCGTCGAAGCCCTGATCGGCAAGCTGATCATCGAATAGACAAGCCTGCCCCATGGACATGCACACGGGTTACGCCGAAGTTCACGGTGCCGCTGCCACCCGCAGCGCGGCCGATGAGCAGCGCCATCTGCTGGCCTACGCTCCGCTGGTCAAGCGGATCGTGCGTCAGCTGACGTCGCAGATCGGCGCGGCCGTGGACCGCGAGGACATGGAGCAGATCGGTCTCATGGGCCTGCTGGACGCACTGCGCCGCTACGGCGATGCGCCCGACGAGAAATTCGGCTCCTACGCCTCGATCCGCATCCGCGGCTCGATCCTCGACGAGCTGCGCCGCCAGGACTGGCGCCCGCGCTCTGTGCGCCAGGACAGCCACCGCATGCGCGACGCCGTGCGCGCCCTCACGCGCCGCCTGGGCCGCGCGCCCAGCGACAGCGACATCCTGGCCGCGCTGAACATCTCGGCGGCCGAGCTGCAGGAGTACCGCCTCGCCGAAAACGCCGAGATGCTCGTGAGCTTCGACGAGATCCTGCAGGAGCTCACCCACATGCCCTCGGCCAGCCTGAGCCCCGAAGAGGCCCTGATGGACCGCCGCAGCCTGGAGCAGGCGCTGGGCGCTCTTGACGAACGCGAGCAGCGCGTGGTCCAGCTGTACTACGAGTTCGACCTCAGCCTCAAGGAAATCGCCGCCGTGCTCGGACTCACCGATGCACGCGTGTGCCAGATCAACAAGGGTGCCCTGCGGAAGATGAAAGCCTTCCTGCAGGACGCCTGAGCCCCTACCCAAAGACCCATCCCATGCAAGCCATCGTCGGCATCATCATCGTTCTCGGCTGCGTGTTCGGCGGCTTCATGCTGCACGGCGGCAGCTTCAAGGTCATCTGGCAGCCGGTGGAGCTGCTGATCATCCTGGGCGCTGGCCTGGGGGCCATCGTGCTGGGCAATCCCAAGCACGTGCTCTCGGAAATGGTGCTGCAGCTCAAGAAGGTGGTCGGCCGCAAGAAGCCCGGCGAGGAGTTCCAGCGCCAGCTGCTGCTGCTGATGTACGAGCTGCTGCAGACTGCCGCCGGCGGCCTCAAGGCCCTGGACGCCCACGTCGAGGCCCCCCACGAGAGCGAGCTGTTCCAGCGCTACCCCCTGATCCTCGAAGAGCCCAAGCTGCTGCACTTCATCGTCGACAACTTCCGCCTGATGGCCATGGGCAAGATCAACGCCCACGAACTGGAAGGCGTGCTGGAGCAGGAGCTGGAGGCGATCTACGACGAGCTGTCGCAGCCCGCCAAGTCGCTGGGAAAGATCGCCGAGGCGATGCCGGGCTTCGGCATCCTGGCCGCGGTGCTGGGCATCGTGATGGCGATGAGCTCGGTGGCCGACGGTGCCGGCACCGCCGAGATCGCAGTGATGGTGGCCGCGGCCATGGTCGGCACCTTCATCGGCATCTTCTTTTGCTATGCGCTGTTCGACCCGCTGGCGAACATGATGAAGCAGATCGTGCACGAGGAACTGGCCGCGCTGGAATCGGTCAAGGTCGTGCTGGTGACCCATGTCTCGGGCAAGCCGCCCCTGCTGGCGATCGATGCCGGCCGCCGCCTGGTGCAGCTGAACATCAAGCCCAGCTTCGCGCTCCTGGAAAGCTGGATCGACAACATGCAGAATGCGGGCACCGCCGACCGCACGCCCGGAGAACGCCGTGCTACCTGATGGCAACGCCAGCAAGGCCGGCAAGGGCGACGGCCACCACCCGACCGTCGTCAAGCGCGTCTCGCGCAAGGCGCACGACGAGTCCCATGGGGGTGCCTGGAAGGTGGCCTTCGCCGACTTCTGCCTGGCCCTGCTGTGCCTTTTCCTGGTGCTGTGGCTGCTGGCCTCGCGCAATGCCGAGCGCAGCGAGGAAATCCTGCGCACCACGGGCGGCAAGATGTTCGATGAAGGAGCGGGCCACAAGATCCACACCTTCACCACGGCCCAGGGCAGCCTCATTCCGCGCGAACCCGTGCCTGCGCAGGGCGTGGTGCGCCAGCCGCGCCAGGCCTTCACGAATGGCGGCCAGGGCCTGCAGCCCGGTGCGGCACCGGTGCGCTACGACACGGCGGCCGACCTGCGGCAGTTGGCGGCCATCCTCATGCGTATGAGCGAGGACGCCGGCCTGGCCAACAACCTGCAGGCCATCATCACGCCCTTCGGCCTTCGCGTGATGCTGCACGACACCGACAAGCAAGGCATGTTCGAGCGCGGCAGCGTGGTCCCGACCGAGCGCTTTCGCCGCCTGCTGCGCCGGATGGGACCCGTGTTCGCGCAGATGGAGAACCAGATCATCGTCGTGGGCCACACCGACTCCCTGCCCTACGCCGATGGCGACATGGGCGCCGTCTCGAACTGGACGCTGTCCAACAACCGGGCCATCGCCGCCCGCTACCACCTGCTGGCCGGCGGCATGCCCGCCGGCACCACGCTGCAGACCGTGGGCATGGCCGACCGCGCGCCCTTCAACACCAAGGACCCCCGGGCCGACACGAACCGCCGCATCGAGCTGCTGATCCTCACGACCGAGCACGCCCGCCACATGGCGGCCATGTTCGGCGCCCCCGAAACGGTGGCGCCCCTGCTGCCCGGCGTGGATTCCACCGTGCCGAACCGCGAGGCCCTGACGGCGCTGCGCGAAACACTGACCGCCCGCTGACCGCCATGGAAACCAGAATCCGAGGCTCCCGCATGAAAATCACCTCCACCGGCATCACCGCATTGCCCGCTGCCGCGCCCGTGCCGGACGCCGCGGCCGCAGCCCCCGCACAGACCGCTGCTCCCCTCGATGAACCCGGGCGCGCCTCGGGCGTGCTGGAGGCGGCCCAGTCCGCCCTGCGCGCCATGCCCGAGATCGACGAGGCCAAGGTCGCGGCACTGCGCGATGCCCTGGCCCGCGGCGAGATCCGCTTCGATGCCGGCAAGCTCGCGGGGCTGATCACCCGCTACCACGGAGCGCGCGAATGAGCCGCCCCGCCCTTCTGCCGCAGTTCGTGGCCGACATGGACGCCGACCTGCGGCAGTACCGCAGCCTCCAGGCGCTGCTGCAGGAGCAGTTCAGCGCTGCATTGCGGCACGACAGTGCCGGCTTACTGGAGCTCAACGAGCGCATCCTGGCCATGGTGGCGGCACTGGACCTGCGCCGCGAGCGCCGCAGCGCCTTGCTGGCGCAACTGCTGGCCCCGCAGCACCCGGCCACGCTGGACGCCCTGCTCGAGCGCCTGCCCCCCGCAACGCGCGGCGTGGTGCAGACACGCGCTGACGCCCTGGAGCAGTTGGTGCGTGACTGCAAGGAACGCAACACCCGCAACGGCCGCCTGGTGACCGACCAGCAGGCCATCCTGCAGCGCGTGCTCCGGGGCAAGGAAGAAGACACCTATGCTCAGGCCTGACATCGCGCTGGCGCCCATCGCCATGCCCGCCATGGAGCGGCCGCCCCTGCCTGCCCAGGGCCAGGCAGGCCCCTTCGCGGCCGTGTTCCGCCAGGCCCATGCCGAGGTACAGCGCGTGATCGACCAGGGCTGGCCCGGTGAATCCCTGCCCGCCATGCGCCCCGAAGCCTGGGTCCACCGCGCACAGGCCTCGGTGAGCGCTGCGGACAGCAGTGCCCCTTCGGTCCTGGGCGTGCAGCAGCAGGAGTTCCTGGCCAGCATCGCCCCCTGGGCCCGGCAGGCGGCGCAGACGCTGGGGGTCTCGGCCGACCTGGTGTCGGCGCATGCCGCGCTGGAGTCGGGATGGGGCCGGCAGCCGCTGCGCGATGCCGCAGGCCAGAACACCCACAACCTGTTCGGCCTCAAGGCGCAGGGCGGCTGGCAGGGCGCGCGCACCGATGCGCTGACCACCGAGTACGAGGACGGCACAGCGCTCAAGAAGACCGAGGCATTCCGCAGCTACCCCGACTACGCCAGCGCCTTCGGCGACTATGCGCGCCTGCTGCAGGACAGCCCGCGTTACCGCGCCGCGCTCAACACCGGTGCCGATGCCCAGGCCTTCGCCCAGGGCCTGGCGCGCGGCGGCTATGCCACCGACCCCGGCTATGCGGCCAAGCTCGTGCGCCTGGCCGAGCAGATTCAGTCGCGGGATTGATCGCCCATGGACTGCGCCATGCCCTCCGGCTCCACCAGCCCCGCCTCGACGACGCGCGCACGGATCACCTTGCCCGTGCCGGCATTGCGCACGCGCACGACCTGGCCGCGCCGTCCCGGCTCCATGGCCTCGCCGGGCACCTGGACCTCGATGGGTCCGTTGCGCGCGACGATGCTCACGCTGTCGCCGCGCTTGAGCAGCAAGGGCTGCACCAGCCAGCGCGGCGATACCACCTGGCCGGTGCGCAGCGCGCGCGTGCTGGCCTGGCCGACGGCGGCATCGACCGACGGCAAGGCATCGGCCATGTCGACCAGGGTGCGCCGCTCCTGCGCCAGGTCGGCCTCGGCCATGGCCCGGTTGGCCTGCACCGGCGCCGCAGCCACGACCACCAGCGCAGACACCTCGGCCCGCACGATCCATTCGCGCTGCCAGCCCGCGCTGCCCGGGCAGGTGGCGGCAAACCGCATGCGGCTCAGGTACCGCGTCTCCACCGCCTCCACGACCACGGCCTGGGCGCACGCAGCAGCCGGCGTGGTGCCACGTTCGACCAGGCTGAGCTCGAACTGGGGAGCGACCAGCCCCTTGAGCGTGGCCTGCTCCGCCAGCCACTGGCGTGCCGCCGTCTCCACGCGCTGCGCCGGTGCCTGCAAGGGCGCGGCGGACAGCGACAAAGGCCCGCACAACACCCCCGCCAATGCGGCGCCGGCCCACAGGTGGCCATGAACTTTCTTGACGGACATCAGCAAAAGAGGATCAACATGGGAATTCACTTTGACAAGGCCCTGGGTGTGCACGCCGATGCCCTGCGGCTGCGCGCAGACCGCACCAGAATCATAGCCTCGAACCTGGCCAACGAAAGCACGCCGGGCTACCAGGCACGCGACATCGACTTTGCCGCCTCCCTGGGCCAGCGCCAGGCCGGCGAGGGGCCTCTGGCGCTCGACACGGGCGACGGCGATCTGCTCTACCGCGTGCCCAACCACCCTTCGCAGGACGGCAATACCGTCGAGCTGGGCGTCGAGCAATCGCTGTTCTCGCAGAACGCTTCCGACTTCCAGACCAGCCTGACCTTCACGAACATGAAGCTCAAGGGCCTGGCCAAGGCCATCGCGGGGCAGTAAGCCATGGCATTTCGCAGCATCGCCCAGATCGCCGGCTCGGCCATGACGGCCCAGACCGTGCGCATGAACACCATCTCCAGCAACCTGGCCAACGCCCAGTCGGCCGCGGGCACCGAGGCCGGCGTCTACCGCGCGCGCAAGCCCGTGTTCTCGGCCATCGCCCAGTCCGGCCAGGACGGCCAGGTGGCTGGCGCGCGCGTGCAGGTGCTCGACGTGATCGAGAGCACAGAGCCGGCACGCAAGGTCTATGAACCGGGCAACCCGCTGGCCAACGCGTCCGGCGAGGTGTTCTATTCCAACGTTAACTCCGTGGCCGAGATGACCGACATGCTGTCGGCATCGCGCGCCTTTGAAACCAATGTGGAGGTGCTGGGCCGCGTCAAGGCCATGCAGAACTCCCTTCTTCGCCTGGGAGAGGGCTGATCCATGGAAACCAACGCGACCCCATCGGCCAGCCAGGGCAATGGCACAGGCAGCAGCAACGCCATCACCAGCGCGCTGGGCGGCAACGGCTCCGTCTCCGACCTGTTCGTCAAGCTGCTGGTGGCCCAGATCCGCAACCAGAACCCGCTGGAGCCAACCGACCCGAGCGAATTCGTGGGCCAGCTGACCCAGCTGAGCCAGATGGAGGCGCTGCAAAAGCTCACCGAGCAGGGCACGACCGCCGCCAGCCTGATGGCCAGCACGCAGATGCTGACCCTGGGCTCCCAGGTCGGCTCGTCGGTCACCGTGCAGACCGACACCCTGGCCGTCGACGGACAGCCCATCGCGCTGGGCTTTCACCTGGGCAGCAACAGTGCGCAGACCACGCTGGTGCTCACCGGCAGCGACGGTGCCAAGCACCGCGTGGAACTGGGCACGCAGCACCTGGGCGACGTGAAATACATGCTCGACCCGACCGCACTGGGCCTGGCGCCCGGCAAGTACGGCGCGCAGGTGGAAACCAGCACCAAGGAGACCCCCGCCATCGAGGTCACCGGAGAACTCACCAACGTGCGCCTCACGGGCAGTGGCAGCGCCATGCTGACCGTTGCCGGCGCCGACCAGGTCCAGCCGGGCCTCATCACCGCGTTCAACGGCAAGCCCGCCACCGCCAAACCCTGAACCCCAAGGAAACCGCCATGAGCTTCGAAATCGCCCTGTCCGGCATCAACGCCATCAACACCTCGCTGGACACCATCAGCAACAACATCGCCAACTCCGGCACCTTCGGCTTCAAGGCCAGCCGCGCGAACTTCTCCTCGATGTATGCGGGCACCCAGCCCATCGGTGCCCAGATCGGCTCGCTCACGCAGAGCATCGACGTGGGCGGCGGCGTGCTGACCACGGGCCGCGCGATGGACGCCAGCATCCAGGGCCGCGGCTTCTTCGTGACCAAGGACAGCGCAGGCGCGCTGCTGTACACCCGCGTGGGCATCTTCTCCACCGACAAGGACGGCGCACTGGTCGATGCCTCGGGCCGCAAGGTCCAGGGCTACCCCGTGGTGCCCGGCACGACCGCCCTGGGCGCCTTTGGCGACATCACCGTGCCGACGGGCCAGGTACCGGCCCAGGCCAGCACGCAGGTCAAGTACGTGGGCAACCTCTCGTCCGACTGGACCGTGCCCGCCGTCACGCCCTTCGCCCCTGCCGACCCACTGTCCTACAACAGTTCCATGGTCTCCGTGGTGTACGACTCGCTGGGCGCGCAGCACACGGTCACGCAGTACTTCGTCAAGTCGGCCACGCCGGGCCAGGTCAACGTGCACTACACCGTGGACGGCGGCACGCCTGCGGCACTGCCCAACCTGACCTTCGGACCCGATGGCCAGCTTACCAGCCCGGCGTCGGCGACGGTTCCGGTCATCACCCTGATGCCCGCGGCACAGGACCTGAACATCACCATCAACTACGCCGGCACCACCCAGTATGCGGGCGACACGACGACCACCGTGAACTCCACCGATGGCTACGCCTCGGGCACGCTCACGGGCGTCGAACTGGCCAAGGACGGCTCCGTCGTGGCCCAGTACAGCAACGGCCAGAAGCAGAGCGTGGGCAAGATCGCGCTGGCCACCTTCCCCAACGAAAGCGCGCTCACGGCCGTGAGCGACACCAGCTGGACCACCTCGGTGGGCTCGGGCAACGCGCTGTACTTCACGCCCGGCACGGGCATGACGGGCGACCTCACCGTGGGCGCCATCGAGCAGTCCAACGTGGACATGACCTCGGAGCTGGTGAGCCTGATGTCCTCGCAGCGCAACTACCAGGCCAACACCAAGGTCATCTCGACCGAGAACGAGATGATGCAATCGCTGATGCAGGCCATCTGAGGCTGAAGCGCCATGGACGCCCTGATCTACTCCGCCATGAGCGGGGCCGAGCGCACGCTGCACGCGCAGCAGGTGCGCGCGAACAACCTCGCCAACGCCTCCACCAACGGCTTTCGCGCCGACCTGGAACTGGCCCGCAGCCAGTCCGTGCAGGGCTACGGCTACAGCGCCCGCCACCTGGCCGAGCTGCAGGCGAATGCCGTTTCCACGCGCTCCGGCACCCTGACCGCCACCGGGCGCGACCTGGATGCCGCCATCTCGGGCGACGGCTTCTTTGCCGTGGCCCTGGGCAATGGCGAGGCTGGCGAGGCCTACACGCGCAACGGCGCCTTCGTAGTGGACAGCAACGGTGCGCTGACGCTCAACGGCCGCCCCGTGCTCGGTGACGGCGGCCCCATCGTGCTGCCGGCCCATGTGCGCGTGGCGATCTCCGAGAATGGCACGCTGTCGGTGCAGCCCGAGGGCGAGGCCGATCTGCAGCCGGTGGACCGGCTCAAGCTGGTCAAGCCCGACGCGGCCACCCTGGCCAAGAACACCGCCGGCTTCGTGGTCAGCCGCGACGGCCAGCCGCTGCCGGCCGATGACACGGTGCGTGTGAGCGGCGCCCACCTCGAAGGCAGCAACGTCTCGGCCGTCGAGGAGATGGTCGCCTCCATGGGCCTGAGCCGCGACTTCGAGGTCCACATGCGCCTGTTCAAGGTGGCCGACGACATGGCCGCCAACGGCAACCGCCTGCTGCGCGAGTAACCCCTCCCCCCCTTTTACCCCCCTTCCGACAAGGAGTCCCCATGAATCCCGCCCTGTGGGTCAGCAAGACCGGCGTCCAGGCCCAGGACGCCAAACTCCAGGCCATTGCCAACAACCTCGCCAACGTCAACACCGTGGGCTTCAAGCGCGACCGCGTGGTCTTCGAAGACCTGTTCTACCAGGTCGAGAAGCAGCCGGGCGCCCAGATCGACGAGAACCGCAACTCCGCATCGGGCATCCAGCTGGGCAGCGGCACGCGCCTGGTGGGCACGCAGAAGGTGTTCACCACCGGCAACCTGCAGACCACCGGCCAGTCGCTCGATGTGGCCATCGTCGGCAACGGCTTCCTGCAGGTCGAGCTGCCCAACGGGGAGTCGGCCTACACCCGCGCAGGCCAGCTCTCGGTGAATGCCGACGGCCGCCTGGTGAACGCGCAGGGCCTGGCCCTGCGCCCCGAGATCACCGTGCCCGCCAACGCCACCGGCCTCACCATCCTCGAAAACGGCACCGTGCAGGTGTCGGTGAACGGCAGCACCACGCCGACCGCACTCGGCCAGCTCACGCTGGCGAACTTCGTCAACCCCGTGGGCCTGCTCGCCCTGGGCGACAACCTGTACCAGGAAACCGTGGCCAGCGGCGCCCCGAACGAAGGCGCACCCGGCGAGGAAGGCCGCGGCAAGCTCAAGCAGGGCGCCCTCGAAGGCTCGAACGTGCAGGTGGTCGAGGAAATGGTCGACATGATCGCCGCCCAGCGCACCTACGAGATGAACACCAAGGTGCTCTCGGCGGCCAACGAGATGATGCAGAACCTCGCCCAGGCGGCCCGCTGATGGCAGCCCGTACCGCGATGGGCCTGGTGACCGCGCTGGCCAGCCTGCTGCTGGCAGGCTGCGAGACGCTGGCCACCGAGCCCAAGGTCGTCCTGGAAGAGCCGCTGGTCACCATGCCCGTGGTGCGGCGCGGCCAGTCGGGAGGGGTGTTCTCGCCCGAGCACAGCTCCACGCTCACGGCCGACAGCCGTGCCATCCGCGCCGGCGACGTGCTCACCGTGGTGCTGCAGGAGACCACCCAGGCCAACCGGCGCTCGGGCACCACCCAGGGCAAGAACAGCAGCGCCGCCATCGCCTCGCCAGTGCTGCTGAACCAGACCCTCAAGGGCCAGATCGGCACCGATGCCCAGCGCTCGTTCGACGCCAGCAACACGGCCACGCAGCAGAACACCCTGCAGGGCGCGATCACCGTGGTGGTGCACGAGGTCCTGCCCAACGGCCTGCTGCACATCCGCGGCGAGAAGAGCCTCACGCTCAACAACGGCGAAGAGTTCGTGCGCGTGAGCGGCTATGCACGCGTGGCCGACATCGACACCGACAACCGCCTGTCGTCGCAGCGCATCGCGAATTCGCGCATCACCTACTCGGGCCGCGGCGCCCTGGGCGACACCCAGCAGCCCGGCTGGCTCACGCGCTTCTTCAACAGCCCGCTGATGCCCTTCTGACCCCACTACCCACCATGACGACGATGCTCCGCACCCTCTTGCTGCTGTCCACCCTGCTCCTGGGCCTGGCCCCCCAGGCCGCGCTGTCCGCCCAGAACCTGCGCAACCTCGTGCAGATCGAGGGGGTGCGCGAGAACCAGCTGATCGGCTACGGCATCGTCGTCGGGCTGGCGGGCTCGGGCGACAGCACCCAGGTGCGCTCGGCGGGCCAGTCGGTGACCAACATGCTCAAGCAGTTCGACGTCAAGCTGCCCGAGGGCAGCAACGCCGCCAAGACCAAGAACGTCGCCACCGTGATGGTCAGCGCCGTCTTTCCGCCCGGCTACCGCAAGGGCCAGACCATCGACGTGAACGTGTCCTCGCTGGGGGATGCCAAGAGCCTGCGCGGCGGCGTGCTGCTGCTCGCGCCGCTGCGCGCAGCCAATGGCGACACCTATGCGCTGGCCCAGGGCAATGTGGTCGTCGGCGGCCTCAGCGCCCAGGGGGCCAGTGGCTCCAGCGTCACGGTGAACACACCCACGGCCGGCCGCATCCCGAACGGCGCCACCATCGAGCGCGAGATCGAGACCGACTTCGACACCCGCCCCACGGTGCGCCTGAGCCTGCGCCGCCCCAATTTCCAGACCGCGACCAACATCGTGGACACCATCAACCGGCGCTTCGGCGCCATCGCCACGACCACCGACGCCACCAGCGTCGAGGTGCAGGCCCCCGCCAACCCCACCCAGCGCGTGGCCTTCGTGGCACGCCTGCAGGCCCTGAACATCGACGTGGGTGAAGAGGTGCCCAAGGTGATCTTCAACTCCAAGACCGGCACCGTGGTCATCTCCCAGGGTGTCACGGTGCGCCCGGCCGCCGTCTCGCACGGCAGCCTCAAGGTGGTGATCAGCGAATCGCCACAGGTCAGCCAGCCCAACTCGCTGGGGCGCGGCGAGACCATGGTCACGCCGCAATCGCGCGTGCAGGTGGAGCAGGGCCACAGCCGCATGTTCCGCTGGCCGCCCAGCGCCAAGCTGCAGACCATCATCGACACGATCAACAGCACCGGCGCGACGCCGGACGACATCATGGCCATCCTGCAGGCACTCGACCAGGCGGGCGCCATCAACGGCGAACTGGTGGTGATCTGACATGGACCACCGCATCGACTTTCCATTTTCGCCGCTGCCGGCACCGACCCAGGGCGATACCATCGCCCCTGCCGCGGACGCGCAGTACCGCGCCCGGGCCGAGCAGGCGGCCGTGCGCTTCGAGGGGCTGTTCATCTCGCAGATGCTGCAGCAGATGCGCAAGAGCGCCAGCGAGATCGCGGGCGAGGACGGCCTGTTCCAGCCGCAGCGCAACGACATGCTCGACTACGCCGATACGCTGGTGGCCGACCAGCTCGCCAGCCAGCGCGCATTCGGCATTGCCAACACGCTGCTGCGGCAGCTGCTGCCGCCGCCGCCTTCCGGCCCCACCGCGCCTGCGGCGCTTAATGTTTCGCCGCCGCCGGTCGCCCTCAGGTCCTAAGACTATCCAGGGATTTGCCTCATGAGCATGCTCACCAACGCGCTGTCGGGCGCACTCGCCGCACGCGCCGCGCTCACGGTCACCAGCCAGAACGTGGCCAACGTCATGACGGTGGGCTACACCCGCCAGGGCGTGGTGCTGACCTCGGCTCAGCCTTCGCGCTCGGGCCCGTTCGCGGCTGGCGACGGCGTGAACACGCCCGCGCTGATCCGCTTCAGCGACGACTACAAGAGCCTGCAGATGTGGCAGGCGGCCTCCAACAAGGGCCAGCACGCCTCCACCCAGCCCTACCTGACCCAGCTCGAGCAGGTGATGGGGGACGACAGCGCCAGCATCAACGCCGCGCTGGACGGCTTCTACAGCGCGCTCAACGCCGCCAGCGTGGAGCCCACCTCGAGCCCGCTGCGCCAGCAGGTCATCAGCGCGGCCGACGCGCTGGCCAAGCGCTTCAACAACCTGAACCAGGTGCTGGCAGGCCAGCGCAGCGCAGTGAACCAGCAGCGCACAGCCACCGTCACCCAGGTGAATGCACTGACCGCCGACATCGCCGCGCTGAACCAGAAGATCTCGGCCGCCTCGGCCACCGGCGCCAGCCCCTCGGGCCTGATGGACGAGCGCGACAACAAGATCGATGCCCTGTCCGCCCTGATCGGCCTGCAGGTGGTGAACCAGCCCGACGGCACGCGCGACCTCGCACTGCGCAGCGGCCAGCCGCTGGTGGCCGGCGCCATCGCCGGCACGCTTGCGGTCGAAACCGACGCCAGCGGCACGCAGAGCCTCAAGGTGGGTTTCGCCAAGGAGACCTTCCGGGTGCGCAACGACAACCTGGGCGGCGAACTCGGTGGCCTCAACGACTTCGAGGGCCAGGCGCTGCAGCCCATGCGCACCGCCATCTCCGACCTGGCGCGCGAGGTGGCGAGCCAGTACAACGCGGTGTTCCAGAGCGGCTATGCGATGAACAGCACCGCGGCCTCGCCCGTGAACGGCAAGGCCCTGTTCGTCTACGACGCCTCCAGCTCCAACGCCATGCTCACGCTCAACCCCGCGATCACGCAGCAGGACCTGGGCTTCTCGTCCAACCCCGGCCTGCAGGGCAACAGCGACAAGCTGATCGAAGCCATCCACCTCAAGAACCAGCCGGCCACCATCACCTCCCTGGGCACGGTGCTGCTCGGCGACGTCTACACCCAGCTGGTAAGCCGCCTGGGCACGAGCAGCCAGCAAAACAGCACCGCCCTGTCGGTGGCCGAGACCGTGCGTGTCTATGCCGAAGGCAACTGGAAGTCCACCAGCGGCGTCAACGAGGACGAGGAAGCCATCAACCTGGTGCAGTACCAGCAGATGTACCAGGCCAACATGAAGGTCATCGCCGTCTCCAACGAGCTGTTCGACAGCACGCTGGCCATGCTCTGATCGGCACCAAGGAATCGGCATGCGCATTTCCAGCACCCAGTACCACGCCACGATGAACCAGGCTTTGCAGAACGCCAATGCACGCCTGGAACATGTGATGAAGCAGATGGCCTCGGGCCAGCGCTACCTGCTGCCATCGGACAATCCGGTGGCGAATGTGCGCCTGTCGCGCATGGTGCGCGAGGAGGCCACGCTCACCCAGTACCGCGACAACATCGCGGCGCTCAAGACGCGCCTCACACAGAACGAAACCACGCTCGGCGGCACCGTCAAGGACATGCTGGACGCGCGCGACCTGGTGGTCTGGGCCGCCGACGGGGCCAACGCCTCGGAGGACCTGCAGGCCATGTCCAGCTCGCTGGCCGCCCTGCGCGACAGCCTGTTCTACACCGCCAACACCAAGGACCAGGAGGGCCGTTCGCTGTTCTCGGGCACGCTCACGAACGCGCCGACGATCACGGACAACGGCGCCGGCACCTCGCCGCGCTACCAGTTCACGGGCAACACGGCCCGGCAGGCCGTGGTGGTGGGCGAAGGCATCACCCAGGCGGCCAATGTGAGCCTGGACGAAATGGACGACCTGCTCAACCAGCTGGACAATGCCGTCAACACGCTGAGCGTGCCGGGCGTGAGCGCGAACAACCCCGCCACGCGCGCGGTCGTGACGGCCGCCCTGCAAAGCCTGGACGACACCCTGGGCAGCGTCAACGGCAAGATCGCAGGCCTGGGCGGGGCGCAGAACATCCTCGACACGCTGGACAGCAACCACGGCAGCGTCAGCGTGGCCAACCAGCAGTCCATGATCACGCTGGGCCAGCTCGACTATGGTGAGGCCGCCACGCGCCTGAGCGCCTACAGCACGGCGCTGCAGGCCACGCAGAAGTCCTACAGCAAGGTCAGCGGGCTGTCGCTGTTCGACCTCATCTGATGCAGCTCGCACCGCTTTCCGCCGCTGATCGCAGTACGGCCCTGCCCTCCCGGGTGGGCGCGGCCGGTGCAGCCCAGCGCCCCGAAGCCATCGCGGCGGGGCCTGCACCGACCACGCCGCCGGCGGCCCTCTTCACCCTGCCCCGCCCCGGGGTGGGCGTGGTCTCGCCCCAGTTCAACCAGAACGTGGCGTCCGCCCAGCAGGCCATGTCGTTCCTCGGTGAGCTGTCGGGCCAGTTGCAGGACCTCAAGGGACAGATCAGCCGCCAGCTCACGGGCAGCGCATCCAGCACCAGCGCGCTCGATGGCGCGCAGCGGCGCCTGGCACAGCTGTGGGATGCGCGCGCCGAGCGCAGCGGCTACCGCCTGGACAGCCAGCTCGCCTACAGCCCCGAGTCACCGGCCCGCCAGCGCTTTCGCCTGCGCGGCCTGGACGCCCACACCCTGGCCTCGGCCAGCGCGGAAACCGTGGCCCTCTCGCTCACCGGCACGCAGCGCCAGGCCATGAGCGTGCGCCTGGACCCGAACCTGCCCTCCGAGGCCCAGGCCCGGCGCCTGGACCAGGCATTGGCCCCGGCCGGCATCCGGGCGCACCCCAGCGCCCAGGGCGATGTCGAGTTCAGCGTGGCCGAGACCGAGTGGCCCCGCGTGCGCGACCAGCTCACCGTCAAGGGCGAGGGCAAGCGCTTCGCGACCGGCCAGTTCGTGCGCGCCCGCACCGAGCCCGAGTCCCCCTTGCTGGCCCCCGAGCGCTGGCAGCTCGACACCCCTGAAGGCCTGCGCCAGGCCCTGCCCCAGATCCTGCGCGCCGAGCAGCAGAGCCTGCACAGCCGCGGCGTGATCGAGCGCAGCCTCGCCGCCGCCGGCCAGGCGCTCAAGCAGTCCGCGGCAGCCCAGGGGGCACCGGCCGCAAAGCGCTTTGCCGACAGCTTCACCGAGCAGACCGCGCAGCCCAACTACCCGCTGCTGGCCACGCTCTCGCCCAGCCTGCTGGGCCTGCCGCGACCTCGCATCGACCGCCTGCTGGCACTGGGCTGACGCAGGCACCCCGGCAGGTGCCGCGGTCATGAATCCGCGCCACAATGGGGCCTATGGATGCAAACACCCAACTCAATGAAAGCCGCCTGGCCGATGCCTGGGCCGAACTGCAGAACCACGCCTCCCAAGGCAACCCCCTGCACGCCGATGCCTACCGCCTGGCGTTCGCGGACCCCGAATTCCTGTTCCGCCGCGAGACGCGCGGCATCCGCTTCCAGCTGGAGATGCTCAAGCCCGACCTCGGCCAGGCCGCGCAGGGCATCGAGAGCACCGTGGTGGTCTATGGCAGTGCGCGTTTCGTCGCGCCCGACGAGGCGGCCGAACAGCTGGCTGCAGCCGAGGCCGGCGGTGACGAGGCGGTGATTGCCAAGGCACGGCAGGCCGTGCGCAATGCGCGCTACTACGACCTGGCCCGGCAGTTCGCCCGCCTGGTGGCCGAGCACAGCGAGCGCAATGCCCCAGCCGACCGCATCTACGTGTGCACCGGTGGCGGCCCCGGCATCATGGAGGCCGCCAACCGCGGCGCCCACGACGTGGGCGCGCTCAACGTGGGCCTGAACATCGCCCTGCCCCACGAGCAGAGTGGCAACCGCTTCATCTCGCCCTCGCTGTGCTACAAGTTCCACTACTTCGCGCTGCGCAAGATGCATTTCATGATGCGTGCCAAGGCGCTGGTGGCCTTTCCCGGCGGCTTCGGCACGCTGGACGAGCTGTTCGAGGTGCTGACCCTGGTGCAGACCGGCAAGGCCAAGCCCGTGCCCATCGTGCTCTTCGGCACCGACTACTGGAAGCGCCTGGTCAACTTCGACGTGCTGGTGGAAGAAGGCACGATCTCGCCGCAGGACCTCAAGCTTTTCCACTACACCGATGATCCCCAGGAAGCCTGGGACCTGATCAAGGCGTTCTACAAAATCTGAGGCCGCACCGCCCCCCGGTGTGACCGGCGCTGATGCGCCGCCGTGGGGCCATCAGCGTATCGGTGGTGGTGCCGGGGGCAGCAGGATCACCCCTGGCGGCAGCACAAAGATCGGCGTGGTCGGTGGCGGTGGCACCGGCCGGGGTGGTGTAGTCGTCGGTGGAGCGGTGGTTACAGGTGGCGTGGTGGTGGGCGGCGTTGTCACAGGCGGCGTGGTCGTCGGCGGTGTGGTGGCGCCCGGCGTGGTGGTGGTCCCGGTTCCGGTGGTGGGCGGTGCCGGGGTGGGCACCTGCGTGGACGGTGGAGCCGGCACCGGTACGGGCGCAGGCACCGGTGCCGGTGTCGGTGTCGGTGTCGGAACCGGTGCAGGCGCAGGCACAGGCGACGACGGTGGGGTCGGCGTTGGCAGGGGCACGACCGGATCTTCCACATGCGGTGGGGGCGCTACATGCACCGGTGGCGGCGAGGGCGGCCGCGGAATCACGAACACGCTGCTGCGGTGGCCATCGCCCTGCAATTGGTCGCCCGCCATCTGCGGCAGGGGCAGCGCCGGCAGGGGCAGCAGTGCGCGCGTGTTCGTGTACACAGGCAGCTTCTGGCTGGAGAGCACCAGCACCGACTCGCCGGCCTTCACGCCCACGCAGCCGGCCTCGGTGCAGACCTCGATCTCGTCCTGTTCGCCGGCCACGGTGAGCTGGCCCTGGGCATTGAAGCCCACCAGGAAGGCCGAGCCGCGAATACCCACCACGGCCGTGGGCGTGATGACCTTGTAGCTGCCCGGGTTGCGCTTGCCGATCAGGCCCGTGATCGCACGCATGCCGCCGCGCAGCAAGGTCACCGCAAAGCCGTCCTGCGACACGTCGCCACTGTCGGAATACCGGGTCACGGTGAACTGCGAATCCGGGTACAGCGCCACCAGCCCGCCGTCGGTAAAGCGGATCTGCGCGCGGCCTGCGCTGCCGGTCAGCAGCACATCGCCCATGTCCACCTCGGCCCCCTTGGCCACGCCGGTGGTGGCATCGCCCCGGCGCAGGCTGACCTCGCCGGTGGCGAACTGCACCAGCCCGGCTGCAGCGAGTGTGGAAGCCGGCCACGCGGCCACCATGGCCATGAGCAGCGCAATGCGGGACAGGCGAGGTTCGGTCGTCATGAAGTACCCCTTCTGCGTCAAAACTCACGGCGTACGGTGACGGACCAGATGCGCCGCCGGTATTCGGAAACCGGCAGGGTCGAATCGTTGTGCGTGCCCGTCCACTGCGGCGTGACGCGCCAGGCCGTGGCGGGTATCCATGACACGCCCAGCGAGGCATTCACCTGCCGGTCACGCCGCACCACGGCAAAGAAGGGGTCGGCAGCGCCATAGCGGCGCCGCTCCCAGTCCAGGTTGGCAAACAGCGCCCAGTTGCGGGCCAGCGCCAGTTGCCCGCCGGCGCGCGCGCCCACCAGGCGGTGGCCCAGGTAGTCCACGCCGGCCGCATCAGGCTCCTCGCGCCCGCCATGCAGGCCCGCATAGGCCAGGCTGCCATCGCGGAACACATGGGCATACGAGGTGCCCAGCACCGTGCGCTGCACGTCGCGCAGCGGCTGCGTGGGGTAGTGCAGGCGGGCCGACTGCAGGAAACTGCCCCATTGCCGGAAGCCATCGAACCGGTAGATCCATTCGCCCAGCACACCGCCGATGGTGCGCAGGCGCGTGCCGTCGAGCGCATAGTAGGAGCCCTGGCCCTGCACGATGAGTTCATGGCGCTCCGAGCGCCAGGCCACGCCGGCACTGGCATCGAGCTGGTCGGAGTCGAAGGCCCCTGCCCCACCCTCGTTGCGGCGGGGCGTGCCGGCGGCCGCGCCGACCAGGGACCAGCGCGAGTCCAGCACGTAGCGCCCGCGCACCGCAACCAGCGCCGCCAGGAAATCGGAGGACCGCGCCAGCGCCGAGGGCGCCAGCGTCCATGCCGGAGTGCCCGGCACGGGCGAAGGCAGCAGCATCGACGCCGGCCCGGCATTGACGTTGGAATCGTGGCCCAGCGCCAACTCGGCATAGCCCTTGAGGGTGGAGCCGCCCTCGCTCGCGGCCCGGTCGTAAGACACCAGGAACTGGTCAATGCTGAGCGCGGCATCCACCGGAATGCCCAGAGCGCGTGCGCGTTCCGAGAGAGCCATCACCCCGCGCTGGTCACCCACGGCATACAGGGCGCGGGCCAGGGCCACCTGCGCGGCCATGTCATCCGGCTGTGCGGCCACCACGCGCTCCCAGGCCAGCACGGCACGGCTGTACTGGCCTGCGGCATGGGCGGCATGGCCCATGGCGGCATCGAAGGCCGGGTCGCCGGCGCGGGCGGCCTCCAGCGGGTCGAGCAGGTCAAAGGCCTCACGGGCCGCACCGCCTTGCACCAGGGCCGCCGCCCGGTCGAGCAATGCATCGGCATGGGCGGCGCCAGCAGCAAGCGCCAGACCGAGCAGAACCGGAACCAGCCGCAGCAGCGGCCTGCGACAAGACAGACGAACAATACCCATGGGAGATCTCCTCATGCGGGCAATGGCGTACCGTTGCGGGGATGGCCGCGTCGTGGGCAGCAGCGCTGATCCATTCGCTTGCAGCGATTTGCAAGCAATGTGAGCAGACGCTACCGGAATCTACTCCGATTTGGCCCGCATGGGAGATTTGTTACAAGCGCGGCAGCGGGTGCGCCTCAGTGCCCGGCCTTGGGCGCGCCCATGTTCCAGGCCATGCGCGCGCCTGCGCCCACGGCGGCGCCCACCACCCAGAACACCCCGCCCACGCCGATCACGGCACCGGCGGTGCCGAACAGCATGGGCATGAGCACGCTCGATGCATTGATGGCCATCAGGCGCAGGCCCAGCGCCTCGCCGTGGCGGTGGGAAGGCGTGATCTGGTGCAGCAGGCTCATCACCATGGGCTGCACCGAACCCAGCGCAAAGCCCAGCAGCACCGAGCACACGCCCATCGTGAGCGCGGTGGGCATCACCGGGTAGACCGCGAACAGCACCGCCGTGACCACCATGGCCACGGACACCACCACGCGCTCGCGCAGGTGCTCGGCCACCAGGGGCATCAGTACGCGGATGAAGGCCGCGGCAATGGCGAAGGCGCCCAGGATGGAGCCGATGACCGAGGCCGACAGCCCGCGCTCGTGTCCGATCAGCGGCACCACGAAGGTGTGCACGTCCCAGCACGAGGACAGGATCCAGTTGACGATGAGCAGGCGCCGGAACGGCACCTCGTTCATCAGGTCCCAGGCACGCTGGGGCGGGCCGCCGGCCGCCGCGATCACCGGCGGCAGCTCGACCGTGTCGCGCACCCAGAACCAGGTGGCCAGCGGCAGCAGCGCCATGAGCGCGAACGCGGCGCGGTAGCCCTGGGTATCGCCCGCGATGACGCCGCCATGGTCGATCATGAGCCCGGCGCAGAACGGCCCGACAAAATTGGACACCGCCGGCCCGATGGCCAGCCAGCTGAACACCTGCTTGAGCGCCGTGGCGTCGTGGGCCGCGCGGCCCACATGGCGCTGCAGCGCAATCGTGGCCGCGCCTGTGGCGCCGCCGGTGGCCAGCGCCGCCAGGCACAGCACGGGGAACACCGGGAACACCAGCGCGGCCGCCGCGCCTGCGGTGGCCACCGCCACCGCATAGCCCACCGGGCGCTTCAGGCCATGGCGGTCGGCATAGCGCCCGGCCGGCAGCGCCAGGAACACCTGCGTGAGCGCGAACAGGGCCAGCAGCACCCCCACGGCGGCGGCGCTGTAGCCCTCGCGCAGGGCCAGCAGGGGGGCAGCCAGGCGCATGCCCGCCATGCAGGCGTGCACGCAGATCTGGCCGGCGATCAGGCGGGCCAGCGCCGCGTTCACAGCAGCTCGTCCTGGGCGTCAGCGGCCGACATGGGCGGGCGCAGCTTGGGCACCACGCCAGCCGCATCGGGTGCGGGCAGGTCCTGCACGTCGCGCAGGCGCTTCTGGATGGCGCGGGTGCGCACGCCCACTTCCTCGAAGCGCTTGGCGGCCGAGTCGATGGATTTCTTGGTCGCCTCCACCACGTCGCCGAACTTGGCGAACTCGGTCTTGACCATGCCCAAGAGGCTCCAGACCTCGGACGAGCGCTTTTCGATGGCCAGGGTCTTGAAGCCCATCTGCAGGCTGTTGAGCATGGCCGCCAGGTTGGCCGGGCCGGTGATCATCACGCGGCAGTCGTTCTGCAGCGCCTCCACCAGGCCGGGGCGGCGGATCACCTCGGCGAACAGGCCCTCGGTGGGCAGGTAGAGCACGGCGAAGTCGGTGGTGTGCGGGGGCGAGACGTACTTGGCAAAGATCTTCTTGGCCTCGAGCTTGATCGAGGCCTCGAAGGCATTGCCAGCCGAGGCAATGAGCCCCTTGTCCGCCGCGTCCTGAGCGTCCATGAGGCGCTGGTACTGCTCCACCGGATACTTGGAATCGATGGGCAGCCACACCGGGTGCTCGTCGCTCTTGCCCGGCAGGCGGATGGCGAATTCGACCAGGTCGTCGCTGCCAGGCACGGTCTTCACGTTGCGCGCGAACTGGTCGGGCGTGAGCACGTTCTCGATGATGGCCCCGAGCTGCATTTCGCCCCAGGTGCCGCGCGACTTCACGTTGGTCATCACGCGCTTCAGGTCCCCCACGCTGCCGGCCAGGGTCTGCATCTCGCCGAGGCCCTTGTGCACCTGCTCCAGGCGGTCGCTCACCAGCTTGAAGGATTCGCCCAGGCGCTGCTCCAGCGTCGCGTGCAGTTTTTCGTCCACCGTGCGGCGCATCTCCTCGAGCTTGGTGGAGTTGTCGGCCTGGATCGCGGCCAGGCGCTCGTTGAGCGCGTTGCGCAGCTGCTCGGCATTGGTCTGGCTGCCCTGCAGCATGCCCGTGAGCTGCTGCGAGACGGCGTCCTGCAGCACCGAGAACTGGTGGCGGATCTGGTTGCCGTTGGCTTCGAGCTGGTCCTTGAGCGCGCCGGACATGGTCCCGAGCTGGCTCTGGATGTCGCCCTTGAGCGAATCGAGCGTGGTGCGCGTGGCCAGGGTCAGCGCCTCGAAGCGCTCCTGGATGCGCTTTTCGAACAGCACCCCGCTCTCGGTCATGGCCTCGCGCGACTTGACGCTCTCGGCCGCCAGCGCCGCCGTGGTGGTGGTGAGCTCGGTGCGAAAACCGGTGAGTGTGTCCGACAGCTCCTTGCGCGCCACGGCCGAATCGGCCTGGCCCTGGGCCAGGTTCTCGAGCAGCGCCTTGCGGCTGTCCTCCAGCCGGCCGGCCACCACCTGCTGCAGTCCTTCAATGCGCTGCTCCAGCCGGCCCTCGAACACGCCAAAGGCCGCCAGCAGCTCGGCGCGGCCGGTGCGCGACTCGGTCACGGCCTGGGCCAGGCGTTCGTCCACGGCGTGGCGCACGGTTTCGAGCGTGGCCTGCGTGGTCTGCGTGAAACCGCGCATCTGCTGGGCCAGGGCCTCCATCCCGCCATCGTTGCGGGCCACGGCCAGCTGCGTGGCCTGGGCCGTCTGCTCCAGGGCCTGCAGGCGGGCCGCCAGTTCGGGCGGCAGATCGACGCGCGGGCGGCGCAGCAGCACGAGCACCAGCAGCAACAGGACGAGGGCCAGCGCGGCCAGCAGGATGAGGGTGTCGGTGGTCAAAAGCGGGGCTGGGCTAGAAAGAGCGCACCAGGGCGGTGCGCGAAAGCAAGGCGGTTATTGTGTACGCAAACGGTTCGGTGCGGGCGTGTTCACCGGCGTGAGCGGCGCGCCCTGCTCGAAGAAGGCGATCAGGTTGTCCGCCGCCAGGTTGGCCATGGCGCGGCGCGTGGGCACGGTGGCGCTGGCGATGTGCGGCGTGAGCACCACGTTGGGCACGGTGAGCAGGTCCGGGTGCACGCTGGGCTCGCCCTCGAAGACGTCCAGGCCCGCCGCCGCGATGCGCTGCTCGCGCAGGGCCACGGCCAGCGCTGCGTCGTCGACGATGCCGCCGCGCGCAATGTTGACCAGCGTGGCCGTGGGCTTCATCAAGGCCAGTTCGGCCGCGCCGATGGTGTGGTGCGATGCCGGGGTGTAGGGCACAACCAGCACCACGTGGTCGGCCGTGCGCAGCAGCTCTTCCTTGCTGACGTAGCGGGCTTTGCATTCGGCCTCCAGCTCGGGCGACAGGCGCGAGCGGTTGTGGTAGACCACGTTCATGCCGAAGCCGTGCGCGCCGCGGCGCGCAATGCCCTGGCCGATGCGGCCCATGCCGATGATCCCGAGCGTGCTGCCATGGATGTCCGAGCCCGAGAACATGTCGTAGCTCCACTTGGTCCACTGCCCGGCGCGCAGGTAGTGCTCGCTCTCGGTCATGCGGCGCGCGGTGGCCATCAAGAGGGCAAAGCCGAAGTCGGCCGTGGTCTCGGTCAGCACGTCGGGCGTGTTGGTGCCCTGCACGCCGGCGGCCGTCATGGCGTCCACGTCGAAGTTGTTGTAGCCCACGGCCATGTTGGCCACGATGCGCAGGTGCGGCGCGACGGCGAGCAGCCCGGCATCGATGCGTTGGCTGCCGGTGGTGAAGGCACCGTCCTTGTCGGCCAGGCGCGCGGCCAGCTCGGCCGGTGTCCAGATCACGTCCTCGGGGTTGTCCTGCACCTCGAAGTGCTGGCGCAGGCGCTCGACGATGTCGGGGAAGATCGCGCGGGCGACCAGAATGCGGGGCTTGCTCATGAAAGTTCGATCTCCAGATCAGCGAAACCAGATGAAGGTCATCAGAATGAACAGCGGCACCAGGATGCCGCCCGACCACAGCATGTAGCCGAAGAAGCTGGGCATCTTGACGCCCCGGTCTTCAGCAATCGCCTTGACCATCATGTTGGGCGCGTTGCCGATGTAGGTGTTGGCGCCCATGAACACTGCGCCCGCCGAGATGGCGGCCAGCGTGGGGGCCAGGGTGGTCATGAGCACGGTCGGGTCCCCCCCGGCGGTATTGAAGAACACCAGGTAGGTCGGCGCGTTGTCCAGGAAGGAGCTGAGCGCCCCCGCGGCCCAAAAGTACATGGCCGGGTCGGGCAAGCCGTCGGGCCGCGTCACGGCAGAGACGATGGCGCCAAAAGGGCCGTTGACACCGGCCTTGAGCATGGCGATCACGGGGATGATGGTCAGGAAGATGCCGGCAAACAGCTTGGCCACCTCCTGCATCGGGCCCCAGCCGAACTGGTTGTCCGCGTGCACCTGGGCTGGCGTGAGCTTGAGCGACAGCAGCGCCACGATGACCAGGCCGACATCGCGCACCAGGCCGGGCAGACCCACCTCGGCACTGGCAATGGTCCAGGCCACCGGCGACTTCCAGAAGCCGCTGACCAGCACCAGGGCCACCACCACGCCAAGCAGCACGAAATTGACCTTGCCATCGTAGCCAATGGCCCGGCTGTCGGGCGTGGGGTCCACCGGCAACGTCTCTTCGCGCCGGTGGTAATACCAGGAGTCGAGCGCGTAGAAGATGACCAGCAGCGCGCCCACCAGGAACAGGGTCTCGGGGAAGATGTGGCGCACCGTCCAGAAGAAATCCACGCCCTTGAGAAAGCCCAGGAACAGCGGCGGGTCCCCCAGCGGGGTGAGCGAGCCGCCCGCGTTGGAGACGATGAAGATGAAGAACACCACCACGTGCGCCACATGCCGGCGGTTGTCATTGGCGCGGATCAGCGGGCGGATCAGCAGCATCGAGGCGCCCGTGGTGCCCATGAAGCTGGCCAGCACCGCACCGATGGCCAGGATGGCGGTGTTGAGCCCTGGACTGCCGTGCAGGTTGCCGCGGATGTAGATGCCGCCGGACACCGTGTACAGCGCCGTGAGCAGGATCACGAAGGGGATGTACTCGGCCACCAGCGCATGCACGAGGCTCACGCCCGCGGCAGGCACACCGAAGGTGAGCGCGAACGGCACCAGAAAGGCCAGCCCCCAGGCGGCCGCCACCTTGCCGAAATGGTGATGCCAGAAGCTGGGCAGCAGCAGCGGCATGAGGGCGATGGACAACAGCAGGCCGGCAAACGGCACACCCCACAGCACGGACAGGGCACTGCCGTCGATGTCCGCCGCCAGGGCCATGCCCGGCAACGCCGTGAGTCCCACCACGACCAAGCCGCGTGAAATGCCCATGCCAGGCATCAGGTCGTGGCAGGAATCTCGAACACCTGGCGCAGATAGGCCAGGTACTTCTCGTCGTCGCACATGCCCTTGCCGGGCGTGTCCGAGAGCTTGGCCACGGGCTGGCCGTTGCACTGCGTCATCTTGATGACCACCTGCAGCGGCTCGTGATCGGGCGGGCTGCCCAGGTCGTTGGTCAGGTTGGTGCCGATGCCGAAGGCCAGCTGGCAGCGGCCGCGGAACTGCTGGTACAGCTCGATGGTGCGCGGCACGGTGAGCGCATCGCTGAAGATCAGCGTCTTAGTCAGCGGGTCCACACGGTTCTTGCGATAGTGGTCCAGCAGGCGCTCGCCCCAGGCGAAGGGGTCGCCGCTGTCGTGGCGCGCGCCGTCGAACAGCTTGCAGAAGTACAGGTCGAAGTCACGCAGGAAGGCGCTCATGCCGTACACGTCGGACAGGGCAATGCCCAGGTCGCCGCGGTATTCCTTGGCCCACATCTCGAAGCCGAAGACCTGGCTGTCGCGCAGCCGCGGGCCCAGCGCCTGGCAGGCCTGCAGGTACTCGTGCGCCATGGTGCCCAGCGGCGTCACACCGAGCTTCATGGCATACAGCACATTGCTGGTGCCGGCGAACTGCCCCGGCCCCACGGGCGCACCGGGCCGGCGGTCGCCCGTGCCCAGGCGCGCGCACAGCACGCGCAGCACCTCCTCGTGCCAGGCGCGGGAAAAGCGCCGGCGCGTGCCGTAGTCGGCGATCTTGAGTTCGGACAGGCCCTCGGCCTGCAGTTGGGCGATCTTGGTGTCCAGGCGGCGGCGGCCTTCGGGAAAATTGGGCACCTTCTGCGTGTTGCGGAAGTAGACCTCGTTGACAATGGCCAGCACCGGGATCTCGAACAGGATGGTGTGCAGCCAGGGCCCGCGGATGGTGATCTCGATCTCGCCGTTGTGCTGTGGCGTGATGGTGATGTACTTCTCGTTCAGGCGGAACAGCCCGAGAAAGTCCACGAAATCGCTCTTGATGAAGCGCATGGAGCGCAGGTAGGCCAGCTCGGCATCCTGGAACTGCAGGCTGCACAGCGAGCGGATCTCGTCGCGGATCTCATTGGCATAGGGCGCCAGCTGCACGCCGGGGTTGCGGCACTTGAAGCGGTACTCGACCTGCGCCCCGGGGAATTGGTGCAGCACCACCTGCATCATCGTGAACTTGTACAGGTCGGTGTCGAGCAGGCTGGTGATGATCATTGTCGAAGCGGGCCACAGCACAAGGCCCTGAAAGCACTGCCGGCCAACGGGCAGCAAAGCATCACAGTGTAGGCCATCGCACCGATCATTGCAGCGCAGGGCCGCAAGGGGTTTTCGCCGGGGGACGCAGGCGCCTCAGGCCCCCACCACCAGTGCCTGCAGCACCTTGCGCAGCGGCTCCGGAACGGGTACGGGGCGGCGCGTTTCGCGGTCCACATACACGTGGATGAAATGCCCGGCCGCGGCGCTCATCTCCTCGCCCTGGGCGAACAGGCCCACCTCGTAGCGCACGCTCGATCCACCCAGGCGCGCCACGCGGATGCCGGCCTCCACCGTCTGCGGAAAGGCCAGCGGGGCGAAGTAGTTGCACTGCGTCTCGATCACCAGGCCGATGGTGGTGCCGGCGTGGATGTCGAGCACACCCTGCTCGATGAGGTGGGCGTTCACGGCAGTGTCGAACCAGCTGTAGTAGACGACGTTGTTGACATGGCCGTAGACATCGTTGTCGGCCCAGCGGGTGCTGATGGAGCGGAAGGCACGGTAGGCGCTGCGGGGCTGCGGCGCCGGGCGCAGCGCGGTGGAAGTGGTCGTCATGGTCAAACAGAAGAAGGAGAGGGTTGCAAGGATTTCAGCCAGCGCTGCTGGTATTGGTGGGCCACGCGCCAGGTGGCGAGCTGGGCCTTGATGGTGTCGGCAATGTCCGTGCCGTAGCCGCCGCCCATGGCAAAGGCCACGGGCACGCGGCGCTGCCAGGCCCAGTCGAACACGCGCCGGTCGCGCGCCTCCAGGCCGTCGTGGCTCAGGTGCAGGCGCCCCAGGCGGTCGCCCACATGCGGGTCGGCCCCGGCCAGGTAAAGCACCAGGCCGGGCGCAAAGCGCTGCTCCAGCGTGTCCAGCGCCTGCTCCAGTGCGGCCAGGTATTCGTCGTCGCCGCAGCCGTCGGGCAGTTCCACGTCGAGGTCGCCCGCCTCCTTGCGGAAGGGGAAGTTGCGCGCGCCATGCAGCGAGAGCGTGAACACCGAGTCGTCGCCCTGGAAGATGCGCGCCGTGCCGTTGCCCTGGTGCACATCGAGGTCGATGATGGCCACGCGCAGGGCCAGCGGGTTGGCGCCCATGGCCGAGGCGGCGCGCGCATGCTCGTCCTGCATCAGCCGGGCCGCGACGGCCATGTCGTTGAACACGCAAAAACCGCTGCCCTTGTCGGCATAGGCATGGTGCGTGCCGCCGGCCAGGTTGCCCGCAATGCCGCCGCCTTCCCCGCCGGCCATGGCCACGCGGCAGGCCGCGATGGTGGCCCCCACCGAGCGGCGCGCGCGCTCGGCCAAGGCCGGGCTCCAGGGAAAACCGATCTCGCGCTGCGCGGGCGCAGGCAGCGTGCCGTTGGCAATGGCGTCGATATAGGCCGGCGTGTGGGCCAGCGCCAGTTCTGCGTCGCTCGCGGGCGGCGCCACCTGCAGGGCCACGCCGGGCAGGTGGGCGGCCACCGCATCGCGCAGCAGGCGGTACTTGGCCATGGGAAAACGGTGGCCCTCGGGCAGCGGCAGAACGAACTGGTCTGCGTAATAGGCATGCATGACGCCATTGTGGCAAGGGGCGCGGTGTTGGACTGTCACCTCTAAATTGCTGCAGCGCAACAAAAAGAACTTGCAATCCCCGCTCAAGCCCCTAAAATTCAACCCATGCTGCACTGCAACATGACTCACGAAGTCAACGACAGCGCAGATTCTCTGTAAACCACCTCGGCCCGCTGGGCCCTATTCTCAGGAGATATGACATGTCGCTGACCGCTGAACAAATTCTGGCATCCCACAAGGCCAACATCGAAACCCTGTTTGGTCTGACCACCAAGGCTTTCGAAGGCGTCGAAAAGCTGGTCGAACTGAACGTGACCGCTTCGCGCGCTGCCCTGTCGGAAGCCTCCACCCACACCCAGGCTTTCCTGGGCGTGAAGGACGCACAAGAACTGCTGGCCCTGCAAGCCGGCCTGTTCCAGCCCCTGGCTGAAAAGACCGCTGCCTACAGCCGCCACCTGTACGACATCTCTTCGGGCACCGCTGCCGAATTCGGCAAGGCTTTCGAATCGCAAGCTGCTGACGCTCAAAAGAGCTTCACCAACCTGGTCGACAGCGCTGCCAAGAACGCCCCCGCCGGTTCCGAAACCGCCGTGGCCGTGATGAAGAGCGCTGTCTCTGCCGCCAACAACGCGTTTGAATCGGTGCAAAAGGCCGTCAAGCAGGCGTCGGACGTGGCCGAAGCCAACTTCAACGCCGTGGCCAGCACCGCTGCCAACGCCGCCAAGACCGCTGCTCCCCGCAAGCGCTAAGCCATCCATTGCGTCTGGAGTGCAGACTCTAGGCGCAACGCAGGGATTACCCTGATAATTCAACCCATGGCCTCCAGCGCAGAAATGCAGTTCGGGGCCCCCAGTTGTCTCCTTGGATCCTCTCGAAACCCCCGTTTCTTGGATCCAATTCAAAGCCCGGTTACCCCCGGGCTTTTTTTTGCCCCGAATGCTCCTCATTTGATAGCGCTCAGGCGGCCTGCAATTTCGCTTGCCATGGATGGACCCACGCCCCTGGAGCACGGACATCAAATCCATCCCTCCCCCTTGGTTTTATTAAGAATAATTCGCGTTTGTTTTATCATCGCCCGGTCGTTACACCTCGAAAGATGCATCCCATGTCGAAGACCGTGAAAGCCCTGCTCACCGCCTGTGCACTGGCCGCTGCCGCCGGTGCCGTATCTGCCCAGGAGCAGGTGGTGAACCTGTACTCGGCGCGCCACTATTCCACGGACGAAGCGCTGTACACCGGCTTCACCAAGGCCACGGGCATCAAGATCAACCGCGTGGACGCGGACGACGCAGGCATCTTGGCGCGCCTGAAGGCCGAAGGCACGGCCTCCCCGGCCGACGTGATCCTGCTGGTGGATGCGGCGCGCCTGTACAAGGGCGAGGTCGACGGCCTGTTCCAGCCCATCCAGTCCAAGGTGCTGACCGACGCCATCCCCGCCAACCTGCGCAGCACGCCCACGGCCGACGGCAGCATCGCCTGGTTCGGCCTGTCCACCCGCGCCCGCGTGATCGTCTACAACAAGGTCAAGGTACAAAAGGAAGACGTGGACACCTACGAGGAACTCGGCGACGCCAAGAACAAGGGCAAGCTGTGCATCCGCTCGGGCTCGCACCCCTACAACCTGAGCCTGTTCGGCGCCGTGACCGAGCACATGGGCGAGCAAAAGGCCGAGGCCTGGCTCAAGGGCATGGTCGGCAACCTGGCGCGCGCCCCCAAGGGTGGCGACACCGACCAGATCAAGGCCGTGGCATCGGGTGAATGCGACATCGCCGTCACCAACAGCTACTACCTGGCGCGCATGATGCGCTCGGGCAAGCCCGAGGATGTGGCCGTGGTCAACAAGGTCGGCGTGGTGTTCCCCAACCAGCAATCCTGGGGCACGCACCTGAACATCGCTGGCGGCGCCGTCGCCAAGAACGCCAAGAACCGCGAGAACGCCATCAAGTTCCTCGAATACCTGGCCAGCGCCGAAGCGCAGAACTACTTTGCCAACGGCAACAACGAATGGCCCGCCGCCAAGGGCCTGAACATCGACAACCCGGCCCTCAAGGCCATGACGGGCAATGCGCCCTTCAAGAGCGAAACCATCCCGATCAGCGCCGTGGGCGCCAACACGACCAAGGTACAGCAGATGCTGGACCGCGTGGGCTTCCAGTAAGCAGGCCTGCCAGTTCACGGAAAGCCCGGCACTGCCCGGGCTTTTTTTGCGTTCATAATTGACGTTTACGTTAACGTCACTCATTTTTCAGGAGACAGCACATGGACATCAAGGGCAAGGTTTTCATCGTGACCGGCGGCGCATCGGGTCTGGGCGAAGGCACGGCGCGCATGCTGGCCGCCCAGGGCGGCACCGTGGTGATTGCCGACATGCAGGCCGACAAGGGCGAGGCCGTGGCCAAGGACATCGGCGGCGCCTTCGTGAAGTGCGATGTGAGCAGCGAGGCCGATGGCCAGGCCGTGGTGGCCAAGGCCGTGTCGCTGGGCAAGCTCGCCGGCTTGGTGAACTGCGCGGGCATCGCCCCCGCGGAAAAGACCGTGGGCAAGAACGGCGCGCACGCGCTGGCCGTGTTCAGCAAGACCATCACGGTGAACCTGATCGGCAGCTTCAACATGATCCGCCTGGCCGCCGAGGCCATGAGCAAGAACGAACCCGAAGCCACCGGCGAGCGCGGCGTGCTGATCTCCACCGCCAGCGTGGCCGCCTACGACGGCCAGATCGGCCAAGCCGCGTACGCCGCGTCCAAGGGCGGCGTGGTCGGCATGACGCTGCCCATCGCCCGCGACCTGGCGCGCAACGGCATCCGCAACATGACCATCGCCCCCGGCATCTTCGGCACGCCCATGCTGTTCGGCATGCCCCAGGAAGTGCAGGACGCGCTGGCCGCCGGCGTGCCCTTCCCCAGCCGCCTGGGCACGCCGCAGGACTATGCCAAGCTGGTCAAGCACATCCTCGAAAACGACATGCTCAACGGTGAAGTGATCCGCCTGGACGGCGCCATCCGCCTGGCACCGAAGTAATCCCTTGCGCCGCCAGCGCGGCGCCTTGAAACGACCATAACGCCCCGGCCCGTGCCGGGGCGTTGTCGTTTTACGGTGCCCGCGCGCCAAAGCGCAGCTGCAGCGCCATCGATGCCGCAAACACCAGTGCCGCCACCAGCACCGACATCCACAGCGCCGCCGCGGCACCATACCCATCCATGACCGCCGCATAGACCACCGGCGCACAGGCCGACAGCAGAAACCCCGGTGCCACCAGCCGCCCCACGAAAGCGCCGTAGGTGCGGTGGTCGAACAGCACCAGCGGCAAGGTGCCCCGTGTGATGGTGAGCAGCCCATTGCCCGCGCCGTACACCAGTGCAAACACCACGGCCATGGCCAGCACCTGCCCCGCCCACACGCCCGCCAGGCAGGCCAGCGGCAGCAGCAGTGCGGCAAACGCCCCCAGCGCCAGCGGGTGCAGCCGGGCGCCGAACAGCACCTCGGCCAGGCGCGCACCCGACTGGCCCACGCCACGCAGCGCCCCCATCCCCACCGCCAGGGGCAGCGCCAGGCCCAGGCCCGCAAGCAGGCCCACCATGTGCGCCGACATGCCTGCGTTGAGAAAATTCACCAGCGTGGTCACCCCGGCAAACAGCGCGGCCGCCCACAGGCGGTCCGCCCCCGCAGCGGCCAGGGGCTCGGGCGGCGCAGGCGGCACCTGGGTGGCATGCGCCGCCCCGCCAGCGCGCGGAATCGCCAGGTGCAGCGGCACCGTGAGCAGCGCCAGCGCCGCATACACCCACAGCGCCCCACGCCAACCCAGCGACTCGGCGAGTGCATGCCCCAGCGGCCAGAAGGCCGTGGAGGCCAGCCCGCCGAGCAGCGTGATCTGCGCCATGGGCCGGCGTGCGCCCTGCCCGGCCACATGGGCCAGCGTGGCAAAGGCCGCGTCGTACAGCGTGAGCCGCATGGCCAGCCCGACCACCGCCCAGGCCAGGTAGTAAGCCGCCACCCCCTTCCCGACGGCAAGCCCCAGGCAGCCGGTAAAAAGCAGCAGCGAGCCCGCCACCATCACGGTGCGGCCACCGCGCTGGTCCACCCAGCGGCCGGCCAGGCCCGACACGCCGCCCATCACCAGCAGCGCCAGCGCAAAACCTCCGTGCACCAGCGTGCGCGGCCAGCCCAGGTCGCGCACCATGGCCTCGCCGAATGCGCCGAGCATGTAGTACGAAATGCCCCAGCAGATGAACTGCGAGAAGCCCAGGCACCACACCAGCCGGCGCATCACGCCAGGGGACGCCATCACACGGCGGGCAAGGTGCCGTCGCCCGTCCCCAGGGGCCGCTGCATCAGCACCGTATCGAGCCACTGCCCGTGCTTGAAGCCCACCGACCGCAAGGCCCCGATGCGCGTGAAGCCCATGCGCGCATGCAGCGCGATGGAGCCCGCATTGCCATCGCCCTGCCCTATGGTGGCCAGCATCTGGCGCCAGGGCCCCGCCTCGCAGCGCGCGATGAGCACAGCCAGCAGCGCCGCACCAATGCCCCGCCCCGCCATGCCCTGGGCCACGTAGACCGAGTCCTCCACGGTGTGGCGGTAGGCCGAGCGCGGGCGGTACAGCGTGGCATAGGCATAGCCCGCCACCACGCCGTCGACCTCGGCCACCAGGTAGGGCAGGCCTGCGACACGCACGGCCGCATGGCGGGTGCGCAGCTCGTCCACGCCGGGCGGCACCTCCTCGAACGAGGCCAGGCCATGGAGCACATGGTGGGCATAGATGGCCTGGACGGCGGGCAGATCGGCATCGACCGCATCGCGCACATGCGGTGCTGCGGCAGAGGGTGAAGACAGTGAGGAGGTGGGCGCGAAGGAGGAATGCATGGCGCCAGTGTGGCGCGCCGCAGGCCATAAAAGAAGCTTTTGCAACTTATGCAAAGTATGAGAAATTCTTTGCCATGGAACGCATCAACCTCGACCAGCTGCACGGCTTTGCCACCGCCATCGAACTGGGCAGCTTCTCGGCCGCCGCCCAGCGGCTGGACCTGACCCAACCGGCCGTGAGCCTGCAGGTGCGCCAGCTCGAAAAGCGCCTGGGCACGCCGCTGGTGGAGCGCGTGGGCCGCGTGCTGCGCCCCACGGCCGCGGGCGCAGAGCTGCTGGTGCACGTGGCCCGCATCGACGCCGCCGTGGCCGACGCCCTGCACGCCGTGGCCCACCACGCCAGCGGCACGGCAGGCCGTGTGCGCCTGGGCACGGGGGCCACGGCCTGCATCTTCTTGCTGCCGCCGGTGCTGGGCGCACTTCGCCAGCGCTTTCCGGGCCTGGAGATCACCGTGCGCACCGGCAACACGGCCGACATCGTGCAGGCCGTGGAAGACAACACGCTGGACCTGGGTCTGGTCACCCTGCCGGCCAGCGGCCGCATGCTCGACGTCACACCCGTGCTGCAGGACGCCTTCGTCGCCATCGCCCCCAAGGGCACGGCTTTGCCCCCCAAGGTCAAGGCCGCCGACCTGGCCCGCCACCCCGTGCTGCTGTTCGAGCCCGGTGGCCAGACCCGCCGCATCGCCGACGCCTGGTTCGCCCGCGCCGGCGTGGCCCTGCAGCCCGCCATGTCGCTGGGCAGCGTGGAGGCCATCAAGGAACTGGTCGCCGCCGGCCTGGGCTGCGCCGTGCTGCCCGGCATGGCCGTGCAGGGCACGCATGGCAGCGCCGTGGAGGTGCGCCCGCTGTCGCCGCCCCTGGCCCGCACCCTGGCCGTGGTGGTGCGCAAGGACAAGCGGCTGCACCGGGGCTTGCGCGAGACGGTGGCGGCGCTGCAGGCGCTGGGATCGCCCCGCACCGCGCACAAGCGCTCCCAGGCCACGAAACTGCTGCCGTCCTAGGTGGCGCGGCCCGGGACACCCAACGAACCGGCTTCCTGTACGGACCGTGCACCCCACTGCTCCGTTTGCGCTAAAGTCCGTGCGCCTGGAATACCCGTGGTGCGCGGCCGCCCGGCCTCGCACCCGGTCCACAACGGGAATCGGTGTACAAACGAAAACACAAGGAGGGCGCCATGGAGCCAATTTTCGGATTTATTCTCTACTTCGTCGCGGTCGTCACCGTGGTCGTCATCGCCCACAAGAGGGGGCAGAAAGCCTGGCTTTATGGCCTTATCTGCATCGTCGCCGCACCCGTGGTTGCACGGCTTACGTACGGGGTGAGCGGCTCAGGAACCACAGCAGGCCTTGCCGCATTCCTGGTGCCCATTGCAGCACTGTTCGTGGCACTGTCAAGCAACACCAGCCAGCAAAAGGCAGTGGCCACCGGCGAACATGGAGACTTCAAGAAATGCCCCTTCTGCGCAGAATCGGTGCGCAAGGAAGCCATCAAATGCAAGCACTGCGGCAGCGACCTGGCTGCCGACCCCGCTGCGTGACGCAAGCCACCATGGGCAAGGCGAAAGGCATTGCTGCAGGCCCCTAAAGCCTCCGAGCAGTGCATCCGCCTCCCATCGGCATCCGCCAGGCCAGTTCATGGAAAGCCGCGCAGGCTCCTGTCCTTCCTGGCCTGCTCCAGCCGGCGCTGGCGCCCCTCTTTGTCAACGGCGTCCATCTCCTCGTCCAGCAGCACCTGCCAGTCGTAGCCGACCCGCGTGTCCTTGGCCATCGTCAAACCGACCTGGACCGTGTACAGGCCATTGGGGTTCTGCCGGTCCGGTGAGTAGATCTGGATGGTCAGCTGGTACTGGCCGCAGCGCATGTCCAGCACCACCCCGCCAAAGCCATCCCGCTCACGCACGCACTGCTCGCGGTAGAGCGTGGGCAACAGGTCCTTGTACTTCTCGGCCAGGGTGAAGGCGGCGGTTCGCTCCGGCAGGCTCTTGGTCGCGTAGATGTTGCCAATGGTGTAGGTCTTGGGGGTGGTGAGCAGCTCGAGCTTCTCGAACTCGGGCGGAATCTCCGGCTTGTCGACAATGATGACGGCCCGCCCCTGGCTCCAGTAGCCCATGGTGCTCGGCGACGTCACGAGGCGGGCGCCCAGGCGGTGGCCGAACAGGTCGCCGTCGGTCACGCCAGCCGATGCGGCCATGCCCAAAAGGCCGCAACAGGCCATGGCAATGCACGACCGCAGTGCTGCTGCCTGCCAACCCCACCGAGGCCTTTTGCGGATCATCATGAATGTTCTCCTGCGCATAGCCTGCCCACCTGACTTGTGCAGATCGTACTGGTTTGCGCAGAGCGAAAGCCAGGCCCCGCCCCATGCCATCGCTCTCGGGCATTTGTCCTACAGGGTTGGAGATGGGCGACCCGTTTCGCGAGGCAATAGCACCGCCCGGGGTACTGCACAATCAATTGCCCACCCCCGTTGAGATCCCATGACCAAGCCCAGCAGCGCCACCTTTGCCGATTTCGTCCTCACCGCCAAAACGAAGTCCGTGCGCGATGCGCTGGCCAAGCTGCTCACCCTGACCGATTTTCGGTACATCGGCATCTGGCGATTCCAGGACGGCATGGCCACTGCCGCCGTGCACTTCGACCGCCTCGACCCCTCCGCCATCGCATCCGGCGTGGTGCCACAAACCGCCACTTACTGCTGCTATGTGCGCGAAAGCGGTGCACCGTTCAAGACGCCCCACGCACTGCTCGACGAACGCCTGGCATCCCACCCCGCCAAGGATGCCGTGGCGTCGTACGTGGGCGTGCCGGTGATGGACTCCAACGGCGCCATCGTGGGCACGCTGTGCCACTACGACCTGGTGCCCAGGGACGTGGCGCAGGTCGACACCAAGCTGATGCTGCTGGTGGCCAGCTACCTGACCATGAACGATCTGGTGCCGCCGTACCCGGCTGTCACGACCTGACGCGAAGCAGGCGGAAGCATCGACGGGTCAAGTCGATAGCGCGAAGGGACCATACGCGGGCAGCCATTCGGGCAGATGCTGCGGCAGGTCTACCTCGTCTATCCCGATGTCGAACATTCCGTCATCGAAGTTCACTCCACAGACCTGCATGGCCGCTTGGTGTGCCGCATGAAAAGCCTCCAAGCGCTTGCCGTCCACATCCGCGAAGTTGTGGTCGTCGGGGCAGCCCATGTCGTCCCAGCATTCGATTTCAAACCGCGCGTCCATGGCCTGCTCAAGGGTCACCCCAAGGCGCTCCAGGGTGGCCACGGCGGCTGCCTTTGCCCGCTCCAAGGTCTCAGGCGAACAGTTGAGGTGTGGTGCGTAGATCGAGATCGTGTGTGCCATGGTGGGGCGCTCCTTTCAGGTGTTCTACCGATGGTGGTTTGAGCAGTCGCTGCGCTTGCTGGACCGTGCCGAACAACCATGTGCCCACGTCACGGGCCTCGATGGAAATCACGCTGCGCTTGTCCTGGGGGATCAACGGCCGTCGGGTCGTCGGGTGGAACTTGGGTTTGTGCATGCGGCACATCACCGGGTGGTCATCCGCATTGACCGTGAGCATGGTGTAGCTCTCGAAGGCCTCACCCGTCAGCCGATCAGTCCAGGTATTCCACAGGCCCGCCAGCGCCCACGGTCTGCCGTCCACGCGGTGGAAGCGCCACCACTCATTGACCCCGGATTCCCAGCAGGGCTCATCGAAGCTCACGGCGGGTATCAGGCACCTCTGACCGTTCAACCAGGGATGCCGATAGCTTGGCTTGGACACCAACTCCTCTGACCTGGCGTTGCTGGTGGTGAAGGCCACCTGGGGCGTCGCGGAGAAGGCCGGGATGAGCCCCCATTGCCCAATGACCAACTCGACGGGCCTGGCGCTACCCGCTGGGGATCTCCGAAGGAAGGGGCCTAGGTATTGGGGGTGCAGCACCTCCTCCCACCAGCGATAGGGGTTGCGGTTGCCTATGTGCCAGTCGCGCTCTATGTCACGTTCCTGGGGTGGGATGTACCGGGTGCACATGCAAATACTGTATATACATACAGTATTTTCAGCTACAGTCACCCCCATGCGGGTCAAGGTCATGTTGGTGAGAGAGGAAGGTCAGCTGCATGTACCCGTGAGGCGCAGGGGCTACGGCGACCTATGGCTCAAGCACGAGAAGTCCACGGGCGAGGACAAGACCTATGAGGTGCTGGAGGCCCTGGGGTCAGGCTTCCCCAAGCTGTATGAGCCCCGGGTGACCTACATCACGGCCGGGATGATCCGGTTCATCGGCTACGAGCGCGTAGACAAGGTTTGGTACATGCAGGAGTGGCACTGTGAAATCGACCGATCCAAATAGGCATCTTTGGGTCGGCGGGGCTGACGAGAACATTCCCATGGGCCACCCCACCCTCCTCCGTGTCCCGGTCAAGAATGGCGTGGTGGTGGATGACCGGGTGCTGCCGCTGCCCATTGATCACTACGAGGTGCTGCGCTACGGGGAATGGTGCACGGTGATGGTCATTGCGACCGGTGAGGTGGTGTTCCAGGGTGAGGGGCGCGCAGAGGTGGTGGTGTCTCGGGCGCCGTTCTGAGAGTGCAGCATCCGGCCAAGCCAGTTCGCCGTTACATCTCGAATCCAAAAATAACTTCACTCACAGTTCATTTATCGACCGAAATGTACGACTTTGTGCTTCAATAGAGGCACGGCGGGGGGAAACATGGCCCCGACGCGGTTCAAGAAGTTTTTGATTCCTTAACCCAGGAAAAGGCAAGGCTCAGTAGTTGGGTGCCAGAGATGGCGCCGCTTCATCGGGCAGTAGATGAGGCTTACACGCAGCTCGCGGTCTGTCCGGCCGAGAGCGGACGACGAAGGTTCAGGATGCGGAGCGCAGCGTGCTTCCATCCGGCGCCAAGATGCGGAGCGCAATGTGCTCTGGTCCGGTGCCTCGGCGCGGAGTGCTTGGTGCTCTGTTCCGGTGGGACGTTCGGCAGTCAGCGGCAACTGTGATGGGCTTGGTGTCGAGTTGGCTCCTTTACGGCGCTGCCTTGAATGGGACGCAGGGCAATTCCGCTCTGTATAGGAGGTCCTAATGGATCAGAAAACTTGTAAGAACCACATCACGGTCCTGAAGAAGGTTCGTGATGCTTGCGAAAGCCAACTCGACATTGGTGTGAGGAATGAATTGAACGCGGTAATCGAGGCGCTGGAAATGCACCTCGGATCGCGTCAACGCACAGCAGAGGCGTTCGCGCTGACAGCTCGTGTAGTTCAGATCATCGCTGTGATCGTCAAGATCTTGACGAACATTGGCGATTGGATGTGATGTTCCGATCACCCCAGGCCCATACATTGTTTTCTGCAGGTAGAAAAATGGACATCGGTAACGCCATCCAACTGGCTCGAAAGAAGCGGAAGTTGTCGCAAGCTGATTTGGCTCAGCGAGCAGACATCTCTGCGTCATACCTTTCCATGTTGGAAAGAAATCGGCGTGATCCCCCCTTGTCCACCGTCACCCGAATCGCCAAGGCACTAGGCATGCCCGTCGAAATCCTCTTTTTCCTGGGCGCTGAAGGAAATGAGCTAGGAAGACTAGACAGAGAGCTTGCAGGTCAACTTGCAATGACAGCGTTGGAGCTTCTCAATGAGCCTTATTCTCAGCAAACCGATCTATCCTTGTGATCCTGTTTGGACGCTTGAAAAGCTAGGGGAGGCCCTACGAATAGACTTGGCCGAACTTCAAGCCGTCGCGGCTGTTGCCAATAGATCCTATACAAAGAAACTGGTCAAGAAAGACCGCGAGGTATTTTCAGCCAGACCGCGCCTCAAGTTGATTCAGAACAGAATCAAGATAGCTTTTTTGCAGCGAGTTATATTCCCGGAATACCTCACAGGAAGCCTCAGAGGGTGCGACTACGTCACCAACGCAAAGATACACACCAATGCCAGAATACTGATCTGCGAGGATGTACAGCAGTTCTTTCCATCGGTAGACTCTGAAAAAGTAAAAGACATCTGGCTCAACTTCTTTGGATTCTCAGACGCTGTAGCCGAACTACTGACAAAATTAACGACAAAGGCCGGAGCCTTACCTCAAGGCGCTAGCACAAGTAGCTACTTAGCAAATCTCGTCCTTTGGCGCACTGAACCACTTCTACAAGCGAAGCTCGCTGACCACGGTATAATCTATTCGCGGTATGTGGATGATATGTCTATTTCCTCCAAATTCCAACTTGAACCGACAGAGTTGGAGCGAATTATCGCGGACGCATATGGGATGCTTCGCAGAAATGGTCTCTCAGCCAAGCGAAAGAAGCATGAAATATTCCGAGAGTCACAGCGAATGATTGTGACAAAGGTTATTGTAAACACGAAAGCCTCATGGGCTAAGGATCGCCGTTCAGCGATTCGCACTCAAGTTCATGTGCTTGAAAGTCGCATTGCAGCGGGCGAGAACAGTATTGAGCTTTCCAAATTCCTTGATCAAACCTCTCACAAGGTCGGGCAATTGGGGCGCTTCCACAAAAACGACTATCGAGACTTATTGCCCAGGGTGCGTGCGGCACGAGAAGCACTGCGAATCAATCCTCCGCCATTCATAACGGGTGACAACGAGAGGTGGTCAGAGGCTGTTCCACCACATGCTCCGTGGGAGTTGCGCAGTATTTAAATGGGTCGAAGCTGTCTGCACCCATTCAAATTTACCGTAGGATGACAACTACATCACTAACAAAGGCTCCATTTATGTCCAACTACAAAGCACTCATCGCCCGCAAAGCCGAACTCGACAGACTCATTGAGGAGACCCGCAAGGCTGAACAGTCAGGCGCCATCGCCGAAGCAAGAGCCCTCATCGCTGAGTTCGGACTGACCTCCGAAGATGTGTTCGGGGGCGGCAAGAAGGCTCGCACCTCCAGCGCCAAGGGTACGAAGGTAGAGGCCAAATACCGCGATCCCGCGACTGGAGCGACATGGACGGGTCGGGGCCGTGCGCCTGTGTGGATCGTGGATAAGGACCGCTCTGCTTTTGCTATTTAAATCGACTTATCGAAGATCAACACCAAGTCGGAGACGCTGTGACCATTGAAGGAAACTTAAAAGATCGCATTCGAGCGCTGGCTGAGGAAGCCGAGTTCCTGAGCAGAGATGTCAACAGCGACCGCGTGATCTCGGAAACGCATCGCGCAGAGTGTGTTGGATGGCTCACATCAGCTCGCAACGTGGTCTACTTGGCATGCCCAAGTCCTGATTCCGTCTACCGCAAGGCTGCTGACAAAATAGCAGATGAAGGCTGGGGATACATCATCCATCATGGTGTGGCACACATGGCTGCCGTCCTTCGTAACTTGTGTCGTGACGCTGACGCGGGCGCATTGGTTGCGCTTACAGACCAAGCCAGAGCCGAAACTTTCGACGACTTTTTAGACCACGCAGAAGAATACGCAAGGAGCAAGCGAGCGCAAGAAGCGGGGGTCATCGCCGGAGTAGTTTTTGAAGACACTCTGCGCCGAGTTTGTCGAAAGCACCAAATTCCAGAAAAGGATGTGCCTCTTGATCAGTTGATTTCAGCACTGACCAACAAGGGCATATTGACTGCGACCAAAGCCAAGAGAGCACGAGTAGGCGCGCATGTTCGAACCAAGGCCACTCATGCTCAGTGGGATGAGTACGATATCTCTGATGTGAAGGACACGATAACCTTTACAAGGGAGTTTATTGAAGCGCAATTGGATGGAGGCGGTCCAGCCTGAATCGCTGTCAACGTACAACGCCACCAGTCCATTTAGCAATAAGCAAGCATGAACCTCTCGGACGCGCTCCTACACCCCAGCGAATACGACAGCGCAGAGATTTCGAACCAATGGCAGGCCGTCATCGGTGATAGCTCGGTGCTGCATGTTTCGGTGTTCGGCAACCTGTTCCTGCTGAATGAACAAGGCCACGTACTCCTGCTGGATAGCTGGTCCGGTGAGATCCATGGCGTCAGCGAGACCTATGAAGAGTACAAGACAGATGTCGCCACCGATCCCGAGTTCTTTCGCTCCTGGTTCTTGACCGACCTGATTCAGCTCCTCAATGCTGGAGGCATGACGCGAGGTGCCGGCCAAGTCTTTGCCCCGTTTGTGTCACCAGCGCTCGGCGGCCGCCTTGTCCTTGAGAACTTCTCGACAGCACCAATCAAGGCCTACGCCGCCCTCAGTTCGGGAGAGGTATTCGGCAGGCGGTAGGCGTCACTGAGCACCCGATGCTATTTAGCACCCGCCAAGAAACTTAAATGGCCATCGCATACGTCCTCGGCAGTCCCGTACCAATGAAGTCCTTCGTACTAGAGGGCATCATCCTGAGTTCAGCATGCCCTGTTGGCCAGCCCCTCCCATGCCGCATTGAGATCCCGATTGATGAATTCATTTCGATCTTGGATGGACCCTACAACAGCTTCGCTGTCGACGTGAAGGACTGGCCCGTAGAGGATGATGATGACGCCTTGGGCATTGCAGGCTACCCACCTCTGGCTCAGATGCTGCGTAGCCCTACCCTGCTGCTCCACGCGTTTGAAGCCCTGAGAATTGAGTTCTTCAGCCACTTCTCACGCGGCCAGAGGGCCCTGTATTGCATCAAAGCTATAAAGAATTTACGAGTAGAGGGACAGCAGGTTGTTGTTGAGGCAAGCTGCGTTGCCTTTCCATGGGCCGCACAGCAGCGAACCGCCAACCCACCATAGTCAGCATCGATGCATCCGGCATCAATCCGCGCGCCATCTATCGCCTCAATGCACCTCGCCCAGACGACCACAGCATCGAAGCCCGCGACACCCGCACATAGCACTCGCCAATGCCGGCCATCATCAGCCCATAGCCGACAGTTCGCTGACCCGACCAGTCCCCTGAGCCTCGCAACGCAACAACCTCGCCGCCAAACCCGCCGAGCCACACCGACCCGCGATGCCTTCAGCCATCAACCGATGATGTGCGCCTCATCGCAGCGTCCTATGATCAGCATGAACCACCACCCCAAAGCAAAAAGGCCACCCCGAAAGGTAGCCTTTTACTGCCACTGAATGGCTCCTCGACCTGGGCTCGAACCAGGGACCTACGGATTAACAGTCCAGATCGCTGACCGAGGTGTCCCTTCCTAAGCTGAAGATTTGCGAGGGGTTTTCGCAATCCCTCGCGCCGACCATTCCTCAGCCGACCCTATGCCGACCCTGGCTGCTATGCGCGGCATCATTCGGGTGAAAAATCCGATCTGGATCAACGAGTTAGCCGCATCCCCGCCGAGCGTTTCCCGACTATGCTCCAGGCGCTTTCTGGGATAGCTCGGGGCTCGATGATGGTAGTTCAACGTTGCGTTTTATTAAACCCCTATTCAAATGTCCTTCTTTCGTGATGCTTCATATGCCTGCTTGGCTTTCGATTTTTCCTTTTCTTCAGCGGCCTTAACCTCAGAGGCAAGTAGTGTTCCTTCAAGCTCGATTGAAACAACAACTGTCGGGAGCTGATTCAGACCGGCGACTTTGCCTGTCGGTTGCATTCTCATTTCCTGAATTGTCAGGACTTCATTTTGTCCAGTCACTTTACACGTTTTGAAGCTTACATCGGCACTGCTGTCAGGCTTTATGGTATTGGTCTTGCAATCGAAGGAGATGGGCCTGGAGTTTTCCGCTGAGAGCTTTTCCTCCAGTGCAGACTGCAGTGTGTTAAAGGGCCCATCCAACGTAGTTTTATAGTTAAAGATGGCTCCATTGGCATTGGTAGTTGCTACAAAGGATCTAGTTTTCCCAAAGTAATCCATATCGAACATGTATGACTGCCCGGTAAACTTCTTCGCCTTAGCTATCTTTTTTATATCCATACCAACGCCGAACTCCTTCAGAGTAATCGGCTTTTGGACGCTCGAATTAGGCGAATTTGACTCTGGAGATGGCGCCGATGGCGTACTTTCCGAACAACCCAATAAAAGCACCAAAAGAGAATTAAAATAGATACCAATAATAACTTTTCGCACAAAAATTCCTAAAACTGAGCTGTGTTAAATTATTTATATTTCGACACACTGAATCACAATCACCTGAAATTCTAACATTGCCCAAAAAGCAAAACCCGTTTTGCATTCTTTGACAATCAGCGTACCCGGAAAATCAAGCAAGCCACATATTGGCAGATGCTATATTTTTAAGCAATTTACCAATCTAAGATAGTCAACTTGGCATCAAGCCGACCACACATAGAATTGAACTCGGCACATTTGACTCTTCATACTTTCAAAAGTCCATAAAGTCTTCACTAACTTCCGGCAGCGCTTTTATCTTGGCGTCTACCTCATGAATTAAGGCAACACAAGAATTCACCAAATCAGAAATCATCGCCGCACTCAATTCAACTTGCGCTCCGTTGCTATCATAGCCCGCTCGATGGACACAATCATGTCTTAGTTTTACCGCCCTAAAGAGCCAGTCAATTTCACCAAAATCAATACCAAAAACACTCTTGTACATGGGCTTGATTTTGTTCAGTTTGTGAAATATCAATTCCTTAAGATAAGTCCGGATCTCATCCTGCAATTTTTCCTGCTTCGAAAAGATCTCCTTCACCGTTAGGGTTCTGCCTGCAAATTCAGGATCACTCTCAACCAACGCTCTAATATAGAATGGAGAGGAAAGTGTTTTGAATATAAAAGTTGAGGACAAAAACCCCTCGACAGCAGCCACCACATGAGCAAATAACATCACATGGAGATTTCGCTCCGTTGAAATACTCACTTTAGCTCCAAGCATCTCTTTAACCGCATTGATGCACTCATCAAATAGCGCCAATGGAGTTTGCCCTGGTATATCCCAATCGTATTCGTCGTAGTCTACACCGCCATTATTATACTGCTCCGCCAACTCATGCCATCTGGGATGATCCTCGTCCGCATCTTCATCACCCAGTTGGTCTCTAATCCACTCCGCCCGTTCTTCATTGTGCTCCTCCTCCAGTTGCTCCATCCACAATCTTTTAGTCAGCCCCATTTTCACCTCACTTTAATTATGTCCATGCATCATTTTTAGGCTTCACTAGCTTTTAATAGCCACCGCGCCCTAATTTCCTCGCAAGACGCTTCAATATCATTCATTCTCTTTTTTCCCGCCTTAGGGGCCGAAAATACGCTTGAAGACGGAACATCAATCACTATGCACAACCTATGATCAATAGGCGTTTGAACACTACTTTCCAAGAATGCCCTTAGCGCGGTTGCAACATACTCCCCAGAAGTGGTAGTAAGTGGATTCGACTTGGGAAAATGAAGCTTAATTGCCCCAACCACTTCTCCGCTGTCGTTTTTAACATAGACATCCGGCCTAACTGAAACAACGACACCGGAAATCTCCATTATGGAGGAACCGCCCGCAACGCCCTTTTCGAATATATAATCCACCGGCAGCTGATCTGAAATATCCAGAAAATCGTCCATTGCATCTGCAGATAGATTTTTATCCTGCGCAACAAATTTACTCTCATATATTTGATTCCGCAGGTTTTCAGCACTATCGATTAACCCCTGCTCATCAATCTCACCAGCTATGAAACTGGAGATTTTATCTCGAGCATCCGTATACCGAGCGGCAATGAAGTCCTTAGGATTTATTTGATCTTCTACTATGCGCCTCCTCCTAGCTGAAGTAGCTGTCATATACTCGCCCAGCTTATTAAGACTTATTCTTGGCTCTACCATGATAATCCTTTTTAATGAGTGGAAGTCAGCACCAAATTTCAGCCGGAAGGCGGAGTTGCACGCGTCAAATACCCTTATAACAACATTTTTTGAAATGTAAAAATTGTTTCTTACCAGCAGAAGAGCTGGGAGACCCACTGCCCCTCCCAGCACCCTTCTTACGCCGCGAGCTTCGAATTCACCGGCGCCCTCAGCATCACTGAAGCGCTGTTCGCGGCCTCCTGCAGCACCCTTGAGTCCAGATGGGCGTACCGCTGGGTCACGGACGGATCGGAGTGTCCGAGGATCTGCTGCACCTCGCACAACGACCACCCGCTGTTCACCAGGAACGACGCGAACTGGTGGCGTAGGTCCCAACGTGACAGGAGCATTCACCCATTTGTCGGAGCGCAGCGGGAGACACAATGCGTTACGATTTGAAGAACTACAACTCGTATAAGAGATAGGTGGGGATGAACACACAAACAAGTCGCCAACGCCTACGTTTCATCGCGATTGCGCTCTCTGTCTGCGCCACCCAAACTGGCAACGCGGCCCCACTTGCTGACCTTAGCAGCGGTCAAACAGGCCGAATCGAGTTCACCTCTTCCACCCCCGACCATCGCTGGGCCCTGATCCGAGGCCGACTAGGGCCAGAGGTGACCGTCTATGGCGATCTGCTGATGCCCAACACGCGGGTAGAGGGCAAGGTGCCTGCAGTGGTCTTCTCACACGGAAGCGAGGGCGTCAGCAGCCTTTATTTCGACGTGTGGGCCAAGGCACTCAACGGCGCCGGTTATGCCGTGTTCGTAGTGGACAGCTTCAAGCCCCGGGGTGAAGACCGCGTGACGGGTGCCACCAAGCAGTTGACTTGGAACACCATGGCCAACACCACGGACGCCCTCTATGCCCTCAAGTTGCTCGCCACACATCCCCAGATCGATCGCAGCAAGATCTTCCACATGGGATGGTCGAGAGGTGGTCAGGCCCTGCTGGACGCTGCCTGGCCTACCTACCAGCAGCACGTCCTTCCTGTTGATGTGAAATGGGCTGGCGGTGTGGCCGTCTACCCGGGGTGCAACATGCGCTACCGCGTGGACCAGCACAGCAAGCTCCCTGCGCCAATCTTGATGCTGCTCGGCGAGAAAGACGACATGACGCTTCCCAAGCCCTGCATGGAGCTGGCGGATGAGTACGCGGCTGCAGGTCTGCCGGTGAGCTACAAAGTCTACCCAGGGGCAACCCACGTGTTCGATCGTTTGAACATGTCTTGGCGAAAGGCCAATGAGGGCAACTTCAACGGTTGTTCAATGGACGTGCGGATGCCCTACGGTACCAACGACCGCAGTTGGGGCCCGGCGCATGACAAGTATTCAGGAAAGACCTTTACCGAGCCCAATGAGTGGAACGCGTTTCTATCCAAGTGCCAAAAGACGAGTTGGGTAGGGATCGAGAGCAATGACAAAGCGCGAGAGCAGGCTGTGAAAGATGTTTTGGCTTTTTTGAAGGGCGTCCAATGAAGTTGGCTATGAACCATGCATCGCGAGTCGGTTGGGCACTTGCGCTGGCGATAGGGATACCTCTGACTGCTGCGGCACAGATCCCGCAAGAGACTGCGTTTAATCCCGCCGGCCTTACTCCGATGTCGTTTACAAGCAAGTCATGCGAGGGGTTTGTTGATACACCTTCGTGGAAATGCACAGAACTGCAGGTTCCGGGCTATGTCCTGCGTGCGAAGGACAGTAAAGCAATTGTGCTCGTAAGTCACGGAAGCCAAGGTCTAGACAAGCGACATTCAGATTATGCAAAGGCGCTTTCTGATGCGGGTATTACCGCAGTTGTGCTTGGGCATTGGCAAGCACGAAATCTCGATTCCGTTCAAATGGACTATGACAAGGGTCGTCGTAGCGGAGGGAAATCCACAAATCAGGTTATTGATGTTCTATCCGCTGCCACACAACTGAAGGAAACTGCAGAGTTTAAAAATGCGAAGATCGGCCACATAGGTGAATCGATGGGTGGCGTTACTGCATTAAATCTCACGAGACCCTACTTGCGCCGAGCTTTCAACGAAGCCAATGGAAAGCAACCTGCACAGTTGTCGGCCCTGGTAGCACTTTACCCTGGATGCTTCGATCATTTCTCAAATGAAGCGTTCACTTCCACACCTCTGCTATTCGTATTGGGTGCTGAAGATGAAGACAGTCCAGCTAAGCATTGCATTGATCAGGCCCCATATATGAAGGCTCGCGGAGGGAACGCAAGTGTGATCGTTCTTGAGGGTGAGGGTCACGATTTCGATGCACCATATAGGCAAACACGCGGCAAAGCGCAAAACCCACAGAAATGCTGGAATAACCGCGAGGGCGATATTTTCACTTTGAGAGAGACCGGAAGAAAATATCCGGGCACTGCTGACGGTTTTGATGCAATGATGAAGGACTGCATTGCATTAACTTGGACAAAGGCACTATATGGCTATAGAGCTTCTCCAATGACTGGATATAAGGAATGGTTGGGCTACTTTAAGCAGAAATTGCTCGATGAATGATTGCGGAGCATGGTGCTCGGCTTTCGCCTAAAGTCAATGGCCCCCATTACTTCATGAGGTAACGATGGCGAGAGATGACTTTTCAGCCGCAACCAAGGATGTTCTGGCGAAGCGAGTAAACCTTTTTTGCTCGAATCCTAGATGTGGCAAACCGACGGCTGGACCGCACTCTGATCCTGCGCGTGCCCTCAATCTTGGAGTTGCCGCGCATATCACAGCGGCTTCACTTGGTGGACCGCGCTTCGACAAAGCAGCCACAGCGGAAAGTCGCTCGTCTTTTCTAAATGGAATCTGGCTCTGTCAAAATTGTGCCAAATTGGTAGATAACGATCCTGATTCGTATACGGTAGCATTGCTGCATTCTTGGAGAGGTCAAGCAGAAGCGAGAGTTTTGCTTGCACTGCATGGAAGAACCGTAGATGAGTTACCCCAGCCCTCTTCTGCAAAACACACACCGCTACCGCGAATTCGATGGCTTCCTTACGACTTAGCGCGAGCTCAGCTCGTTGACTTTGGTTGGCACCCTCTCCTTCGGCCCCCCTCTAGCAGCTCGCACCCAGATATTTGTGGCGGCAATGGTCCTTACTATTGGGGCAAAGGTTTTCGAGAAATAGTTCATGCCTGCCCTACTGGAACTGCAGCGTGCACTTTTGCATTCAAAGATGCCTATGGGCACCATCTTGAGGTCATTACTGAAGGAGAAGCCGATTCCGGCATCGGAGCGGAGGCAATTGTGATGTCTTGGCGAATTCATGAAAATGCGCCATCTTTTATTAATTACACTGCCAGCTTCGATAAATCAGCAATAAAGGTGGTGCGGCGCACTACCCCCGGAAATATCCTCGAATCAGTAGAAATCGGAACACCGGCAGAAAAAGTACGCGAGCGTCTTGGAATTCCTGATGTGATATCTGGTGATGCATGGCATTATAGATTTATTGAAACCGAAGTTCAAATCTATTTTAAGTCAAATTACCTTGAGTCGCTCGTAATAGCACTCATCCGTGACTTTAAGTATCACGGACTAGATGCGCCTTTTGGACACTTCGTGCTTGGCGAAATCTCCGTGAAAGACCTTATTGATATGGGTCACGAAAATGTGGACTATCGTGATTCCATGCGAACCAAGGAAATCACCATGGTGGTAAGAGTAGGTCCGGGGGGAGCTTGGAGCGAATGCTTTTTCGGTGCAATGGTCATTCTTTCCGGCGGAAGCGCTCTGGCAGACACAGATTTTATTTGGGATCATGAAAATCAATGCTTAAGCTCTCCCCCAGGAGCCACTATTTTCAACTGGATTGGTATTCGCTCAGGTGGCAAAGCGCCCTATTTCTCTTGGTTTATTAAACCATGACGCAAAGCCTCAACACATGATCACAAGAAAATCCAAATCTGGCTTTTACTACGATTCCTACGAGCACGCGCAGATCATTTCGGCAACAGAGCAGCGATGGGATTTTACAGCTGCATGCAGCGATGCGATTATGCTCATCAAAATTCATGATGAAAAGTCTGGCGGCGGTGTTGGGCGCCCTCCGCCGGAACTCGAAGCTCTCAAACGCTCGGCACTTATTATTGCCGTTACGGCTTGGGAGTCTTTTGTAGAAGACACAGTGACTGCCAAATTAAAATCACGTATCGACTTGGCGAAGAAGCCCTCCGATGTACAGTCTACTTTTAACAAGGTTGCCCACAACTGGATGGACCCTGCCAAGTCGGGAAAACGGAATCCTCCTGAAATTGCACTGTGGGCAGGAGATGAGTGGAAAAATCGCATTCTAGATTCATTAGCTCATGAATTATTAACTTTCCACACTCCCAACACAGCGAACACAAATTCGCTATTCGAAACGTATCTAGGAATTAAAGTTAAAGACAGTTGGAGTTGGAGAAACGTCAGCACAGCCAAGGCCCAACAAAAACTAGATAAGCTAATCAAGGATCGGGGTCAAGTTGTCCACCGTGGCAAACGCATGCTCAGACAAGAACCAAACGAAAAGCCTATTCGACGAGCCCAGGTTGTTGATGCTCTCAATCTGATTTACATGCTTGTAAACGCCACGGAAAAGGCAATTGGATGTGCTCCCACCTCAAGGCATTCGCCTGAGCTTGAACGATTACGTTCCAGGTGGACTGAATCTAGCAAGCCCGAAGAGAGGCCTCCAGCACGTTCATAGGAACGCACCGGAGGCCCCCACCATTACGCAGCCAGCTTCAGTTTGACCGGCGCCTTCAGCATCACCGACGCACTGTTCGCGGCCTCCTGCAGCGCCCTTGAGTCCAGATGGGCGTACCGCTGGGTCACGGACGGATCGGAGTGCCCGAGGATCTGCTGCACCTCATACAAGGACCGCCCACTGTTGACCAGGAACGATGCGAACTGATGGCGCAGGTCATGGATGCGCAGCTCCGGCAATCCGGCTTTCTCGCGCAGCCTGGTCCACACCTTCATGATCGTTGTGTAGGGTTTCCCGCTCTGCTGGTTGATGAACAGATTGGCGAACTTCCCTTCGGTACACAACTGATCCAGCACGTCCAATGCGGAGTCATTCAACGGGACAGACCGCATCCTCTTGGACTTGGAATGCTCCGCTGAAATCCGCCACACCCGCTGCGCCCGATCTATCTGCCCCCACTTAGCCTGCAGGGCTTCGTTGAGGCGCGCCCCGGTGCTCAGCAGGAACAATGCGATCTGGCACACCGTCCTGTTGTCATCGGTTCGCAGAACACCCAGGAGGCGCTGCAGCTCGTCTTCGTTCAGGTAGCGCTCGATCTTGTTGTCCTCATTGAACAGGGGCACACCCGCCGCCGGGTTCTTGTCGAGAAGGTCCCACTCGATGGCCATGTTGAGGGCGTACCGAATGAGCTTCACGTGATGGTCGCAGCTCGCCGGCGATAGACCGCCATCGAGCAGCCCCGTATGGAAGGTCTGGATCTGCTGGCGCGTCACCTCGTTGAGCCGCTTCTTTCCAAATGCCGGCTGTATACGCAACCTGAAAAGCTGCTCGTCACGGTCCCATGAGCGCTTTCTGGGGGTCACGTACGGGAAGTAGTGATCCTTGAAGAACTCATCGAACGTGAGCACAGCCTTGCGGGCTTTCTCATCACCGCGAGGATCAGCGCCGAGAGCGATTTCCGCCTTGTACTTGCGGGCTTGCTTGCGGGCGTCAGGCAGGCTGATTTCCGTGGAGCGGCCCAGCTTCTGATGGCAGGTTTTGTTGTTGGCGTCCTTGTATCGAAGGAAGTAGGTTCCCTTTCCCGGGTTGGTTGCACGGACCTCAATGTAGAGGCCGGGGATCTCATCGCAGCACCACTCGACGCGAGGTTTGTCGGCTGGGCAGGTGAGGCTGTTGGTGATGAAAGCAGGGTTCAATTTGACGATTGGCATAGGCTGAAGGGTTCCTTTCTGGTGGTTGAAGAATCGATGGGCAAGCCTCCGGCCCACCTTGGCAATGACGCCAAAGTTGACCGAGGGGGAGCGAGTTATTGGTGCGGCCGCGCCTTTGGGCCGGTCACGGAGTCGAGGGTGCCGCAGCGGTGGCGGCGGGCAAGAGTGGCCCAAGGGGGTGGGGTGGCGTCCCGGAATGGGTGTAGGGATGGGCCGACCCGGCGGGGCCCTCCCTGGGCCAATCTGGCAGGACCTTGAGCGCCTGCGCGTTGTTTCCCGGAACACCCAAAGTCAGCCCCCACCTCGGCCGGGCTCGCCGAGGCTGGTGGACGGGACCGGGACCTGAAAACCTGGGAACCTGAAACCCTGGCAGGCCGGTGGGGCTGGGTTCCTGGCGACCTGAGAGCCTGCCTGGCAACACACCGCTCAGAAGTCGGACAGCTCCGGGTGGAAGTGAGCGATGATTTCGAGGTTCAGTCTGAACATATGTGCTCCATGATCTACTACGTCGAAGCTCCACAGATGGTGGTCCGCTGTTTCCCCGCAGTAGCGACCAATCACCTGACTAGCGGCGTTTCTGGAGAGCCTAAACGTATGCATCAACTTGACGATGAGGTCCGTCTTGTTCATGGAACTCTTACGGAGGGTTGCCAAGATAAATTGAATGAGGTCGCTGTCTTTGACCATCATCGCCGCAATCAACGCTTGAGCCTGTTCGGCCTCACCCACCAACGTCACGGAATCGAATCGTTCCTGATAGGACACACCAGCTCGATCCAAGTAGCGATACAGCACAACCGGATCCACATCGCCACGCTTCTTTTGGTTCTCAAAACGGACTACTACGTGATCGCCAGTAGCTTCTTTAGTTGCTGTCATCACACACATGCAGTCGCAATCCTGAACGATGTCAGCCGTGCCTCCGTACACATCCTTCCCATCATCACCCTTCTTCTTGTTGGTGTGAGCAAGGGCAACCAATGTGCCGCCGGCCTGAACAAAGCTTCGAGCGATAACACCAAACTGGGTGCACTCACTTTTTTGCATGAGATCAACGAACTTCTTCAGGGTGTCAATAACGACCACACATCCCTTTGCCGTCTTGGTGCGCACAAGTTCCGATAGGCTATCCACGAGCACCGCAGGCTTGAAGTTGTGTTCGCCGCCAGCAATAGTGTGGAAACCATACTGTTCCGCAATTGCCGCCTTCTCACAGACGCCAGTGCTGGAGTCGTCCATGTTGACGTAATAGACATTCTCTGGGTCCACACGACCATCAGCGACGGCGCGCGCAAGCAGATTGAGGGTGATCAAAGTCTTGCCAGTGTTAGGTGCTGCGTAGAACACCGTCCACTGCCCAAGGAGGGCGACTTTCCCCAGAAACGGAACTGAATCGACGGCACGCTTCTTCAGCTCGTCAAGTTGCCCACGAAGGGAATACGCAAGGAGGGGATTCGCGGGCGCCTCCACAGGCTTCCATACGGACGATGGATCTGTTGCAAGCGGAGGGAAGGCGACTTTGGGAGTGGTGTTCGACAGTCCGTCGTCACGCACGTCAATGAAGGGGATGAAAGATGGATCGACGTTGGCGCCAGAAAGGGATGTCGAAGTTTGTACGATCATGCAGTAGGTTCCTCAAAGGAAGGTAGCAGGACCTTCGGAGGAGACGACATCTCGTTTCGCTCACGAATGTCCCACCACGGTTAAGGGTAGGTACAACGTTGCGATCGGAGACATCACTGCGATCTAGCTCAGGGAGGTGCAATAGTGATGCACTCATCAAGGTGCCAAGCGGAAGGTCAAATCTAACCTTTGGGGTGCACATATCAGTGCTACTTGGCGCCAGGGACCAAATGGTCATTTCCTTAGCAAAGCGAAGTATAGCACGAATTTTGCCGCGAGGATTGGCAACCCCTAAGTTGTGTTCAAAAGCGCTGCCCCAGGTTCCGGGGTTTTCAGGCGCCTCCACCCTCGCAGCTTCCCAGGTTTTCAGGTTCCCAGGCCCCGCCACCGCCCCAGGTTTCCAGTTTCCCAGGCCCTCGGGGTCGCAGCAAAAAACAAGGGGAGAGATCGCCCCGGAGCAGCACCTTGCGGCACCACCCCGGGGGAGCGTCAAGGAGGTACCAGGCTGGTCCCAGGGCAGCCCCGGCGAGCCGCCTGATAGGTCGGGGTCACCCCCAGTACGGGGCCCCCAGGTGGTCCGCTGGCACCCCGGCGAGGAGCCCGGCGTGTCGGGTCACGGTGAGGGGCAGCAGTTCCGGGGGGAGGTCGTCGTCCAGGGCGGAATTGACGGCACGCAGCAGGCAGTCTTCGTAAAACATGGGGAAGGTTCCTTTCAATCGAACATATGGAAGTAGGCGACACCCGCGACTGCGAGGGCCACCACGAGGATCAGCAGGGGGAAGCAGTAGATGAGCACGGCACCGATCAGCAGGGGCAACGTCCACTTCGTCGATGACAGAGCAGACTGGCCAATGACGATCAGCGCGAGGATTGCAATCAACTTCAGCATCAGGTTCCTTCAAATTCAGGAGGTCGGTATAGGGCCGGTGTTTGGTGTCGGCCGCAGTGGTGTTCCCGGAACTCTTTTCATTTCAAGGACTTACGAGAGGCAAATTTGACCCACCTCCGGAGTGCCACTCCAAGGGCAGTTAATCAACTTTCTCCAGCTTCTTTTTGGTGCCCCTGCCCTTCCCGCCAATGGACTTCTTGCCGATAGAACTTGGAGGTTCATCAGCGAGGTCGACACCATCAGAAATGAGCTTTTTGGTGTGTTCATCAAAGGTGGGGTTTTCCAAGACCTGATAGCCGCGGAGCGCTTCGGGAATCGACTGGACGAATCCGAGGTGCTTCATTACAGCCAACAGGAACCCTGAGGTGTTCACCGACTTGCCTTGGAAGATAGGACGCAGAGAAGCCGACGTTACGGGGTTGACCAGCAGCGGGCCGATAGAGTCGTAGGGCACCCACTCCTTGCTGAAGAAGCCATTTCCACTCGTGCGCAACACACGAATGAACAGGCGCTCACTTTCATTGCAGCCGACCTGGAAGTCGATCGAGGTTCGCCCGGAGAGGGACGAGCATCTGTCCGCCTGGATCACGCGGATCTTGACGGAGGTAACCGTTGCGGTAGCCGTGGGGGTGCCAGTTTGTTGTGTTTCAATGGTCATGGTGTTTCCTTTTGGGTTGGTTAATGGATGAAGGTTTATTTAATCCTTCGTTATAGATACACATATTTCCTCAGTTTTCGGGCATAAAAAAGCCACCCGAAGGTGGCCGATTTGGAACACACAGATTTACCCCTTGGTTGAATGATTAACACACAGTTGGTGTATATCAACATCAATAATTGACTTTGGAATAAGTAGCGAGTGGCCGAAGCCATCATCACTCAGTACACACACCAATTCATACCAGTTGTGGTGTTCCACAAAGCATTCCCAGTAAGAGGTGAACCCCGGTTCGTCGTATGACACACCACTCCAACGATTGATCAATGGCGAATACCCAAGGGTTTGCGCTAGAGCTGCGGAAGTGTCCGATGGATCAACTAGAAACACATGAGCCACATCCTCAATATGAAATCCCTGCGCTTCTATGGTTGACACCAGATTTCCCACTATGGATTTGACCTCCTGATCATTTGTGGTGTTCAAGAGATCCATAATTTCCTTGTGTGTCGTAAATGATTTGATATCAAGCTCCTTTCAAATGGACAAAGAAAAAGCGCCCGAGAATTTCTCCAGGGGCGCAACGAGGTAAAAGTAGTGTGTGTCTACAAGATAGAGGTGTGTGTCTCAAAAGTTTTGCATTCAAAGGGTCTTCTCTGGTGTCCCTATAGGGCGTGCACCAGATGCTTCTCGCCGTTTCTTCATTAGGTGTGCGATGTATGCCCAAGCGATCGCGGAGAACACACCTGTGCGTATCCAATCGGCATTGAAGAGGTTGAACAGCGCAATGAAACACAGCCCGCCAGCAATCAACACTTGCAGGATGCTCTTCAACAGCCCAATTCCCGGCAACGAATCAGTGCTGATTTCAACGGTCTTTTTCGATTTATTCGCTGCTACATAGCCAGGATTCCATAGGCTCTGGCGAACATCGGAAGCGGTCGCCTTTTCCTCCTCCTGGCGAACCACCTGCAGCTCGGCCTGGCGCTGGTCCTCCTCAGCCTTCCTTCGCGCCGCCTCCTCCGCTGCGGCATGTTGGCGCTTCCTTTCAATCTCGGCTGCGGCCTGCTGACGCTCACGCTCAACCTCCCGGCGCCGCGCGGCGATCTTGTCATTGAGGTCCATGGTCACTCCTCACCGAGACTGCCAGCGGCAATGGCATTGAGAGCGGACACCCCGAGGACTACCCCCGCAGTGCCCAATACGGCCTTGCGCCCCTGACGCTTGGCACCGTCCTCCGCAGCGATCACATCGTCAATGCACCTGGCCGCCCTCGCCTCGCGCTCATGCTCCGGGACGCGCCTCTCGAAAGTCACCATGAGGGTTTCCCGGTCGGACACCACAAGGTGGCGCTGCATGACCTTGGACATGAACACCATCCTCCATCCCTCGGAGGCCATGGCATTGATGTACGCCTCAAGTACCTTCGTTTCGATACGCCCCTCCCCCAATAGGAGAGAGCTGATCGATCCATCGGCAACGTCAATCACTTTGTACTCATACTCCATATTGCTCCTTTCAATTGGTGTTAATTAATATCAATCGCCGTCACTTGGCCCAGCGTGCCTGCTCAAATAGGCCGGGAATTTCTATAGTTCCTTTTTCCTTGTCGTACAGACACAAACCTGAGGTGTAGCTACGCGATGAACGCTCGTCCTTTACCGCAAGTTCAATCACAAGTTTTCCATTTTTATTCCAGTGATCAACGGCAGATACATCGCTATAAGATTTAGCACGCTTCTCCTTATAGAACCTTGCACATTCTGATTGGGCTTCTTTAAGCTCCTCGCTAGAGGGTCCGGAGCATGCCGCGAGCAGAGCTACAGATGACAGCGTTGCAATCATTGTGAGCACCTTACCAATTTCAAAATCTTTCAAGTACATCTCCCAATAGTTAATTGATAGTTAAAGGAATGCCAGAGTGGTGTCATCCAACTGGCGGCGAAAATATTGTAACGACTTTCGTAATAAAGCGCTTGTAAATATTACGACTTTCGTAACGACGTGGGCGAGCCTTGTTACGAGACTCGATACATGCCTGCCACCAGCACGTCCACCTCAGCCACGATCGTGGGGAGACGTATGCGCGCCCTCCGGGAGGGCCTTGGGTGGCCTCAGGAGCGCGTGGGTGTCGAGATAGGGATTGAGGAGTCAAGCGCCCGTGTGCGGATCAGCCGGTACGAAGCGGGAGTGCACGAGCCCCCCGTGGCCACCGCTAGGCTCATTGCAGGTGTTCTAGGGGTGCCGCTGGCCTACCTCTACTGCGAGCAGGACAGCATTGCGGCGCTACTGCTTGCGTTGCACAAGCAGCCTCCCAAGGCCCAAGAAGAAGCGGCGGAGAGGTTCACTGCGGAACTCAGCGGGGCCCAATAGTTGGTTGGCACGCGGCACCTGACCACTCGACGACCCGACGAGGCGCCAGCCCCGGAGAAACTCCGCAGGCTCACCCGACGCCCTGACGACTCGACGGCGACGCTCTACGGGATGTAGCCGAGCACATCGTCCAACTGCTACGATGACTGCTATCGGCCGAGGCTGTGTGAAAACCCAACCCTAAACCGCTGCCCAAAACTAAAATAACGGCACCCGATTCAAGCGAGGT